>NZ_JASHKT010000020.1:0-38457 GCF_030056855.1 Rhodococcus sp. IEGM 1354
CAGACTGGGTCATCGACCTCGGTCCCGGCGGCGGCGACAACGGGGGCACCGTGGTTGCCACCGGGACGCCCGCCGAAGTCGCGTCGTCCCCGGGCAGCATCACGGGACCATATCTGGCCCGACGGCTCCAATCCTGAACTGCTACAGCTTCTTAGATTGCGTGGTCTGTCGCGGCCGACTCGGAGAGGGTCTACTGCGACCATAGCTCGGTCATCCGGGGCCGCTCGGAATCGGCACCGGTAAACTGCCGTAGTCACGGATTGCGCGACTGGGCGGCGAATCGCGGGCCAGAACACCATTGGACCGACGTCAGTGTGAAGACACGAGGCCATTCCGAAGCGCAGGTCTTCGGCGCCCTCGTCTGCCGTCGAAGGCCAGGGACCGGCCCGCGGACCAGTCAGCGTCGGCTCACTGAGACCATGGAAGTCGTGCTCACTGGTTTGTCTCTCCCCACCCCAGTCACCTCGCGCTCTGGCGACCTGCTCCTTCGCCGGGCGTCGCGGGAGGATGTCCCAGTCATCATGCGGCTTCTGTCGGATGATCCGATCAGTTCCGGTCGCGGCGACGTCGCCAACGCAGACGATCACCCGGTGTATGCGAAGGCGCTCGACGAGATATCCGATAGCCCTGGAAACGAGTTGGTGGTCCTGGCCCGGCCGGAAAACGTTGTCGTGGGCATGCTTCAACTCACTCTCATCCCGGGAATGGCACGCCGGGGGAGCACTAGGTTGTTGGTCGAGGCCGTCCGCATCGCGAGCGAGGAACGTTCGGTCGGAATCGGTGACGCTCTCATGCGCTGGGTCGTCGAACGTGCGGCAATCGAGCTCCACGCGTCCCTAGTTCAGCTCACGTCCGACGCAGCTCGCACAGATGCTCACCGTTTCTACCGACGGCTCGGGTTCACAGACTCTCACCTCGGCTTCAAATACAGCGTCCAGGTTCCCTAGCGGCACACTAGTTGTCGAGGGACAGCCCTGGCTTGCGAGTAGCTACCACGAAGCCGTAAGCGAAGGCCGCAGTGAGCAAGCCGAGTACGGCCCACGCTACTGGTAGAGATCCACCGACGAGCTCCCGAAGATTCTGAAGGACCAAGACGAATACTGCTACGAGGCATATCAAGGCGATCGCTGGGGCCACGATGACTCGGACAACGGACTCTTCGAGTTGTCCGGCGCGTCGACGTCGGGCGAAGAAGATCAGGGCTGACACGGTTGTGCCGAGAAGCATAAGAATGAAACCGACCGTGGTAGCACCGGCAAACCAAGCGTAGAGCTCAGTTGCGGGATCCAGATCGATCACGATCGCCAGCAATACGAAGACCGCAGCAATGGCTGTCACGACGTTCGAGGCGGTGGAGGGTGAACCGTGCCGTTCGTTACGCATGCCCAAGACTGCCGGTAGCGCACCTCGCTGAGAGATGTTGAACACGTATCGCGAAGTCACGTTCTGAATGGACAACAAGCACGCAAACAGGCTTGTCACATAAAGTACCTGGACGATATGTTCCGCGGTGCTACCGAGGTAGGTCCCGACGGCACCAGGAAGCATCGAACCCGGATCGGTAGCGGCAATGCTGATTGCTTCGGTGTCGCCCCACGCTGAAATCAGCGCCCAGGTGGACACCACGTAGAGCAGACCTACAAGGGTCACAGCCAGATACGTCGCTATCGGAATCGTGCGGTTGGGGTTACGGCATTCGTCACGAAACACCGCCGTTGCCTCGAACCCCAGGAAGCTGAGGAAGCAGAACAGCAATGCAAGTCCGGGTGCGCCCGATAGCAAGGCCTCCGGTGCGGTGAATCCGCTCGACATCCCCTCGTCGGTTCCGCCGCTGACTACGACAGCCGCATCCAGCGCCAGGACTATTCCGACTTCGGCAATCAGTAGCGATCCGAGCACTTTCTTCGAGAGGTCGATGTTGCGAAATCCCAGGAAAGTGGCAGCGACCATGCTCACGTAAGCCCCCACCCACCATGGAGCGTCGGCGCCCCATGATGCGAGCAGCGCGGTGATGCCGGAACCGAGAAGACCGTAGACCCCGACCAGGAGAGCCAGGTAGGCGAGCAACGCCATGAAAGCGGTTCCGAATCCAGTCCGTCGACCCAGGCCCGTACCGATGTACGCGTAGAACGCACCTGCGTTACGCACATATGGAGTCAGAGCGGTGTAGGCGACCGAGAACAGTAGAAGGATGACGGTGCTCACGACGAAAGTAGTGGGGAGCCCAATCCCATTCCCTGCGTTGATGCCGATCGGCACCGTGCCGCCCATCGCACCGAGAGGGCCCGCGAATGCGGCGACGATGAAGACGATTCCCCAAACCCCCATGGAGCCTCTGAGGCGTGCCTTGCCGTCGTGGTGTTCTGTGCTGGAGGAATCTGGTGATGACAATTCGCTGGACACGCTGCCGGTCAGCCCTTCTGGAGGAATCAGTTGGTTAACGGTCGGACACTTGGGTGACCTAAATGATAGTTCTGCCGGCAGGATTCAAAGCGTGCTGGAGAAGCGCATGGAGTAGCCGAACTTGAAGCGGTCGAACAACTTTCGGATAGTTTCGCATCGCCGGTCAGTGTAAAGTCAGCGACATAGTTCGAGCGTGTCCTGGATTCGGGCCAGCGCAGGTGCGTAGATGTCTTCCGCATCGTGGGCGTGGACCCAATCCTTCAGGTCCTTCGTCATCGTCGGTGGGAGCAAATGATCATTCGTTGCGGCAATGAGGATCAAGCGATGGATGGCTGACCTGTCATCGCCGCTGCCTAGGGCAGCGAAGACAGCCGTGCGTTCCTTGGCGCTGAGACGTCGGCCGAGGTGGTCGGCGAGCTCCCACCCGAGTTGCTTGTTGATAGTGATAATCAATTCGATTCGCCTCTGCTTCGTTGGGTGTCGGACACGAAGACCGGTCGCCGGCTAGGGTCTGGCGCTACTAGCGCGTCACGGGTTAGCTGCGGCCATTTAAAGTGTGACCGAGTGCACTCACGGAAGCGAATGGCCATGTGTCGCAAACCGAAGAGAATCTTCTTGACAGAGTGTCCACCGTGCCGGGTCCTGGGTTACCGAGCGGTGCATTAGAACCGTGGCGCACGGCCGACCAAGTCCGATGGCTCTTGTGGGCACTATCTGCCCTCGTAACCCACCCAACTAGAAGGTGAGTCGAAGATTCAGCGTCTTCCATTGCCGCGCATGCTGAATGCTGTTGTATTCAGGTTCGCCCGCAAGCTCGATTCGCGAGCATCCCTGGGTTACCGCAGTCAAGATCGTTTCGGCTTCTTGACGCGCGAGCGGCTGTCCCATGCACGAATGCAGGCCAGCGGCAAAGCCCAGCTGTGGCCCTTCTTCGGGCGAGCGGGTGTAATCGAACGTGTCCGGGTCGGTAAAGACACGCTCGTCTCGGTTTGCCGATGCGAGCAATAGGTAGACCGTCGAGCCTGCGGGCACGACGGTGCCCGCCACCTCTGAGTCCTCGAGGGTCATCCGCGTTACCCCGACCTCAGGCGTGGCGAAACGAATCAGCTCGGTGATGACCTTGGGGCGAACCGCTGGATCGTCACGAAATGCGGCGAACAGCTCGGGGTCCATTGCCATGCGCTCCAGTGCGTGCGCAGTGAGGTTGGTCGGCGAAAACTGGCCCGCGGCCAAGAAAAGGATAGCGTTGGCTGTTGATTCCCGCCGTGTCATCTCACCGCGTTCTTCGGCCTCGAGATACGCAGCAATCACTCCTGTTCGTGGTTCTCGGCCAGCTCTATCGACTGCTTCCGCACAGAAGTTCTCCAGCCACGCGCTGCCTTCGGCACCAGCCCGTAGGTCGTCCTCGGTTGCAACGACGCCGAACCCGCGTGCGAACTGATAGGTGTAATGGCGCACGGCATCGGCGTGCTCGTTGGGTATACCCAAAATCTTGCACGTGGTTTCGTGTATCGGAAGCAGACACAACTCGCGCGTCGCCTCGATACGACATGTCGTTCTTGCTTCGGACAGCGCGCGTTCGACAGCCGAGGTGGTGGTGGCTATCCAACTCTTGACCGACTTCGGGCTGAACATACCGCTGATCAGCCGTCGATGCCGGGTGTGCACAGGGGCATCGATTCCCACCAAAGAAGAGTGAAGAATATCGAAAGCCCCGAAGTCCAGCTGTTGGACCGAACTCTTCGTATGCCGCAACAGCACGGACACGTCGTCATAGCGCGATACCACGTACGTACCGTCCGCGAGCTGGAGGACGGGATATTCGTCTCGCAATCGACGGAAGTGCGAGTACGGCGCATCGAGTAGTTCTTTGTAATAGAACGGCAGCAAATCCGTTTGGTCCGGTGCGGTAGAAGCGGTGTGACCACCACCCCCAGGCAATGGCGTGGTTGAAGTCATGAATTGAATTATGTGAGCCAAGCCATGTAATACCACTATACAGAATGGCGTGATTCGACCGAAATTTCATGACGCAACGTAACTTTGAACGTCATTGCCATCGGAGAAATCGATCGTGTGTGGTATAGCAGCAGTGTTGCATTCACAAGGTGTCGGTTATTCATTGCGACGTCGATAGTCGGTTTCTGCTGATTCGATCATTTCGGTTTCGCCTTGGCAGCATGTCACCTGGGGAGGGAAGGGCCGGACCGTTACTTCGTGGAAACACTGCAGTTGAAATGGCACGGATGCATATCGATGCACAGTTGAGTGCGACGATGAAGCTATGCAGTTCAGACAACTCCAATACCTTGTCGCTTTGGCGCGCGAGCAGCACTTCACCCGCGCTGCAGATGCATGTGACGTCTCGCAACCGGCGTTGTCCGAGGCGATCCGAAGGCTAGAGCTCGAGCTCGAATTACCGCTGATTGCCAGAAGCCATCGATTCGAAGGTCTGACTGTCGAGGGCGAGCGCATAGTCCGCTGGGCAGAGAGAATTCTCGACAGTCATGCTTCCCTACTTCACGAGGCTGCCAGTTTGAGGGCCGGCGTGACGGGAACGCTTCGGCTGGGGGTCATACCAACCGCGTCGACCGCGGTCGCCGAGCTGTCCGGATCGCTCTGTACACGTTATCCCCTCATCACAGTCAGCTTCGACGAAGATCTTTCCTCCGTCGAGATCGCGGCCAGGTTGGATCGATTCGAGCTAGACGGCGGAATCACCTACCTCGACGACACCGTCACCGAACACCATCGGGCATTCCCGCTCTATCGGGAGATGTACACGCTGCTGACGGCTGACGATCCGGCACAGCCACGACGCGAACTCATCTCGTGGCGAGAGGCTTCGACGTTGTCGATGTGCGCGCTCCCGTCCGTCATGCGCGGCAGGCGCATACTCGACCAGAACTTCGCCGACGACGAATGCGTCTGCACCCCCCAGATCGAAACCAACTCCGTGGCTTCGCTGTACGCACACGTCAAGACCGGCAAATGGGCGGCCGTGGTCCCGAAAACATGGACCGATGTATTCGGCGAGCCATACGGGTTGCGGTGCACACCTCTGGAAGAAGGCCGCCGACCCACGATCGTCGGTCTGATTACCCGCAACGACGCGCCGCCGTCTGTTCTGGTCGCTGCGCTCGAAGCGACTGCATCAATGCTCGACCAGACATCATCGGGCGAGCCTATCGAACGGTAAGCCGAGCATCTTGGACACCGACGACTCCGACAGTGCACCCTCAATGGAGTATCTGTCTCCTTGCGGAAGGCTTCACAGACGATGGCTCGTCGCGACGACCACGAGATCGACGAAAGCAACATCGTCGTATCAGAGAACAAGCAATACGCAGCAGGCATCCCCGCGGTGCTGGTGTCATTGCGGCGCGGAATCGAACAGATGGGTGTCACCAGAACTGCTTTTTCGCTTGCAAAGCTGAACCAACGCACGGGGTTCGACTGTCCCGGGTGTGCGTGGCCAGAAACCCCCGGCCATCGCAAGCACGCAGAATTCTGCGAGAACGGTGCCAAGGCTGTCGCAGAGGAAGCGACCAAGCGCACGGTCGGACCCGACTTTTTCGCACAGCATTCCGTTCAGGACCTTCTCACCCGAACCGATTACTGGCTCGGCCAGCAAGGCCGGATCACCCACCCGATGGTTCTGCGCCCCGGAGCCACACACTACGAACCCATCGACTGGGACAGGGCAAACCGCCTGATTGCCGGCGAACTCAACGCGTTGAAGACCCCGAACGACGCGATCTTTTACACCTCCGGACGCACATCGAACGAAGCAGCCTTTCTGTATCAGTTGATGATTCGCACGTATGGCACCAACAACATGCCCGACTGCTCCAACATGTGCCACGAATCGTCAGGCAGTGCACTGACCGCGTCGATCGGCATCGGCAAAGGCTCGGTGTCGATTCCCGACATCGAGAATGCCGACCTGATTCTCGTCGCGGGGCAGAACCCCGGCACCAACCATCCCCGCATGCTCTCCACACTAGAGAAGGCAAAGTCGAACGGTGCCCGCGTCATCGCGATCAATCCACTCCCCGAAGCAGGCCTGCTGCGGTTCAAGGACCCACAGAAGGTGAACGGCGTCATCGGTGGCGGAGCACTTATCGCCGACGATTTTCTCCAGATCCGTATCGGCGGTGATATGGCATTGTTCCAAGGTCTCGCAAAACTTCTCGTCGACGCCGAAGACGCGGCCCCGGGGACCGTTATCGACCGAACCTTCATCGACGCTCACACCGCCGGGTTCGAAGACTGGTTGGGGCACATCCGCAAAGTCGACCTTGACCTCGTCGTCGAGGCGACAGGCCTGACACTCCAACAACTTCAGGACACCGCCCACGCCCTGATCCGATCCAACGCAACCATAATCTGCTGGGCGATGGGCCTCACCCAGCAGACTCACGGCGTCGCCACGATCGAAGAGGCCGTGAACCTACTACTCATGCGCGGCATGATCGGCAAGCCCGGAGCTGGGGTGTGCCCTGTCCGGGGGCATTCCAACGTCCAGGGCGATCGTACGATGGGCATCTGGGAAAAGATGCCTGAGTCCTTTCTCGCCGCTCTGGACACAGAATTCGGCATCACCTCACCGCGGGAGCACGGCCTCGACGCCGTGGACTCCATCCGCGCGATGAGCAGGCGCTCAGGGTGTGTGTTCGTAGCTATGGGAGGAAACTTCGCCTCGGCCACACCCGACACCGATGTCACCGAAGCCGCGCTGCGCAACTGTTCGCTTACAGTGCAAATCAGTACGAAGCTGAACCGCAGTCACCTCGTGCACGGCCGCACGGCGCTCATCCTCCCCTCTCTCGGCCGTACCGACAACGATGTGCAAGCCAGCGGGAAGCAGTTCGTCACCGTCGAGGATTCGATGTCGATGGTCCACCGGTCCCGCGGTGGCCTCACTCCGTCCAGTCCGCACATGCGATCCGAGGTTGCGATCGTCTGTGGCCTCGCGGAGGCCTTATTCGGATTGCACCATCGAATTCCGTGGGCTGCTTTTGCCGACAATTACGATCTGGTCAGAGACTCGATATCTCGTGTCGTTCCGGGCTTCGCCGACTTCAACACGAAGGTTCGGAAGAAAGAGGGATTTGGTCTACCGCATCCACCGCGGGACTCTCGTACCTTCGAGACCCCCACAGGAAAAGCGAATTTCGCGGTCAACGAACTCAGTTGGCTGCCCGTCCCGCCTGGCCGGCTCATGCTGCAGACAATGCGGAGCCACGACCAGTACAACACCACTATTTATGGACTCGATGACCGCTACCGCGGAGTCAAGGGCGGTAGGCGAGTCCTGTTCATCCATGAGACCGACATCGTGAATCTCGGCTTCCATGACGGCGACCACGTCGACCTGGTATCGGAATGGACCGATCGCGAGGGCTGTACCAAGGAACGGCGCGCTGAGAATTTCCGGTTGGTATCTTACCCGACTCCTCCCGGCAATGTCGCGGCGTACTATCCCGAAACCAACCCTTTGATCCCCCTCGACCATGTCGCTGAAAAGTCGAATACGCCGGTCAGTAAAGCGATCCTCATCAAGCTCGAAGCCTGTTCGTGAACGCCCGCCCATTAATGGGCGATAGAAACGAAAAGGACTTTGCGGCAATGGATTGCACTGACCATGACGCCTGGGGATCCGTTACGGCCCAGTGGCTGAACGGTTCAAAACAGAAATCGAAAGTGTCCCAGTGAACGACCACGGCACCGGAGCGATGGCAGTGGAAATCGGGCATGAGTCGGAGGACCATCAGCGCTCCACCGATGGAACCAGCGAGTCCAGGGACCGCGTCCGTGACGTCATGGTCAAGCACCCGAAAATGATCGGCGCAGCAACCACGCTGGAGCAAGCTGCGCATCATTTTGCCGATGAACACGTGCACATGCTGTTGGTGGTCGAGCAGTCACGACTCGTTGGCACTCTCATCAGAGCGGATCTCTGCGAGGATCTGCCACCGACATCCTCTGCCATAATGCGTTCCGTGCTGACTGGTCGGTGTGTCCGCGATGACGAGCCCGCGGATGCAGTGCTGGAACGTATGATTCGCCAGGGTATCAGGCGTCTTGCGGTCATCGATGGTACCCACCAACTGGCTGGACTGTTGTGTCTGAAGCGAAGCGGCAGGGGCTTTTGCAGCGATACGGACGTAAGCTCGAGGCATTGATACTTCGGCCTGAGCGGCTGAACGTGCAGAGGAGTTGCCGCAACTTCAGGACTGCCGTCGCAACGCAGACGTACAAATCGATATGTACGCCGCTGGTCCCGATGTCCGATCGAACTGGATGTGGTTTGCGATGCTGGTTTACACCGCACCGCCGCGTTCAGGCAGCTAGCTCAATGTTGTTGTGCCAGAGGGGAGGATTTCGCCTTCGTGACCTGAGCTGTCTCTCTGATGAAGTACGGAGTGACTCCGCATAGGAGAACGGTGGCGACGGTCAAGATCGCGAACCCCTGAACGAAACTACCGGTGGCGTCCTTCACTGCTCCCAACAAGTACGGGTAAGCAAACCCGCTGACAAGCCACGGGGTTCCGATGATGATGCCGTTGACGATGCCCGCGAATTTCGGATGAACCGATTCGATAGCCTCGGCTAGCGTCAACGATTCACTCGAATAGACCCCGATACCGATCAACGGAACGAGCAGAACCACCATCACGTAGCTTTCTGTAGCCAAGAAGGCGGTCATCGCGCCGAGTGCGACGGCCGTCACGATTCCCGCCACCGCGATGATCTTCTTGGTTCCGCCCAGCCGTTCTGCAAGTAGAGGCACAGTCAACGCAGCCGCCGAACCTGCAATGGAGAACAGAGCTGTCAAGAATCCAGCCAGAGATTCTGACATGCCCGCGTCTTCGACCAGAATCGACGGCAGCCAACTCGAGATTGCGGCGAACAGACCCACGCCACCGATCCAAAACAGCACTGCGGCGATCACATTTCGGTTCAACAACGAGCGATACGATCCCGCGTTGGCGGGAATCGGTTCCGACTCGACAGCAGACGGCTGCCCCGCCCGTTCGCGGTCGACTGGCGCGTTCTTCGACACCACCAGCACCAACACGAGTACAACACCCATGACGACAGCTTGCACAGTCAGACCCGTACGCCATCCGAAGGCGGCAAGCACCGCAGAAAATACGAACAGGCTCAGCAGGGCACCCATTCCGTCACCTGAGAGCATTACTCCGAGGGCGCGACCGGTCCTGTTGCTGTCACGGAACCAGTTGACTGCCATTGTGTATGTGGCGACCCAAAGAAATCCTACTGAGACGCCGGCGAGCACCCTGGCAACCACGACCAGTCCGTAACCGTGCGACATAGCGAAAACCGCTTGGCCGAGCACCCCGGAGGCAAGACCGGCCACGATAACGTTCTTGCAGCCCCATCGGGACGCCACGAAACCACCGATCAAGATCATTGCTCCTGCGACAAGGCCTGTGATCGACGAGATCCCGCCGGCTTGCGAGTAATCAAGGGCCAATTCTTCGCTGATTGCCCCGAGGCTGGGGCTCCAACCCACGTAGGGCAGAAACGCACATACCAATGCCAGATACGCCACCAGCAAATTGGTAATCCTACTGCTCGACATTTGACTCCTCTACGACTTGGGACTGAAAGTTCCGCGACCCGGACCTCGCAAAGCTTGTTTTTTGCAAAGTGCAGGCGGCGGCCGATGGTGATTGCGTCCGAGCCGTCTGCGCTAACGAAGCTTCCGCTGCGCGGACCTCGTACTGAATCGTCGAAGTGTCAGGAGAAATCCCGTTCGCTGCGACATATTGTCAGAGACTGCTTGCTCGCGAAGACACAACGGGCACAACGCCGTTACGATCGGTCACCTCGCTCAACACACCTCTGATCAAGGACGGTAATGAAAGAATTCGAAGCAAATTGGACGCCCTTCACGCCGGTAGCGCCGGAGCGCGTGACGCAGGGGAGCCCTTCTACTCGGCTCGCCGAAACCGTTGCGGGCGAGAGTTTCAAGTCCGGTCTGTGGGAAGTGACACCAGGACGGTTCACCACCGCGCCCCGTGGTTTCGACGAAGTTATTCACATCATCAGCGGCAGTGGAGTCCTACGTTCCGAAGATGGCACGGCAGTGGAGTTGTCCCCTGGCGTCTCGTTTTTGATGGAAGATGGGTTCGTGGGCGAGTGGGAGATCCGCGAGCAGCTCCAGAAGTTTTACGCCAAGGCGCAGACCGCAAGCATTGTCTGATCGCTGCGGGGTGGCCGATCGCTAGCTGTCAAGTAGCGTCGTATCGGTCGCCCCACCAGCGGACACTGAAGAAGCTGACGTGGGCGTCACCGTTCCACGTGCCTTGGGATGAGGCAATGCTCGGAAATACTCCGGCGGGACAACCAGTGACACTGTGACCGAGGTCTTGGTCAACTATCTGACACTTTGAGCACGTGATCTTGGCAACACTCTCCGTACGCTGGAATTCGCCCGCCGCTCGGCGTCAACTGTCCACCACCGGCACTCGAGTGTGTGAACCCCGCACCTGGATTCACCGGCGAGGTCCACACGTCTCGCCTCGCGAAAGTGCAGCAATGACTGACGAAAAACATTCAAGTACTACGCAGCGTCTCGACGAAGCGTCGAGTGGTGCTCTGCTCGAGGCGTCGTCGACGCAATCAGTTGGTGCCAAGCCCACTATTGCAGTCGTCGGGAGCGGTCCGTCCGGCTGCTACATTTCGTCTTTTCTCGAAAAGAAGTGGCCGGGATCGGAGATCGCTGTATTCGAGTCGATGCCTACCCCTTACGGTCTGGTTCGCTATGGAATTGCGGCCGATCATCAAGGAACCAAGAACGTCACGCGTCAATTCGATCGGCTCTTCACCAAGGGCAACGTTCGATTTGTCGGTAATGTATGCGTTGGAACCGACATCGAGTTTTCCACGCTTGCAGAGGCTTTCGATATCGTTGTGCTCGCCACCGGTCTCCCCGAAGACCGTCCACTGGACGTCCCGACGCAGGCGGGGGCACGGGTTATCGGAGCTGGAACACTGCTCCGAGCTCTCAATGGTTATCCGACCCGGACGATTCCATGCGACCCCGATGGCCGGTATACCCCTCTAGGACAACAGCTTGCTGTGGTCGGCATGGGCAATGTCGCCCTAGATGTGGTTCGCCTGATGTCGAAAGACCCCCACGAGTTCGAGGGGTCCGACATCGACGACGAGCTACTGGCGCAGCTTCGCCCGAACAGGCCCAACAGTATCGACGTGATCAGTCGATCTGGCTTGGCTCTTGCCAAGTTCGACTACGCGATGTTACGGGAGCTGTTGTCCCTCCCGAATATCGATGTGACCGTAATCGGTCTGGGTGACAACGCAACAGGTCCCGCCGCCGAGCTACTACGCACGCATGTAGACACTGCCGAAGACCCTCCATCAACGGACCAGGTGCGCACCCACGTACGCCTTCACTTTCAGCTCAGCCCTGAATCGATCACTACAAGCGGTGACCGAACCATTCTGAGGGTGAGCACGCCGTATGGGTCCGACGCAACAACCGACTTGGTCGTCGACACAGTGATAACGGCAATCGGATTCACTCACGGCGATCAGCAGGATCTGAGTTCTCCGACCGGAGACTGGTCGGGTGACAACGTCTACCGCGTGGGTTGGCTGAGCCGTGGACCGCACGGGGCTATCCCCGAAAACCGCAAGGACGCAATGCAGGTAGTCGAGCGCATCGCCGACGACGTGATCAGCGGTCGACTGAAAATAGGAAAAGCAGGCTACGCCGTGGTGGGGCCTCTGCTTCGCAGCGTGGTCTCTTTTGCAGACTGGCAACGTATCGAAGCTCTCGAACAGCAAGAGGCGCTGCCCGGCCGTTGCAGGCGCAAAGTTACCGACCGTGAGCGCATGCTCTCGATCGCAACGTCAGCAATTAGTTCGGGCACCGCTTCGGAGTCGGATACCGATATGCCGGTAACCCGGACCGCCGGTGCTGTGCGAACGCACCAACAACCAACCAGGGAGTCGGATCAATGACCACGGCCACAATCCTCTTCGGAACCGAAACCGGCAATTCCGAGATGGTCGCCGACGAAATCGCGGCGGCACTCGATCCTTTCGGTGTCACGAGTGAGATCCACAGCATGGGGGACTACCCAGTGGATGACCTCTGTGGGGCGAACCTTGTCATCCTCATCACGTCGACTTATGGCGAGGGCGACCTTCCCGATACCGCCATCCCATTCTTCGACGCACTCAAAGAAAACAAGCCCGATCTGTCGAGGACGCGATTCGCCGCCTTCGGCCTCGGCGACAGCAGCTACGACACGTACAACAACGGTATAGCAACCCTGATCGAAGCGGTGACCGACCTCGGTGCGGTTCAGATCGGTGAGACCGGTCGCCATGACGCCGACAGTGGCCTCGACCCCTGCGACATAGCAACCAGCTGGGCCACAGAGACTTTCGCCGCTGCCGAAGTTTGAGGCCCTGGCCAACCAGCCATATCCGCAATAGAAGGAGAAGATCGACCATGTCAGACGTAACCACCTTGAATGCGGCCGTCGTACCCAACCCCAACTCGGTGGCGTTGGACGACTGGGGCCCGCTCCCCGAAGCAACAGGGGCCCCGATGGCTACCGAAGGCAAAAGGCTTTGGTCCGGGGATGGAGTCTTCGAACTCGGCATCTGGAAATGTGCGCCCGGATTGTCGCACTGGACATTCGACACCAACGAGTCCTTCACGATCTTCTCCGGCCGGATGACGGTGACCCAGGACGGTGGCCAGCCTCTCGAGCTTGCGTCCGGCGACAGCGCCGTCTTCCCGAAGGGGTGGAGCGGCGTGTGGGAACTCCACGCAACGGTTTTGAAGGTGTACACCCTCTTCTGATCCCGGCCCAATACTTACCAGCTAGCGGTGTCACCAACAGATGTAATCAAGAGAATGTGGAGACTTTTGTCAATGAGCCAGACAGTGCGAGGCGTGATTTCTCGCTCCAAGGGTGCCCCAGTCGAGGTCGCCGACATCGTGATTCCGGATCCCGGCCCGGGTGAGGTGGTGGTGAAGGTAATCGCCTGCGGGGTGTGCCACACCGACATGACCTATCGCGATGGCGGTATCAACGACGAGTATCCGTTCTTGCTCGGGCATGAGGCATCTGGCACCGTCGAAGCGATCGGGGCCGGCGTTGTGAACGTCGAACCCGGCGATTTTGTAATCCTGAACTGGCGCGCCGTGTGTGGGCAATGTCGAGCGTGTAAACGCGGGCGCCCTCACTTGTGCTTCGACACCCACAACGCTACCCAAAAGATGACACTGACCGACGGCACCGTGCTGTCACCGGCACTGGGCATCGGTGCGTTCGCCGAGAAGACGCTCGTACATGAAGGCCAATGCACCAAGGTCGACGCTCGAGCCGATCCTGCTGTGGCCGGATTGCTCGGGTGCGGTCTGATGGCCGGTATCGGTGCGGCTATCAACACAGGTGCGATCAATCGAGATGACACTGTTGCCGTCATCGGCTGCGGAGGCGTCGGTGATGCCGCGATTGCCGGTGCAGCGCTGGTCGGAGCCAAAACCATCATCGCTGTGGACCTCGATGACAAGAAGTTGGCCAAGGCTCGTGAATTCGGAGCCACACACACGGTAAATGCATCGAATACCGATGTCGTGACATCGATCTTGGAGCTGACAGAGGGCTTCGGTACCGACGTGGTCATCGACGCGGTTGGGCGCCCGGAGACCTGGAAGCAGGCGTTTTACGCCCGCGACTTGGCCGGCACCGTTGTGCTGGTCGGTGTGCCTACGCCGTCGATGACCTTGGAAATGCCGTTGGTGGACTTCTTCTCCCGCGGCGGATCCCTGAAATCCAGTTGGTACGGAGACTGCCTGCCGGAGCGTGACTTTCCCACTTTGATCAGTATGTATCTACAGGGGCGTTTGCCACTCGAGAAGTTCGTCTCCGAACGGATCGGCCTCGACGACATCGAGGAGTCTTTTGACAAAATGCATGCTGGAGAAGTGCTGCGTTCGGTAGTACTGCTGTGAGCAGCAGCCACATTGCCCGGGTCGTGACATCCGGAAAGTTCGAACTCGATGGCGGCTCCTGGGATGTCGACAACAACATCTGGGTCGTCGGTGACGCCTCCGATGTCGTGGTTTTCGACGCTGCTCACACGGCGCAACCCATCATCGATGCCGTAGCGGGGCGCAACGTGGTCGCCGTAATCTGCACCCACGGCCACAACGACCACCTCACCGTTGCTCCCGAGCTAGGCCGAGCCCTGGACGCCCCGGTTCTGCTTCACCCCGCCGATGACATGTTGTGGCAAGAGACCCATCCTGGAAAAGAGTTCACTCCGGCCGAAGACGGCATGATCGTGACTGCCGGTGGTATCGAGCTCGTCGGCTTACATACGCCCGGGCACTCACCCGGCTCGATGTGTTGGTTCGCGCCCGAACTCGGTGCCGTCTTCTCCGGAGACACGCTTTTCCGCGGCGGACCAGGAGCAACCGGTCGCTCGTTCTCGGACTTCCCGACCATCCTAAATTCGATCCGTCAACGCCTTGGAACTTTGCCCGACGACACCGTGGTGTACACCGGCCACGGTGACACCACCGAAATCGGCGATGAGATGGTCGATTATGACCAGTGGGTCACTCGAGGTCATTGATCTAAGCGGCGAAAATCTCGAATAGAAGCTGAAGGCCTCCCGGCGCACGCGCAGGGAGGCCTTCAGGCTTTGTTTAGCAGGGTTGTCAGAATGTCAGTTTCAAATTCAGGGTCTTCCACTGGCGGGCGTGCTGAATGCTGTTGTACTCGGGCTCACCGGCCAGCTCGATACCGGCGCACCCTTGTGTGACTGCCGTCAAGATGGTGTCGGTCGATTGGCGCGCGAGGACTTGCCCCATACAAGAGTGCAGTCCGGCGGCGAAAGAAAGGTGCTGTCGCTGACTGTCCCGATTGTGGTCGAAGCGGTCGGGGTCTGCAAAGATTCGCTCGTCGCGGTTGGCTGATGCCAGGAGTGCGTAGACCGTTGAATTTGCGGGCACAACGGTTCCGGACAGTTCCACGTCTTCGAGTGTCATACGCGTGACTCCCGTCTCGGGCGCGATGAACCGGAGAAGTTCGTTGATAAATTTGGGTCGAACCGCGGGATCGTCGCGGAACATCGCGTAGAGCTCTGGATCCGAGGCCAGCCGCTCCAAACCGTGTGCCGCGAGCGTAACCGTCGAAAAGTGGCCGGTTGCCAGGAAGAGCATGATGCTGGCCGTTGTCTCCCGCCTGCTCATCTCACCGCGCTCTTCGGCCTCCAGGTAAGCGGAAATGACACCCGGTCGAGAATCTTGGGCGACCTTCTCGATCTCGGCGATGCAGTAGTCTTCCAGCCACGCACTGCCCTCGGCCCCAGCCTTGAGATCATCTTCGGTCGCGACGATGCCGAATCCTCGAGCAAATTCGTAGGTATTGTGGCGCACCTCGTCAGCATGCTCGTCGGTCATTCCCAGCATTGCGCACATCGTCGCATGCGTTGGAACAAGGCACAGTTCGCGTACGGCTTCGATCTGTCCCGTTGCCTTCGAGTCGGACAGCGCGCGCTCGACGAACGAGGCAGTGGTGCCCATCCAACTACGCACCGATTTGGGCGTGAACAGGTTGTTCACGAGTCTCCGGTGACCGGTGTGCATTGGCGCGTCCATGCCGATGACAGTGGAGTGAAAGATTTCGAACGATCCGAAATCCAGTTGCTCCACTGAACTCTTCGTGTGCTTCAGGAGAGTGGCGACGTCTTCGTATCGCGACACCACATACGTGCCGTCCGTGAGCTTCAGAACGGGATATTCGTCGCGGAGCCGACGAAAGTGCGGGTACGGTTCATCGAAAAGTTCTTCGCGATAGAACGGCAGCAGCTCCGTCTGGTCCGGCGCAGTTGAGGGGGCTGCACTGGGGCTTCCCTCGTGCGGCGGCGTGATTGGGATCATGAACAAATTGTCCGGCCCGGCGTGCGACGACACACTAGACGTAGTGCAATTGCTTGACCGGATGGACCTGACGCATTGTCACGGCTGTGAGTGCCGATCCCGCCTGCGGGCAAAGTAGGTGAAGGGCCCAGATGGGCAATCGTCAGGTCGAGACACGCGAGTTCGACGACTCTCGGCGGTGAGATGGCACGATTCGTCGAATTCTTCGAACACTGCCGAGCGAAAGTTGTTGCTGGACCGCTGGATGGCTTCGTGCCATAGTTTGGCGGTCTGGAATTCTTCGCGTGGTTAACAGATCTTGGCCGAATCGACCGATTCCGTTGCCTACGTGTTGCTTGAATTGCACGGTGAGCCATAGGGATTTCGATTTGTCGAATCCCTCGGTGCCTCGTATCCCCGAATAGGAAGCGACTATGACCGATTTGAAGATGACAGTGGCCGAACGAACCGAGTTCTTGCGCGGCAGCCACGTCGCCGTCATCGCCGTCGAGCGCGCTGACAACAAGCCGCCGCTGTCCGTGCCGATCTGGTACCGCCTCGATGAGGCCGGCGACCTAGAAATCTGGACCGAGCTCGGATCGATGAAAGAACGATTCATTCGCGAGGCCGGGCGATTTTCCCTCACGGTTCACCATGACATTTGGCCCTATCAATTCGTGTCCGTCGGCGGCCCTGCTTCGATCCGTGAGGGGATCACCCGTGAAGGTGTGATCCCGATCGTCGAACGTTACGTCTCTGCGGATGAGATGGATGCCTACCTCGATGCGAATTACACAGAGGACGCGGTTTTGATAACGATGCGTCCCAAAGTGTGGAACTCGGTCGACTACAACAAAGAATAGGCAATCCCGCCTATGTGGATCTCGTGGCCTACGCGCGGGAGATGATCATCGAACAGCGCATCGCGATCTTGGGTGGTGTCGACTTCCCTGCATTTGATATGGCTCGTGGAAATGTACCCCAACTGCCGACAATCGTTTCGTAGGCGACGCGGTTCCGTGAATTTCCTGGTCGTTTCTATGTGTTGAGATCGGAACCAGCGGGGCGTTACCACAGGAAGTAGTCGTATCGGCGCACGGTTCTGGAAGGTTCGTCGTCGTCGGCGGCCTACGCTCTTGTTGTCGGCGAGGGTGTTGCCGGACCTCGAACGACCAATGCGTCGTGAAGCGCGGTGCCTCCAAGTGCTGCCGGCGACCTGCAAGCTCCGGGCGTTGATCGGGTCATCTCCCGTTGTGCAAGAGGTGAAGTCGACCCCACCGCAAACAGAGTCTTCGCCAGGGGCCTGGCGAAGACTCTGTATGGCGACTATGAGGCCTGGCTTCCGCGCTGTACGCCGAACGGATTGGTGATGACGAACTTTGATAATCACCACCGAAGACGGCGCAATCAAAACTGACTACACTGATCCCCGTCGGTTGAGAGTGTCGGCTGCACGGCAGCGATTCGGTAGATCTGTACTAGCCGGTTATCCGCCGAAGCCGTCGGGAATCCGACAGCCGTGGGGCACGAGGCGAGCGATCGGCGCTTGCATATGATTATTTGCGCCTACTTGAACTTCTGTCGGTGACATCGACTGTGTTGCGTTGGAAGCCGACAATCGGATCGACGCTCCGCGGCAATACCAGCTACCCGACTCCGTGTATCGCCCGAATGTACCGAGGGACGGTCTGATCGAAAGCCACAGCTCACAGGTGCGCTGAATCGAAGGTCTGGGTCCGACCCGGACAACACCTGTGAGCTGTGGACTTGCAGTCGAGAATTACACAGAAAGTGCTGCTGCTGAACGGCTTTCGATTTCGGGATCGGACTGTCCACGACCGGTGAAGGTGAAGCCCGTGTAGCCTTCCTCGGCGATGCGGTTGACGATTCCGACGTACTTCGACCAGCCGCCGGAGTACGGGATGAACACGCGGGAGCCGTCGTCGTTGACGTGCACCATGTAGTTCTTCACCTGTTTGCGCAACAAACCGTCAGCGGCCTCCTGCGTCTGGAGGTGCCATTCGTTCTGGGCTTCGATAGTCGCATCCACGGAGTCGTGGCCGTTCTCATCCATGAAGGTGATGAGGTCTGCCACGTAGTTGACATGGAATACGTTGTGCACATTGAAGTTCACCAACACCGATGGCGATCCCGGACCTGTGAGGACGTACATGTTGGGGAATCCGTGCACCATCAATCCGAGATATGCATGAGGCCCACGATCCCAACCGTCGGTCGGCTTCTGTCCCTCCGCGTTACGGATGTCGATCGAATCCAAGGCACCGGTGAACGCGTCGAACCCGAGCGCGGAGATGATGACATCTACCTCGTGGAATCCTGCAGTCGTCTGGATCCCGGTTTCGGTAACTCGTTCGATGGAGTCAGTACGTAGATCCACCAGATGAACATTGTCTTGGTTGAACGCCTCGTAGTAGCCGTTGCAGACCACCAGGCGACGCGTTCCGATCGGGTAGTCGCGCGGTTCGAGTTTGTCCGCAAGTGTCGGATCGTCGATCGCGTCGCGGATCTTTCCCCGTACGAAGTTCGAGACCAGATCATTGGTCTGCCAATCGGTCTTCTGGTCCGGGAAGGCGAAGGTCATGGACAGCCCACCGAAAGCCCACTGGTCATTGAGCCGCTGCAACTGCTGTTCCGCGGTCATCTGAGACGCCGGCACGTCGGTTGTGGGGGCCAGATACGCGACCCCGGTCTCCATGACCTGATCCCACAGCTCACCGAGATTCTCGCTGAGCTGACGATACCGATCCCGATCCATCGGAGAATTCTGAGAAGGGACCACGTAGTTCGGGGTGCGCTGAAACACGTGCAAACTTTCGACCTGTCCTGCGATGGCCGCGATCACCTGTGCACCCGACGATCCCGTTCCGATCACCGCGACGCGTTTGCCTGTCAGGTCGACCGGCTCGTCGGGCCAATGTGACGTTTCGAGCCACTGTCCCTTGAAATCTTCCACGCCCGCAAACGGCAGCTGGCGCGATTTGGACAGCTGACCGGTCGCCATGACGACGTGGCGCGCGTAAACAGTTTCCCCTGAGTCGGTCTGCACCTTCCAACGGTTGGTCTGCGGCTGCCACTGCATCGCTTGCACGCGAGTCGAGAAGCGGAAGAACTGCCGTAAACCGTAGTGGTCAGCGTAGTGCTGCAGGTATGCCAACAACTCTGGCTGTGGTGGGTACCGCATGGACCACTGCCACTCGGGGTAGATCTCAGGGTCGAAGAAACTGTAGTAATAAGCCTCGATATCGACACGCGCTCCCGGGTACCCGTTGTGACGCCACACCCCGCCGACATCGGAGGCAGAGTCGAAGCCGAGGACGCTCAGTCCGTCGGCGGCAAGCTTGCGAACGGCGTAGAGTCCTCCGATTCCAGCACCGATGACGACGGCATCGACTTCGGTCGCACCGTCTTGTGAAACCTGCTCACGGGAGGTCGAATCCATTTGGCACCCTTTCTCGGTCGCCGCGGGACGCGGCTTTCTGGAACAATCCTGTGTCCTTGGAACACCTACCGCCAGACACTGCCTGTCAAGTTTTATTGCTTTCACCGGGGCATTGCGTCATGCAGACACGTATAGGGCGGATTCGACAGGTGGCCGCAATATCCTGACCACCGCGGGTCAGTCGGGGTCGTCGATCTTGGTGCTCGACCAGGCGTGTTCGGGCGGGTCGGCGTAGGGAGCGTGGATGAAGCCCACGTCGAGGTTGCTGCAGCTGCCTCGATCGTTCACCAGAGTCGGTCGCTCATCCGTCCACTGGCAAGAGTTCGAAATTGACGGCGGCACTGCGGATTCGACAGCTGAGACCAGGACGGGAGAATAGTCGAACTTGTCGCCATCGCCACGGGAGTGCAGATCTTCTGCTGCGATATGCACTCCCGTGGGGGAGGGGCACCGATTCGAACTGTCCGCTTCGCCGGCACATCGAGGAAGGCTTCAGGCTGGCGGTTCACGGTCCCGTACTCAGTGACGTAGTCGCCCTGCAGAGCTGTACGTCGACCGAAGGATGAACGATGCTTCGACGGACACAAGCTCAGAGTTTATTGGGATCTACCCCGATCTGCGACATAGCCAGTGTGGGGTTGTAATGGTCTCGGACCATTGTGACCTTTCCGCCCTTGACCTCGCAAAACATCGCAAAAGGTAATTCGACTCGACGGCCCGTCGCAGCGATGTCGCCCCACGGGGTAGGCATTGGGCCCGAGTGGATGCCGCGAAGGACGAAATCGCCTGCCGCATGAGTCGAGTCCCCCACAATGGAGAGAATCTCGATTTCGAAGTCCGAGAACGCGTTCCGCCAGTCCTGGTCGCCACGCACAAATGAATCTGCACCCCTGGATACTTCGCTACCCGACGAAATGTCTACATACACGACATCTTCGGTGACTGTCTGCCGCAAGGTGGACCAGTCGCCCGCGGCGAAGGCTTCGCCCAGCTGGCGCAAAACCGGTGCAGCACCGAGGTTGCTCGTCAGCGCGTCCTTCAATGCCTTAGCAGCAGCGGCTGGGTCTTCTGCACTGTAAATAGCCCCACCTGCTACCGCAACGTCGGCACCGGCTTCGCGGACAGCAGCGATGGTGTCGATCTTGACGCCGCCGGCAACTGAGAAGGGGACGCCGGCAATCCTGCCGTCATCGAGGAGATTGTCGATGGAATAGCCGGGCTGGGCTTGCTCGTCCAATCCTGCATGGATTTCGACGAAGGCGACGCCCAGCTTGGTTACCTCGCGTGCCCTCTCCACGCGGTCCTTGACTCCGATCAAATCAGCGACAACCTTCTTGCCGTGCTTCCGTCCTGCCTCCACAGCACCCATGATGGTCGCATCACCGGCGCTGCCGAGTACGGTCACCAGATCAGCCCCCGCTGCGAATGCCAGGTCCGCCTCGAGGAAACCGGCGTCAGCTGTCTTGAGGTCTGCGAACACCTCGAGGTGAGGGTGCGCCGCTTTGATCGCACTCACGACGCTGAGACCAGCGTTCTTGATCAGGGGAGTACCTAGCTCGATGATGTCGACGTACGGGGCCACCTTGTTGGTCAGGGCCAGTGCATCGGCGGTGGTGAGTAGATCGACGGCAACCTGCAACTTGGTCATTGTTTTTCTCCTGTGTTTTGTGTTCGATGATGGGGGTGAGTCAGCCGATGTTGGCGTGGCGTTTCCACAGCGTCTCGGCCGTCTGATCGTCGTTGGTCCACAACGAGTGAAACAGTGCATCGAAAGCCAACAGAACGGACTGCTCGAAGAGGCTGCCCGCGTACTGGTGGGTGATAGCTGCACTGTGGTCCTGTTTTTCGGCCGCCGGCAAGATCAGAACCTCGTCCGAGTCCTGTGCGAGTGCTGATTCCGAGGCTGTGGTGACCGCCAGTACACTCGCTCCGACTTTCTTCGCTGTCCTCGCCGCTGCAATCACCGATCCGGTGGTGCCTGATCCCGAGACCGCGATCAGTACGTCGCCCTCGCCGATTGCTGGGGCGCTGACCTCCCCGGCCACATGTACGCGTAGTCCGAGGTGCATAAGACGCATGGCAGCCATTTGAACGGCGAGACCACTGCGACCGCTTCCTATGAAAAAGCTACTGCGGGCCGACGTAATCAATCTTCCCGCATGGTCCCAAGCTCCTGCGTCGATAGAATTGAGCAGGCGCGCAGTCTCTTCGAGCACTATACGTCGGCCATCGTGGAACTGAAGCCGCGTGGGCTCACCGATGTCGGTCATCTTCCTCCTACATGAGTATCCGTGCCTGGCTGGGTATTTACACTGCCGCCGGCGAGGCTTATTCGCACTCGGTCACATGGCGGGCAGTAACTAGCCAACCGACTAGTGCATCTCGTCAGCGGGACCCGTAGCCTGATCTCGTGGCGAGCTCCGACTTCCCTGGCCGGCTCCAGATCGATTCCTGGACAGAAATAAGAAAAGTCATCAGCGGACCCCTTCCGGAAATTGCGAGCCGATTTTCGCGACTATTGAACCAGCTGTGGCCGCACGATGCATTGGTGATCTTCACGAGGGAATGTACAGGCCGACCTCGCAAAGTTGCAGGTAATCCCAGAATCGTCGACCGAATTACCTCAGATGAACTGGAAGAAGTAAGAAGGACAATTCAACCGGGTGAACTATTCGCAGGAATCTGCACACTGGGCGCCGATCAACGCCAGATCTGGGCTATCCGTGACTCCACAGACATTCTACTCGTTGTGGTCCCATATTCGTCCAGAACCGACACACCCGTCCCTGGCGAGGCCGCGGCGCTGTTCGGCATCGTCGCGACCTCAATCCAGCAACAGGTCACCCAGGCCAGCCCGGACTATCTCGCAGAATCTCGAGCCGCCTCGAGTGAACGCGCCCGCACCTTCGCTGAACTCACCGAAGCACATGAGGCAACCCTGACATCGATTCTCGGAACCCTGCGATCGAACGACCTCGACGACCGGCGGTCGCGGATTACTGCCAGTGAGACAGCGTCGGCAGCCCTCATCGCATTGCGTTCAGCTGGGAGCGCTGATCGTGCTCTGTCCGAAGAGGCCGTCACCACAGCGTTTGCCCGACTTCATGGCGAACTGCGAGCACTCTTGCGTCACTTGGACGTCTCCGTCGACTACATCGAGCCACCGGCCGACGGACGTGCCCTGCCCGGCGAGATCGCCCACGCTGCAAGAGCAATGGTCAGGGCTATTGTCTTGGTGTTCGCCGACCAACCTGTGCTCACCAGGTTGCGGGTTGCCTGGGACTGTGACGGCTCCAACGTCTTGATCGAGGTACGCGACCACGGAGCCGGGAAAATCGACCGCCGCGCCCTCACCCGGCAATTGGCAGGGCGGATCACAACCTTGCGCGGCCACGTCGACGTCGAATCGATCGAGGGGTGGGGCAGCCGGGTGTCGATGTCCATTCCATTGGATCCCCCCGCATCGCGTCCGGGCGAAAAATCGCTGTCGACGCTCAATCCTCGAGAACTCGAAGTCCTCGCCCATCTGGCCGCGGGTAGACGGAACAAGGCCATTGCCGTCGAGCTCGGCATCAGCGAGAGCACCATCAAATTTCACGTCGCCGGCATACTCAAGAAACTCGACGTAGCGAACCGAGCAGAGGCCGGTGCGATCGGCATTCACGCTGGGATGACGACGCCACCGGCAATACGATCGACCTGATCTCGGTCATAACCCAGACGAGAATTTCTGTGGGTGAACCGTGCTGGGTGAAGCCAGGCTCGAATTCTTTGCCTAGGCAAAGGAAAACCCGATCGATCCTCGTCCCCAGAACTGACTGATGACGATGCGCGGGGGCCGTCCACAGATATTCAAGTGTGGAGACCCGACTGACGTGTGTGCAGGTCGGATGCTCCAGAGCGGGTTCGATGCCAAATCAGACGCCGGTTATGACGGCCGCATTTCGGAGATGTTTCCGGATTCGTGTGTAGACAGCAAATGCTTACGTTCTGTCACCGACAACGCGATGCTCATTGACACTTCGCCGATATCGCAATGGCGTCGGAAGGTTCAACCTTTAAGGGCTAATTCAATTCGCGTGGGCCGGCCCTTCAGCGCGGCAGGGACCCGCACGAAACAACACCTCAAGGTCCGTTTCGCGAAGGAGCGACATGTCGAATAACAGATGGATTAACCTGTCTGTGGCCTATCTGGCCCTGGTCGGAGCATTTCTACCCTATGTAGGGTGGAGCCCGAGCTTGAGCACTATCAGCGAAGATCTGGGCTTGAGTTACTCGCAGGCCGGTGGGATTTCGTCGATCACTGGCCTCGTTGCAGGGTCGATGATCCTGGTCGGCGGCGTCTTCGCTTCTCGATGGGGATGCAAGAGCGTCGTTATTGCAGGTCTGGCCGCCGGCGTGATCGGACAGGCAGTTTTCGCCATGTCCGAGGGATTCGGTCTTCTGGCCGTCGCTCGGGTCCTTGCCGGCATCTCCGTTGGATTTTTGTGGGTTGCAACGTACACCCTGGCTGTGAACTGGTTCAGGGATCAGCGTAAGACAGGCCGTGCGCTCGGTGTCATGTTGTCCGCCGATGGAATGGGTGCTGTCCTAGGTCTCTTCGCTTTCTCGGCTGTGCTGGCAACCTTGGGCTGGCGTACGGGCCTGAACGTTCAGGCAGTGTGCATGGGTGCCGTTTTGATCGTCGTGCTCGTCGTCGCAAAAAATGCACCCAACCCGGAGAGTGAACACGCCACGGGCCAGGCGGTTGTCAGGCCTGGTACAGGCGAACTTGTACGAGCTATGTTCCAGTGCTTGAAGAATCGGAACGTCATGACCGCGCTTCTCTTCTGGATCGGTGGAGTCGGACTGTTTTCGGTTATCGCGAGCTGGATGCCAGCAATCCTCGTAGAGGATGCCGGAATGTCCGAATCGTTGGCCGGGTTCGTATCCGCTATGTTCTCCATTGCCGGATCCGTTGCGGCGCTCTCGGTCCCGTATTTTGCCGAAAAGTGGGGGAGCAAGAAGAAGGTAGTGATTTTCAGCGGTATCGTGACCGCTGGTGGTCTTGCAGCATTGACTGTCTTCCTGCTGACCGGCAACTACCTAGTGGTAGCTCTGCTGGTTCCGGTGATCGGACTGGGAGTGTATGCCGGAGAATCGCTCACATTGGCCACCGCAGTTGAATCAGTCGAAGCAAGATATTCGGGACTGGTCAACGGCCTGATAGTGGGTGTTCCCTGGCTGGTCAGTGGCTTCGCTTACCCGTATATTCTCGGGGCTGTCAAAGATTCCACCGGGGGCTTCGTTCAGGGATTCTTCGCTTTGACCGTAGCAACTGTCGCGTTGTGCGCTCTGAGTCCGCTGCTCATCAGGGAGCCATCGGCAGCCCTTGTGGGTGCTCGCGAGAACGAAGCACAGTCGCAGGTCTAGTGCACTGCTGGTCGGTCGCTTCGCGAGATTCACCGTTCAGGATTCGCCAACCGGTTCCATTGCCCTGTGCACGATCCCGAGTGAGGACCGTGTGGGTGTGACGAT
Organism: Rhodococcus sp. IEGM 1354; assembly: GCF_030056855.1. NCBI lineage: Bacteria > Bacillati > Actinomycetota > Actinomycetes > Mycobacteriales > Nocardiaceae > Rhodococcus > Rhodococcus sp. IEGM 1354. The sequence continues at coordinate 25,326 of NZ_JASHKT010000020.1, forward strand.
CTCCGAGTCGCTGACCTGGTGGGGGTTCTCGCTGAGTTTCGTATTGATTTGCCAACCGGGGCGTGTCGCCCAGCAAGACTCAGAGTGCCTGGGGATTCAGGTGGGGGACACGCCCCGTTTCCGTCGAGAGTATCTCGCCGAGAGTACAAGCCGCGGCCGCCTCAACGTCTGACTCCGAAGTTTCAGCCGTAGTCCCTCGGAACCGACCTGGAGCGAACGAATCCGCCCCTCACGACACATCGTGAGGGGCGGATTCGTGTTCGGTCACTCCAGGTATGTCACTTGGGTAGGTCCTCGGACGCGAAGCCTCGGAACACGTTTTCGGTAAGGCGAGAAACGTTGTTGTCGTAGGAATTGTGCGACAGACTTCCACACCAAGCTATGGACCCCACGCCGAATACCGCACCACCGTTGGGATATTCGGTCAAAACCATATCGGCTCGGATCTCACCGTCCCAGATAGCTGACAGTTGAAATTCTTCGCTGAAGACAGCCCAGTCGTTGGTATCGAAGTCTTTGGCACTTGCCAGAACCATTGTGTGTTCGGGTGTCCCGATCAGTGGATTGGTCTGGCAGATCTCGAATCCTGCTGCTCCCCAACTATTTACGAGGCACGGAAACGCGCCGATCTGCTCGTCGTCTCCGATTCCTTCGAAGATGAAGGCGGCTCGAGAGTCGAAACTCGCTGCTTGTCGATCATAGGGTCGGCCGACACCGCCACCCTCTGCTATCGATCCCACACCGAGCCATCTCTGAGGGGCCCGTCCCCGGAAGCGCCACAGACCACCAGGTTCGCCGCTACTGCTGAGGGTTGCTTCGCCGGGTGCCGCATCCCAACAGCGCTGTGCGGGTCCGCTGCGGCGGATTTCTACTCCGGTACCCGTCGCTTCGTCCAGCGCTGTAACCCAGTACATTCCGTTGCCGGACAGGTACATGAATCTGCCCCCGCCGTTCACGTAAGCCTCACCGGCGTCGAGCATCGCTTCGGACCAGTATTCGTTGTGGCTCGCAGTCGACACCACCCGATAGTCGTTGAGTCGTGAGACTCCCTCGTGGTGTAGCTCGAGGTCGGTGATGATGTCGTATTCGAGGCCCTTCTCTTCGAGCCAATCGATGAGGTGAAGGTCTGCGTTGAACTGGTGTGGAGATCCTTCGCCGAGATCGAGAAATGGCATGTCGTACTTGGGGCGCATGTTCACGATCGGCCGCAACCATGATGAGTAGCACACACCGCTACCGTCGGTGTGCCGGTCATACAGGCTACGAAGTCCTGTGTCGACGACGTACTTGTCTTGAGCCTGTCGGGGATACCCGGGGAGCTGGCCGGAATAGACGCCGGTCGGTCCGAGCATCTGTTCGTTCGCGTACGCCAGGTAGCTGAAGACCGGAAGCAGGATTGCGATCTTGGCGCTCGGTCGACCGAGAGGTGGAACGACGTAGAACGGAACGTAGTCTTCGTGATCTCCCGAGGTGAGACGAACTGCGTAGACCCCACTCTTGAAATCCTTGGGTACCTCCCACTCGAACGAGGGGGACCAGCCGGCGTCCGACAGATCGTCGTCGTGGAAGTGAATGGCACCGTACTCGTGCGGTGCGTGCTTCCACGCCAGCTCCTGGCCCGTCCAATTGCGTCCTGTCACACCGCGCGTCGGCTTGTTGAATACTTCTCCATCATGGCCGTTGCCCGCGGCGTCAACTACTGACCAGGTGTTGATTCCCTGGGAGAAGTCCCACGATGCAACGGCGTCGGTCGGTGCTGAATCACCGTCGTTGCGCAGTGCGGAGAGCTCGTCGTCACTGAGGACGCGAGCAAAAATCTTCGGAGCGTCGACTTTGCCGTTGTAGAAGTTGTCGATTTCCCCGTCCGGGGTGTTTTCTGCGGCGATAAGTACGTCGCCCGCGCCCAACGAGCTGTTTGCCTCTATCGTCTCTTCGGAGTGGCCGCCCAATCCCAACGTTGCACCCTTACTCGGGTCGAGGCTGAGGCGGACGGATCCCGAGTTGGATTCGTAAACTGCCGAGACGAAGTACCACTGGTTGGCCCGCACGACCTGGTCCACCGACACCGATGCCGAGCCCAGACGAAGCGTCAGCCGTCCGTTCTCCAGGCGCAGGGCGAAACCGTCGCCGTTTCCTTTGGACAACATTGTCTGTACGGCCTTGGTGGGAAGCGTCGGGCAGATCCACATCTGTAGCGTGAAGTCCCGTGCCTCATCGAGCGCCGCGCTGGTCGGTGTCCGGATGAACGAACCCGGCCGAAGCTTCTGTTCGCCACCGTCGTACTCGCCGTCCAACGTGCTCGAGATGTTGACATCTTTGTATCCCGGCCCGGCTGGGTTCGTATCGCCGTGGATGAGCCGGACGAGCTGGGCCGAGAAGCGTCCGGGCTCAGAGCTCACCATGAAGGTGATCGCTGCTCCCGGCTCGACACTCAACTTGTCCGCGTATCCAACAACCTTCATGCTGTTCCTCCGCTGGCTTGCTAGCTGGACTTACGGGCCCGGGTCGGGACCGTACTTATTTCTCATTGGGGGCTATGACTTCGAGACTTCCCGATGATGAGCCTTCAATCTCACCTACGCCCTCGATGACGTGCAATCCCCCTGGTGTAAACCGTGTGCGGTAAACCGCTGACGAATCGTCACCGTCGCGAACACTCGCGTAGCTGTAATTCTTGTCATGACCGCTCATAACCGTGGGCTTGTTGGATTCGACCTGCCTTCTTGATGTAGAACTCATCAATCGATCGAAGCGAACGGCCGCAAGAGCGGTTCTCGGTCTTGCGAGATCGAGTTCTGCTGTGCACGGGAGTAAGTGGAACTTCAGATCTCCACTATGGGCTCCGAGACGTTTCTCGAACGGACGCGCCACGGCACCGGTTCATGACAGCCGGTAGCCATGAGCAATGTCGTCGGCACCGCGTATTCGGACGCGCCAGCCTGAGGTCCCTGCGTCGATGAGGCCTTGCCGAAAACCAGACCATCTCAGATCCGCCGAACATCGCTTCAGTGTTGCCGTTTACCGGCGGTGGTCAGCGAGCGCAGGGACCTGACTGCCACCGAGATGGCACTCAAGGACGGTCGCGATTCGACGCACACCTGGCCTATGGACCGGCGTGCCCGGAGCGACAGGTGGTTCGTCGAAGCCTCCCACCCCTCGAAGAGTTCCTTCAGGGTCTGATTCGATAGTGTTTCGGCACTGCGTGTAGAGGCGACACTGCGGGTCAGCTCGCTCAGTACGCCGTAGAGGTCTTCGCGGAGCGCGGTGCGGGCTAGCCGATCCCACTGGTCCGGCCGAGGAAGCAAACTCACTCGAGTCAAGAGGTAGTCGACGCGAAACTGTTCGGAGATGTAATGGTAGAGAACGGCTATCCGGTCGTCCTTTAGTTGGAGATCGTCGGCGATCTCCATGATGTCCAACAGAACGTAACCGTCGAGGTAAGCAGCTGCGACCTTCGCGAGGTCCGGTGTCGAGCCCATTGCCTCGAAGGCAAGCATGTTTCGGTCGAAACGGTCTCTTTCTTCCCCCACGAGGCGCGATGGTTCGTCAGGCCACAGCGCGGCGATCCTGGCCTTCGCGGGTTTTATAATCGTTTCGAGCGAGAAATCCGATGGATGGCGATTGAGGAACCATCGTGCTGCTCTGTCCAGGAGTCGCTGTCCTTCGTGGCGGATCGACGCGGTCAACAGCGGTGGCAGAGTAGATTCCTCGGCCTTGAGTCGCTCGCTGAACTCACGATGCCCGAAGACTTCGATTGCCGCAAGGTACGCCTTCACCACCAGATCCACTCGAGCTTCGGTCTCATCGACTGCACGGTAGATTGCGGTGATCCCGGCAAAGTTGATGACGTCGTTCGCGATCTGGTTCACGACGATGTCGTGGGCGAGCGGATGCGCGGCCACCCCGGTGGGGCTACTATACGGCCCGCGGGGCGGGAAAAAACGCCGAAGCGTCGCCGTGGATGCCGGGTCACTCGTCACATTGGTCGTGGCCAGGGCATTCTTGAGGTAGTTTTTCGCGCTGGCCATCAGTACGGCGAGCTCGGGACGAACCAACCCCGAGCCATTGCTCACCCGGTAGGCCAAATCCGATTCCGATGGAAGGGTATCGAGGGCTGGATCCACATACCCCTTTTCGGTAAGGAAACGCATCAGACGTCGATGCAATGGAAGGTTCTCTGACGCCCTGTGCGCTTCCATGGTGAGAAGGACGTTCTGGTCGTAGTTGTGGCTGAGAACAGCTGCTGCGACATCGTCGGTCATTGCACTGAGCAGATCGCTTCTGTTTTCCGACGCACTGCCGCTTTGGGCAGTTCCGGCTCCGAGGGCAATCTTGATGTTGACTTCGTAGTCGCTGGTGTCGACACCAGCAGAGTTGTCCACGGCATCGGTGTTGACGTGGATGCCTGCCAGCGCAGCTTGCACTCGGGCAGCCTGCGTCAACCCCAGATTACCGCCCTCTCCGACTGCTCCGACCCGGAGCAGATCTACGTCGATTCGAACACCGTCGTTGCTCCGGTCACCTACGTCCGAGTGAGACTCGTGGCCGGCTTTCACATAGGTTCCGATGCCGCCGTTCCACAGCAGATCGACCTTGCTCGACAGTATCGATCTGATGAGCTCGGCGGGCGTGAGCGAGGACGCGGTTGGGCTGAGATCCAGGGCTTTCCGTAGCGCGGGTGTCAGCGAAACCGACTTGGCTGAGCGCTCCACGATCAGCCCACCGGCGCTGAGCAGGCTGCGGTCGTAGTCTGCCCAGGACGAGCGAGCGAGTAGAGCCAGACGTTGCCGCTCACCGAATGCAGCCGCTGGTTCGGGGTTCGGGTCCACGAAAATGTGTCGGTGGTCGAAGGCTGCTATCAACTTCAGGTGCGGTGACAGCAGCATGCCGTTGCCGAAGACGTCACCGCTCATGTCGCCGATCCCGACGGCTGTGAATTGGTCCTTTTTCGGGTCGATCCCGAGTTCGAGTAGGTGGCGCTCGACGGAGACCCACGCTCCCCGAGCCGTGATTCCCATCGCCTTGTGGTCGTATCCTTGGGATCCGCCGGATGCAAAGGCGTCGTCGAGCCAGAAGTCGTAGGCACGTGCGATCTCGTTCGCACAATCGGAGAAGGTAGCCGTTCCCTTGTCTGCCGCGACAACGAGGTATGGATCGTCTTGGTCATGGCGTACCACGCGGTGCGGGCCGACAATCGCAGTATCCGCTCGATTGTCGGTGACATCGAGGAGTCCAGCAACGAACTGCTTGTACGCGTCCCTCCCTTCGCTGATCCATTCATCGCGATTGGTCGCGGGCGGAAGCCTTTTGGGTAGATATGCTCCTTTGGCCCCTGTTGGAACAATGACAGCATTCTTGGCCACCTGCGCCTTGGCGAGCGCCAACACCTCTGTGCGGAAATCCTCCCGTCTGTCGCTCCATCGGATACCCCCGCGGGCAACCTTGCCGAAGCGCATGTGCACCCCCTCGACGCGAGGACTGTAGACCCAGATCTCCGCAACGGGCGTCGGCTGAGGTAGACCGGGGATGCGAGCGGGCTCGATCTTGAAACTGACCTGGGATCGCGAGTCATTCTGGTGGATCCGTTGAAACGCACTGGTTCTGACGGTGGCTTGAATGATTGCCAGAATCGAGCGCAGGATGCGGTCCTCATCGAGACTGGACACCTTGTCGAGAGCGTCGACATAGCCTTCGATGAGAGCCGCCTCATTGTCCGTCCTGCTGGCCGAAACGCAGCCGGAATGACGATCCGGATCGAAACGCTCCTGAAAGATCTCCACTGCCAGTGCGCCTAGTTCAGGGTGAGACGCAAGCACATCGCAGATGTACTGCAACGAAAATGCAGCTTGAGTCTGACGTAAGTATGCCGCGATCGCGCGCACCCAGGTGACTTGTTGCCACGTAAGTCCTGCAGTGAGAACGAGGGCATTCAGCGCATCCGACTCGCACTCGCCCGTCCATACCGCTCGCACTGCGTCGATGAACTTGTTGTCCAGCTGGTGCTGATCGGTAGTGGCTTCACTCCACAGCGTGGCCCCTCGCGTACGAATTCCGAGATCGATTTCGTATGTTGTCTTCTCGGATGTTTCGATCTCGGCGGTGCGTTCATCGATGACTTCGAGCCCGAAGGCGGTGAACAATGGAAGGAGGTCGGACAACGTCGGAACGTACGAGCTCGACACTCGAACGCGGGCACCGTCGTGCATCGAAGAAGGTTCGCGATACAACTCGATCTTCGACAGACCGGCGTCGCCACCCTGTGGTGTGAATACCATGTCCGAGTCCCTAGAACTTGACCAGTGTAGAGACGTCGGACAACGAGCAGTTGGGCACCGAATCGTCCACGCGAAGTAGGAAGTTCAGCTTCTCGATGCGCTCACCCGATCGCGGAGCTCCATTCTTCTGGAACGGAACTCCGAGTCCGACCGAGAGGTCCATGACCACGTCGTCGATGACGCCGCCCGACCGGCCCGACGGAATCGAAAGCAATCCGTGATCCCGGCCGTAGGTGTAGCAATCCAGCGCTTCGGAAATTGTTCCGACCTGATTCGGTTTGAGAATGAACCCGTCCACTGCCGACAGCTCGACGGCGCGTCGAAGACGGTCACGGTTGGTGACGATCAGATCGTCCCCGAGGATGATTGTCTTCGGTATTTCGGTAACCGCCTGTGCGTACCCATCCCAATCGTCCTCGTCGAGCAGATCTTCGACGAACACCAGCGGAAATTCCTCGGAAAGCTGTCGCGTGTAGTCGATCAGTTCGGCTGACGACACCCGCCGGCCGTTGAGCTCGTATGTCTGCGCAGTCTTGTCGTACATCTCGGAAGATGCACAGTCCAAGGCGAACGCCATTATGTCGGCGCAGCCAGCACGTTCCACGGCCTCCACCAACACCTTCATTACTTCTCGCGGGTCCGCGAACGGCGCTGCGTAGCCGAAGGACGACGCGATCTGTGGTTTACGGCCCAGCTTTTCGGTCAACAGCTGATCGAGAACCTTGAATACCTTGACGCTCTTCTCGACGGCTTGCTGGATGGATTCTGCCTTGTACGGCATCACCAGAAACTCGTTGAACGGTTGTGTCAGGTCTCCGTAGCGGCCGCCGTTGATCATGTTGAAGCTCGGGATCGGGACCGTGCTGACCGCCGGAAGCCCCATCAGATCCGCCACATAAGTGTAGGTCGGTACTCCCGCGGCGGCGGCGGAGGCTCGCAGCAGAGCGATCGACGCGGAATAGATGGCGTTGCTCCCGAGCTTGCTCTTGTCCGATGTGCCGTCGAGGTCGATCATCTTCTGATCGAGCGCTCGCAGGTCGAGGTCGGAACCGACGAGTGCCGGAGCAATGTGATCGGTGACAGAGGCTACTGCGTGGTGCACGCTGAGGCCGTCGTATTCCGTGGGGTCTTCATCTCGCATGACAAACGCTTCGTGCACTCCCACCGAGCTACCGGTGGGGGCTGCGCCGAGCCCTACATGTCCTGTGTCGGTGCGAATTTCCACTTCGACCATTGGCCGGGTCTTGCAATCGAGCAGTTGACGGGCGATGACTGATGTGATCTTCATTTTTTGTCTCCGGGTTTACATCACGCGTCGAGCGCGGGAACATACAGGATGTTGAGGTCGCATAGATTGGTGCCGGTGTTGCCGGTGAGTACTGCGTCGCCGATCGCGGTGAGAGCCTCGTGGGTGGCGTGACCACGCAGTGCCGCATGCAGATTCACGCCGGCCTCGCGAGCGCGGGCGTAGCTGGTCGAGTCGCATAGACCACCCGCAGCCGACGTAGTTCCGTCGGTGCCTTCGGAGTCGATGGAAAGCATCGCCGCGCCTGGGGTGCTAGCTGCTGCAATGGCAAACGCAGCGACGAGTTCGTGTCCAGGACCGCCACTGCCTGTGATGAGATTGTTGTCGAGAATTTCGGTCGTGGTCTCGCCCGCTGACACCAGAACACACGGTGGTGTGATCGGGTTGCCGCTGGCCTGGATCTCGCGTGCTACCGATGCGAAGAACGTGCCAGCATCTTTACTCTCGCCTTCGAGGAACGAACTGACGATCATCGCCGACAGTCCTAGTTCCTCGGCGGCCTCTTTCGCGTATCTCACCGAGTCAGGGAGAGTATTCAAGAGGAAATATGTGTTGCGGGGAAACGACTTCGGTGTTTCACCCTCTTCCCCGACGTTCATCAGGTACGACACGATGCTGGACGGCAATCGCTCGGCGAGGTCATAGTTCTCGATCACAGCCCGGGCGTCGGCGAGCGTAGTGCGATCCGGACCGATGGGGGTGGACTTGTACTCGGCGTATGGGAGACCGATATCGTTGGTCGGGGGTGTACCGATGGCATCGGAGATGCCGAATCCGATGAGTTCCGCACCGACAGCGTCGATTCGCTTGGCGAGCATCCCGCCGTTCATCTGCGAGATGTGACGACGGATCGCGTTGATTTCGTATATGCCGGCACCGCTCTTGAGTAGAACGTCGGTGGCGTTCATCTCGTCTTGCAGTGTGATTCCGTCGATCGGGCAGCTCATCAAGGCCGAGGAACCCCCGGAGATGACGGCAATGAACAGATCGTCCGGACCCGAGGAATCGACCAGATCCAAGATCTCCCGCGAGGCCTCGTAGCCGACCTGGTTCGGGATCGGGTGACCCCCGACATACACCGAGGTCCGGTTGAAACGGTCGGTGTCCTCGGCCACCTTGACGATGGCGATGCCGTGGGTCAGTCGCTCGCCCAGCACCTCGTCGACCGCCATAGCCATGTGGTTGCAGGCTTTTCCGGCCCCGATGAGGTAGACGTTTCGTTTGGTGGACAAGTCCCATGTGCGAGTGCCGATGGTGAGGATGTCGCCGTCGAGACGCATGATGGACTTGATTCGTTCGTAGCCATCGAGTCGCGTCAGCACTCGGTCCGTGATCGACAGGACGATGTCCCGCGATCGGGCGTCGCCGAGGCCGACGAGGTCGTCTAGGTTCCTGATTTTGCTCATTCGGTTGGGGCCTTTCGTGAACAGGAGCATTCGGGACGTGGTCACGCTCCACCCGCCGACCGGCTCGCGTTCGATTGGAATGTGTCGGGCGGTCAGTGCCGTCCCAGCGCTGAGATTGCTTGGTCGTGGTTCTGACCCGTGGCATGGATCCGCAGCGATTCACTTGTGATCGCAGTGCATTTCGGGCTTGTCGAACGGCCGAGGCGACGAATCAATGGCGGTTGTAGCTTGCTGGAGAAAACGAATGAACTTCGCTATCTGCGGGATCTCCAGTGCGTAACTCGCATCGTGATCCGACAGTTGGTTGCTCGATCACCTTCAGTGCAGTGCATTTCGGCGAATCGATCAATTGGCCGGTTCAGTCCGTATGGGGAGATTCCCACAGGTTGAGTTCGGTTCCCACGCCCTTTTCCAGCGCAGTACGGTAGATCTCGTATCCCCACGACAGGTCGAAAACTGACATTCCGCACGCGATGAATACGATGCGTTCGTCGTCGGACACACGTCCGGGAACGGTCCCGCGGATAACAGATCCGAGATCGGCAAATTCAGCGAGGGGCGGCAACACTTCGTCGTCGATCAGGCGGTACAGCGGACCGCCGATGATGCCGTTGTAGGCCGCCTGCTTGTCCGGCGACGCGACTGCTTCCTCCACGTACGCCTCGTGCAGTGGAACGTGGTCCAGCACGACGCGGTTCTCTGTCCAGAATGCGTCATCCGGTGAAATCGGACCGGATATCAGGATTGTGGCACCAGCGGTGAACCAGGAATTTTCCACAACGAGCGGCTTGACTCGAGAGGCCGCAACGCTGACGATGTCGGCAGTCCCGACGGCGGTCTGCAGGTCGAGCTCAGCGACAGCCTCGACGCCGAATTCGTTGCTCGCCCACTTTGCAAATCCGGTAGCTGCTTCCTCGAAAAGGTCGTAGCAGTAGACTTTTTCGAGTTGCGGAAGTTGGCTGGCAATGCCCCGCAGGCAAGCGCGGTTGATCGGCCCACAGCCGAGAATGGCAACAGTGCGCGAGTCGGTACGGGCAAGATGGCGAGATGCCACCCCGGGAACGGCTCCGGTGCGCGCTGAGCTGAGCAGGTTCGCCGACATCAACGCGAGCGGCTCGCCGGTGTCCTTGTCGTTGAGCATCAACGTCAGCACCGAACGCGGTAGTCCCTTGGCTGTATTGGCGTGATTCGATCCGTACCACTTGTTGCCGCATACATCGAACCGTCCTCCGAGGTAGCCGGGCATCGCGACGAATCGACGGTCGGGTCCGGCAACAGGCATATTTGGGAACGAGCTCGACTTCGGGAAGACGACACCCATTCCGTGACTGTTGTGGTTCGGCCCGCCCATCAGATAGTCACCTGTAGCTAGGAGCTCGAACGTTTCTTGCGAGACGTCCACGCAGCGCGCAGCATCGAGGACGCCGGCGGCAATGCAGTCCGGTTCGGAAAGATACAGAAAATTGGTCGCTTTTCCCATGCGGGGGACTCCTCGAAAAACGGTCGGCGTGGCGTGAGTAGCTATCCGACCTGCGATTTGGGAGTCCCGAGACACCGTTGGCTCGGGACTCACTCAATCTTCATCGCCGACGAGCATTCGGTCCAGCGCACGTTTTTCGACTATAATCATCGAAAAAGCTGAATGATTGGAACTACCATGCTGAATCTCCACCGTATGCGTCTACTCGTCGAACTCAGTCGCCGTGGAACGATCGGACAAGTCGCGGAGGCGTTGTCCTACAGCGCATCAACCGTGAGCCAGCAGCTAGGTCAGCTCGAAAACGAGGCCGGCGTGCCTCTGCTGGAGCAAGTAGGACGTCGAGTCCGCCTGACGAACGCGGGCGAGCTCCTCGTCCGTCACGCCGAGGGGATACTTCAACAGGTCGAGCGTGCACAGGCCGCGTTGGCGGCAACCCGCTCGGACATCGTCGGTGAAGTGCGCGTCGCAACGTTTCAGACGGCTGCCATGACACTGATACCGCGAGTACTGGAAGAGATGAATGTCCGACATCCAGACCTGACGTTGTACCTCACAGAAATACAACCCGATTCTGCAACCTCCGCGCTGCAAGCCGGCGAATTCGACCTCATCCTCGGAGAGGAATATCCGGGCTACGACCAACCACAGATATCTGGCATCGACCGCAAGATGCTCTTCGAAGATCCAATGCGTATCTACGTTGCCGACAAATGGAAGCCGAACCGGGACAGAAAAGAACTGGCCGACTTCGCGGACGTCCCCTGGATCCTCGAGCCCAAGGGCAAGCCCGCGCGTGACTGGGCCGAAACGGCCTGCAGGGCGGCGGGGTTCGTACCACGGGTTCGATTCGAGTCCGCGGATTTGCTGGTTCTTGCCCGGCTGGCCGAGACCGGGCACGGCGCAACATTGCTACCGGACCTGGTGTGGGACGGCTATCGCCCGCAAGCTCAGTTCGTATCGATCGCGTCCAAACCGGCCCGCCAGGTCTACACAGCAGTACGCACCGGTGCAGAGGCACGACCGGTCCTGGTCGAACTGAGGAACATTCTTGTCTCCGTGTCCGACCGCAGGATAGACGTCGTGCAATAGCCCCACCCGGCCGGGCATTCGGTATCAAAGCAGGGTGTAGGCCTTCGTCAGGACCTCACGCAGTATCTGCTCCATCTCGTCGAACTCTGATTGTCCGCACGTCAGTGGGGGAGCCAACTGAATCACGGCGTCGCCGCGGTCGTCGGGGCGACAGTACAACCCGGCGTCGAACAGGGCCGACGGGAGAAACTGCTTGACGAGACGTTCGCGCTGTGCGGCGTCGAGCTTTCCCTTTGTTGCCTTGTCTGTGACGAGCTCGATGGCCCAGAAGTAGCCATCCCCGCGAACGTCGCCCACAATGGGGAGGTCGAGGAGCTTGCCGAGAGTCATCTCGAACCCGGCCTCGTTGTCGAGGACGTGCTGATTCAGGCCCTCCCGTTCGAAGATGGCCAAGTTGGCCAGAGAAACCGCCGCAGACACCGGATGGCCGCCAAATGTGTACCCGTGAGCGAAGGCGGTGGTCGTATCGGCAAGGAAAGGCTCGATGACGCGTTCCGATGCGATCATTGCACCAATTGGGCTGTACCCCGATGACATGCCCTTTGCGCACGTGATGATGTCGGGTGTGTATCCGAACTTGCTGCACGCGAACATAGTTCCGTGGCGACCGAATGCGCAGATTACCTCATCGGACACCAGCAGGACATCGTACTTATCGCAGATTTCCCGAACCCGCCTGAAGTACGAGGCAGGAGATGTGAGGCATCCCCCCGAGTTCTGAACGGGTTCGACAAACACGGCGGCGACCGTTTCCGGGCCCTCGAACAGGATGGCCTCCTCGATACGAGCAGCCGCCCACAGCGCGTGTGCCTCTCGATCGTCCGAGTGTGCCTCCGCACGATAGAAATTAGTGTTCGCGGCGCGGAAACCGCCTGGTGCCAATGGCTCGAACGCTTGCTTCATCGCGGGTACACCGGTTATTGCGAGCGCCCCGTGAGTCGTACCGTGATACGCGGTTGCTCTACTGATCACTTTGTGCTTCAACGGCTTACCGATGAGCTTGTAGTGCTGCTTTGCGACTTTCCACGCACTTTCGACGGCCTCGCCTCCGCCGGTAGTGAAGAACACACGGTTCAGATCGCCCGGAGTATAGGTCGCAAGTCTTTCGGCAAGCTCGATCGCTGGAGGCGTTGCGTAACCCCACACCGGAAAGTAAGCGAGCGTGGTTGCCTGAGCTGCCGCTACCTCTGCGAGTTCGCGGCGACCGTGACCTGCTTGCACAACGAACAGGGCTGACAATCCGTCCAGAATTTTGCGACCCTGCGAGTCGTATATGTAGTTGCCTTCGCCTCGAGTGATGACTGGGACTTCCCGATCATCGAACGAGCCCATGCGCGTGAAATGCATCCAGAGGTGGTCTTGCGCGGCTGCAGGTATCGTTCCCCCGCGATACGCAGGACTGACTGCGGTGAAACTCTCGGTAGTCATCTTGGCTCCTTGTTTCGTCGGTCACTGGGATAAACGGGCGATCTGGCATTTCAGGTCGTCGTAACGCGGCGGCCTTTTTTGATGGCCTCGAATACCTTCGGGTCGACGAGGGTGGAGACGTCGCCGAGTTCGCGGCCTTCGGCCACGT
>NZ_JASHKT010000021.1:0-30728 GCF_030056855.1 Rhodococcus sp. IEGM 1354
TGGGTGCCTCGCTCGGGTGGACTCATGGTCGCCGCGTCGGCGGTGCTGCCCCGCAACGTGCGACTGGGTCTGCAGCGGCTGATCAGCGCCGATACGGTCCTGAGCAGTGCCGACAGGACGGCTCGCGTTACCTACGAGCAGGAGCTGCGCCGAAAGATCGGGCGGGACTGACGAAACATCTGTCGCCCCTGTTAGGACCCGTCTAGAGAATGGACTCGCCACCGGCCGAGCGATGGTCGATGGCGAGTCCGGTGGAGGCACAGGGCGTTCGAGCTACCTCCCAGGTCCGACAAGAGCGCTTACGGGTGCGGCACCCACGGCCAATACTTGGCTGTCGCACCACCATCGACGGTGATGTTGCTGCCCGTGATCATTGCCGAGTCGTCCGACGCCAAGAAAACGACCGTTGGTACGTAGTCGCTCGCCGACGGCAAGCGGTTCATCGGCATCTGCCCGTAGAAGTCGTTGGAGTACTCGTTGTCGGGCGACTTCGCCGCGCGCAGCATGGCCTGCATCTCAGGGTTGTCGGGCTGGGTGGCGGTAGGAGTGAACCCGTTGACGCGGATGTCGTGACCAGCCAGCTCCATTGCAGCCGAACGAGTGAAATTGATCAGACCGCTCTTGGCCGTCGAGTAACCGATATTGCCGGCCTGACCTTGCCAAGCAGCAGTCGAGAGCACGTTGACAATGCTGCCCCCGCGTCCACCCTCGATCATCGCCCCGGCTGCTGCCCGGGTGAACACCAACGCCCCTGTGAGGCAGATATCGACCTGGCGCCGGAACTCCTCTACCGGCATCGTCATGACGCCCTTGTGGTTGAACATCATGGCGTTGTTCACCAGGACGTCGACCCGCCCCCACCGCTCTTCGGCCTGCCGCACCACATCCTCGGCGTGCGCCGGATCCGTGACATCACCGGCAACCGCGAACGCCTCGCCACCGGACGCGACAATGCTGTTTGCCGTCGCTTCGGCCACGGAATGCACGAGGTCGGTACAGATCACCCTGGCTCCCTCCGCCGCCAACCCGGCGGCCAGCGCCCCACCGATGTTGGCGCTGGCTCCCGTCACAATTGCCGTCCTACCCTCGAGACGGTTCACAGAATGATGCTGACCTTGCCGTGCGGCCGTAGTGCATCGAGCACCATGACCGATTTCCGGCTGATGAACCGGAAGCCGGTCACCTCGTCTCGCTCCACGATGTGCCGGTACTGGCCGACATACGTGTCCAGGACCCCCGAGCGAACTCGGTAGACCGCGAAGTTGGCCAGCACATGCAGACGGTCGTTCGGAGCCTCCATCACCCGCACGTTCGAGATCATCCGCCGCGTTGCCGAATGCGGATACTCGGCGTGCGCGGCTCGCGTCAGCAGCGAGTTGACCCGTTGCTCCAGCAGGAAACGATCGTCATGGACCAGGAAGAGATCTTTCGACGGATCGCCGTCCGGACGGTCCGTCGCCGGAATCTCGTAATAACCCCCAGGCGCGAAAAGGTCGAGCCACTCGTGCAGGCGCCACTGGTCGAGCATCTCGGCCTCCTCGAACAAGAACTGCTCGACGTCGACCAGGACGTCGCGAGCGGCTGTCGACCGAAGATCGGGCTGTGTCGTCAAACTCATCAACATTCTTCTTTCGTCGTGACTTCGATGGACCGGTCGTCAGCCGGCGAGGCGGCCGACGAGTTCACGGGCGACGATGATGCGCTGGACCTGGCTGGAGCCTTCGAAGATGTCCATGATCTTGACGTCGCGATACCACTTCTCCAGCAGGAGCTCCTTGCTGGTGCCCTCCGGTCCCAGCAGCTGCATGCAGCGTCGGATGATCCGGTCGCACGTCTGCGGGGAGTACCCCTTCGAGATCGCCGGGTTGTACCGGTTGGGGGTGCCGTTGTCGAGTACGAACGCCGCCTTGTAGTTGATTCGGCGGGCGCGGGAGAGTGCCTCGTTCATGGCATCCAGATCGCGCTGCACCGCAGCCCAGCGGTGTACGGAGTACCCGGCCTGCTGACCCTCGAGAAGCTTCGTGGTCACGTCGATGGATGCCTGCGCCATGCCAACGGCCATCCCGGCCATGTTGGGTCGGTTGTTCGACAGCGCCGCCAGGGCACCGCCCTGACCGGATACCCTGGGACCCTCGTCGACCGGACCAGCGGCGTTCCAGCCGAGACGGTTCTCGAGCGGCACACGGCAATCCTGAAAGAGAAGCTCGGATGTCTGCCAGCTGCGGATACCGAGCTTGTCCTCGTTCTCCTTCGCTATCGAGAAACCGGGCGTCCCGCGCGGTACGACGAAGCAGGCGATCCCCTTCGCACCGAGCGATCTGTCGGCGTTGGCGAACACGGTGATGTAATCCGCACGCGCACCATTGGTGCAATACATCTTGGAACCGTTGATGACCCAAGAGTCGCCGTCCCGCACCGCTGTGGTGGCGACCTGCGAGGTGTCGGAGCCGAAGTGAGGCTCAGTGAGCGCGAAGCCGGTCGAAAGAGTCCCGTCCATGACCGGGTCGTACCACTTCTTGATCTGCTCAGGACTGCCCATTGCCTCGATGACGAGTTGACCGATACCGCGCCCCGGAACGCCGAACCCCCACACGTCGCCGTACACGAAGTTCTCGTGGTAGGCCATCTGCGCGACCCAGAAGCCGTCGGCGAATTCAGGCAGCCGATCTGTGTCGGTGTCCTCGCGCCCCAACGGAACGGGCGAGGTATGCAGGATCGCCTCCCAGTCGTCCGGAACCTTTTTCCGAGTGTCGGCCTCGCGGGCATGGGGACGAAGTGCGCCGGACGCCCATTCGCGCAATTCCTGCGCGTACCTCTGCAGCTCCGGACTCAGCTCGAACGATGTTGTGCTCATGCGTGCTCCTCGATGAAAGTGAATGTGGTGGTGTCGGTCATGGTCAGAAGACGGCGCTGAAGGAGGATGCGGTTGGATCGAAGTCGAGCGTCGAGAGGAAGGCCGCCGTCCGGTACCACAGCTCGACGGGGTACTCGCGGATGAAGCCGTGCCCGCCCAGCACCTGCACTGCGTGACGGGTGGTTTCGGCTCCGTTCTCGCTGGCATACGACACGGCGGACGACACAACCGCCGAAATGCGTTCGATGTCGCCGTCGTTGTCGATCAAGGATGCTGCGTCGAGCACTTCGAGTCGGGCCTGCTCGGTGCGCGCGAAGGCCTCGGCCAGAGGGAACGAGATGCCCTGGAAAGACGCGATCGGCTTGCCGAAAGCAACCCGGGTCTTGGCGTAGTCGGCGGCGTATTCCAATGCGCGCTGAGCCATTCCGGTCTGAGCAGAGGCAACTGCGAGCCTGAGCCACTCGACACTCTTGCGCAGGCCCTCGGAATTCAGGAGGTTTGCGCGCGGGACGACGACGTCGAAATCGATGCTGGCGATATCCGCCGCGTCGAGCGCCAGTGATTTGTCTCGCACACCCACATTCACGCCATACGCGGTGCGCGGCACGATGACAGCACGCAGGTCGCGGGTGGAGGGATCGACACCGACGACGATGATCGACTCGGCCTGACCCGAAAACGGCACTCCGACCTTCCGACCGGTGACGCGTACGCCGTCGCCGTCGTCGGTGATGGTCGTCTCGAGCTCGGACGCTCCGCGGCCGAATCCTTCGTACAGTGCGACCGAGCCGCGGTTGTCGAGATTCTTCGACGCTTCGAGGATGCCTGATTGCTGCTGGGAGGTGCCGTGCAAGGAGATCAGCAGTGATGGGGCACCGCTCCAGACGGCCGCCAGCGTGATGCCCGCGTCACCGTAGGCGAGGTTCTCGACCGCAGTCATGTAAGTGACGGCACTGGGCATGCCCCCGCCACCGAGTTCCTCGCTGACCGGAGCGGTGAGTTCCGTCCCGACGATGGCTTTCCAGGTCTTGGACGGGACGACTGCGGCCGCTTCGGTCTCCCTCGCTACTGGAAACAGCACCTCGAGGCCGAGCTCCCGCGTCATCTCCGCGACGGCTTCCTGCTCATCGTCCTGTGCCAGGTAGATCATGAACTCTCCTCGTTGTGGTCGATCACGCCACTCGCCGGAAGGCGCTGGCTTTCATACGATGCTGCGTCGCGCGTCACAGACCGACAATCCGTTGTTCCGCTCCATGGAAGCTGCGCCGCACGCCGCGCCCGGCCGCCGTTAGCGTCCGAGGAGCCGTGAACACGCACTGGCCGAAGGGAGCTCCCCATGCAGACAGGACTGGCCGGCAAGATCGCCCTCGTGACGGGGGGCAGCCGCGGTATCGGCCGTGCGAGTGCTCTCGCCCTCGCAGCAGAGGGCACACGCGTATGCGTGGTCGGCCGTGACAGCGACCTGCTCGACGAAGTAGTTGCTCGCTCCGACGGGTCCGCGGTCTCGGTCATCGCCGACCTGTCGACCGAGGAGGGGTGCCGGGTCGCCTACGACGCCTGCATCGCCGGCTACGGCTCCCCCGACATTTTGGTGAACTGCGCAGGCTCAGCCGGGATGGGCCCGGTACTCGACCTTCGCAGGTCCGACATCGACGACGCGCTGCGTCTCAAGCTGCATGGCTACCTCACGATGTCGCAGCTCGTGGCACCGGACATGCGACGCCGCGGGTGGGGGCGCATCGTCAACGTATCCGGCGGTGCCGGTGCCAGTCCGACCTCGACCAACCTGCCCACGAGTCTGGCCAACATCGCCGTGCACAACCTCACGCGAGCCCTGAGCGACGAGTTGGCGCCCGACGGTGTCCTCGTCAATGTCGTGGCACCGGGCCTCACTCTCACCGGCCGCGCCATCGACCTCTTCCAGGTCGCGTCAGAAAAATCGGGCCGGAACGTCGAGGCGTTGATCGCCGAAGCCGGCGCCGGAGTGCCCGCCGGTCGTGCGGCGCGGGCCGAGGAGATCGCCGCCGTCGTCTGCTTTCTGAGCTCCGAGCTCTGCAGCTACATCCATGGGTCGGCCATCTACATGGACGGCGGTGGGCGTCGAGCGACGCCGTGACCACCTCGAGTGGAGGTTGTCGCACACCTCGAGGCCGGCCGCGCCGCGGCCCCGGCACACACAACCGCACCGCGGCCACGATCCTGAGCCGGACAGCCTCCGTCGGCTGAGCGGGACGTCAGGTTCCGTCGGCCGGAACGTTGTCTGGGTCGAGCGCGTCGGCGCATGGATCGTGCAGGCACCGACGAAAGGAATCAACCATGCTCGACGATGTGACCGTCCTCGAGGTAGGCGACCGAATCTCGACCGGCTTTGCCGGCAAGATGCTCCGCGACGCGGGAGCGACCGTGGTCCGGGTCGAGGTGAACGCACGGCCCGAACTCGATGTAGCGGGCCGCGACTTCGCAGCGTATCTACACGGCGGCAAACACTCCGTTCGGCTGAATTCGCTGCGAGATATCTCGTCCGACCTTCCGGGCTTGGTGTCACGCGCAGACGCCGTGGTGTGCGACGGTAACGATCCCGCGGTGGTCCGCGCACTGCGAGCACTTCGCGAGCAGCAGCCGGATCTGGTGGTCGTGTCGATTTCCGACTACGGCCTGAACGGCGCATCTCCCTCCGTTCCGGCCAACGAGTTCACCCTGCAAGCCGAGTGCGGTCTCACGGCCGTACACCCGACAGGCGACCGGCCCCCTGTCTACGCGGGAATCGACATCGGCGAGTACACCGCGGGCATCGACGCGGCGGTCGGTGTCGTCGGAGGACTGCTCGCGTCCGAGGCGGGCGCAACGGCTGTCGACGCCGACATCTCACAGTTCGAGTCGATGGTCGGTGTCCTGCAGATTCCGTGGCTGTACGGGCAACACGATCACCACGCCGCGTACACGTGGCCGCAGGCAGCGGTACCGGGCATCGAGAAGGCGAAGGACGGCTGGGCATGCATCGTGGCCGTCACCCCGCAACAGTGGATCGACTTCAAAGCTCTCGTCGACATCCCGGAGCTCGAAGATCCGCGTTTTGCGGAACTGGTCGACCGACAGCACTTGACTCGGGAGGTCACGCCCCTCATTCGCAGCTTCACTGCGCAACACACGGTCGCCGAACTCGTCGAGATGGGGGCCCGTGCGCGAGTGCCCATCGTCCCGGTCGCCACCTCCAAGACCGTCCCCGAGCTGCCTCCGTACACCTCCCGCGGCACGTTCGTGTCCCACCGCGACGGCTTCCTGCAGCCTCGGCCTGCGTTCCGTATCGAGGGCGACGCATGGCAGATCGGCGAGCTGGCGGAGCAGGGACGCGACAACGACACCGACTGGGGATCGCGGCCGGAGCGTGTTGTCCGGAAGGACGCCGATCCGGCCCGTCCGCTGGCGGGGGTTCGTGTGCTCGACTTCGGCAGCTTCCAGGCGGGACCGCTGGCGACCCGCAATTTGTCCTCGTACGGGGCCGACGTCATCAAGGTCGAGTCGGTCACCCGACCCGACCTGATGCGCTTTGCCGGTCCGCTCCCCACCGCTCCCGACCCGTGGGAGCGCGGCGCCAGCTTCACCGCCACCAACTGGGGTAAGCGGTCGGTCACGGCCGACTTGAAAGACGCAGAAGGACACGAAATCGTCGAGCGACTCGTCGCGTCGAGCGATCTGGTTATCGAGAACTTCTCGCCCCGCGTGATGGAGAAAGTCGGGTTCGACGTCGACGGCATCCGTCGCCTGCAGCCCGACGCCATCGTGATGCGGCTACCCGCGTGGGGACTGACCGGTCCGTGGAAAGACCTCCCCGGTTTCACGTATTCGGCCGACGCCACCTCGGGACTGAGCGACATGACTGGCTACCCGGAAGGCGAGCCCTTACTGACCAGCACCGCCTACGACCCGATCGCAGCCGACATGTCCACATTCGTGGCGCTCGCGGCCCTTCGCCGCAAGTTGTCCACCGGACGCGGCGCTGCCGTCGAGGTGTCACTGTGCGACGTCGCCCCCCAGACCACCGCCCAGGGAGTAATCGCATCGAGCCGCACCGGTGAGCGCATCGAACGACGCGGCAACGACGCTCCGGGCATCTCACCGCAGGGCATGTACCGCGCGTCCGACGGAGCATGGGTGGCCGTGTCGATTGCCACCGACGAGAACTGGCGGGCCCTCGCAGACGTCACCGGTGGGGCACCGTGGGCGACGGCGACAAATCGAGCCGATCTCGCCGGCCGCCTGGCCGACCGCGATCTTCTCGACGCCGACTTACGCGACTTCGTCGGCAATCACGAGTCCAGCGAGCTCGTCGAGCGTCTGCACAGCGTCGGCGTCCCTGCAGCAATCATGCAGTCGGGCACGGAGGTTCTTGCGCACCCTGCGGTGGTGGCGCGAGGTCGTAACGTCGATGTCGTGCACCTTGTCAACGGCTCCAAGGAGCACCTCGCCTCGCCGGTCAGATTGTCGAGCCAGCTGAACAAAGCCCTTGCCATCCCACGACCGTCGCCGATATTCGGCGAGCACAACATCGAGGTCCTTCTGGAACTCGGCTATACGGACGACGATATCCAGCGGTTGTACAAGGACGGCAAGATCGGTGGTTCGCCGTTCGGCCTGCCCATCGGTGAGCGTCCGCCCGCACGCTCCAGATGATTCGGACGGTCGGGGCCAGCAGGCCCCGACCCTCGCTGGCGGGGATGGACGGCGCTCAGAGCCAGCGAGGGGGCTCCAACGATTGCGCGAGTGTGAACCAGGCACGCATGCGATCGGGATCTTCGGCGATGCGCCGCATCGGGGCGAACTCCTGTTCGACGGCCGCGTCGTCCTCCAAGTTGAAGACGAACTTCTTGCGCTCCGACGATGTCGGTGACGCGTACTCGACATAGTTGTGGCGACGCTCCTCGGCCCACCGGTCGAGCAACGAGTTGTCCGCCTGCCCGGAGACGACGGCTGCGAGAACCTCGCTCAGCGCGAACGCGTCGAAAAGGCCACTCGACATGCCGTGACCGCTCGCGGGATTGGTGATGTGAGCCGCATCGCCGATAATCATGACGCGATCTCGGCGGAACGTCGCAGCCGCGCGCTGATGGATGCGAAAGGACGACCACGTATAGGTCGCCTCTGCCATCTCGGCCGACAGTCCTTCTACGAGAACATTTTTCATGCGCGAATCGATGGTGTTCTCCGGCATCGACCTGTCTTCGGCGTAGATGTACCTCCACCGAGAGCCGGGATCGACACACGCAGCTATCGCGCCGAACTGCGGGTCGATCACCGCACCGGCACCACGCATGCCCAGGACCTCGAGATCGGCATCGATCTCGACCGAAATGAGACGTTCGGGCCAGGTGATGCCGACGAACGAGAGGCCGAGAGCACGGCGTACCGCGCTGTGGGCACCGTCGGCACCTACGACCCATTTCGCGCGCAGCGTGACCTCGCCCTTCGGCCCGTCGGACGTCACCGTCACACCGTGATCGTCCTGTGCGAGATCGGTCAGCGCAGAACTCAGGAAAATCGTGACTTCGCTGCGCTCATCGAGGTGCTCGAGCAAAATTCTCGTCACCTCGGCCTGCCGGACATGAAGGTTGAACGGGAAGGGACAGTCGTCCTTCATCACGCCGAGGTCCAAAGTCACTGTCTCGCCGGTGGAGTGCACGCGATAGAACGTGTGCGGCTCGCAGTACCCGACGCTCAGCAGATCGTCGAGGATTCCCAGGCGATCCAGGCCGGGCAGCACATTCCACTGGTAGACCAGGTCACCAGGAGTCGTGCCCGCCTCCTGCCTCGCCTCCAGTATCGTCACGCCGATGCCTGCGCGTGCCAGTCCGAGCGCGTGGGTCAGCCCTACCGGCCCTGCACCTACAACGATTACCTCGTGCGCGTTCACTGGTCCATCCTGTCGTGACCGTGTTGGTCGTCAAACCGCCGGGGGCCAAGCGTGCAGACCCAGGAACCCCATCGCGTTTCCGGACAGGATCGGCTCGACTACATCATGATCGAGTATGCGCGCGTGCGCGGCGTCCCGCACGAACGAGCCTGCGGCCGCGAACAGGTCCGGGAAGAACGGGTGATCGGTGCCCACCATGACTTTGTCGGCACCGAACCGGTGTACGAGGAGGCGCAGGTGTTCGGGATCGAGCACCAGGGTGTCCACCCACAGCGATCGCATGCGCTCGTCCATTGCCTCGACCGGACCGGCACCCCACACTTCGTGTGCCTTGCGTAGGCGGGGGTAGACCCAGCCGAACGCGCCGCACCCGTGGGCCAAGCCGATCCGCAACCGCGGGAACTTCTCGAGTACGCCACCGAACACCAGGCCCGTCGCGGCGATCGAGGTATCGGTCAGCATGCCCATTCCGAAGTCGTAGAGCTGCCCGGTGCGTCGAACCGCCCCTCCGCCTCCGCCCACCGGGTGAATGAAGACGGCCGCGTCGAACCGCTCTACGGCTTCCCAGAACGGCGTCAACGATGGATCGTCGAGTTCGGTGTCGTTGATCCTGGTGCCGATCTCCACGCCGCGCAGACCGAGATCGCCCATCACTCGTTCGAGCTCCATGACTGCAATGTCGACGTCCTGCAGCGGAACTGTCCCCAACCCCAGCAGACGACCCGACGAAGCCTGTACATCGGCGGCCAGCGCGTCGTTCACAGCGGCCGAGTACTCCTGAGCAGCACCGGGTGACGCGCCGTACGTGAGCATGACCGGTACCGGAGAGACGACCTGAAGTGATACCCCGGCGTCGTCCATCGCCTGCAGTCGATGCTCGATGCTCCACAGCTGTGACGTGACGGCCCGGAACACTCGGTCGCCGATCATGATGCGCCCGGAGTGCTCGTCATCGATGACCAGAGTCGGAAGCACCTCGCCGGAGGTGGGAGCGAATCCATCCAGCGACGCCGGAAAATGGTGGGCGTGCGCATCGACGACCGTCGGCTGTGCGGTGGTCGAATCTGGTTGACCCATAGTCGGTTTCCTTCCGGGCACGTTCCGGCGGAGTCGCCGTCGAACGACCGTAAGGAGCCCCGACGCATGAGGACGAGGTGGCGTTCCAGGGAGCAGAACAGGAAGCACCGACCGATACGGGTAGCAGCGGTATCCTGTGTGACGCGCACCATGTCGGATACCGAGCGCGCATACCTTCGAACGCGCAGACAGAGGTGAAATTCGTGACCGATGCCGAGTCGACCGGCTTCGAGAAAGAGACGCCCTCGATTTTGACCAAGGCGTTCGACGTACTCAATTCGTTCAACCAACACGAGCGGGTCATGACTCTGAGCCAACTGGCGCGCGCCTCGGGTCTGCCGAAATCGACAGTTCACCGTTTGCTCGCGCGACTCGTCGAACTTGGGGCCCTCGAGCATCACCGCGCTGGTTACAAGCTCGGTCTCGGGCTTTTGCAGTTGGGCGCTACCACCCCGGCGGCAATGTTGCGCGATCAGGCAATCCCGCACCTGGTGGCCCTGCAGCGGTGGAGCAGGCAGACGGTCACGTTCGCGGTGCTGCGTGAATTCGACGTGGTGTACCTCGAAAAACTTGCACCGTCGGACTCGCCGTCGACTCTTGCAAGCATCGGGGGTCGATTACCTGCCAACTGTACTGCGATCGGTAAGGCTCTACTGGCCTACGAGGACCTCGACGACCTTGCAGGTTTCCTACCCCTACGACTACACCAGTTGACACCGCACTCGATCACCAACGCCGACGACTTCGTCGAGCACCTTCGAATCGTTCGCAAGGAGGGCATCGCACGCGAGCACGACGAAGCGCAAATCGGCCTCCACGGTGTCGCGGTGCCGGTGATGGTCAACGGGCTGGCGGTCGGTGCAATCTCGATAACCCACGGGCCGAACTCACCAGCCGGCGGTCAGATCGACGCCGCACTACGCGACACCACTGCCCAGCTGTCAGCCGAGTTGCGGTCGTACCTGGCCGCCGCTCCCGGGCGCGATCGAATAGTCCCCCGCACCCTCTCCGATCCGCCCCCCTGGTCCTGACAACACCCTTGTTACCTGAGTCCCTTGGACCTCCGTCACCTTCACGCCGCAGGGCGGCCACCGCATGCGCGGTGGCCGCCCTGCGTACGTTGGAGCTCAGGCCAGTCCGCCCGACTCAGCGATAGATTGCGAAGGTTTTGTTGGAGTTGAGAACCTCGGTCTCGACGAATTCGCTCCAATCGAGCGTAAGGCCCAACTCTTTCATCGCACCCAGCAGACAGAACCAGTTGAGCATCTCGTGCTGCCCTGCAGCCACGATGTCGGTGACTGTCTTGGACGTCCAATCGTCGAAGTTTCCGGCGACCATGGAGTCGTAGAGCGCGCGATCGGCCTCGGTGTCCGGTCGTAGGTGCCAATCCTTGTCGTTCAGGAAGGCGTGCGACCAGCTGGCCGACGCGACCAGAGCCACCCTTTTTCCGCTGTTGTGCAGGGATTTGCCCACTGCCTGGCCGAACTCGAAGCAACGCTTCGGGGACGGGCCGGGCGGGTCGAGGTCCTCGCCCTTGAGAATCTCCGAGAAGGGCGCGATCCCACCTCGACGCGCGATGACGTGCTCGCCGTAGCAGTTCACTGCCATCGGGATGATCGGGTAAGGAAACCTTTTACCCACATTCTCGAAGTCCAGGAAGATCTGGGTGTTCGCGAACGCATGCGGAAAGTGGTGCATGTCGGGCCGTGGCTCGTACGAGTAGGCGACGTCGACGCCGTTCGTCAACACGTCTTTGGCAATCTTCTTCGCGAAATCCTGATCACCCCGCATCACGAACGACTGGCCGTTCGGCAGATCCCAGGCGTTGGGGACACTCAGCACCTCGAGAACACCGAACGGATCGATCTCGGTGTCGGGATAGGCCAGAATGCAGAACGACGGAATGACTTCCTCGCGGAAGTTTTCGTACTGGTCGTCACCCCACACGATGACGACGTCGGGGTCGAATTCGTCGAGTGCTTCACGGCAGGTGCTGAGACCGGCGAGCAGAGCCTTGCGGTGCCGACCGGCAGCTGCCGTTCCTTGATCGTCCGACCATTCTTCTTGGGCCAGGGCGGACCAGTTCGCGGGGTCTTTACGCTCCGCTGGGATGTCGGGGTCCGTCAAGACCATCTTCATGAGGTTCGCCATGAAGGGATCCTTCGCGGCGAGCATGGGGTAATGAGTGATGCCGAGACCGAGCACTTCTGCCATGGTCGCTCCTTGTGGTTGTTGTGCCGTGAGGTGCCGCGAGCACGGCACCGGTGGCCGGGACGACGGCCAGGATTGCCGTCCCGGCGTGGTTGGCGGTCCGGTCGATCAGGCTTGTGCCACAAGCTCTTTGATCTCGGGACGCCGGTCCGAGACGCCGGCGGCGTCAGCCGTGGCGCGCGAGACCTGTCCATCGCGGAAGAACTCCAAGTACACGGGGTTGAACAAGTCGGGGCGGTCCGTCTGCCCCTGATGTCCGCACTCGTCCGGGTAAAAGAACTGCACGTTCGGTAGTCGCTCTTCCTGCACGAAGCCCCATTCAACAGGGGTCAGCACGTCCTGCCGGCCGTACAGGTAGATCCCTGGAATGGTCATCTTGTCGAACCGGCCCTTGGTCGACATCCGCGCGCGAAGGTTCTCGTCGTCCCACGCTTTGAATCCCGCGAACGCATGTACGTTCGGGAGAAACTCGGGGTAAGCCGCCGCATGGCGCGCGGCCGCTTGGTAGCGCATTTCGACGAGGTCGTCGTTGATGGATTCGGGGCGATGCAGGATCGACGACATCATCTTTCGCATGCCGTCCTTCGTCCCGTCGTAGACCGTCAAATCCAAACGGCCCTTGGGCTTCTCGAGGCCCTCCGTGATATCACCGATGTCGCCGGCGATCAGCACGTAGCTCAGCACTCTCTCGGGGTGAGCCGTCACGTAGGAGACGGTGTTCATGCACCCCATCGAATTGCCGGAGATATGGAACTTGTCCAGCCCGACGGCGGTGACGAACATCTGGATGAAGTCGGTGTGGTCGTGCAGCCCCTTCGGCCGGTACTGCTCGGCAGTATCGGACAGGCCGAACGCCGGCATGTCCGGGCAGTAGACCCGAAATCCGTTCTGCGCCAAGTTGGCCGCGATGTAACGCCAGCCGGCCGAACCCGACGAACCGGGGAGGCCGCCGTGCAGTAGTAGAACTGCGGGGCCGGTCTCACCGGCGAACATGTAGTGCGCTTTGGCACCGTTGCCGAGACGGACCCACTGACTCGACATGCCCGGAACCTCGATGATGCCTTCTTCTGTCAATGCCATTGAACTCTCCTCTTCGAATTCCCGCGTTGCCGTTCGGCGACGCGAATGAGCTGGACCGGTTGGTCAGTTGGCGGGGTCGAGACCGAGGACGATGTCGAGGCCGTCGACCGTCGATCCTGTGGTGATTGCTTTGCGGCACTTCATGAACAGGCGTGGATCGTCGACTACCAGCGCACCGACCACTCGGCCTTCGGGAGACGTGTAAATCGCCGCATACGGTGGGCTGTCGACGGCACCTACAGCACGGGCGAGCTCGCCTTCCGCGGGGCGTCCTGCTATCTGGATCCGCTGCCCGTACTGGTCGGACCACACATAGGGCGGCGGTGGGGATGGTGTCACCGGGGCACCTGTTATGGACGCCGCGACGATCGCACCGTGCTCGTTTGCATTGGTCCAGTGCTCGATACGCACGAGCCCGTCGGCGTGCGGACTCGGCCAACGTGCAACATCGCCTGCGGCATATACGTGCTCGGCACCCTCGGCCCGCAGGCGCGCGTCACAGACGACACCGTTGTCGAGAGGCAGGCCGGACGACTCCAGCCAACCGGTCGCCGGTATGGCACCGATGCCCACCACGACGAGGTCTGCGCGCAGCGTCCGCCCGTCGGTGAGAGTGACGCCTTCTACCTGACCATCACCGACCAGGGCCGCGACCCCGACGCCGGTGTGCACCGTCACTCCGTTCAGGACGTGGAGACGGCTCAGCTCGGCCCCCACCACGTCGCCGAGAACATGCGCCATCGGGATCTGCTGCGGCTCGACCATATCGACACGCACACCATGCGACCGCGCCGCCGCGGCGAACTCGGCACCGATGAAGCCCGCGCCGATCACCACGACGTGCGTGGACGTCATCAGCTGCGATCTCACAGTGTGCGCGTCGTCTGCTGTCCGAAGAGTGTGAACCCCCCGCAAATTCTCGCTTCCCGGCAGCGTCCTGGGTGTCACTCCTGTTGCTATGACCAAGTCGTGGAATGGGTACTCCAGTCCGTCCGATGCGATAACGAACCGGTTGACGAGATCCAGGCTCTCCGCCCGGACTCCGAGCCGCAGGTCGACATCGAGCTCGACGAGTTGCTCGTCGCTCAGCAGCGGCACCGGAGCACCGGTCCCGGTGCCCAGCATGTCCTTGGAGATCGGCGGCTTGTCGTACGGGGAGTGACGCTCCTCGCCGAGCATGGTGATGGACTCGGTGTAGCCCATGTCGCGAAGCGCTTGGGCGGTACGGACGCCGGCCACGGATGCACCGACAATCAAAGTTCCCATGGACACGATGTTCGAGCCGAACACGCTGGGCCTCAACGTCGCGTGCCGATGGGTGGAACCGTCGCCGTCATGCTCGGGGCTCAGGTGACGAGTGCGTGTAGACAGCCCCGCCGCCTGCTACGTCCGCGTGCGTTCCAGTGCGCGGGACAGGTCATTCCGGGGCCGGCCACGGAGCAGGACCATTCGAACTCCCGGTTATCCGCGCCTCGGTCCGGCTCGACGACATCAGGAGTTCTGTTCATGGCATCTGCCGTTAGCATCAGACCGCGCGAGGACACTGTCGACTCGCAGCTCGGGTCTGTGGCCATCTCCCAGATCGACCTGGGCGGCATCCCCCGCGGCGCAGTGTTGCTGCTACTCGGCCCCGGAGGCGACTTCGAGTCCGATTCCACTCAGCACCTCAACGACCTCGCGACCCACGGTTACGAAGGCGTAGCAGCCGACCTACGCGGAATCGACGGCACCGAAGACCAACTCGAGAGCGTTGTGGAATCACTACTGGCCCACGTCGCTCGGCGCGGTTGGGAAAGCGAGCAGGCAGCGCTCCTCGGATACGGTCTCGGTGGCCGCGTGGCGTTGTCGGCGAGCGCACGCTTCGGGCTCGGTGCGGCCATCAGTGTTTCGCCGACCGCGATTGCCGCAGGTGACGGTCATCTGTCCGCCGCCGTTGCCCGCCTCGCGCCGCTGGTCCGAACCCCGTGGCTCGGCTTGTTCGGCGAGGAAGACCTGACGGCTCCTGCGACAGCCTGCGACGAGCTCGAGACGGTCCTGCGGGAAGACTCCCCCGTCTTCACCCAACTGGTTCGGTACCCGAGTGTCGGTGACGACTTCCATCGGCCGTCCAGTGAGTCGATCGAGATCGCCGCGTCCTACGACTACTGGCAGCGCACGATCGAGTGGCTCAATCTTCGGGTGCAGCCGCGGCTGACCCCCCTCGCGCTCGCCTGGAACGCGCGGCGCTCTCTCTCATGACCTTCGGCAGCCAAGCCCCACACCGACACCGACCCATCAACAGGAAGATGTGACATGTCCGAATACGTACTCGACGACCGCGAAATGCCGCAGTTCAAGGTGAACCGCGAGACCATGATCGACACTGCCGTTCTGATGCAGGAGCAGAAGAATGTGTTCGATAAGAGCTGGCTCTATGTCGGTCACGAGTCCGAGCTGGCGAAACCTCACAGCTTCAAGACGCGGAAGCTGGCCGGACGGCCCATTATTTTCGCTCGCGACGGCAAGGGCGAAATCCGCGTGTGGCTCAACTCGTGCCCGCACCGCGGGGCCATGATCTGCCGCGAGCCCGAGGGCAACGCTCGGTTCATGACGTGCTTCTACCACGGTTGGACGTTCAACATCGCCGGCGAGCAGGTCTCGATGCCGGGTGACCAATCCTATGGGGAGAACTTCGAGCGCCCGGGTCTGGCCAAGCCTCCGCGTCTGTCGTCTTATCGAGGCTTCGTGTTCGCGAGCTTCGATCCCGACATCGTCGATCTGGAGACGTACCTGGCCGGAGCCAGGGAGTACATCGACCTCATCGCCGACCAGTCCGAATTGGGCATGCAGGTCATCGAGGGAACACACGAATACTCGGTCAAGGCCAACTGGAAGTTGCTGGTAGAGAACAGTATCGACGGCTACCACGCATTATCGACCCACCAGCGATACTTCGAGATGGTGTCGGCTTCCAGGGACGGCTTGGACTTGTCGTTGGTCGGCAAGGAGCGCGGTATAGCGCTCGGAAACGGGCATGCCGTTGTCGCGTCGCCTCCCGGTTCGGAAGAGCTCCTGGGGCGTCCGCTGTCACCGGAGGGCCACGCCGAACGCGCGGCGCGATACGCGGCTATCGCCGAGAAGCACGGCGACGACTGGGCGACTCGTTTGCGCGGCCAACGCAATCTGGTGATCTTCCCCAATTTGATCATCATCGACCTCGTCATGGGGGTCGTCATACGCAAGATCGACCCGATCACCCCCGACTACATGGAGGTGAGCGCGTGGCACATCGTGCCTCCGGAGGAGGGCCCGGACCTGCTCGCACAGCGACTCGACAACTTCCTGACCTTCTGGGGCCCCGGCGGCTTGGCGTCGCCCGATGATGTCGAGGCCCTCGAGAGTGCTCAGCGCGGGTTCGCGACGTACAAGGAGCTGGGCTGGTCCGATATTTCACGCGGTATGTCCTCTTCGGTCGTCTCCGGCCAGGACGAGTTGCAAATGCGCACGTGGTGGCGGAGGTGGAACGAACTCGTGACGGGCGAGGTGCTGCCCCCCGAGGAGAAGGATCCTCTCGGCCTCCCGTTCAACGGCAAGCGTCTCGAGCTGTCCCCTGCCGACGACGCGGCAACCGCCGACGCCGGCTGATCTCGGAAAGCACCACCGATCAAGCCCGGCCCTCAGTTGGGGGCCGGGCTTGATCGATGGTGCGGACAATGCCTATACGCGGTGCGACGCGATCCAGTCCTGTTCGCGTACGACGCGCTTGAGCAACTTGCCGGAGGCGTTCCGCGGTAGGGCGTTGACCAGCTCCACGGAGGTAGGACACTTGTAACCGGCCAAGTGCAGCCGGGCGAACGCCATTACCCCCTCGACGGTGCATGCACCATCCGTGGTCGGCACCACTATGGCCTTGACGGTCTCGCCCCATCGGTCGGACGGCACACCGATCACGGCCACGTCGGCCACGCCGGGGCATGCCACCAGGACCTTTTCGACCTCCACGGGATACACATTTTCGCCTCCGCTGATGACCATGTCCTTGATGCGGTCGCGGAGGTAGAGGTAGCCGTCCAGTACGTAGCCTCCGTCGCCCGTGCGCAGGAATCCGTCGCCGGTGAACATCTCGGCAGTGCGTTCGGGTGCCTGGAAGTAGCCGCTCATCACCGTTGGGGCCATGACGCAAATTTCACCGGTTTCGCCCGGGCCTACGTCGACGCCGCTCATAGGGTCGATGATCTTGATGACCACTCCCGGGAGAGCACGTCCGACCGACCGCAGTCGTTCGGGGTGCCCGGTATCGAGGTGATCCTCGATCTGCAACACCGAGATGCCGGTGACTTCCGTCAGTCCGTAGAGCTGCACCAGACCACACTCGAATTCCTCGAGGCACCGCGCGAGCAGCGTCGGTGTGATGGGCGACCCGCAGTAGGAGATCACCTGGAGGCTGCTCAGGTCGCGAGCCATCGCGGTAGGCCGCGACAGCATTTCGTTCAGGAGTGTCGGTACCAGCATCATGCACGTGACGGCGTAGCGCTCTACCGCGGTCGCGAGGGCGTCGGCGGACGTGTCAGCGGACATCACGAGGTGTGCGCCCGCACGCATAGCAATCATTGCAGCGCCGGCACCCCCCGCGTGAAAGATTGGGATGACCACGAGCATGGTCGAGTCGTTCGTGACCTTCATCGCACCAGCGCTCAGTTCGACACCCTTCAATGCAGCGTGGCTGAACAGCGCCCCTTTGGGTAGACCAGTCGTGCCGGAGGTGTACATCTGCAAGGCGATGTCGTCGGGTGTCGGCCCCGGGTGATGTGGTGCGATCGGCTCGTGCTCCGCCAGCCAGTGCTCGTACTCATCGCCGCCGCCGCCGCCGAAATACACGGTGGGGATCGGCGAGGTCGACCACGCGCCGGCCCACCGCTCGGCGAACTCGTGATCGACGAAGGCCAGCGCAGAATTCGAATGCTCGACTATCTGTGCCATCTCCGGTGCCGCGAGCCTCCAGTTGACTGCCGTGAGCACCGTGCCGGCCAATGACGAGGCAATTGCAAGTTCGATGAAGACCGTGCTGTTACGGCCCAGGTAGATGATCCGCGCACCGCGCCCGTGCGACGCCAGACCAGCGGCAAGGCACCGGCAGCGCTCCATCACGGAGGCCCAACTTCGGGTCGTCTCTCCGGAGGTGAGGCACGGCGCGTTCGGGGTGAGCGAGGCCCAGTATGTGCACCGGTCCGCCAGAGTGAGGTCCGGCACGGTGGTCGGCTGCTCGACAGTATTCATGCGGGTCCCATCTTGCGTTCGAGTATCTGCAGCGCATTTGCAACCGACAAACGGACGGCCCCGTACACGGCGGCCTTCCTCGTGGTCGTATCAGTAGTCACACCCACCCGCTTCCTGCCCTTCCGCTCGATCAGGACGATCAAGCGGAGACCACTTCGTCGACGGGGGCTGCGGCACCCTGTCGATCCCCGGCACGAAGACCCCACTCTTGGAAACACCGGACTTCCCGGCTCCGGCCGCCGTGCTGACGGCCCGTCCGCGATGCCCCCCCGACGATTACGTGGTCACAAACGTCGACGAACTCGAAACCGTTCGGCTACTGACGACAGGAACCCGAGTCGAGCATCAGCGGTTTCACGTGGCCAGGAAAGACGACACCAGTGCGTTGAACTCCGCAGCATGTTCGATCTGGGTCCAGTGGCCGCATCGCCCGAACATGTGCAAACGGGCGTCGGGAATCAAGTCGAACAGACGGGCCGACGTCGATCTCGGAATGACTTTGTCCTCGCGTCCGTGCACGATCAGGGTCGGGCAAGTGATGGAACGGATCGCGTCGTCATCGGTGACCATCGCGTCGACCCAGCGCTGACGCGGAGCAGGAAACATCGCCGCGTAGGACTCGTGAAAACCGGGTTGGATGCTGCCTTGGTAGCGTGCTTCAGCGAGGTCGTCGTCGATCAACGCACGGTTGTGAGCAAAGTAATCGAGCACGTGGCGCATCGCGTCCACGGAAGGTTCGTAACCCCACACTGCGTCGAGGCCCTCGGTGATCTCGAACGGGACACCCACACTTCCCATCAACACCAAACGGTCGATTCGGTCGTGATTCTCGGCGGCCAGGCGAAGGGCCAGTGCGCCACCGAAGCTGTTGCCTACCAATGAATATCGATCGAGACCGAGAGCATCGACGAAGTCCTGGACCTGACCGATCCAGGCGTCCATGACATACCGGTAGTCCCTGGGCCGTTCGCTGTAACCGAAGCCGACGAGATCGGGAGCCAGGACTCGGCGGTCGACAGCGAGCGTGGGTATCGTCAATCGCCAGTTGGCGTAGCCGGATACTCCGGGACCGGACCCGTGAAGAAGAACGACAGGCACACCGCTGCCTCTCCCTTCATCGAGATAATTGGTGTCGATTCCGCCCGCAACGACGCGTTTGCCGATCGCCGGGTTCGCGGCGTCGAAATGGGTGCCCGTCATATCTGAACGAGTCACAGGATCACTCCCACATCACCGGTCGAGCGCAGCGTGGTCATATCGAGTTCGACCCTCTTGGATCGGATCAGAAGTCTGCCGTCGATGATCACCAGCAGGTAGCGGTAGCGTCCGAAGTAGCACATATCCCGACCGGCACGGCTTCGATACACAGCGAACGATGCTTTCACCGACAGCTCGTCTCGGTCCGGAGAGTCGAGTCGAACGTTGGACACGAGGTGCCGCAGGTTCGAATGTGGGTACTCGCGATGTGCCTTACGGCTGTTCAGCCGATCCACCCGCGCACCCATGCGCATCCTGTTGTCGTCTATGAGCATCAGCGACGAGGACGCATCGGCGTCACGGTCGTCGGTCGGAGGTACGACGTACCGGGCATCGTCGGTGTACATCGTGAGCCACTGATCGAGCTTCCAGTCATCGAGTAGCTCCGCCTCCTCGAAGAGCAAGTCTTCGACATCTTGACGCGTGACTTCGGAAATCGCGGAGAGCTGGGACATGGTCATCGCCGCCCGTCCATCTGATCGCGCCAGCGACGCCAGAACGCGCGCATCTGTTCCTCGTCGGTTGCTTTGGGATTGCGGTCCATCCCGCGCGAGATGTCGTTCCACTCGACTCCCCCGCTCGCGAACCCTTGCTGACATGATTCCAGCGCTTCGATGTCGTCGGGAGTCGCGAATCCGCCGGGCCCGAGGAAGGTCAGGAAGCTGTCCAGCCTGCGTTGCCGAACCTCGGGAAGTTCATCCGAGGGTGCCATCTGCCATGCCGTGACGTCGACGTTCGTCGGGGAGGTCGGCATGAATGTTCGCACGGTCAGAGCCATGATGTCGTTGATGATCAAATTGGGGTAGATCAACAGGTTTCGGTTGTAGTCACACATCAGCGTCGCGCGCTCTTCACCGAACTTCTTCGCCAGATCAGCGCGCGCGCTTGCCATTTCCGGCTTCGCATCCTCCCCGAAAAGCGCCTCCCACTTGGCTATTGGTCGCCCCCACGGGCCACGGTACTCGATTACCGCGTGCCCATTGCCGAGACTTCGCCCCTCTCCGTGCACCCCTTCACCCAAATCCGTGCCGAGGTCGGCAAGATACTTGAAGTAGGTGTCATGCGTGGGAACGGCATGGTATCCATCGATACTGTTTTCTACCAACAGTTTCCAGTTGGCCTGCATGTTGTACTCATGGGTTCCGTGGAGGATCTGAGCATCGCGTTGGGCGTCGATGATGTTGTCGAGATACGGGCGCGCATCAGCCAGGTATGTCGTCAAGTCGACGATGTCGGGGTCGTAGCTCGCGAAGACGAAGCCCCGGTAGCTCTCCGATCGGGCCGGCCGCGCCAGGCCGAGTTGGCCCATGTCGAGAGTGCCTGCATAGGCTTCGCGGTCCGGGACCCCGACCAGACTACCTTCACTGTTGAAAGTCCAAGCGTGGTAGAAGCACTGGAATGTCTTACTGTTGCCGTTGTCTTGTCGGCACACCACCGCACCACGATGAGTGCAGGTGTTGTGGAAGACGTTGACCTCGCCGGTCTTGGAACCACGAACCATGAAGAGTGGACGTCCACCGACGGAGCGACGTACATAGTCACCGCGATTGGGGACCTCGGACTCGTGTCCGACGTACAGCCACGAGTGGTCGAAGACTTTCCTACGCTCTTCGTCGAAAATCTCGGAGGACGTCATTGCGTCGCGATTTACCCGGAATCGCCCCTGGGCCGAATCCTCTCTTACCAGCGTTGATCCGGAGAGAACGGCGGCGGCCACTGGATCGTCGATTGTTGTCATTCCTGCTCCTCGTAGACGGCAAAGCACTTGTTGGAGTTGAAGACGTCGGAAGGGACCAAGGTGGACCAGGTCAAAGTCAGTCCC
This sequence comes from Rhodococcus sp. IEGM 1354, assembly GCF_030056855.1. Classification (NCBI taxonomy): domain Bacteria; kingdom Bacillati; phylum Actinomycetota; class Actinomycetes; order Mycobacteriales; family Nocardiaceae; genus Rhodococcus; species Rhodococcus sp. IEGM 1354. The sequence continues at coordinate 21,466 of NZ_JASHKT010000021.1, forward strand.
AGCTCGGCGACGGCACCGAGCAGGCAGAACCAATTGAGCATCTCGTGCTGTCCGGCGTCGACGATCTCCCGGGTCGTCACGCTCTGCCAGGCTTCGAAGTCGCCGACAACCAATGCGTCGTAGAGCTTCTGATCGGCGGCCGTGTCGGGCCTTATGTGCCAACCCCTGTCGTGCAGAAATGCATGAGACCAACTCGACGACGCCACCATCGCGATTCGCTTGTCCGTGTCGCGATACGCGCGGGCAACAGCGCGGCCCAGATCGAAGCACCGTTTGGGAGACGGACCTGCCGGGTCCAATTGCTCGACAGCAATGTCGGCAAATCTGGTGAAACCGCCACGGCGCGCTATTGCGTGCTCGCCGTAGCAATTGACAGTCATCGGCACTATCGGATACGGAAACCCTCGGCCGACGTTGTCGTAATCCAGAAATAGCTGTGTGTTCATGATGGAATGCGGAAATTTCTCGCCTTCGCGTTTGCGGTAGGAGTACGCCATGTCAAATCCGTCGACGAGCAATGCGTCGACCAGTGAGCGAGAGGCGGCTGCGTCTCCATGCAGAACGAAAGTCGAGTCCTTCGGCAAGCCCCAGTAGTTCGGATTGCCCTGTTCGTTCACCATCGTGAAGGGATGGACATCGAGATCGTCGTAGGCGAGCACGCAGAACGGCGGCACGACCTCCTCGCGGAAATTCTCGTATTGATCGTCGCCCCATACGACCACCAGGTCGGGTTGGAAGGCATCGAGCGCCTCCCGGCATTTTGCGAGGTTGACTCGCAACGCATCTCGATGTCGAGCGGCGGCAGCGGCCCCATCGTCGTCGGACCAGTCCGCGACCATCGATGCCGGCCAGTTCGCCGTGTCCTTCGCTTCGTCGGGGATGTCGGGGTCCTGCAGCGTCCACCGAAGCACGCCCGCCATGTGCTCGTCGTCGCCGATGATCATGGGGTAATGGGTCATCCCAAGACCGAGGAAAGCACTCATATCGGGAACCTTTCACTTTACGTATTTCGACGACGCACAGTCGAGACTGCTGCGAAATTAATTGCACAGCAACATGTTCGATATACACCGTTCCGGTGGTCGGAATCAGTGACCTCTACAGTGGTTACCACCTGGCAGTTGGAACGTCTTCACTCGCGATCGCTCTTCATCCGGATATCTCGCTACCGACTTCTGCCGATTCGAACAGCTTTCACCGATGACTCCGGTCCATTGCAATCACCGGATGGATCCGAGGTCTCATGACAGGTAGCCGGCACGCGGTCCTACCAGATTTCGATCAGCTCACCGGGCGCGGTATTCCTGGGGACGCCGTCAGGCCGTTGTTCTTCGTCCGGCTACCCGAGGTGATTGCGACACAGAGAACCAGTAGGGCGGATGCGGTAAGTGCGGCACCGGCCCAGATAGGTGAGGTGTAGCCGAAGCCGGCGGTGAGGGTAAGGCCGCCGATCCAGGCACCGAGGGCATTGCCGAGGTTGAATGCGCCGATGTTGGCGGCCGAGGCCATCGTCGGTGCCTCATCACCGAACGTCATGACACGCATCTGCAGGGCAGGAACACTGCCGAAGGCGGCGGCTCCCATCGCCAGCAGCGCGACGATGGTGGCAGGCCGGCTGTGCGCAGTGAGCGCAAACCCCACCAAGCTCACGGCCAGAGCGGCGATGAACACGATCAGCGCCCGGTCGACCGACCGGTCCGCGGCCTTGCCTCCGACGACGTTTCCGATGAAGCCCCCGACACCGAAAAGCACCAGGAGCCACGGCACGGTCGAGGAGGCGAATCCCGAAACCTCTGTCAGCGTGAAGGCAATGTAAGTGAACGCACCGAACACGCCACCGAATCCCAGGATGGTCACTGCGATCGACAACCACACCTGCAGGCGAGTGAATGCCCTCATCTCGCGCCGCAGGCTCGGGGCCGACTCGGCCTGCATATCATCTCTGGGTGCCAGGACAGCGATGCCGGCCGTGGCAATCACCCCGATGAGCGTGATCGCCCAGAACGTCGCTCGCCAACCGAACTGCTGCCCCAGTAGCGTTCCGAACGGCACCCCTAGAACGTTGGCTGCAGTGAGCCCAGTGAACATGAGGGCAATGGCACCGGCTTTGCGATGGGCAGGAACCATGTTGGCGGCGAACACGGACCCGATACCGAAGAACGCTCCATGACACAGTGCCGCCAGAACTCGACCGCCCATCAGTACCGCATAGCTCGGGGCCAGCGCCGACAGTAGGTTGCCTGCGATGAACAGACCCATCAACCCGATGAGAACGGCTTTGCGTGGAAGCCGCGTCACCGCCGCCGTCACGACGAGTGCGCCCACGACGACAGCGAGGGCGTAGCCGGAGATCAGCCATCCTGCGACGGCTTCTGTCACGGCGAACTCCGTGGCAATGTTCGGCAGGAGCCCCATGATGACGAATTCGGTCAAGCCGATGCCGAATGACGCGATCGCCAGCGCGATCAAACCCTTGGGCACGGGGCCCCTCTCAGTAGTGTCGCGAGCGCCTGTAGCGCGCAGGCAACTGATTCAACGGTTCGGTCATTGCTCGAATTCGATCTTCCGGACGAGCGATCGAGGTGACAATCCGCTGTTCCATTCGCTGGAAGTGAGCCTGAGGCGGTTGCGAATCAGTCGTGGCACCCCGACGTTCCAGCCATCGGAACCGACAGCCGACGATCCTTCGTGCTGGTACCTAGGATCGCGTCGACCACCCCAGTCACCACTCGAAAGATCAGTCACCTCAGGCCGTCGGGCGAATCGAGCAGTACACCGAGCTTCACGCCGGCTCCTCGGAGGAGCACTGGCCCTGTTTTCGAGAAGTAGCCCGGGACAACAGATATCGATTGCCCCACCCCTGATGGTCGACCTATCCATCTTCGGGGTCGAGGTCAGCCGCGAGCATTTCCTACCAATTGGAGGCCTGATGGACATCCGCACCGGCATCGCCAAATCCGGCGAGCTCGACATCGCCTACGAGGACATGGGCGACGTGAACGACCCCGCGGTTCTCCTGATCATGGGGCTGGGTGCGCAGTTGATTTACTGGCGCACGGGTTTTTGCGAGCGTCTGGTCAATCAGGGGTACCGCGTCATCCGTTTCGACAATCGCGACATCGGGCTCTCCAGCAAGCTCGATGGCCTTGACACAGGCGCGAAGCTATTGCCCCGACTGCTGCGTTTCCAGGTCGGACTGCGAAACGCGGCCGGCTACACACTGGAGGACATGGCCGACGACGCTGCGGCGCTGCTCGACCATCTACAGATCGAGAAGGCGCACGTCGTCGGCGGGTCGATGGGCGGAATGATCGGGCAGATTTTCGCAGCCACGCATCAGCACCGCACCAAGACTCTGGGCCTGATCTTCACCAGCAATAACCGGGCGCTGCTGCCCCTGCCGGCTCTGAAACAGATGCGGGCGGCGACGACGCGGTCCAAAGACACCTCGCGCGGGGGCGTCATCGCCAACGCTGTGCGGACCGCAAAGATCGTCGGCAGCCCGGGCTACCCAGCGTCGGAGGAGCAGATGGTCGCCGTTGCCACGGAGGCATACGACCGTTCTTACAACCCCGACGGAGTCGCGCGCCAGTACGCCGCCATGCTCGGCACCGGCAGCCTGGTGCGCTATGACAAGAAGATTACCGCTCCCACAGTGGTGATTCATGGGCAAGCAGACAAGATGATGCGCCCCACGTGTGGCCGTGCGGCCGCCAAGGCAATTCGTGGGTCCCGTTGGGTGACGTTCGCTGGGATGGCCCACGACATACCCGAAGCGCTGTGGGATGACATTATCGGTGAACTGACGACCAACTTTTCCAAGGTGCGGTAAGCAGCGAAGCCACCTCGGATCCGGTGGACTGCGCTGCCGCTCCGACCGCCATGACAAGACAACAGCGAGATCGTCCGTGTCAAACCCTCCATGTTGGTCGCTTTGGCGCGCGCGATCCGATGTTACCGCTACCCCTCGGGTGCGCGAGCCAACCTGGATACTGTTGCAACAGTTGACAATTGCCAGGGATGAACGAGATGGGCGACCGTGACGTCGGCGTGGGGCGTCGGGGCCACGCGTTCCATCGATCGGAACCGAGCTTGGACGCATAGCTCGGCAGGCCCGATGATCGTCCTCGTTGAGGAGGTCTGAAATGACAATGACTACGGCGAAGACGGTCACCACCCGAAATGTGACCGTTGGAGACCATCGATTACTGCTGAACGAGGCGGGAGATCCTTCCCGCCCGGCGGTGCTGTTCCTGCACGGGTCCGGGCCTGGAGCGACGGGCATGTCCAACTGGTCGGCCGTGCTGGGCGACCTGAGCGACGACTACTACTGCTTGGCACCCGACGTCCTTGGATTCGGTGACTCGACGCACCCGAATCCGCCTCCCCAGGGCCTGGCTGCGTTCACGACTGCGCGGGTCGACAGCCTCATCGCGTTGCTGGACGTGCTCGGCTTGGAACGTGTTACCCCCGTCGGCAATTCCATGGGAGGGATCTGGTCGCTCGAGCTTGCTCGAAGGATTCCCGATCGCCTCGACAAAATCGTGCTCATGGGATCGGGCGGTGCACCGATTCCTGCCGGGCCTTCGATTCCGGCGCTCGCCGGGTTCTACCAGAAGCCCAGCACCGAGGCGATGACCGCACTGCTCGAGGCGTTCGTCTACGACCCGTCTTTGTTCGGAAATGAGCTCCGCCAAGTGGCGGAACGCCGGATGGCCCACGTGTCGAGGCCGGATGTGACGCGATCCCACGTCGCCACGTTCGCCGGTCTCAACGCTTCCGACCCGTGGTCACTGACGCCCGACGAGGCAGCTGCTATCACTCACGAGGTGCTGATCGTTCATGGCCGTGAAGACCGGTTCGTTACCTTCGACTCGGCGCTGTGGTTCTTCGAACACTTGGCCAATGCCCGGCTTTACGGGATCGGCAAGTGCGGTCACTGGACTCAGATCGAACAGCATCAGCGTTTCGTGACGGCATTGCGCGAATTCCTGTCGGATCGGCTTTGACAAGCTGGGTCTGTTTCTGGCGTCAGTCTTCGGTCCAGGAATAACGCACTGCCGGGCGTTGTCGACCCCTGACGCCAGGGACACCGATCCGATCGAAGCGGCTCTTCACCAAAGGCTGATTGCGGGTCCACCAAGCGCCCGCCCGATGAGCTCCATATCGCGCTCAGCTCGAAACTCGAGGAGAAGTCAGTTTCGAGCGCACAGAAATACGAAACTCGGACCGGGTACATCCGGCTCTGCAGCCATCAACAAAATACGATCGGGTACAACGCCCAACACGATATTCCTCACTCAGGGTCGGGACCCACGAGGAGCTGAACGTTTGTGCCCACATACCGGCTCGTCCCTGAATCCGACTTCGCTCGGAGATGTCCATCCTGCGGCGGCCGCTGTCAGGCAGAAGTGGTGCAGCGGGCGGTGACACCAACCGACAACATCACCAGCGACTATGCAGCATGCATGACGTGCCGATGGGAAGGATTTGCGGACATGACCATTCGGTAGAAGTCGAGCATACAAACGTTCGACCGACAACGGCATCAGACCGACCCGCAATTGTATGCTCGGTCTTCGTACACGGCTAAGCAAAGAGCGTGGCCCACCGTGTCCGGAGAATCTCGAGTCCGACGAGAAATGCTGGGGTGCAGTCTTTACCACAGAGGGAGCGACGAAGACATCGTGATCGAGTTCGGCCTCACATGGCCCGTCCGAGAGTCGATCCCGGGGCATCGGCAAAGGTCCGCGAACTCCTGGCACCCGTCCGGTCAAGTAGTTTCCTCGGGCGAGTTCGGCATTGCGACAGGCTGGGCCCATACTCGATTCGACTGCGAAATCGATGCAGGAAAGCTGAACAGTCTGACCTGTTCAACATGTCAGAATGTCGACACCGAGAAGGAGAGACTCATCAGCGCGAGCGGCCCCGGCTTCTTCCCACTACAGGTCCGCGACACCCTGACGGCCGACGGATTCACCATCGCTCTGCACGAGAAGGCCTGATTCATGACTCGACTCGAGAGCATTCACGAGATTGCCGGGCCCTGGTCGCTCGAGACCAGCAAGCGATTCTGGGAGGGTTTCACCCCCGGCAGACTCGTATCCCAAACGCCGACCGCGGGCATTCACACCGCCTTTCTCTGCGATACCGACTGGCAACGAGTCGATGCCGTCATCACCCAGGACGGGCCGTCTGTCCGCATAGTCGTCGAGGGCCAGGGCGAGCTCGACGCCGCGACCGAGCAGGTTCGTCGGCTGCTCTCGATAGACATCGATGGACGCGGTTGGCCCGACGTCGCGGCGCGCGATGGGGTCATTGCCGATGCACAGGCACAACTCAGTGGGTTCCGGCCCTGCGGCTTCTTCTCGCCCTACGAAGCGGCCGTGTGGTCGGTGCTGACGCAACGCCTGCCGATACAACAGGCGGCGGCGATCAAGACGCGACTCACGCAGCAACTCGGTGATGATGGAGCCTTTCCGTCTCCAGCCACCCTGCTCGCAGCGTCACTCGATCTGCCCGGGCGCAAGGCCGAGTACCTGCAAGCGATAGCCGAGGCCGCTCTCGACGGCCAGCTCTCCGGCTCCCACCTGCGCTCGTTGCATTGGACCGAAGCGTTCGTCCAGGTGCAGACGATCCTGGGCATGGGACCGTTCTCGGCCGAGCTCGTGGTGATTCGCGGGGCGAACTTCCCAGATGTGCTGCCGCGCAACGAGAAACATTTGAGCGACGAAATCACCAAACGCTACGGCACAGGACGCTCGATCGACGAGATCACCGAGGGGTGGAGACCGTTCCGCTCGTGGGCAGCAGTGCACCTACGCGCCCTGCGGGCGCTACGGAGTGAATAGACGACTCCAAGGCACTCGCAGACAACGTGAAGGTGCGGACGCACAGCGTCCGCCCCGCTGCCTCGTCAACCGCGACAACGGCCAACGGATCGGACAAGCGTGTCGTGTGCACCATCAGGGGCCCGAGCCCCGGACCGGCTGTACGAGCGACGAGAAATCAAATGGATACATGTGCGGAATAGGACCAGTTGGACAGCCTCCGTCGACCTGAGTTTTGCAGGTTTTGCAGTCCACACCGTGCACCGACACTGGGACAGCGGAATGCAACCGGCTGAGCCGGCCGGTCGGCCAGTTGTCCGGGTACACCACCACAGTCGCCTACCATCGTTGACTTTCATCGAACGGCCGCAGTACTGTAGTTGTTGAATTGCCGGACAATCAGTTGTGAGATGGGTGCAGGCATGTCTGTATTCGTGTTCGTCAAAGAATGGCTGGACGCCAATGTGGCCGTCCTCAGCCAGAATCAGTAGACCGCCAGTGTTCGCGGCCCCGAGGCACTCGTCGGACTGGCGTCATTATGGGTCGATGCGCGGCGCATCGTCGGACCTACCGCGTACCTCTCGTTGCACTCCCCGGTCCTCGAGAGTTCCGTTGCGACCTTCGGGCGTGCCCACAGCGCGTCGACGAATGTGGCCGTGAGGCGTCGTAATACAGCGCGACAGAGCGACGATTCGATGCTTTGATTACTGAACGGATAGCGCTCGAGGAGTGCCATGACTGATCTCTACACGCAGGTTCTCACCGATGTGTCCTACGCAGCGGGTTGCGCCGGCTACGCCGATGCCGGGAGGGACGTTCTGACGCTCCTGCAGCAGGGAACGCACCATGAGGCTGCGGCGCTTCTGGCTTGGGACAGTTCTCGACGGCGGCATCGACCGATTGCCAGCGCGGGCTACCGCGCCGAGACTGTTGAATTTCTTGGCGACCCATACATGGCATCGGATGAAAATCGCGTCTTGGAGATCGCGTCCGGCCCGGTGCGGATAGATGACTTGCCGAGTTACCGCGATACCCCCACGTTTTGCGAGGTGCTGGGCCCTGCGGGATTCCGGGACGGTATGACGACTCGTCTGTACCGCGAAGACGGGGCTTATGCGGGGATGCTCCACGTATCGGCCACATCGGCCGGTACATTCGATCATCGAGCGCAAGAACTTGTTTCGGCGTTGTCGACAGTACTTTCCCGCCTCACCGTCGCCGACCGCCCGCCGGCTCTGCTGCCCCCGGCTCCCGAAGGTGCCATGGTTGGCGTGATCGACCGCCATGGACAGCTGAGGCCGGTCGATGGCTTCCCAGCCCCCGGCGCAGTGGTCGACCCCCGCTTCGGCGCGGTCGTCGCACGGTTCTTGCGGTCGTTGAACCCGGCCATGGTCGGCCTGTGGCCCACTGATCACAAGTGGTCGTCGGTGACGCTGACACGCGTTGTCGACTCGGGCCTGCACGAGGCCGCCTTGGTCCAGGAGGTCCTGGTGGACCCCATTCCGTATGGGCTGTCCGCCAGAGAACTCGACATCCTGTCGGCAATGGCGTCCGGGCATTCCAATCGCGAGATCGCCGTACCGCGGTCGATCTCGGTGCGGACGGTGACATCGCACGTGGAGAGCATCCTGCGCAAGATGGATGCCGGCTCACGCGCGAGCGCCGTGGTGGCCGCCACGCAGCAGAAGCTGCTGCGCCTGGACTGCGCTCAGTCGATGATCTGATCCAGGGGTTCTTCGATCACGAAGCGCTCGAGGACGTTGCCGGTGGAAGGACGCTGTTCACCCGGCACCGCCGAGCTGCAGCGTTAGGCGCAGTTGACGTTCCACTCGTGGTCCGATGGTGAGAAGCTCGCGATCAACGTCCAGATCAGTAGTGATCCCTTGTCGAGACAACGTCGGTCCGGCCTGAACTTCGTACGACGCCAACGCGGCAAGCATGACTGTTGCAGTTGCATTCGCGGGAAGACGCAAGAACAGCATCGGCGCGAGGGTTCCTGCCGCAGAGGCATTGTTGCCCGCCACCGGCCTTGCGACACCCTCGATGACACCCTTGCCGAACTCCTCCGGATGCTTGGACACTTCGTTGTCGGTGATGTACGACAGAGATGTCGGCAGCTCGGTCCCGCCGGGCGAAGCGCGCCGAACGGAATTTGTACGCGGTACTGCGCAACCTCGGCTTCCATGATCGCTTCCAATCGCTCTTGCCCGTCAGACGCCCGGCGGGAATCACCTCGGCCTGCCTATGGCGCAGTGCGGAAGAGGTCAGGGCGTCGGACTACCTTTTGTTGGAGGTGAGGGAGCCGATAGCAGTGGAGTGCTCATGACTGCCAAGGGGATCAGTTGTTGTTCACCTACTTCAGCGTCCCTTCTTGATTCCCTCGAACACCTTCGGGTCGACGAGGGTGGAGACGTCGCCGAGTTCGCGGCCTTC
>NZ_JASHKT010000022.1:0-27392 GCF_030056855.1 Rhodococcus sp. IEGM 1354
GACAGTGGCGGCCTACCTCGTCGCCGCGGCCGACACGCTCACCGTCGACGGGACGCGGGCGTACGCGGCCGCGACGTTCGGCAAGTGGATTGCGGCGATCGCCGACCGCCACCGCGCTACCGGACACGACAACCCGTGCGGGCACGAGATGGTGCGCGCCACCCTCGCCGGTATCCGGCGGGACTACGCGTCGGCGGGGGAGCGGCCCCGCAACCCGCGCGCACCGCTGCTGACCTCCGACATCACCACGATCGTCGACCACGCCCGACGCACTACAGCGGGGTGGGCGTCGGAGGTGCTCGAACGCCGCGACACCGCGCTGCTGCTGATGGGATACACCGGCGCATTTCGACGCAGCGAACTCGTAGCGCTGGAATGCCGCGATGTGCGCCGCGACCGTCTCGACGGTGCGCACGTACGGATCCGAAGATCGAAGACCGACCAGGACGGAACCGGCATCGGAACGGTGAAAGCGCTTCCGTTCACCGACTGCCACGAATCCTGCCCGGTCTGCGCGTGGGTGCGATGGCTGCAGATCGTCGCCGCGTTCGACACCGGGGGCAGAGCCGCCGTCATTCGACTGCTTTCTCGCGCAGCACAATTCGACTCCCATCTCTGCCGCGGCACCCTGCCGACCGCCGAGAAACGGTCGCCGCTGTTCCGGTCTGTCCGCAAGAACGGCAACCTCTCCGACACTGTGTTGTCCGGGGCAGCGGTCCATGCGGCGATCCGCCGCCGCGCAGCTCACGCCGGGTACGACCCCGAGACTGTCATGCAGCTCGGCGGCCATTCCCTGCGGGCAGGATTCGTCACCCAAGCCTTCCGTAACGGTGCCGATGCACATGCGATCATGCGCCAGACCGGGCACACCACACCCGCAATGGTCGAGACATATGCCCGCGAGCACGCCCCTCTGGTCGGCAACGCGGTCACCGAACTCGGTCTATGACCGGGCGTGTGACTTCACCCGTGAACGCCGATAGGGCGACCGGGGTAGATGCTGACCACGACGACTGCACCGGTTCGATTCGACCAGCGGATATCACGAACGTGGCGGTGCCGAAGCGGGATCGGCACACGTGGTCACTGTTCGAGGACTGGTGCACCGCCCATGACGAAACACCACTGGCGGCCTCCCCGGATTCACTTGCTCGGTTCCTCTCGGCGCACCCCGCGGCGTCCACGACCCAGCGCCGCCGGATCGCGGTGATCGACGCCGCCCATTCCCGGCACCTGTTACCCCAGCCGGGCCGTGCGGAGGTCGTCCGGGCTGCGCTGGACGTGGCGCGTACGGCGCGCCTGCACGAGCTGGCAGCCGTGATCGGCGGCGTCATCGCGCGCCTCCCCGAATCCGGTTGGCCGTCCGAACTGTTCGCGCGGCGAGACGCCCTCGTCCTGGTCTTTGCCTCGACCGGTCTGCCGTACACCCAGATCGCGGCCCTGCGGCCCTGCGACGTCACCGCCGATCCGAGGATCGATGCCCTTCGTATCGACACAGGCCGCGGCGTTCGCACCGTCACTCCTCTCGCACTGATGGAGACGGGTATCTCGCCGCGGACGGTGTTCCAGCGCTGGTTGGAGGTGCTGGGCCATCACACGCGGTACCCGAACACTCGAATGCTCGCCGACGCTCTCGATGCCGTGGGCGGTACCGGGCTCAGCGGATTCGACCGGTACGTCGATCCGGCCGGTCGACAGCCGCTGTCGACCGCAATCGACCGGTGGGGTCACACCCCGCTGACTGCGACTGCACTTACCGCCCATGCGGTCGCCGACATCGTTCGAGCGCACCTGGACGGACGAGCACCTGTGCACCGACACCATTCGGTGCAGGCACGGCAGCCGAGCACAGATCTCGTACCCAAGCCCGCCTCGGCTTCGCTACTCGACCCCGGCTACTACGAACACGGGACTCGGGCACGCCGAGACGCACACCAGCTACTCGGTGGCGTCGATTCGACGCTCGACGACGTCGAAGAGCGTGCGGATTCACTGTTGAAGCGGCTTCTCGAATTCGTCGAGGCAGAAGTGCCGCCGTGAGGTCGGCCGTTCGTGCCGCGAAGATGGTCCCTGCACCCGTTCAGGCCGCTTCTGTGGCGTGGAGACGCTCGACGAGACCGGGGTGAACCGATCGATCAGATCTCCGCTTGCGTGAACTCGACTGTGTCGCCCTCCGGTGCACCGACATTCCGGGAGCAATCGCCGGAGGGAACTTCGGTTCGGGTGAACCCCTCAGGCTCGGTGTGCGTACACCACAGTGAAGCCCACCGCTGGCGTGGGCACGAGGACAGGACACGTGATGAGCACTTCAAGGTTCCGTATGGCAACGTCGCTGCTCGCGTCGGCGGCGGTGATCGCCCTCGCCGGGTGCGGTTCCACCGAACCCACCGGTTCGGTGGCGGTGTCGAGCACTCCGGTGTCCACGTCGGCGGACGCGAAGGCTGCGACACCCGATGTGGCACCGTCCGAACCCGGACTGGTGGTGTACGCCAGTAACTACTCTGTGAGTGACACGGTCTCTCGGGTACAGCGCGCGCTGGAGACGGCGGGAGCTGTGGCAGCCACTGTGGATTTCGAGAAGTTGGCACAGGGAGCAGGTGAGACGATCCGCCCGACCACCGTGGTGATCGGGGGGAATCCGAAAGCGGCGTCGCCGTTGATCGCCGCGGACCAACGGGCCGCGATCGACCTTCCACAGAAGTACCTGGTCTGGCAGGCCGCCAACGGAACGGTGTTTCTGGCATACAACTCCGCCGAGTACATCGCGACGCTCGCAGGCATCCCGGTCTCGTCCGACGCCCTCGACGGACTCCGGGCCGGCTCGGCATCGACCGCGTCCGATGCGACGGGATCCTCGGCGGCCGCCGCAGAGGGCACCGATGTGTCCGCAGCGCCGGGATACCTGGTCGAGAAGACCAGTGATGCATCGGTTGCAGCGTCCATTGCCCGATACGAGGCAGCGTTCGCGGCCAAGAATCAGCCCACAGTCGCAACCGTCGATCTCGCGTCCGCCGCTGCCGAGACACCTCTGAGGCCCACCATGGTCACCTACGTCGGTAATCCTGCGGTCTCGACTGCGCTGGTCGGAGCGCAGCAGACCATGGGGATCGACCTCCCCGCCCGATACGTGGCGTGGCAGGATGCCGAAGGGATCGTTCACGTGGCTCACCCCGATATCCGTGTACTCGCCGCTCGGCATTCGATCTCGCCGACCAATCCTGTTCTCGACATGGTCGCCGCCGCCACGACCGGTTTCACCGATGCCGCTTCCGGCTCGGGCAGTTAGGTGGACGGTGTCGAATCCGGCTCACAGCACAACCACCAGCTCGTCGATGCGTCCGAAGTCGCCATGTCGGCGCTCTTCCGCGAGCACCAGCACGCAGTGACTCGATTCGTCAGCCGCTACACCCAGACCCGCGAGCAGTGTGAGGACATCGTCCAGGAGACGATGTTGCGCGCGTGGCGCGGGATCGACCGCATCGATGTGACGGCAGCATCGACGCGGTCCTATCTCATGACCATCGCGCGAAACGTACTCACCGATCAGTGGCGGGCGAGCACGAGCAGGCCGACTCTCGTCCACGATCAGATCGCACTCGCCGCCGAGTGCATCGACGACGAATTGGGCGGGGTCCTCGACGGGTGGCTCATAGACGAGTCGCTGCGTCGGTTGTCCGAGGAGCATCGAGCAGTCATCGTGCTCATCTACTACGAGGGTCGAACCGTCTCCGAAGTGGCCGCGCACCTCGATATCGCGGTCGGCACGGTCAAGTCCCGCTCCTATTACGCTGTGCGTGCCCTACGCCGGATCTTCGACGAGTTGGGATTGATTCCATGAGCTCAGCGCACGACGAGATCCGACCACTGCTCGGGGCGTACGTACTCGACGGACTCGAGCGCGACGACCGAGCAGCGGTACGACGACACCTCGACGACTGCCTTGCCTGCCGAACCGAAATCGACGTCCTGGCACCCGTCGCAGGAGTGCTTCGACGTCGCAGGCAGCCAGCAGATCTCTCACCGGTGCACTCGACGGCCGGTGCAGACCAGCGACTCGACCACCTGCTGAGCGCGATGAGGCATCAACGGACCTCCGAGAAGAGGCGGCGGCGAGTGTGGACTGCGGTGTCGGCGACCCTCGTTCTGGGAGTCGCTGCGGCGATCGTCCCGCTCAGTACCCTCGCCCGCTCCGACGATTCGACAACGGTGAACGATGCGGGTGCCCGCCCGCTCGTTCTGTCGAGCACCGTCGGGGCCACAGGTGACCTCGAGCTCACCACGAAAGCCTGGGGCACATCGATCGACGTCGACGTTCAACAACTCCCCGGCGCAGGCATCCTCACTCTGCAAGTGGTCGGCAACGACGGGACTCGACAACAAGCAGCTCAATGGTCGGTCACCGCGAGCCGAGCAGCAGCGGTGACCGGCGCAACGTCCCTTTCTGTCGAGGACATCCACTCGATCGTGATCGACGATCCGGCGGGCAACACGATCGCGCGGGCCTCTCGCTGAGACCGAGTCGTCACGGACACGGGCAGGTTTCGATGCGGTGCCTCGGACAGCGTGTCGGTCGCGTGGCCGCCCGAACGGCTGGACCGCGGTCGAGTGAGATCGGGACGCTGACGACGTACCCCGGATCGACATCCGAGTCCGAACGCGCTGGCTCTGCGTTCGCCGCACCGCATCGGTCCGTCGCTCGTTTTCCGGACTCATTCCAGAAAAGTCGTGCATACTTTCGGTCGGTTCGGTACCCACTGTGGCATATACCAAGGGGGGTATGTAAGTACCCTAGGGGGTATCCGACCTGATCTGGAATCGAAGTCGATGAGAAGACGGGTGCAATAGGCACCACACGGCCTGTCGTGGTTATCTCATAGGTGTGTTCAGGCAGCGGAGTCGTCAAACGCTCAGCAGTGGTCGTCGAGGCGAGCCACCGAGAGCTGGCGTCTACGGCTCACGGTGCGTTTCCCCATGGCCAGCAGTACGTGTGGCGTGGGTCAGCAGTGAGTGCGGCGTATGACAGATGATGACGTGTGGTCCGGAAAGCACGCCCGAGCGCACGATGCCCCGGTCCGCTCACTCAATGCGTCGGTGTTGCGATGGAGGATCGACACTGCACGGTCCATTCCACTGTTCGATCCCGACGACGGCGGCGACGCGGCTCGCTGTCTGGTGCTGTTGGAGTCTCCGGGGCCGAAAACGATACGTCCGGGCGGGACCAACATGTGTTCGTTCGACAATCCAGATCGAACGAACCCCGTGCTGAAATCGGTGTTCGCCGACGCGGGTATCGACCGGGTGCAGTGCGTCAAGTGGAATATTGTGCCGTGGGCAGTGCTCGATGACGCCGGTCATCCGGTATCGCCGACGGCATCCGTTCTCGGTGAGGCGGGCCCATATGTCGGCGAGCTTATGGCCTTGCTGCCGAAACTGGAGGTGGTTTTCGTTCTTGGTGCGAAGGCTCTCGATGGCTACATGCGCGTCATCACTGCATCTGCTCCCACCCGCCTCCTCCCGGTGATAGCGGCACCGCACCCCTCGGCTCGCAACGCACACGCACCGGCGGCTGCTCGCCAGCGGTTGATCAACGCAGCACTGTCGGTCGCAACGCACCTGGAGAAGGCACCTGAACCCCGCACTGTGCTGAGGTAGGGCGGATCGTGCTGCTGCTGCCTCCGACCGGTCAGTCCTGGTGGGGCTGGCGTTCGCCGGTGTCGGTGTCGATGTCGATCACCTCGTCCGGGCTGTCGGGGTGGTACTGGATGATGTGTGGTTCGGCGGCACCCCGGCGTGCACCGTCTCGATATGAGAACCAACATCCCGCGAACAGCACCACTGTCACGATCGCTGCGACGACGGTCCAGCCCTCGAACCCGCCGGCGAGGGCCGTGAGAAAGGCCCCCGCAGCAGCTGTTCCCGCCATCAGCAACAGCCAGGTCAGATAATTTTCGGTGACTCGTGCCCAGACGCGTCCGCGGCTGCCCCGTCTCGGGGTATCGGAAGTCGGTGTGTCTGCATTCGGTGTGTTCATCGTGATCGTGAGTCCTTTCCGGGGTCAGTGGTCGATTGGATCAACGCTGTTCGTTCGGTATCAGCGTTCCGAGTGGGTACTACCCGGCGGTCGGTTCAGCTGGGTTGAAAAAGTTTTCCTTGCACGCTGCCGCGGAGAGTGTGGGCGGCGACTGTGCCCCAGGCTGCGAGCAAGGCCGCATACAGTCCGATTGCAAGGGCCTCGACCGCGGCCGACCCCAGAGCGCCGCCGAGGGCAGTGGCACCGGTGACGCAGGTGCCGATGGGGAAGGTGAACGACCACCAGGTCAGTGAGAATGTCAGTCCCTTCTGGGCGGCATGGATGGTGAGGGCGGTTGCGAGGGTGAACATCAAGACGCCGAAGCCGCCCATCGTCAGTCCGTACAGAATGCCGAACACGTGCAGGCCGGTTGCGACGGAGGCGGTCTCGCCGGTGAACACCAAGGGTGCATCGTTGCCGAGCAGGTTCGCGGCGGTGATCGATTGACCGATCATGCCGAGGGTGATCCACACCGTCGGTGCTGCCTGGACCGGCGGGATTCCGCCGTGGACGAGCCGTCCGTAGATGAGCGTCATGGTCAGCATTCCGATGATCAGTGACAGCCCGAACATCGCGTAGCAACCGGACAGCATGGCCAGGCGCCATTGCCCATCCGCGATATGAGGGAGCAGCAGCGCACCGGTGGAGGCGGACACCATCGGCGGTACGACGGGCATCAACCACGCCGGGAGTGCGACGGCGGTCTGGTGATCGTGGGCGGTGATCATCAGGTAGGGCACGAGAATGCTGGTGATCAGCCCGAGGGCTGTGCCAGCGGTCCACAGGACGGCAAAAATCACGGTTGCGGGCGCCGCTCCGATGACGTCTTTGCCCAGCAGCATCGTCCCGGCACCGACGGTCAGCAGCGCCATGGGGGGTGCGCCGTAGAACTGCACCATCACCGGATGCGCGGCGTGCTCACGCGCATACTGCCGGTGTCGGATCCAGTGCACTGCGAAGGCACCGGAGAGTGTGATCAAGGCGACCGACGCTGCGATCCACACGATCGTTGCGAACACGTGCAGTCCGGGGATGTGGGCGGGCAGGGTGGCGGCGGCGTTGGCGACGATACCGGTGCCCATGACCGAGGCGAACCAGTTGGGGGTGATGTGTTCGAAGATCTGGCTCGGGTGGTCGAGGTCGGAGAGCACCGGCCACTTGCGCGGCCGCTCGGTATCGTCGCCGCGCCGAGACGTGATGGAGGAGCGGTGCAGAGCTGTCGTGGTCATGACTTCCAGCGTCCTCGCACACAGTCGTCACCGGTAGACACCGATTACCTGGCCGGTCCCAACCTCAGGTTATGACTGCGGGGATTTGAGGGCGACGACGAGCAGGTCGCTCGACGGTCCTCGCAGTTCACGGCCCGCGGGCCACACGGCACGCAGGAACCGGCGCAGGTCGAGCCCCTCTGTGTGAACGCGGGCCAGCGTTCCGGCGGCGATCTCGGCGGATACCGCGAGGGAGCTGAGTACGGCCGGTGCGAGGCCGCCGATGACGGCAGCTTTGATGGCAGTGGTGGAGGACACCTCGAGCAGTGGCGCGGCGAGTGGGCCCGCAGTCCGGAGCGCACGTTCGAGCGCGAGACGTGTGCCGGACCCGGGTTCGCGGGTGACCAGCGGTGTCGCGGCCAGTTCGCTCGCCGTGATCGTTCGTCGAGCCCATTGATGATCGGGGGCGACGACGACGACGAGTTCGTCGCGGGCAACGTCCTTCGAGTGGAGTCCGCTGGGCAGATCGGGGCTTTCGACGAATCCGATGTCGGCGCGGCCGTCGAGCACCGATGCGGCTACGTCGACAGAGTTTCCGGAGGTGAGAGTCGGTGTGATGGAAGTGTCGTGGGAGCGCAGTGTGATGAGCCATCGCGGTATGAGGTATTCGGCGATGGTGAGGCTTGCGGCGATACGAATGTGGCTGTGGCGGTCGGTGCGCAGCATTGCGATGCTCGTGGCGAGCTCGGCGGCTTCGGCGATGACGCGCTCGGCCCAGCCGGCGACCAGTTCGCCGGTTGCGGTGAGGGTGGCACCTCGCTGCCCGCGATGCAGGAGTGCTACCCCGATGCGGCTTTCGAGTGCTTTCAGGCGTGCGCTCGCCGCTGGCTGCGACATGTCATGCGCCTCCCCTGCGCGTCCGATGCTTCCCAGCTCGGCGACGGACAGCAATAATTCGTAGCTGATCAGGTCGGTCACATGGGTCGGCAGGGGCACGGTGCCAGCGTAGAGACTGCAGTCGTAGCGGGCGCGGAGCCCACAGGCGCGTTTGCCGGAAAAGTCCCCATTCGATGCTCAATGCTCGCGGGAAGTGGAACGGGGTCGCGGCACTGGATCCCGTGGTTCGTTCACCCTCACTGACGCCACCTGCTTTTATCCAGTTCTCGTCACCCAGGATTGCCTTGGTTCGTGCGAGTTGTTTCGAACTTCACCGGTGCTCTCGCAGCGTGAGCTGGGACAAGGCAGGGGATGAGTCGGACGTAGGCGACCATTCCGATCAGCTCCACCAGTGTCTGCGTCACCACGACCACGGCAGCAAGAGACAGTGCTGGTGGCAGCGCGAGCGCCAGCGGCAGAACGACCAACGAATTTCGGGTGGCACCGGAGAAGATCAAGGCCCGAGCGTCCGGGACGTCCAGGCGGGTCACTCTGGCCGTCGCCCATCCGACAACCGCCATGATGACCAGGAACGCGACGAAGATCGGCACCGCGGCAAACAGCTGGGAGCCTTCGGAGCGGACTGCGTCGATCTGCGACGCCACGACGACGGCAAGAGTGGCCATCATGACCGGCACCATCGCCGCGGCCATCACATCCATGATCTGGGTGCCGATACGCCGACGACGCGCAAGTGCTTGCGTCAGGGCCGCCAACACCAGAGGAACAACGATCAACAGCACGAACGCTTCGACGAACGGTGCAATGTCGATGATCTCCACCAGCTCGGACCCGACGAACAACCACAGGTAGAGCGGCAGGAACGCGATCTGCAACAACATCAACAGCGGCGCGCTCGCGAGGAGCCGTTCCGACGCTGCACCGGCCAACCCACTGAAGACGATGACGTAGTCGATGCAGGGAGCCAACAACACCAACAGCACACCGACGAGTACCGCCTGATCAGCAGCAACGAACCGGGTCAGAGCGAATACGACGATTGGAACGAGCACGAAATTCAGTACTACGACGCTGAGCAAGAATGTGCCGTCGCGCAGCGATGCGCCGATGGCGGAGAACGGAACCGCGAGGAACGTAGCGTAGAGCAACACGATCAGTACCGGATTGATAGCAATCTCGAACGCATGCGCCGACGACGGCGCACCCAAACCGACACCGCCACCGATGAGCAGGGCCAGCAGGTAGAGCGGGATCTGGAACTTCTCCAGCCACGCCACCACCGAGGTGGTGCTCGATATGTTCATGCGGTGCCCACCGCGGTGTTCGCTGAGATCAGCCAGGTGCAGTCCGGATTGCATGGCGTCGGCGCGTCGGGTGTGTCCCCGAGCCGGGCCAGCGCGTCGGTCAAACTCTCACGCAGAGCGGTCAATTGAGCGATCGATTCGTTGGCGTGCGCGATGTGGGACTCGATGGCGGGGCCGAGTTCGGCTTTGACTGCTGCGCAGGAGTCTTTCTCCCAGACACGAAGGAGAAGTTTGATCTCCGGCAGCGACAGGTTCAGGCTCTTGGCGGCGGTGATGAACGCCAAGCGTTGCCGAGCGCGGTCGTCGTAAACGCGGTAACCGTTCGCCGAACGGTCCGCCGGGAGCAGGCCCTCGCTTTCGTAGAACCGTAGCGTGGTCGCCGGGACGCCGGTCGCCGATGACAGCTGTGAAATGCGCAGAGCGGACATGCGCACGAGGATAAACCTTCGAGTCGGGTGGAAGGTCAAATCCTTGACCTTCCACGCAGGTGCTGGGGCTAACGTCGGGCCATGTTCCCAGCGAGACCGCGCCCGGACGTCCGGGCGCTCATCCGTCTAGACCTGACGCCTCTCAGCGAGATGAAGGCCCCGTCGGCGTGCACGCTCTCAACGGCTGACCAACCTGAGGGTATCGAGTTGTGGGCAACGATCCTCACCTGCGCTACCAGCCGCGGACGGTCGACGGCGGACTTGTATTCACCTTCCCGTCACGTAGTGCTCGGAGTCGGAGTGGGTCCGCGATCAGTCGGGTGAGGCTGCCTGAGGGGTCGGTCCGAGCCGGACATTGACCCAGTGTCGGACCGGAGGGATCGACCACATGGTCCACAGTGCGAGGAGCGCAGTGCTGGCGGCAAGAATGCTCGCGGCGACGTCGAGCGGGAAATGTACGCCGAGGTACAGCCGGGAGGCAGCGACGGCGAGCGCGAACAGCACTGATGTCGTGCGGGCCAACCGCCGGACAATTACGTGCGCCCGAGCGGTGAGCAGGACCACAAGCCCGATCATGGCCGCAGCCACCGCTGTATGTCCAGACGGGAACGACCACACGGTGTCGGGAGGAATCAGCCAGAACCGTTGCGGGGGACGGGGTTCGCGGATGCTGTATTTCGCGATTGTCGACACGACGAGGGTAGATGCCATCACTGCCAGGGCCCATGCCGCGTCGACCCGTCGGCCTCTCCACGTGAGCCATGCGGCGATACCGATCGCCACCACGATTCCGACGACCGGTTGTGCGCAGTCCGTGACAAATTCGGCGAGGGCAGTGGCCCAGCCGGCGCGATGAAGGGCGATACGGTCGTGGAACCGCAGACCCGCCTCTGTCACAGCAGTGGTGGAGGCGAGAGTGCCGGCGGCGAGCAGTGCGGCAAATGCGAGCAGAGCGGCGGCAAACGGCCGAATCCACGGACGAGCAGGAAACATAGGTGACTTTCCTTGGTTGGGTTGCGTGGGATGGACGGTGGGGTGCCAGGTGCGGCGACGACCGGTGGCGAGTAGGGCGGCCACTGCGATGACCTGGATTGCGGGAACGACGGTGAGCGACGCGGGAATCGAATGTCGTAGAGCAGATCGGTTTTCGGCTGGGGAACGGATGGCTTTGCCGCTCCGTTCGTCGATCACGAGAACGCAGACGCGCCAGTGCGCCGGCGATCCAGAGGAAGTGCACGGCGATGACGGGGTGGGCGTAACCGGAAACGTCGACGCCCAGAAGCGGCGGCTTGGTGTATGCCACCGGGCCGGAGACCGAGCGCACCATCAGCGCTGCGACCTCGTCGGATGCGGTGACCACACCCCGACGACGAAGGCGGTAGCCCCCCGCGAGGCGAGGGGGCCGGTGATCGAGCGGGCACCTTCGTAGACGAAGTCCGCGAGCATGCTGACCGTCCCGAACGCGACAACGAACCGACACGCCCCCCATCGATGGTCGTGGCGGTTCGGTGGATTTCTTTCTGGAAGCGCGCGGCGGGAACCCGGTGCGGCGGATGGGTCACCGGCGTGTTTGGGCTGCGTCACTATGCTGCCTATCGGTAGCGGGGACGAGGAGGACCGGGCGGTGGGCGTGGCGGGCGAGTGTCGCGGACACCGATTCGCCGACGGCCCTCTCCACCAGTGACATCATCCCGCCGCGGGTGGTACCGATGATGATCATCAGGGCGTCGTTGGCGTCGGCGATCGTGGTCAACAGTCGAGCCGGGTTGCCCCGCCTCGAGTAGAACGCCCAGTTCCCGGGGATGGCGGCCAGCATCGCGCATGCCTCGCGGCGCTCTTGTTCGACAGCGTCGGCGATGCGTTGTTCCCAGTCGTCGCTGTCCGGGTCGATCGGCAGGTCATCGGTGTCGACGATGTGCGCTACATGCAGGAACGCGTTCAGTCGACCGGCAAGGTCCATCGCGTAGGTCAAGGCAGCGTGGCTTGCTGGGTGCCGGTCGAACCCCACGACCAGGTGGCACACCGGTTCTACCGAGGCGGCGGGGCCGTCCACCTGTAGCGGAGCGCGCCAGTCCCCTAGGTCGTCGCAGGAGGCGTGGCTGGGATCGTCCTCGGTCATTGTTTTCTCCTCATATTGTTTTCTCCTCATACGGAAGCCAGGACGAGACCGGCACCGCCGGCGACGACAGTCACCAGCAGGGTGCCGACCGCGTTCAACACGCCAGCGATGTACTTCTGACGTTGGATCAGCCGCACCGTCTCGAAACTGGCGGTGCTGAAGGTGGTGTACCCGCCGCAGAAACCGATGCCCACGATCAGCTGAAGTTCCTGGGGTAGTCCGTGGAAAAGGATCAGTCCGGTGACGAATCCGAGGAGCAGTGATCCGGTCACGTTGATGATCGCTGTCGCCCAGGGAAAATCCGACGCCCGGCGGTGCCTGATGGCCCCGTCGAGCACAAAACGGACGATCGCCCCTGCACTGCCCGCGCAGGCGATCCAGAGTGTCGTCATTGTGTTGCCTCCGCGGGCCGTGTCCGCAGTCGCGCGGCGATCGCGATTCCGGCGGTGGTGGCGACCAGACCCACCAGTACGGTGCCGGCCGCGTAGCTGCCGGCGGCCCACCACTGATGGCTGCGCAGAAACAGATCGGTATCGACGGCCAGTGTGCTGTAGGTAGTGAACGAACCGAGCATCCCGGTGCCCACCAACAGCCGGACCCGCTGCCGCCACCCTGTGTCCGGGCCCAGGCGAGCCAATCCCTCCAGCAGCATTCCGAGCAGGAACGCCCCGACGATGTTGATAGCGAAGGTCGTCACCGGCCAGCCACTCGCGGCAGAGGAACACCACAGTCCGAGTTGGTATCGGAGCGGGGCCCCGACCAATCCACCGACACCGACGGCGGCGATCGCGGACGCTCGCGCATGCAGCGGGCTTGGGGGCGCACTGTCGGGATCGACCGGTAGGGTCGGATTCGGGTCGTGATGGCCGTTCATGGACAGACTCCTTCCACTCAGGGAAAGGAGCCATCAGCCCCAGGGTTGGGGCGGTTCAGACAACCCCCTACGGGGCGGTCTCGGCGGAGATCCATCGCCGGACACCACTATAGCCTGACCAGGGATCGACCCAAGCAGATCCGATGTACGTTCGAGATTCTCGGTCAGCAGGCCGAGGTGTCTATGTGCCAGCGCTGCAGCTCAACAACCGAACCCGGTTGTTGAGCTCGACTAACGGCCACGACGGCACCGGCCACGACGGCACCGGCCGTGCAACGGGTCGGATTGGACACCTGTGTTCGCGTATCAAGCCCGGTATTCCCGATCCGCCGACCACCGCGATCTTCTCAACACGGGTACGTGGCACACGGCGTCACCAAGACGCTGAACATTTCGCCGAACACAGCATTGTCGTCGAACTCAGAGCGGGCACCAGGCTCGGAACCGAGGTTCATTGCCACGCCGCATCGACACGCAGTCGACTAGACCACACTCGAACATGAACTGCGCCACCCAATTTAACCCCACTGCAGTAGGTCGAGAGTGAATCGGGATACTTCGAATCGAACGCATAGAACGTCTGGCGCACAAGCGCACTCAACATACCGGTGACGAGCTACGTCAAAGTCAAAGACTCCAAGGGAACACACACGACGTGTCGAGGGCAATCATGTTCACTGGTAGATCGAGGACTTTTCGATCACAGAAGCTGTTCTATATGGTGGTTGTACGCGTAGCTCGGCGGGATGAATGCTACTGACCGGCGCTCCCGTGTGGTGGGTAAGTGCAGTCGTCTTCTGAACTAGTGCAGTCGTCTTCTGAAACTGACACACTTCGAGTCGTCGACCAGTCGCCGAGTAGTGCCAAAAACGTACGCTAAACCTGGGCGTGTCAGAACTGGCGGACCGATGAGTTGTGGCACAGTGAGTCGCTGTGGGCCACAAATACGGGTACGCCAGGGTCTCGACCGCCGAACAGAACCTCGATCTGCAGAGCGACGCTCTGAGCGCTTTCGGCTGCGAACGCATCTTCACCGACACTGCGAGCGGGTCCACAACCACCCGGCCGGCCCTGACCGAACTGCTCGGCATTCTTCTGCCCGGTGACGTGCTCACTGTCTGGCGGCTCGACCGGCTCGGCCGCAACCTTCCCCATCTCATCGAGCTCATCGCAGACCTCAAGGCCAGGGGAGTGGCGTTCGCATCAGTCACCGAACAGATCGATACGACCACCGCCGGCGGGGAACTTGTCTTCCACATCTTCGGTGCACTCGCCAGCTTCGAGCGACAACTTCTCCGCGAACGCACACACGCAGGTCTCGCCGCAGCCCGCGAACGAGGGAAGGTCGGCGGCCGCCCGCCCGCCCTCACGGTCACCAAGAAGCGCGAAGCAACCCGAATGCGCAACCAGGGCAGAACAATCGGAGATATCGCAGAAGTGCTGGGAGTCAGCAGACGCACGCTGTATCGGCACTTCGAGCAGGCTGCGCAGAAACCCGTCAACCTCAATTCGGCATCAGGAGCAGAATCGAAATGATCGATCGAGTAACTGACTGTCAGTTTCAGAAGACGGCTGCACGATGTCAGAAGTGCACTGCAGTGCAACTCCGAGTTCTCGAGCACACGTCCGGCCTTATCCAGTGAGCGCTGCGATCCCTGACTGGATAGCGCATTGATGGTGAAATTTCCCATCAAGTTTTACTGGCCGTCGGTGAGCTGCGGGTCTAGCGCCGCGGCCGGCCATGGACGGCTGTTGTCGCGCGAAGTGCTCGATCGGACACTTGCGGCATGGGCGGCGAGAAAGTTGTCGACGATTTGGATGCAGTCGTCGGCGTGGATGTGGCGCAGTCCTGTGAGGCGAGCGAACACTATCGGTCCGAGGAGCTGAATGAGGGCGAAGGTGGTGTCGATCTCGCCGAGCACAGCGCGAGCGTCAGGCGCCGTCAGGATCTGATCCAGGGACCTGCGGTATTGCTCTATGACACGGGCCCGAAGCGAGACCACCGCGCCAGGATCGAGATCGCGCCGGCTGGCGTCGCCGCTGTTGACGGGCCCCATTGCCAGCCAGGCCAGCGTGGTCATCTGCACCGGAGCTTGGTCGATGAGGTCGGCTTGGGTGGTGAGCAACGAAATCAGACGTTCACGTAGCGGACCGGTATCGATATCGGTGTCGACTGGGGGTAATAGTCGCTCGAAGGTTGCAGCGAGCAGGTCAGTGGTACTTCCGAAATGTCGGTACAGAGTGGCACGTGCAACCTTCGACATGCGGGTGACCGCCTCCACGGTGACCGCCTCCACACCGCCGGTGGACAGCAGCTGACCGGCCGCTTCGAGTAACCGGTTACGTGAGCGCGCCAGCCGGGGGTCGGCCGAGCCCTCGGTTGCAACGAGAGGGTCGACCATGAACGGGCTCCGCTCCATTTGACTGACAAGACATGTCCTCGATTGATCATTCTGTCACACCCGCAGAGTTGTGATACTAATAGTCTCGAACCGAGACGATCAGTCTCGAACTGGGAGGCTGGCCGTTGAACGAACGTAGATCCGACTCTGCCAGCGTCGCTCGATGGAGCGGTGCCCAGTGGTGGATGTTGATTGTGTCGTGCATGGCAGTCGCGTTGGTGGTGGCCGCAATGGCAGCATTGTATTCAGCGTTGCCCCAGATCGCGGTCGCGACAGGGGCGACGCAAGCCCAACTGACCTGGATAGTCGACGGTTATACGTTGGTTTTGGCGTGCTTCGTTCTGCCTGCCGGTGCGATCGGTGACCGGTACGGTCGCCGGGGGGTGCTCGTGGCGGGGTTGGCGTTGTTCGCTTTCGCGTCGGCATTGCCCTTGTTTCTCGCCGACCCGGCGTGGCTGATCGCTGCTCGCGCGTTGGCTGGGGCGGGTGCGGCGCTGGTCATGCCCTCGACGCTGTCGATACTGACCGCGGGATTTCCACCGGCGCATCGCGGCCGCGCTGTAGGTGTGTGGGCCGGGGTTGCTGGATCCGGGGCGGTCCTGGGCATCCTCGGGGCTGGTGTGCTGCTCGAGCAGTGGTCGTGGACCTCGGTGTTCGTCGGGTTGACCGTCGCCGGAGCGGTTCTGGCCGGGTTGGCATGCAGTATCGCGGAGTCCCGCCAGCAGGAGCATCCACCGGTCGATTGGGTGGGCGCGGTGACCGTAGTTGTCGCGGTCGGGGCGATCGTCTTCGCTGTGATCGAGGTTCCGGCCCGTGGCTGGTCGGATTCGCTCGTCGCCATCAGCACTGCGGTGGGCTTGTTTGCGGTTGCGGTGTTCGTCGTCGTAGAACTACGTTCCTCGGCACCCCTACTCGATGTCCGGTTGTTCGCCCGCCGTGGTTTCGGTGCCGGCGCGCTGTCTGTCTGTATCCAATTTCTGGTGACCTTCGGGGTGTTCTTGCTGTTGGTGCAGTATCTGCAGTTGATTCTCGGTTATGGACCGCTCACCGCCGCGTTGGCGTTGACCCCTATGGTCGTGCCGCTCATCGTGATCTCGGTGATTGCACCCTGGCTGTCGAACATTGTTGGGCTGCGGGTGATGACCACTGTAGGTCTGCTCACCATCGCGGCGGGACTGGTGATGGTGAGCAGACTGACCGTCGCGGCGACTTACCCTGACCTGCTGTGGCCCTTGCTCATCATGAGTGCGGGTTTGGGGTTGTGTACCGCCCCTGCGACTTTCGCCATCGTCTCGGACACTCCTGAGGCCAAGCACGGGGTGGCTGCCGCGGTCAACGACGCAGCTCGCGAAATCGGTGCCGCGATTGGGATTGCGGTAGCCGGTAGCGTGCTCGCGGCCGGTTACGTTCAGCACATTCAGCCGGCTCTGCCCCAGCTACCCGAGCCTGCCCGTGGTCCGGTGGCCGATTCTCTGGCCGCCGCGTTACAGGTCGCCGACCGCGCAGGACCAGCTGGTCAGCCGCTGGCCGAGTTCGCCAGAGCCGCATTCGTACACGGAAGTGGTCAGGCGACACTGTCGTTGGCGGCGCTGACCGCCGCTGGGGCACTCGTCCTCGCCGTCTTTGCGCCAGGTAGACGCAGCCGTACGACAGCCACCGCGGGTGATGGACGTCGGTGAAGGTCGGCCAGGGTGTCTATTCTTCGGTGTGATTCGTGTCCGTGGCCCGGAGTTGGGCTCGGGCTTGGGACTGCATGAAGTGTTCGACCTCGACCACCACGAACAGGGCAGTAGCGGTGGCTACCGAGCGGCCCTGCGCATCGTCCATCGTGGCCGTGAGATCCAGTTTGCGCCCATCACGAGACCGAACGGCAGCACGCAATACGTATGGAGTGCCGAGCAGAACCGGCGCCAGGTAGTCGAGCTCGAGACGCCGCGTCACGGCGAGCTCACCCACTGTGTAGAGCAGGAAGCCGAACAGATCGTCGAGAACGGTCGCCACCGCGCCTCCGTGTGCTATCCCGGGTGCCCCGACATGACGTTGATCGAACACATGGTGAGCCACCACGCCGTTCTCGTCACGCTGGACCGACAGGGCGTGGCCGTGCGGGTTCTGCGGCCCACAACCAAGACAGTCGGGGTGGTGGGGCGGTAGATCAGGCGAGTCGAAACTCGTGCTCCAGAACGAGCGCGCCCAGTTCTCGACAGCCGGGCCGGCCGACCCGCTGACCTCGTCCGGAACTCTTTTCATGGTCGGACCTCTCTGTCGTGAAAAAAAATTGTGCCGAGTCTGTCGCGTCATCGTGCGCTCGGCCTGCACCGCTGTTAGTTTCGATAGATAAACTGCACTATGTCAGAAGTGAACCGCGCGTTGAAAACGTCGGCGAGGTTGCAGATGAGGGTCATCCACCCCGCAGCCCAGTGGCTGGCGTCGTGATCTGATCGGCCCAGGGATTCGGACACTAGACCCGCTTGGAATAGGGATCTACAAGCATGAGCAGATCGCGTCGATCTTTCAGCACCGAGTTCAAAGACGAACTGTGCCGAGAGGTCATCGACTCTTCCAAGCCGATCAGTGAGGTCGCCAGGGCGTACGGTGTCGGCGACGACAGCTGCAGCACAGTGCGATGCGCCCCGTGTACCGCGCGCCATCGAACGACGGTGGGCATCATCTCGTGATGGCGGACAGCGAGCGTGAAGCAGACTCCAGGGACTCCACCAGGATCAGCTCGAGTTCCGACAGTCTGGCAGCCGACACGGCCACCGCAGCTGCGCGTGTTCGTACATCGAGACCGCGTTGTGTTCCGGCGCGGGCAGTTTCGGTCCAGGCCTGGGCGCAGTGATCGGCGGCCACCGCGAGGTCTGCGGTAGCGGGATCACCGGTCAGACGTGCAATCTCGGTACAGCCGTCGGCGAGAAGCCGACGAAAGAGCCCGCCTCCGGTTCCGGCCTTTTCGATGAAGATACCGAGACTGAACAGCAGCGTCTCGAGGTCATCGGGCGGAAGGTCGACCCAGCTCTTGACGTCGGTTGCCAGC
Organism: Rhodococcus sp. IEGM 1354; assembly: GCF_030056855.1. Taxonomy (NCBI): domain Bacteria; kingdom Bacillati; phylum Actinomycetota; class Actinomycetes; order Mycobacteriales; family Nocardiaceae; genus Rhodococcus; species Rhodococcus sp. IEGM 1354. The sequence goes on from NZ_JASHKT010000022.1 coordinate 18,340, forward strand.
TGGTCGACCGCGGCCAAACCGTCGGCACCGGCTGCTGGTATGTGGTCGGCTATTCCCGGTGTCGATGGGGCGTGCATGCTGGCGGCGGATCGGGCGAAGGCCGCGGCCGCGGCAGTCGACACGGGCGGCAGTGTCTGCGGCCACGTGATTCGGTACGTGCAGTGACGTGTCGGTTGCGGGAACGAGGTGGAAGATCGCGCCCGAGCCAGCGCGTCGAGCGGGATCTTCTGCACGTCGGCCCGATCGTTGTCGACGACCGAGGCAGTCCCCCCGATCTCGTCGTAGCCGATCACCACGATGTCGTGGCGACTCATCTGCAGTTTCACCCGTAAGTAGGGCAGCTCAGCGATATCGGCCCAGACCAGACTGGGTCTTCCCGCATCGATGTCGTCGCGAACCCATGACCATCCCTCACCGGGATCGTCGGTCGTGAGAACCTCGACTTGTCCGCCGAGCCTGCGCGGTAAATCGATCTCGAAGTCGGCACCGCGGCCGACCAGGTACATCGGTGGGACCAGGTCGTCCGATCGCAGGTAGGACAAACCGAGATCACCACCCAGTGCGAACACCAACCCCTCGTCGGGTGGTCCGTCCCATCCCAGACCGTGCCACTGGAGAAGGTCTCGCATTGCACCTGACCCGCAGTGCCCTCCCATCCGGTGGGGATAGTTCTCGATCAGAGTCGTGGGGGTCACTGTGGCTGCCTTTCGGGTGGTTGGTCGAGCGCGCGTGTCGGCATGCTCAGCTGTTCTGGATTCTGTCGAGATACGTTCGGCGAGCAGTCATGTCGACGTCCGCGAGGAACACCGAATCTGTGTTCAGGGCCGCACCCAGTCCGGTCGCCAGCCGCCGGGGGACGAATTTCACCGCCGCGACCATTGCGCCTGCGAGACGGGTGACGCGGACGAAGGGGCGTGGATTCTCGATCAGATCTGCTGTCGCGCGGGCGATTTCCTCCGGCTCGGCGTTGCGTAATCCCTTTGCGCCGGCGGTTCCGGCGACGAGTTCGGTGTTGGTGAACGTCGGGCGGACTGTGGACAGTCGAACCCCTGACTTGCGGTACTCCAGTCGTGCGGCCTCTGTGAATCCGATGACTGCGAACTTGGTAGCGCAGTAGGTCGCCAAACCAGGTACCGCGAGCTCGCCGGCCAATGACGCAGTGTTGATGATGTGTCCGGTGCGGCGCGGCAGCATGCGCTGAAGAGCCAGTTTGGTCCCGAAGATGACACCCAGGACGTTGATCTCGACTTGACGCCGGGTTACTGCATCGTCCTCTTCGTGGGCGTGGCCGGTAGGCATGATGCCCGCGTTGTTGATCAGGATGTCGAGGGGTCCGAGTTCACGTTCGACCAGGTCCAGAAACGTTGTGAACGAGTCAGGTTCGGTGACGTCGAGTCGGGTGACGACCTTCACCCCGAGTTCGGCGGCGGCCTCCTTCGCACGTGCCTCGTCGATGTCGCCGATGGCGACCCGGTGGCCTCGTCGAATCAACTCCTTCGCTGTCTGATAGCCGATGCCGCGAGCTCCACCTGTGATCGCCACGGTCCTGGCGGGGGTGTGAGGTGCGTTGTTTGTCATCTGCTGCGCTCCTTGCATAGATGAGAGACATCGGTAGACGCCTGTCGGCCCGCTCTCGCGGTAGCGGCTGCGCACACGGGAGAGGGATATGGGTATCGCGCGTCGTCTCGTGCCCGGGGAGGCGTTCGGATCGGTCGTTCATCGCCCGCAGCCGCAATTCCAGCGGCAGAGCGAGTCTCGTCTGTTCGGTGCAACTTCCGGTGTCGGCCTTACCACGGCCGCGGCGACGAGACAGTCATGTGGCACAGCTCTGCCAGCAGGTATCGGCTCACCCGATTCGAAGGTGTCCGAGGCGGTCCGAGTGTTCACGATCGCGATTGTTCGCGGAGAGAGCTCCGACCGATCGGCAGTCGGCCGCGATACGGGGTTCGGCGCGTATGTTCTCACCGCTTGTGTTCATCGAGACTCCCGCGGAAGGTTTCGATCCCCGGGAGTTTCGTCCGGCCGGGTGCGGCCGGTGAAAACATCATCGAGTGGGTGAGCGCCCGTGAAGATCGTGGGGCCGTAGGCGTGCCGAAGCACCGTCAAGATCGCGTTCAAGGGTAGGTCGTCGAAGACTCCTCGCTCGCGGACATACTCCATGTGCTGGGCTCCGTCTGCGGTGAAGGCATGCATGAGAGCATCGCGATCGCCGTCGAATTCCACTGGCGGCACGCCGAAACGAGCGCACAACTCGACATTGAATGCCGGCGTGGCCTTCAACCACCGGCCCTCGATGTAGAGGCGACTGTAGCCGTGGTAGACGAACAGGTCGGTGCCGCCCATCAGCGTGCGCAACGTCTCGGTCTGCAGGTGATTTCGGACGTCGGCGAAGCCGAGCAGTGCTGGGATACCCGCCGCCCGGCACACTGCGGTCAACAGCACCGCCTTCGGGACGCAGTAAGCGCGCCCGGCCTCGAGGACGAAGCTCGCTCGATAGTGGGCCGGATCGTCCGACACGGTGTATGGGTCGTACCAGATTCGGTCGCGGACGGCGGCGAAGAGGCGTCTGGCCTTGTCACGGTCGCTGCTCGCATCTCCGATTGCCGCGGCGGTGAACGCCCGCACGGATTCGTGCTCGATGTCGAGGAAGTCCGTTGCTCCCAGGTATGCGTGTGGTGGCTGCGTAGTATGTGCTCCGGGCGGGCGGTCTGTCATGGTCATCGCTGATGTTCCCTTCTCTGAGCAAACCGGTTGCTGTTGTGTGCACAACGACCGAAGGATCGGTCAGTTGCGCGCGAGTCCGCCGAGCATCAGGTCTTCGCGTTGGACGGGGAGTCGCTGGGCGATCACCCGTTTGCTGTACATGAACTCGCGCGGGCGACCTATGCAGTCGGCGGCAATGAGCTCACCGGCCTGGAGATAGAAGCAACTGAAATCACTGTCGCGGGTGGGGTCACCGCTGAGAACCACTTCGTCGTATCCAGTGTTGAGGCCGGCGATCTGCAGCTTGAAGTGATACTGATCCGACCAGAACCACGGCAACGCTTCGATTTTTCTGGACTTCCCGCAGGCGGTCGACGCAGCGACTTTGGCCTGCTCTCCTGCGCTCGAGACGGACTCCAACCGTAGTCGACGGCCGTAACGGGCCATGTCGTGGCTCGCGCAGTCCCCCGCCGCCATGATGTCGGGGTCGTTGGTCCGAGTGTGATCGTCGATCACGATGCCGTTGTCGATGACAAGACCCGCATCGGCGGCGAGGTCGGTGTTCGGCTCGACGCCGACACCGACGATGACCAGATCTGCGGGGATCGATTCTCCGCTGGCCAAGGTGATTTCACGAACCTCACGGTCACCGGACAGGCCCTGAACCATCGCGTTCGTTCTGATGTCGACTCCCTGTTCGCGATGTATCCGCTCGAAGAACGTCGATACCTCGGGAGCAGTGACCCGCTCGAGCACACGCCCAGTTGCCTCGAGGACTGTGACCTGTACGCCCAGTGCGCGCAGCGATGCCGCTGTCTCGAGTCCGATGTAGCCGCCTCCGACGATCACCACCCGCTGGCCAGGGCCGGTGGCCATACGTATCCTCTCGACGTCCGCTGCGGTGCGCAGGTAGTAGACCCCGTGGAGATCGGCCCCGGGAACGGTGAGCCGACGAGGGCGGGCTCCCGTGCACAGCGCGAGCTTGTCGTAGGCCAGCTTCTCCCCGGTGTCGAGAACGACGTTGCCTTCCGGCCGAACGATGGTCTCCACCTGCGCGTTCAGGAGCTGAATACCTTGCTTGGAGTAGAAGTCCGTGCTGCGAATGGCGATATCGTCGAGTACGCATTTGCCCGCCAGGTATGCCTTCGACAGCGGGGGGCGTTGATAGGGAGCGGCAGACTCGTTACCGATGAGGACGATGTCGCCTGTCCAACCTTCTTGGCGCAAACTAGCTGCCAGTTGTGCCCCAGCATGGCTTGCGCCGACGATGATCGCCCGTTGCGATGTCATACGCTGGAAGTAGGCGTCAGGCGCACCATCATCTTGCTGATGCCCCGCACGAAATTCGACTGAACATACTCGGGGTCGCCGACGACCTCGATGTTCTCGAAGCGGGGAAGCAACTCCTCCCACAGAATCCGCAGCTGCATTTCGGCCAGCCGATTGCCCATACACCGGTGCACACCGAATCCGAACGCGATGTGATTGCGCGCATTGGCACGATCGATGATGAAATCATCAGGATTCTCGAAAACGCGTTCGTCGCGGTTACCCGAGGCATACCACATCACCAATTTGTCACCCTTGCGGATGAATTGTCCGTTCAGAACGGTGTCGGCTTTGGCGATTCGGCGCATGTACGCCAAGGGTGTTTGCCATCGGATGATTTCCGAGTTCATGTTGGGGATCAAATCGGGATTGGCCTTCAATTTCTCGAACTGGTCGGGGAATTGGTTCAACGCAAGAACGCCACCGCTCATCGAGTTTCGCGTGGTGTCGTTGCCACCGACGATCAGCAGGACGAGGTTGCCCAGAAATTCCATCGGACGATCGATCAGATCCTTGGTGTCCTCGTTGCTCTGCAACATGGTGATCAGATCGAAACCGGACTCTTCCCCTGCAGACCTCCTGGCTGCTTTGTCATGCCAGAGAGCGCTGAGGCCACGGGCCATGTCACGCATGCCTTCGAACACCTCGTCGTTGTCCGAGGGCCCACCGTTGGCTTGCTCCATCGAGGTTGCCAAATCGGACCAGTAGACGAGTTTGCGGCGTTGTTCGTAGGGGAAATCCAGAAGAGTTGCGAGCATCCGAGCTGTCAACTCGATCGAGACATTCTGCACCCAGTCGAACGGCTCGTTCAAGGGGAGGTCGTCCAATACCTCCCGTACGCGCGATCGGATCAGTCCCTCCATCTCCCGGAGGTTCTTCGGTGCGACAACCCCCTGGACGGCAGCGCGCTGCTTGTCGTGGTGTGGTGGGTCCATCGCGATGAACATCTCGATATCGAGAAACCGGGGCGGAACGCCGATGACGATGAACGGTTCGGCCGAGAACACAGCGTGATTCTTGTCGACGGCCACGATATCGGCATGGCGCGTGACCGACCAGAACGGGCCGAACGGACTATTGGGTTGGTAGTGCACCGGTGCCTCGTTCCGCACGCGCTCGAAGTACGACTGCCACCGCCCTTGTCTGTAAAGAAAGGGGTTACTGAGGTCGATGTCGGCGAGCTCGACATCCTCGACCGGTGGGATGGGACTTTCGACGAAGATCTTCTTGCCATTCGTGCCAGTCACCCACCGTCGGGTCTTGTCGTACAAATGAGCGCCCTGGATCTGCAGCCCTATCGGGATGGTCGACTGGACCTTGTCGGCGATCGACTCAGAAACTTTCATGCTGTCGTGCCTGCCTTTCGCACATCACAATTGGAATTCAGGTGTTCGAACGATCAGGCCATCCCACGCTTCCGAGGCCACCATCTGGCACGACAACCGAGACGTGGGTTCACGCTCGGGGTTCATCGCCAGCATCTCCTCCTCGTCGGCGCCGGACAGACCCACCTCTCCTGACCACTGCGGGTCGACGATCACATGGCAGGTGCCACAGGCCGTTTCGCCCCCACAGTCTCCATCGATCCCCGGCACAGCATTGTCGGTTGCAATCTGCATCAGCGAGCGACCTTCGACCAGAGCCGCCTCGTGCTTCTCACCATCGTGGGCGACGAAAATTACAGCTGCCATGTCAACTCCTCGTTTTCCGGCGTGATTGACGAAAGTGTCGTCGCAAACGCGGGTGACGGCTATGTTCGGTGGAGTCATAAACTTGTGAATTCGGGTCAAAGGGGTCACCGTGAAGCTGAGCGACGAGGGCGTGCCACCGCTTGCGTTCGTTCAGTTGCTCGAACGCCGCGCACTCGACCCTGACGCCGCCGCGCGGCTTCGTGTGATCATGCACCGCGAAGGAACCAGTGAAGCGACGCTCATTCAGCATGACGTTCAGGCACCGATACGGTGGTTTCGGGAGGTCTATCCCGAACTCGATATCGCCCAGGCCACTCGACTCGGATTTGCGTTTGCCGAGCAGGCCCAGTTGACATCGTTCGGGCCTCTGAGTTCACCTTTGATCAGCGCTGGTTCGGTCGCCGAGATCGTCGATCTCCTGACATACCTACCATTGATCTCCACGGCGTTGAAGTCGCAGTTCCACACCGGCGACTACGGTCTGATCGTCGGGCTCACTGCGCACACAGGCGATTCCGCACTGGACTGCTTGGTCATCACCTACGGTGGGTCGGCGTTACTACGACTGCTGGACATGCTCGCCGGTGACATATCGCCGGTGACACTCCATCTGAGCTGGCCGGAGCCGGCCGAGGTGAGCCACGACGAAGGTCCGGGGGCGAATCGCCGGTTCTTCGACGCTCCGATTTCCTTCGTCCACGTACCCGAGGAGACCCTCAACAAGGCTTGTCGCTTCTCGGACCCCCTCGCATATCGTCTCGCTATCGCTGATCTGCAGCGAACACTCGCCCAGCGGAGTGGGTCCATGTCATCCGCCGAGAAGGTGAGGCAACAGTTGGAAAAGGACCTCGGACAGCGAACCAACCATGATGTTGCACAAGCATTGTCGATGTCGAGTAGCACGTTGAAACGGCGGCTTGCCGAAGAAGGAACCACCTATAGCAAGGTGCGCCACTCGCTGCTGTACGAGCGCGCGATGCTACGGCTCCTCGACCGATCGGTTTCGGTCAGCGAGATCGCTACCGAACTCGGATACAGCGACCTCGCCAACTTCTCTCACGCCTTCAAACGCTGGACCGGACGCTCTCCGAAAGATTTCCGAAATCCCCGACTCTCAGACGACCCGGATTCGACGTAGACCCCGCAGAACGGGGTCGAGATCGATGCCTCGTTCGTTCGCGGCCTGATCGATCTTCATCTCGGAGATTTCTGAGACGTCACCGCCTCCCTGCCGTGAGAAGAAGAGTGTGTGCAAACCCGAGTACCAACCACTAGTCACTCGACGGTGTCGGCCGGCACGCGTGCGGTCTCCGATTCGAGAAAGTCGACGAGAGCTTCCAACAGGCTGTCCGCGCGGGTTTCGACATCGGCCAGGACAGAGTCCACGTCGTCGAGAAGACCGTGGGCGTGTCTACGCGCAAGCGTTCCGCGTTCGTAGTAGCCGGGGTCGAGTAGAACCCGCGGTACTGGATCCGGTGCCGCGATCTGCTCCGGATGTTGTGACCGCGCAGTGGGCTGCAGGTGGGTGGGTGCCCTTCCGTCCCAGTGCATTCGCACGATGCCCGCTACCGCACGGGCGGTCAGCGGGGTCGCAGCCAACGGGGTGTGGCCCCACCGGTCGATCGCAGTCGACAGCGGATGTTGACCGGCCGGGTCGAAATACCGGTCGTATCCGCCGAGCCCGGTGCCGTCCACGGCATCGAAAGCGTCGGCGAGCATTCGGGTGCTCGGATACCGGGCCTGATGGCCGAGCACCTCACACCAGCGCTGGTACACCGTGCGCGGAGAAATGCCCGTCCCCGCCAGCGCGAGGGAGGTGAGGGTATGAACGCCGCGGCCTGTCTCGATGCGAAGGGCGTCGAGACCCGCATCGGCGGTGACATCGCATGCCCGCAGGGCCGCGATCTGCGTGTACGGCAGACCTGTCGTAGCGAGCGTGAGGATCAGCGCGTCTCTGCGCGCGAACAACGCTGACGGCCAACCGTATTCGGGGAGTCGGGCGATGATTCCGCCGATCACGGCTGCCACCTCCTGCAGGCGCGACGTGCGGGCCCCATCCAGCGCAGCCCGGACGGTCTCAGCGCGCCCTGGAGGAGGTAATAGATGCCGATGATGAGCGGAGTCGATCACCGCGATCCGGCGGCGTTGGGTCGTCGGCGCGGCGGGGTGCGCATACAGGAACCGAGCAAGTGACTCAGGAGAGGCCGCCAATGGGGGTTCGCCATGGGCGGTGCACCAGTCCTCGAACAGTGACCACGTGTGCCGATCCCGCCTCGGTATCGACGTGTTCGTGATGTCCGATGCACGTATCGGACAAGGGCGGTCGTCGTGGTCAGCATCTACCCCTGTCGTCCCGTCGCCGCTCACTGGTTCGGTCGGGTGCCTGGTCATAGGCCGAGCTCGGTGACGGCGTTGCCGACCAGTGGCGCATTCTCGTGAGCGTATGTTTCGACCATTGCGGGTGTGGTGTGCCCGGTTTGGCGCATGATCGCATGCGCGTCGGCACCGTTGCGGAAGGCCTGCGTGACGAAGCCGGAACGGAGGGAATGCCCGCCGAGCTGGGCGACGGTGTCGGGGCCGTATCCAGCTCGAGTAGCGCGGCGGCGGATCGCCGCGTGCACCGCGGCTCCGGACAGGGCTGTGTCGGAGAGGTTGCCGTTCTTGCGGACGGACCGAAACAGAGGGGACCGTTTCTCGACTACAGGAAGGGTGCCGCGGCAGATATGGGAGTCGAATTCCACTGCGCGGGAAAGTATTCGGATGACAGCAACTCTGCCGCCGGTGTCGAACGCTGCGACGATCTGCAGCCATCGCACCCACGCGCAGACCGGACATGACTCGTGGCGGTCGGTGAACGGGAGTGCTTTCACGGTTCCGGTGCCGTCCTGGTCGGTCTTCGATTTGCGGATACGTACGTGCGCGCCGTCGAGGCGGTCGCGGTGGACATCGCGGCATTCGAGCGCTACGAGTTCGCTGCGGCGGAATGCGCCGGTGTAGCCCATCAGGAGCAGCGCAGTGTCGCGGCGTTCGAGGACCTCCGACGCCCACCCGGCCCCACCTCGACGCGCGTAATCGACGATCGTAGTGATGTCGGAGGTCAGCAGCGGTGCGCGCGGGTTACGGGGCCGCTCCCCCGCAGACGCGTAATCCCGCCGAATACCCGAGAGAGTGGCGCGCACCATCTCGTGCCCGCACGGGTTGTCGTAGCCGGTAGCGCGGTGGCGGTCCGCGACCGCCGCGATCCATTTGCCGAACGTCGACGGCGCATACGCCCGCGTCCCGTCGACGGTGAGCGTGTCGGCAGCCGCAACGAGATAGGCCGCCACCGTA
>NZ_JASHKT010000023.1:0-25054 GCF_030056855.1 Rhodococcus sp. IEGM 1354
TTTGCATTAACGGTCCAACCCACGGGGTCCAGTGCAGTGCAGTGGTCCATTGACGGAAAATGCGAACAGCGAGAGCAACGGCGATGACGGCAAGTTCCGTCAGCACGAGCCAGAACAGCACTGTCATGTCGGGAGCCCAGCGGCCCAGGGTGGAGATGGGTACACCGGTGAGCGTCGGCGTCGCGAAGTACAGCACTCCTCCGGCAGCGACAGCCATGAGGACGTGCGCAGGTGCCCACCGGCCGGGTGCGGTTTGCAGGCGAAGCAGAATGCGGATCGCGCGCACGGCGAGCAGCACGGCGACAGCGGTCGAGCCGATCGACAGCATGGCGTACAGGCCCGGGCCGGTGCTGCGGGGCTCGTCGAATCCGAGTCGAGTGAGAACCAGTGCGCGGGCCGCCGAGGCCAACTGTTCGGCTTCGAGTTCGCCGTATCGATTGGTCGCGAACACTACGGCCATGTGGCGTTCCGGGATGAGCGCGACGTGGGTGAAGTAGCCGGGAACGGCCCCCGAGTGCCAGCGCATCTCGGTACCGTCGGGCAGGGTTTCGACGTACCAGCCGAATCCGTAGGACAGTCCCGACCCCGTGGGCACCGTATCTCTACTGGTCGACGCCACCGTGGTGAGTCGGCTCGATGCGTAGCGTGAGAGTTCGTCGATGGATCCGGCGAGGTAGCCGTAGCCCAACCCGGCGTTGTCGATTCCGGTGTCGATGCGTCGAGGGAAGGTGAAGAACGGGACGTGACCGGGTGGCACTGCTTCGCTGGTGTGCACACCGGTTTCACGGGCGACGACGTCGGCAAACGGTTCGTCGGTGATTTTCTCGACGATTGCTTGCAGCAGTAGGTAGTCGAGGCTGGAGTAGCGGAACGAACCCGGGTCGTCGGGTGTGAGCCGCAGGGTGGGCACCACGTCGAGGGCTCGTTCTGTTCTTCCCCATACGTCCAACGCGGTGACGTCGTCGGGTAGCCCGCCGGAGTGGTGGATCAGGTCTGCAACGGTGACGTCGGCCGAGATGATCGAATTCGATTCGGGCAGAACATCTTCGACGAGATCGGTCAGGTCGAGACGGTGCTGGGCCACGAGCGCCTGCACCGTTGCTGCCGTCACCGATTTCGATACCGAACCCCACACGAAGGGTGTGCCGTCGTCGATCGGGGAACCGTTTCCGTCCATCCCGACCGCCACGTCCTCGGTGACCTCGCCTTCGGAGACGACGCGAAGCGCCACTCCGGGCAGGCCCAACTCTTCGGCGACGTGCTCGACGTCCGACCGGGCGTCGGTGTCGGGTGGAACAGGAGAGATCGAGGTAAGGATGGCTGCCACGGTCAACAGGGTGTGCACGATGCGCATGAATGGGCGTCCCTCGGTCGGCGAACTGCGTTGCCGCACGAGTGAATCAAGGAACTCCCCGCGATCGCCTCGGTGAAGACCCTGATTTCGGTGCTGAGATCAGGCCTAGGTTCTGTGAACGAGGTCCGCGATCCAGGGCAATATGTCGGCGTATGCGGCCAGGGCTCCGGGTGCATGGTTCGCGCCCGTCATCGGGACGACCGGAAAATCGTATTCGCGGTAGGTGACGTCGGCACCGAGTTCCCGCCAGCGTTCGAGCAGTATGCGGGACTGCTCGATAGGTACGACGTCGTCCGCGATGCCGTGCGACAGGTAGACCGGCATGCTCGGTGCGATTCGGCCGACGGTGTTCGCGTCGATCACCTCGGATATTCCGGGGTCGTTCAGGTGCGCGGCGAGTGGGCGTCCGTCTCGGGTGAGTTCGCTCGTGTCGACGGCGTCGTTCGCGGCGTGGTCGGTGCTGCACCAGTTCTGCGCGGCGTCGAGCAGCGCGGTGCCGCCGGCGTCGAACACGCTTCGGATCTCGTCGGCACGGTCGGGGTAGGCGTTGATCATCCCGTCGATCGCGAACAGGACGGCGCTGCCGAGTGCGGTTCCGTCGAGGGGTTCGACGTTGAGCGTCGGATCTGCCGGTGGCGCACCGACATACGCCCCGACGATGTCGAGTTCAGGGGCGTAGGTGGCCGCAAGTTCGGCAGCGGCCCCGGATGCGAACCCGCCCTCGGAGTACCCGTACAGCACCACCGGGGTTTCGGCGTCGGCGGTTCTCGCCACGTCGAGCAACGCGTGTCCCGAGGCCAGGCGGTTCAGGTACGTGTGCCCGCCCGGAGTGCCGAGTCCCTGGTAATCGGTCGCCACGACGCGATAGCCGGCCAGCAGTAACGGCAGGATGGCGGGGGACGATCCGACGGTACCGAGAACCGCCGATCCGGCGCATCGATCGGCCATCCCGGATGTGCCGGGCGCGTAGGCGATCACCGGTCGCGGTCCGGGGCCGGGCCACGGTGCGGTGGGGGTCATCGTGTACCCGGAGACGGTCATGGGTTGGCCGTGCGCATCGGTGGAGTTGTACAGGATTCGTTCGATGTCGAAGCCGAGCCCGAAACCTTTGGGCGAGTTCATCGGCCGTACTCGCACCACATCGCCGGGTGAATGTCCCGTCGATTCCACCGGCACGTCGTAGAAGTCCGACAGGGGATCGGCGACGACGGGTGCCGACAGCGCGACTCCCGACACGAGCACCCCCGCCACGATCATCGCTGTTCGCCGCAGGCAACTGGTGGTTCGCCCGTTCGTCATCTCGAGATCTCCGCACTCGATGGCCCGGTCACCCCGCCGACGTTAGCCTGAGTATCGGCCCTATGAAGGGTCGACGACGAAAGGACTCGGTTCGATGCCAACACGTACCTCACGCACCGCATGGAATGGAACTCTCGAACAAGGTTCCGGCCAGGTGGAGCTGTCCAGTTCGGGTGCAGCGACGTTCGACGTGTCGTTTCCCAAGCGTGCCGCCGAGAACGCGGGCGGCACCACCAGCCCGGAGGAATTGATCGCAGCGGCTCATTCGAGTTGTTACGCGATGCAACTGTCGGCGCTGATCGCCGAAGCGGGCGGTACTCCGCAGAGTCTCGAAGTCACCGCTGATGTCTCGCTCGGTCCGGACCAGCCCGGTTTCAAGCTCACCGGTATCAAACTGACCGTCCGCGGCGAGGTGGACGGTCTCGACGCCGACGGGTTCGCCAAGGCAGCGCTGGCAGCGAAAGAGACCTGCCCGGTCAGTAAGGCCCTCACCGGTGTGGAGATCACTCTGGACGCCGCATTGGAGGGCTGACCGAACGGATCACCCGATGTGAGACTGGCGAACAGTCGTCAGGTTTGAAATAGTTCGTTGATCGACCCATCCTCGGATGGTTCGGTGCCGAATCGAGGTCAAGCATCGGGTTAGATCGGCTGTTGCATACCTTCGGGGAATGTAACGACCAGCCTAGGAAGGATGTGCCCACCATGTTGTGGACGCGCTTCCTAGGCCTGGGTGCCCTCGCAATCGCGGCCTACGTTGCAGCCCCGCTTGGATTACCCCGCGACATCGTCTACTCAATCGTGGTCCTGGCCACAGTGTCGGCATTCGTGTATCGGTTGCTGCGCGAGAACGGACCGGACCGCCGAACGTGGAAGTACATGGCCCTCGGCGTCGCCTGCTGGGGTGTGGGCGACGGGCTGGTCGCCCTGATGCAATACGGGGGCGGCCGGGTCTCGACCTTCTCTGCTTCGGACGTGCTGTATCTGGCCGGGTACCTGATCATTGCTGTCGGATTCGCGCGTGCGGCCGACGAGAACGGGCTCGTCTTCGGTCTGGAAGAGCTGCTCGAATGTCTGGTGGTCGCGGTGGGTGTCGGTCTGGCCGCGTGGATGTTCGTCGTTCCCGGCGACTGGACGGGATCGCTGGGCTCGATGCTCTCGCTCTTGCCTGCGACCGTGTACCTGACCATCGACGCGTTTCTGCTGACTCTCATCGGCAGTCTCTATCTGTTGACGCGATCGACCGGTGTCTCGGTCGTGGCTGCCACCATCGGCACAGTGCTCCTGGCCGTGTCCGACTTCGCCACCTACTCTCGGCTCGACGATGTCGAGCCCTATCGCTCGCTGCTTCCGAACACGCTGTGGCTGGCCGCCTACGTGTGCTTCGGCGTCGTTGCGCTGTTCGTTCCGGAGCGGCCGGTCACACGCATCGAGCGTCCCAGTCCGTTCAGATTCGGGCGGGCACGATTCGTCGGTCTGGGCCTCGCGGTTGCCGTCACCCCGGTGGCCATGGCCGTGCAACTGGCTCGCGGAGTGCCCGTCGCGCAGTGGGGTTGGGTGATCGTGCTGTCCTCTGCTCTGGTCATCTCCTTGGTCGGCGGCAGGATGGCCTGCTTCCTCGGAACGCTGCGCAGCCAGGCTTCGGTGCTCGAGAACGTGGCACGAACGGACGCCGTCACCGGACTCGGCAATCGTCGCCTGCTCCGGGAGCGGCTCGACACGATGCTTGCCACGCGCGGCGAATCGGACGTCTTCACGCTCGTGGTCGACATCGACCGTTTCGCTCAGATCAACGAGACGTTCGGGTACAGCGTGGGCGACAGCGTGCTTCGCGAGATCGGCCATCGCCTCGTCGCCTCGGTGCGGTCCGACGATCTGGTGGGGCGGCTGGGAGGCGATCAGTTCGTCGTCGCGATGCGCCGGCCGCCGGGTAGAACCGACATTTTCGACATGGCTCATAGGCTCCAATTCGCCGTCAGCAGAACGATGTTCGTGCACGACATCAACGTCGCCCTGGACGCGGCGGTAGGGATAGCGGCGTTCGAGGAGTGTTCGGGGGCGTCCGAGACGAACGGCGTCGACGGCGAGGCGATGTTGCAGCGTGCTCATGTGGCCTTGACGTCAGCGAAGGCGGGCCATGCTCGCATCGGTCTGTACGAGCCCGACATGGACCGAAACCGACACGATCAGATGCGACTGCTGGGCGAGCTCGACACGGCTATTCGCGATCATCAGCTCCGCGTGTTCTTCCAGCCGTGCCTCGATCTCGAGTCGGGCAGTGTCGACCGGGTCGAGGCTCTGCTGCGGTGGCTGCACCCACGCGAGGGATTGATCGGGCCGTCGACGTTTCTTCCCGATGCCGAGCGCACCGGCATGTTGCCCGCCATCACCGCCCTGGTGCTCGACGAGGCACTCGCGCAGTGCAGCGCACTGAGGCGACGAGGTATCACTCTGTCCGTCTCGGTGAACCTTTCGGTTCGGAATCTTCTCGACGAGACACTCACCGAACAGGTCGCCGCGGCACTGGCGAAACACTCGGTACCGGCACACGCCCTGGAGTTCGAGGTCACCGAAACCACAGCCATGACCGACCCGGTGCGATCGGTGGCTGCGTTGACCTCGTTGCGCAGTCTGGGGGTGACTCTGGCCATCGACGATTACGGGACCGGATACAGCTCGCTGGCGTACCTGCAGACCCTGCCGGTGCAGACCCTCAAGATCGACCGTTCGTTCGTCTCGAAGATGAACTCCGACGACACCGACGCGTCCATCGTTCGCTCGACCATCGACCTGGCTCGCAGCCTGGGCGTGCGAATCATGGCCGAGGGCGTCGAGGATGCGGGTACCCTCGACGCCCTGCGTCGGCTGGGTTGCGATGCGGCACAGGGGTTCTACCTCGGGCGGCCGATGCCTGCCGAGCTGTTGTTCGACGCCGTGCACAAACTCGATTCCGAAACGCCCACCAGACTCGAGTGGGAGCTCGCCCGTCAGCCCATCTGACGGGCGAACTGCGCCGTCACGAGGTGGCGGGTACGTCCAGCACGACCTCGAACTCCAGCAGTGACGCACCCGACGCGACCGGCTTGCTCTCGCCGGAACCGGCATGCGCCTGCCGTGACGGTCCCCCGGACCAGGCCTGGAACGACTCCTCGTCCTCCCACTGGGTGACGACGAAATAGCGCGTCTCGCCCTTGACCGGGCGGAGCAATTGGAACCCGAGGAAACCGGGCGAACCGTCGACCGTTCCGGCACGCGCGGCGAAGCGCTTCTCGAGCTCGGGGCCTGCGCCCTCGGGTACGTCGATCGCGTTGATCTTCACAATGGCCATTCTCGGGAGACTACCCCGCCGATATGCTCGGCGGTGATGCTCTACGACGAGGGTGGATCCGGCCGTTCGATACTGCTGCTGCACGGGCTGATGGGTAGCGCGGCGACGTGGCGACGCCAGATTCCGTGGCTCCGAGAACTCGGGCGGGTGCACACCTACGACGCCCCGGGCCACCGTCGGCCTCCGCCGCCAGAACTGACGACCGAGGCGTTCGTGGACGACCTGATCGAGCACCTCGAAACGGTGGGTCCCAGTGTGCTGGTCGGTCATTCGATGGGAGCGCTGCACGGCTGGTGTGCGGCTGCGCGGCGACCCGATCTGGTCACCGCGCTCGTCGTCGAAGACATCGCGCCGGACTTTCGCGGTCGAACGGCGGACGGCTGGGCGGCGATGATCCGGGCGTGGCCGCAACCGTTCCCGGACGCCGACGCGGTACGCGCCTTCTTCGGAGATGTTGCCGGACAGTACTTTTTGGATTCGTTCGAGCTCAGCGACGACGGCTGGCGACTGCACGGTGACGTCGATACGTTCGAGGCCATTTCGCAGGAGTGGGGGACGCGGCACTTCTGGAACGAATGGGATGCCGTCCGTGCTCCGGTTCTGTTGATCGAAGGTGAGCGCACCATCACGCCGGCCGGCCAGATGAGCCGAATGCACTCGGCCAAGCCCGGATCGGTGTACGTCCGAGTCGAGGGTGCGGCGCATCTCGTTCACGACGAAGCCCCGGAGCGGTATCGCGACGCCGTCGAGGGGTTCCTGCGCACACTAGGATCATCCGAATGCCGCTCGCACAGCTCAACGGAATCGACCTGAACTACGACGTCACCGGTGACGGACCGCTCGTGGTTCTGGTGATGGGAACGGGAAGCCCGGGCCGCGTCTGGCGAACCCATCAGGTTCCCGCGCTGGTGAAGAGCGGATATCGCGTGGTCACATTCGACAATCGCGGTATCGCACCGTCGTCCGAGTGTGCGCATGGAATGACGCTCGACGACCTGGTCGCAGACACCGCCGCCTTGATCGAACATCTCGGCGGCGGAAAGGTGCGCGTCGTCGGCACCTCGATGGGCGCACGCGTCACCCAGGAATTGGCGTTGGCGCGGCCGGATCTGGTGTCGCACGCAGTGATGATGGCCACCTACGGCAAAAACACCACGATGCGTCAGCAGTTGACGAAGGGCGAGAAAGATCTGTTCGACGCCGGAGTCGAACTTCCGGCCTCGTACCGGGCGGCGATGACTGCGATGCAGAACTTCTCGCCCAAGACTTTGGCCGACGAGGCAGCGATCGGCGACTGGCTGGCGGTGCTCGAATACTCCGGCGGCAAGAAGACGGCCGGTATGCGGGCGCAGATCGGACTCGAAATGCGTGCCGGCGCAGACAGATTGACAGCGTATCGCCGAATTTCGGCCAAGTCGCTCGTCGTCGGATTTGCCGACGACCGGCTCATTCCGGTGCAGCAGTGTCGTGAAGTGGCTGCGGCGATACCCGGTGCGCGCTACGTCGAAATCGCCGATACGGGCCACTTCGGCTACCTCGAACGACCCGATGCCGTCAATGCGACTCTGGTGGAGTTTCTGGCGTCCTAGCCGTCCGAACCCTCACCGGCCAGCGCGAACAATCCCGACTCGGTTTGTTCGATCAATCCGTCGGTGAGCAAGGAATCGAGAGCTCGGTCGCGCTGGGTGGGGTCGGTGGGCCAGACGATGTCGAGCTGAGCCCGCTCCACCGGCCCGGTGCTCTCCCGCAGGACCGACATCAGTTTGCCGCGTACCTGTCGATCGGTTCCGGCGAACTTCTGCACCTTCTTCGCCGGGCCGGTGTGCGCAGGCCGCCCGGCCTCGATCCAGGCGCACTCGGGAAGTGGGCACAGCAGGCACGCCGGATTCTTTGCGGTGCAGATGAGCGCACCGAGCTCCATCAACGCCGCCGAGTATCGGGCGGCGCGGGGCACGCTGACCGGAAGCAGTTGTTCGACGTCGGCCAAATCCCTTGTCGTCGAAGGATTTCCAGGCTCGGCGTTGCCGTGCAACGCACGCGCGACGACGCGTCGAACATTGGTGTCCACCACCGGAACTCGCTGGCCGTAGGCGAAAGTCGCCACCGCCCTGGCCGTGTAGGCCCCGATGCCGGGCAGGCCGAGCAGGGTGTCGACATCATGCGGAACCTCGTCGCCGTAGTCCTCGGCAAGCACCCGAGAACACTCGTGCAGACGCAATGCGCGACGCGGGTACCCCAGCTTCCCCCACGCCCGCAGCACCTCGGCTTGCGACGACGCCGCCATCGCCGAGGGGACCGGCCACCGCTGCACCCACTGCTCCCAGATGGGAGCCACCCGCACGACGGGCGTCTGCTGCAGCATGATCTCGCTCATCAGGATCTGCCATGCGGTCACTCCCGGACGACGCCACGGCAGGTCGCGTCCGTCGGTATCGAACCATCCGAGCAGGGCCTCGGGATCGATCGGCAACTGTGCGCCCCTCTTCTCGTGTCTGTGACGGGTACCAACAGTAGTGAACCCGACTCGCCGGTAGCCCGCTGCGCGTGCACCCGACTCGCCGGTAACCCGCTGCGCGTGCACAATGAGAGCTATGCCTGCTTCGAATCCGATCGCTGCCTGGAAGTCACTCAAGGAAGGCAACCAACGGTTCGTCTCCGGAGAGGTCCTGCATCCGTCGCAGGGGATCGAGGACCGCGCCCGGCTCGAGAGCGCTCAGCACCCCGGGGCCATCCTGTTCGGCTGCGCCGACTCACGCGTTGCCGCCGAGATCATCTTCGATCAGGGCCTCGGCGACATGTTCGTCGTTCGCACCGCCGGCCACGTCGTCGATTCCGCCGTGCTGGGCTCCATCGAGTACGGCGTCGCGGTGCTCAATGCTCCGCTGATCGTCGTGCTCGGACACGACCACTGCGGTGCCGTCCAGGCGACCGTCGACGCACTCGAGAGCGGTGACGTGCCCGGCGGCTACATCCGCGACGTCGTCGAGCGCGTCACCCCGTCGGTGCTCTCGGCCCGACGCGACGGCCACGAAGCCGTCGACGAGTTCGAGGCGCGCCACGTCCAGGAAACCGGCAACCTGCTGATGCAGCGTTCGCGCATCGTCGCCGAGAAGGTCGAAGCCGGCGAGCTGGCGATCGTCGGACTCACGTACCAGCTGTCCAAGGGGCGTGCGCAGCTTCGCGAGGTCATCGGCGACATCGGCGAGCAGCCGGCCTGAACGGTCGAACAGCCCGAAAGCCCGTTCGCCGGTGCGACACGCCGCGTGGGCTCAGGGATAGCGTGGCTTCGGCCGCATACGGTTGATTCGTGTTGGAACCGACCGGGCCATTGCCTCCCGAAATCTACTGGCGACGCCGCGCACTCGCCATCGGTGCGGCCGTTGTCGTCCTCGGCTTGATCGTGTGGTTCATCGCCTCGCTCAGCGGTCGTTCCGACGACCCCGAGGCCGCTCCGGCCGGGGTCGCAGCTCCGGCGACCACGTCCGCCCTGCCGTCGCCCAGCTCGTCTGCCACGCCCGGTGGTTCGGGTGGCTCCGGTGGTTCGGGTGAGGGATCGGGCGGTTCCGGTGGGTCCGGTGGTTCGGGCGGCGGTACCGACTCCGCGGCCGGCGGTGGCACGACAGCAGCAACGACCAGTGGTGCGCCCGCTCCGGCGATCGCCAACCAGTGCCCGGATCAGTCCCTCGCGATCAAGGTGACGCCCGAGAAGGCCACCTATCGCCTCGGCGAAGAGCCCGTGTTCACCGTCGTGATCACCAACATCGGGTCAGCGGAGTGCCAGCGCGACGTCGGTGCCGGGTTGCAGCAGGCACTCGTCTACACGCTCGACAATCAGCGCATCTGGTCCAACATCGACTGCTTCCCGAACGCTGCGTCGGATCTGCGAACCTTCAAGCCCGGTGAGCAGGCCGGCTTCACGGTGAAGTGGTCGGGCACCAACTCGGTTCCCGGTTGCGGTGAAGAGCGCGTCCCGGTCGGCGTCGGTGCATACCAGGCCATCGCACAGCTCGGCGAGCTCAAGAGCGTGCCGGAACCGTTCAACATCACCGGCTGAGTACGGTCGAATCTCATGACCACCCCGACAGCGCTTGCCCGAGCGGCCTACACGACGCTCGAACCCTTCCATGTGACCGCGTACTTCAATCCCGAACTCGGATCTGCGTACGAGGACACCGGACTCGACGGTCATGCCTGGTACGTGGGCGCACGGGCCGCGCCGATGGGTCCGTGCGCGCCCAGCGTCGTCGCGGCTGCGTTCTACAACTTCAACCCGGTGTTGATCGAGCAGGCGTGGCCGGCCGCTGTGGCCGTCGGTCTGGATGCAGTGTCCGATCGTCGGTGGGCACTGCTCGACTCCGTCCTCGGCGCAGCATTGGGTTCCTTGGCCTCCGAGCCCGATCTCGCGACCATCGCGGAGCGATTGCGCAGCATCGGCGACGCGGCGTCCTTCGCCGGCCGTCCTCTCGCAGCAGCATGGCATTCCACCGAACGACCCGACGTGCCTCATCTCGCCCTGTGGCATTCGATCACCGTGCTGCGTGAATGGCGGGGCGACGGCCACCTCGCCGCGTTGATCGACGCGGAACTCGACCCCGCGGAAGCAGCGGTGTTCCACGAAGCCGTCCGCCCGACACCGCAGCCCGGACGCCGAGCACTCGGCAAGCGCATCACACAGCTGACGCGACAGTGGTCCGAGACCGAATGGGATTCGGCTGCAGAACGACTCGCCGTCCGGGGACTGCTCACCACTTCTGCCGAGGGGGAGACGTTGACCGAGGCCGGCACCGCTCTCGATCGGCACATCGAGGAGCGCACCGACGCCATGGCTTCGGCAGTGTGGAAGACCGTTCCGGATGCGGAGCAGCTGATCACGAGCGCACGGCCCTACGTGAAAGCCGTGATCGACGCTGGTTTCCTCCCGGGGACCAAGAAGCGGTAGGGGTTACCGGTTCTCCCAGGGGTCCCGGGTCTCGGTCGTAGCGCTTCCTAGTCGTAGGGCCCGGAGATCGAGGCCTCTGCCAAGCGCGACAGCCCCTCTCGAATGTGCCTGGCCCACAGGCCGCCGATGCCGTCGACCGACTGCAGATCGGCTGCGGTTGCGGCCAGCAGGCCCTGCAAAGTGCCGAATGCGCCCACGAGTCGGTGAATCTGGCTGAACTGCAACCGCGGCACTCGCGTCAGTACGCGATAACCGCGCGGACTCATCGGGGTGTCCAACGCTTCGATGGTCGCGGGATAACCGAATGCCCGGGACAGAGTCGTCAGGTCCAACAGGTCGACATCGGTCAGCTTGTCCAGAGCCGCGAGCGCTTTCTCCACGCCGGTGGTGCTCGACGGTTCGTTGCCGGCGAGATAGTCGCGCACGATCAGTTGACGGTCGATGTCGTTGTCGCCCAACAACTCTTCGAGCTGGAGAGCGAGCTGACGGCCGTCGGTGCCGAGTTCGAGGACGTTCTGCTCGATTTCCACCGACACCCGTCGCACCATCTCGAGGCGCTGGGCGACGGTCAACGCGTCGCGCAGGGTCACGAAATCTTCGATCTCCACGACCGAGAGCTGACGCGTGTTCTCGTCGAGCCGGGCCTTGTATCGCTCGAGCGTGGCGACGGCCTGATTGGCGCGCGAGAGGATGGTGGCTGAGCCCTCGACGACGTGCCTGATGCCGCTGATGTAGACACTGACGATGCTCATCGACTGGCTCACGGAGACAACGGGATACCCGGTCTGCATCGCTGTTCGCTCGGCCGCGCGGTGTCGGGTGCCGGATTCGACGGTAGGAATCTTGTGGTCGGGGACGAGCTGAACATTGGCCCGAACGATGCGCTGCCCGTCGGTCGAAAGCACCACTGCGCCATCCATTTTCGACAGCTCGCGCAGTCGTGTCGGCGCGAACTCGACATCGAGCTCGAACCCGCCGTCGCAGATGGCCTCGACCTCTTCGTCGTAGCCCAGGACGATCAATCCGCCGGTGCGGCCGCGCAGGATTCGTTCGAGACCGTCCCGCAGGGCGGTGCCCGGTGCCAGTCGAGCGATGGTCTCGCGTAACGCCGGGGACTGCGCGGCGCCTTCCATGGCCAACCCCCTCGTGTCGTAACGGCATGCGGCAGATCTGGAGCTCGTGCCCAACAAAGACTAACGCGCCGCCGAATGCGGGCCACGCCGTTGCACACGGGCAGCGCCGTAAAGGGTACCGCCCGGTGTCATACCGGCCGCATACGCGTGTACGTCAGGGCCTCGCCGACGTTGGTGACGGTTTTGACCTTGATGCCGGGCGGGATGGGGCCCGCGTCCTCGGGGACGATGGCGTAGTTGAACCCCAGTCTGGCTGCCTCGGCGAGGCGGCGCCCGAGCCCGGCGACGCGTCGTACCTCGCCGGCGAGCCCTACTTCCCCCAGAATCACCATTCCTGCGGGCAACGGTTGATCACGCACCGCCGACGCCACCGCAGCCGCCAGAGCCAAATCTGCGGACGGCTCACTCGTGCGCATCCCGCCGACCGTCGCGGCATAGACCTCGGCCTTGGACACCTTCACCCCGCACCGGCGTTCCAGGACGGCCAGAATCATCGCGACACGGGCGTGATCGAGTCCGCTGACCGCACGTCGCGGTGACGGCATGGCGGTGTCGACGATCAGTGCCTGCAGCTCAGCCAGCAGCGGTCGCTTGCCGTCCATCGTGACGGTGACGGCGGTCCCGGGGACGGCGTCGTTGCGGTGATGCAGGAACAGCCCGGACGGGTCACTGATGCCGACGATTCCGGTCTCCCGCAACTCGAAGCAGCCCACCTCGTCCGAGGCACCGAACCGGTTCTTGACGCCGCGAATCATGCGCAGCGTGGAGTGCTTGTCGCCCTCGAAGTTGAGGACCACGTCGACGAGGTGTTCGAGCGAGCGTGGGCCTGCCACCGCGCCTTCCTTCGTCACGTGCCCCACGAGCAGAACGGCGACTCCGGTGGTCTTGGCCAGAGTGGTCAACGCACTGGTGATGGCGCGGACCTGAGTGACACCGCCGATGACGCCGTCGACGTCGGCGGCGAGCATCGTCTGCACCGAATCGACGATCAGCAGGCTGGGCTTGACCTGTTCGACGTGTCCGAACACGGTTGCCAGATCGGACTCGGCGGCGAGAAAGACGCGCTCGTGCACCGCGCCGGTACGGTCGGCTCGCAGCCGAACCTGCCCTGCGGATTCCTCGCCGGTGACGTAGAGCGCGCGGCGATCGGGAGCCGAACGAGCCCACCGATGCACCACCTCGAGCAGCAGCGTCGACTTGCCGACGCCCGGCTCGCCGGCCAGCAGAACGACCGAACCGGGGACCAGACCGCCGCCGAGGACACGATCGAACTCGTCGATGCCGGTGGTGTTCGCCTGCGAGGTTGCGCTGCTGATGGTCGTCAGTGCAGCTGCGGGCGTCGTCGGGATCATGGCGCCGCCGCCCGAGCGGAGCGCCGATGCACCTGCGCGCGACGTGAGTGGTGCCGCGGTGGCCTGGACCTCGTCCATCGAGCCCCAGTCGCCGCATTCGGGACACCGACCGACCCACTTGGAGACCGAATGATGACACGCGGAGCAGCGGTAGCTCGACTTCAGTTTGACCACGTCGGAAGCCTAACGATCGGCACCGACAGGTCCGGTGACCTCGTACGGAGGGGTCAGTGCCCGCCGCTGTGCTCGGAGACTGCCTCTTCGGAGCGCTCGAGTTCGTGACCGGCGTCGACGGGGACGTTGACGACAACATCGCCCGCATTCGCGAACTCGAAGGTGACCGGCAGCGTCAGGCCCGGGCGCACGTTCTCGCTGATGTCGGCCATCTCGACCTTGATGAGCTGGATCGGAAGCAAAGGATCGTCCAGCTGCGTGTCGGCGGGTGATCCGGCACCGAGCGCGGTCAGCGGAGCGATCTCGGTGCTGCCCGGTTCTGCCTCGTCGACGATGGTGACCTGAGCCTCGGGAGAGGAGATCCCGGTCAGCTCGTCCGCCACGGCGGGGTTGGCGTTGATGGCCGTGAACCCGAGCTCGACGGTGCCGCCGGGCTCGATGCTGTACTCCTCGGAGGAGGGGTACACGACGTGCACGTTGCGAAGCTGAATGTCTCCGACGTCGACGGAATTGCCGTTGACCGCCGCGACCTGAGTGGCCGTCTGCGAGATCTGACCTGCGCCGCAGGCGGTGAGCACGAGGGTGCCACCAGCGAGAAGCGCGAGGGCAGCGGCCGTTCTGCGATGGCGGCCAAGCGGTGTCGCAGCGTCGATTGCAGTCACTTCGGTCGTCCTCCATGTGGTGCCGGGCCGGCTCGGTCCATCTCGTCCACTAGGCAGAGTAGTAGTTCTCGTCCACCGACCGCTCGTGGGGTCCGCCACTGCTCACGATGCGCCAGGTAGGGCAGCCTTCGGCAAGGAACGGGGGTGTGACGACCGCGGCCGAAATGTGGCATCGGATACACGTCGATCGGTCTGTGTCAACCCCTGATTCGGCAGCACTGTGCCCCTGACCTGCACCGTTGATATTGGGCGTGGTATTCTGGATAAATCGAAAGGGGCACTTGTCACATGATTTTCAAGGTCGGAGACACCGTCGTTTACCCCCATCACGGAGCGGCGCTGATCGAAGCGATAGAGACACGCACCATCAAGGGTGAACCGAGAGAGTACTTGGTTCTGAAGGTCGCGCAAGGCGACCTCACCGTTCGAGTCCCCGCGGACAATGCCGAGTACGTCGGCGTTCGCGATGTCGTCGGGCAAGAAGGCCTCGACAAAGTCTTTCAGGTGCTGCGCGCACCGCACACCGAAGAGCCCACCAACTGGTCGCGTCGCTACAAGGCCAACTTGGAGAAGCTGGCTTCCGGTGACGTGAACAAGGTGGCCGAGGTCGTTCGCGATCTCTGGCGTCGCGAACAGGATCGCGGACTGTCGGCAGGCGAGAAGCGCATGCTCGCCAAGGCGCGTCAGATCCTCGTCGGCGAGTTGGCACTGGCCGAGGGAACCGACCAGGCCAAGGCCGACACCATGCTCGACGAAGTTCTCGCCACCGCTTCGTAGAGTGAGCAGCTTCGCAGAATGAGCAGCTTCGTAGCGTGAACGGTACCGTCGGCGACGTTGTCGCCCTGGTACCCGCAGCAGGTAAAGGCCTTCGGCTCGGACACGACGAGCCGAAGGCTTTCGTCTGTCTGGGTACCGACTCTCTTCTCAAGCGATCCGTGGACGGACTGCGTGCCTCGGGTGCCGTCGACCGCATCGTCGTCATCGTGCCCGTCGATCTGCTCGACGCGGCCCGCGGGCTCGTCGGCGACGACGTCACCGTCGTGGCAGGCGGCCGCGAACGCACCGATTCGGTGCGCGCCGGTCTCGCCGTCATCGGAGGCGCTTCGGTCGTGCTGGTCCACGACGCCGCTCGCGCTCTCACCCCGCCCGCGTTGATCGCCCGCGTCGTCGCCGAGGTCCGAGCCGGACGACCAGCGGTCATCCCGGTGCTGCCCGTCGTCGACACCGTCAAGGAAGTCGATCTCATGGGCGCGGTGATCGGTACCCCGGACCGCTCGAGACTGCGTGCGGTACAGACCCCGCAGGGCTTCGACGCCGACGTTCTGCGTCGCGCGTATGCCGCCGCTACCGACATCTCCACCGACGATGCGGGACTGGTCGAGCGGATAGGCGAGACGGTGCACACCATCGTCGGGGACGCCCTCGCATTCAAGATCACCACTCCGCACGACCTACTACTGGCAGAGGCGCTCTTATGAGAGTCGGCATCGGCACCGACGTCCATCCCATCGCTCCGGGTCGACCCTGCTGGCTGGCCGGACTGCTCTTCGAGGACGCGGACGGACTCGAGGGCCATTCGGACGGCGACGTCGCCGCACACGCGCTGTGTGACGCCCTGCTGTCCGCTGCGGGCCTGGGAGATCTGGGGTCGGTCTTCGGCACCGGGCGTCCCGAGTGGGACGGAGTCAGTGGAGCCGCGATGCTGACCGAGGTGCGACGGTTGCTCGATGCGGGCGGCTTTGCGATAGGCAACGCTGCGGTGCAGATCATCGGTAATCGGCCCAAGATCGGACCGCGCCGCGTCGAGGCGCAAGACGTTCTCTCGGGTGTTCTCGGAGCTCCGGTATCGGTGTCCGCGACCACCACCGATGGGCTCGGGCTGACCGGTCGCGGCGAAGGAATCGCGGCTGTCGCGACCGCACTTGTCATGACGAGGTAAAACCACCGGTAGCATTGCTGGTCGTGACCCTTCACCTACACGACACCGAGACGAGGGCCCTGCGGGAATTCACCCCCTTGGTCCCTGGCCATGTATCGGTGTACCTGTGTGGGGCAACGGTGCAGGGTGAGCCTCACATCGGCCACGTACGCAGCGGAGTGGCGTTCGACGTGCTGCGCCGCTGGTTGCTGGCACACGACTACGACGTCGCTTTCGTTCGCAATGTGACGGACATCGACGACAAGATCCTGAACAAGGCGCGTGACGCCGGTCGACCGTGGTGGGAGTGGGCGGCAACGTACGAGCGTTCGTTCACCTGGGCCTACGACCGACTCGGTGTGCTGCCGCCGTCCGCCGAACCGCGTGCGACGGGCCACATCACTCAGATGGTTCAGATGATCGAGCGGCTGATCGAGCGTGGCCACGCGTATGCCGACTCGTGCGGGGACGTGTACTTCGACGTACAGAGCTTTCCGAGTTACGGCGCATTGTCCGGTCACAAGCTCGACGACGTACACCAGGGCGAGAGCGTTGCCGAGGGCAAGCGCGATCCTCGCGACTTCACGCTGTGGAAGGGTGCCAAACCCGGTGAGCCCTCGTGGCCGACGCCGTGGGGTCCAGGCCGTCCCGGCTGGCATCTCGAGTGCTCGGCGATGGCGGAGACCTACCTCGGTCCGGACTTCGACATCCATTGCGGCGGTCTCGATCTCGTGTTCCCGCATCACGAGAACGAGCGGGCGCAGTCCATGGCCGCCGGCGACGGCTTCTCGCGCTACTGGTTGCACAACGGCTGGGTGACGATGGGCGGAGAGAAGATGTCCAAGTCTCTCGGCAACGTCCTCTCTGTACCCAACGTGCTCAAAAAGGTTCGGCCGCAAGAGCTTCGGTTCTACCTCGGTGGCGCGCACTACCGGTCGATGCTCGAGTACTCCGATACTGCGCTCGAGACCGCAGCGGTGACGTACCGGGGCATCGAAGGGTTCGTCCGGCGAGCCGTCGAACGCGCCGGTGACGTTCCGATGGGCAAGTGGACCGCCGGATTCGCCGCCGCTCTCGACGACGATCTCGGAGTTCCCAAAGCGTTGGCCGAGATTCACGCCACCGTCACCCTCGGCAACACCGCCCTCGAGTCCGGTGACCTACCGGCAGCCGTGGAGCATGCGGGCAGTGTGCGGGCGATGCTCGACATCCTCGGAGTCGACCCCCTCGATCCGCACTGGTCGAGCGACAGTGGTTCGGACGCAGCAGCTCTCGGTGCACTCGGCGTTCTCGTCGAGGCCGAGCTGGAGCGTCGAGCAACGGCGAAGGCGACCAAGGACTGGGCCGTCGCCGACGAGATACGGACGAGACTGGCCAAGGCCGGAGTAGACGTGACAGATACACCCAACGGGCCCGAATGGTCGCTGGGTACGAGCAAGACCGACGAAGCAGGTTTGTGATGGCAGGCAATTCGAGTAGGCGCGGCGCAATCCGCAAGGACGGCACCAAGAAGGGGCAGGTCGCCGGATCCGGAGGCAAGCGTCGTAAGGGCCTCGAGGGCCGCGGCGCAACGCCCCCCGCCTCCGAGCGCACCAAGCATCCCGCGGCGCGTCGAGCCAAGCTCGCCGAGAAGTCCGCGCAGAACCGCGGCGGCACCACCGGAGGACGCGCGGGCGGCCGTCCGGCCGGACGCAAGGCCGAAGACGGTCCCGAGGTGGTACTCGGTCGCAACCCGGTCGTCGAGTGCCTGCGAGCAGGCGTGCCCGCCACCGCACTGTGGGTTGCCGTCGGCACCGACAGCGACGATCGGCTCAAGGAAGCCGTGCAGCGCGCAGGCGATGCACGGATCTCCATCCTGGAGGTTCCCCGTTCGGATCTGGACAAGCTCAGCGCCAACGGATTGCATCAGGGCCTCGCCCTGCAGGTGCCGCCGTACCGCTACGCGCACCCCGACGACCTGATCTCGAACGCGCGCACGCATCAGGAACCCGCACTGCTCGTGGCGCTCGACAACATCACCGACCCGCGCAACCTCGGTGCCGTCGTGCGTTCGGTTGCCGCTTTCGGTGGCCACGGCGTCGTGATTCCGCAGCGTCGCAGCGCGAGCGTGTCGGCCGTGGCATGGCGCACCAGCGCCGGTGCCGCAGCCCGACTGCCCATCGCGCGGGCAGTCAATCTGACTCGCACACTGAAGGATTGGCAGTCCAAGGGCGTCACCGTCGTCGGCCTCGACGCAGGCGGCGACACCGACCTCGACACCTTCGACGGAAAGGGTCCGGTCGTCATCGTCGTCGGATCCGAGGGCAAGGGCCTCTCGCGTCTGGTCAGCGAGACCTGCGATCACATCCTGTCGATCCCGATGGCCGGACCGGTCGAGTCGCTCAACGCCTCCGTCGCGGCGGGCGTCGTGCTGGCCGACATCGCGCGTCAGCGTCGAGGCTGAACCTCACACCCTTCGTGCGAACCTCACAGCCCTGCTATCGCTCGAATGGGTGTGTGAGGTCGAGAAAACGGGTGTGAGGTCGTGTGCGGCCGGGATCAACCGACAGCGCGGAACCGTATCTGCGTTCCGGGGGTCAGCTGCGCAGCGGCGGACACATCGGCCGCAGTCACGACGGCGATAACCGGATAACCGCCCGTGACGGGATGGTCGGCGAGAAACAACACCGGCTGTCCCGACGGTGGCACCTGTAGCGCCCCGAGAACCATTCCCTCGCTGGGCAATTCGTCGTCGACCGCGCGGGTCAAGGGCTCCGCGCCGTCGAGCCTGATGCCGACGCGATCCGAATCCTGCGTGACCGTCCACGGCTGCTCCAGCAGAATGGATCGAGCATGCTCGGTGAACCAGTCCTCGCGTGGGCCGAACGTGATGTGCAGTGTCTGCTCGAGCGGGGTCGGTACTACGAAATCCGTTGCAGGCCAATGGTCTGTGGCGTCGCCGACCGGGAGCACCGTCCCGGGGGAGAGCCGAGCGGGCCCGAGGCCCGACATCGTGTCCGTCGATCTGCTGCCGAGAACCGACGGGACGTCGATGCCTCCCCGGACGGCGAGGTAGCTGCGCAGAGCCGATGAGGGCGGCGACAGAGTCAACTCCTGCCCGGCTCGGACCACGAGCGTCGAATGCAGTCCCTGCACGGTGCCGTCCACGCGGCAGATCACGTGCGCTCCGGTGACGGCCATGACGGCGTCGAACTCGGTTCGGACCTGCAGGCCACCGAACGTCACTTCCAGGGTGGCGGCACCGGAGTCGTTGCCCACCAGACGGTTTGCCGCATCGTGTGAACGAAGGTCCGCTGCACCGGATCGTCCGACGCCCACCGCCGCGTGGCCACGTCGTCCACGATCCTGGACGGTGCACAGCGGACCTGTCCGCAGGACGGTCAGGGCCTTCATGTCGACTCGAATCGGACGGTAGTGCCGGGTGTGAGCAGTGCCGGCGGAGTGCGTTCGCTGTCCCACAGCGTCACGTCGCTGCGGCCGATCAGTTGCCATCCCCCGGGCGAGGACCGCGGGTAGATGCCGGAGAACTCGCCGGCCAGACCCACTGCGCCTGCCGGGACGCTGGTGCGCGGTGAATCACGTCGCGGCACGTGCAGTCGGGTGTCGGTGCCGACGAGGTAGCCGAAGCCGGGAGCGAAGCCGCCGAACGCGACCGTCCAGGTCTGTTTTGTATGCGCTGCAACAACTTCGGCGGTGGACAGGCCGGTCAGGCGGGCGACGTCGTCGAGGTCTGCGCCGTCGTAGGTGACGGGAATGGTGACTGCATCGGATGCGGTAGTGGGGTCGTCGACAGCGGGTGTCAGCGCCGCGACCCACTCGAGTATCGGTGCCGGTGCCCCGTCGAAGATGACCAGCACGGTGCGGGCGGCAGGAACCAGATCGACGACCGCGCCGGGCCGTTGGCGGACCATGGAGCGGTGGTACGACATGGTCTCGCGCAGGTCGGCGAACTCGATCAGCAGCGCGTTATCGCCTGCGGGAAGGAGGCGCATCAGACGAAAGCTGTCACGTCGATACCGTTGGTGCGCAGCAAGTCCGATACGGCGGTGGCCATCGCGACAGCACCGGGGGAGTCGCCGTGCAAGCAGATCGATTCGGCGCGGACTTCGACCGTCGTGCCGTCCACCGCTTCGACCGTACCGTCGGTGATCATCGTCGATACCCGCTTGGCGACCGCCTCGGGATCGCTCAGCACCGCGCCGGGTTCCGTGCGCGAGACCAGTGTTCCCTGTGGGGTGTAGGCGCGGTCGGCGAAAGCCTCTGCGACCGTGCGTAACCCGACGCGTTCGGCTTCGTCGAGAAATGCCGAACCGGGGAGCCCGAGTACCGGCAGACGCGGGTCGTAGGCGGCCACTGCCTCGGCGACCGCTTTCGCCTGCTCGCGATGATGCACGATCGCGTTGTACAGCGCCCCGTGCGGTTTGACGTACGTGACGGCCGAACCGGCCACTCGGGCAAGGCCGTCGAGTGCGCCGATCTGATAGACGACGTCGGCGGTGAGATCTGCGGGGGCGACGTCGAGAAAGCGTCGGCCGAATCCGGCGAGGTCGTGATAGCCGACCTGAGCCCCGATCCGCACGCCCGCGTTCGCAGCCGAGCGGCACGTGCGCAGCAGCGTGGTCGGATCACCGGCGTGAAAGCCGCACGCGACGTTGGCACTGGACACCACCGCGAGCATGGCGTCGTCGTCGCCCAGAGTCCACGCACCGTAGCTTTCGCCGAGATCGGCGTTGAGATCGATGGCCGTCACCCTGGACAGTCTAGGCGGCGACGAGCCGTCCGGAATTGGCCTTGCGAGTAGCTCCCACAGCTCGGCAGAGAAGATAGATGACGAACGAGATGGTCGTGACGAAGGTCGAGACCGGGAGGCCCGGGGCGAGCGAGAGCAAGATGCCACCGACAGCGGCGATCTCGGCGAACAGGATGGACAGCAGCGTCGCCTTGAGCGGGCTGGCCGTCACTCGCGCAGCCGCCGCAGCCGGGGTGATGAGCAGCGACAAGACCAGCAGCGCGCCGACGATCTGAACGCCCAGCGCACAGGCAACACCGACGAGTACGGCGAACACGACCGAGAGTGCACGGACGGGCACGCCGCGGGCCAGTGCCACCTCGGGGTCGGTGCTGGCGAACAGCAGTGGACGGTAGACCACGGTGAGCACGATCAGCACGAGAACGGCGCACACCAGTAGAAGCTGGATTCCGCTCTGCCCGACGCCGACGATCTGGCCGATGAGCAACGAGAAGCTGGTGCCGGTTCGGCCCGGGTACAGCCAGATGAACAGCACCGACAGGCCGAGGCCGAACGACATGATGACGCCGATGACCGAGTCGCGGTCGCGGGCCTTGTTGCCGAGCAGGGCGAACATCACCGCGGCGACGACGGATCCGACGATGGCACCGAGCCCGACGGTGATGCCGACGAGCAGTGCAGCGGACGCACCGGTGAGGGAGAGTTCACTCGATCCGTGTACCGCGAAGGCCCACTGCCTGCTGACGATGAGCGGTCCGAGCGCGCCGGCGAGCAATCCCAGAATGGCAGCGGCGATCAACGCCTGCTGAACGAAGTCGTAGCTCAGCAGATTCGCCGTGGTGTCGAAGTCGAGCATCTTCGAGAATGCGTCGAGAACCTTCTCGTTCATGCCTTGTCTTCTCCGTCGTGCGGTACGGGTGGGTGGTGGGCACCGGCCGAGCCGAGCGCATCGATCGAGTCGCCGGTTCCGACGACGACCAGCCGGCCGCGAACCTTCAGCACCTCGACCTCGGTGCCGTACAGCTCGGACAACACCTCGGTGGTCATGACGGTCTCGGGAGTCCCGATCCGGAACCGGCCGTCGACGATGTAGACGACGCGGTCGACGAGCGGAAGGATCGGGTTGATTTCGTGCGTCACGAACAGCACGGCTGTGTCGTGCTCCCGCCGTCGGCGATCGATGAGGCCCGAGACCAACGATTGGTTGGCGAGGTCGAGGCTGAGCAGGGGCTCGTCGCACAGCAGTACCGACGGATCGCCGACGAGTGCCTGGGCGATCCGCAGTCGCTGCTGTTCACCACCGGACATCGAGCCGACCGGTGCGCCGGCGAAGGAATTGGCGTCGACCTGATCGATGGCGCGCTGCACCGTCTCCTTGCGCTGCCGCATGCCCCGCAGTCCCAGGCCCCATTTGTGGCCGTCCCAACCCAGACCGACGAGATCGCGTCCGCGCAGCGGCAGATCGTCGTCGATGTTGCGTTGCTGGGGGACGTACCCCACGCCCGACTGGCCGCGGCGAACGGGACTGCCGCCGATCGACGCGGTGCCGGACGTGAGGTGGTTCTGGCCGAGCAGCACCTTGAGCAACGACGTCTTGCCCGACCCATTGGGGCCGAGGACGGCGACGAACTCGCCCGCGGCGACCGACAGATCCAGGTTCTGCCAGAGGGTGCGGTCGCCGAAGGCCAGTCCGGCATCGCGCAGTTCTACAGCAGGCATGCGCTACAGCTTTCCATCAGCTGCCCACCGATCGGGAGGCGGATCGACTCACGGGTTGGTGCTGAGCGCGGCCTGCAGGTCCGTCGCGGCCTTGGTCTGCCACTCGATGAACGTCATCCCGGCGGGCAGAGTCTCGGTGACCTCGACGACGGGGATGCCGGCAGCCTCGCTGGTGGTGCGAATGTCCTGTGTGACAGCGTCTTCGGTCTGAGTGTTGTAGACCAGCGCGCGGACGGACTTGGACGTGAACAGATCCCGTGTCGCGGCGATCGATGCGGGCGACGGGTCGTTGCCCTCCTCGATGGCGTCCTTGAAGTCCTCGGGCGTGCGGTCGTCGAGATCGGACTCCTCCAGGAGGTAGTGCGCGATCGGTTCGGTCTGGGCCACCGGTGCGTTCGGGAACTGGGCGGCGATCCGGTCCGTCACGTCGGTGATCGCGTGGATCTGCTCGTGGAACGCATCGGCGTTGGCGGTGTACTGCGCGGCGTTGTCCGGGTCGAGCTGGCCGAGCTTGTCGGCGATCTCCTCGGCGGTGTGCGCTGCGACCTCGGCGTGGTACCAGACGTGTTCGTTGACCTCACCGTGCGAGTGGCCGTCTTCTGCCGCGGGCTCGGTTGCGGACTCTGTTGCTGCCTCGGACGTCGTCTCGGAGTCGTGATCGTGGTCCGCGTCGAGCAATGTGAAGGCATCGACGGACGGCACGTCCTTGCCCTCGGAACCGAGGATGTCCTCGATGAACTGGTCGTAGCCGCCGCCGTTGTAGACCACCAGCGACGCCTCGGCAACCGCGGCGGCGTCACCGGGGCTCGCCTCGTACGAGTGCGGATCTGCCGAGGGGTCGGCGATGATCGATTTCACGGTGGCCAGGTTGCCCGCAACGGCCTCGGCCACGCTGCCCCACACGTTCGTGGACGCGACGATCGTGATCGGACCGTCGACGGGGTTGGCCGGAGCGGACTCGGTGCTCGTCGGCTCGTTCGAGCTGCATGCGGTCAGTGCCAGTGCGGCAGCGCAGGTCAGGCCGATGAGGGCCGAGCTCTTGACCCGAGACGGGCGGTGGAAGGACGACATCGATGTACTCCTGAAGGCAGGGCTTGACGCTAATGGAAACCGTTACCGTTGTACTCTAGCTCTCGAGCAGCCTCGGTATCGAATCGGACGAGTCCAACCTCGATTTTCTCTGCAGCGTGGTGTGGGACTAACGTCCCGGTTATGGCCAGGTCAAGCGAACCCCGACGTCAAGCGACGTTGGCGTCGATCGCAGCCGAGCTGAAGGTATCGCGAACCACCGTCTCGAACGCCTACAACCGACCCGATCAACTCTCGCCCGAACTGCGCGAACGCGTCCTCCAGGCAGCCAAGCGACGCGGTTACGCAGGCCCGGACCCGGTCGCGCGATCGCTGCGCACCCGCAAAGCCGGAGCCATCGGACTACTGCTCACCGAAGCCCTCAGCTACTCCTTCCGCGACCCCGCCGCCATGAGCTTCCTCGCCGGTCTCGCCGAATCCTGCGAGGCCGCAGGACAAGGACTGCTGCTCATTCCCGCCGGTGCCGAACGCGACGACGTGCAAGCTGCCGCTGTGGTCCAACAAGCAGGAGTCGACGGATTCGTCGTCTACTCCGTCGCCGACGACGACCCCTACCTGGCCGCAGTGCGCGAACGACACCTACCGATCGTCGTGTGCGACCAACCCCGCAACATCCCCGAGGCCGCCCTCGTCGCAATCGACGACCGCGTCGCCATGAAAATGCTTGCCGCACATCTGATCTCGCTGGGACACGAACACCTTGCAGTGCTGTGCATGCGGCTCGGACGCGACCGCCGCGACGGCGTCGTACCCCCGGGACGGCTGGCCGACAGTCACTTCCACGTCCAACGTGAACGCATCGCCGGCGTCCAGGCCGCCATGATCGACGCCGGACTCGACCCCGACACCCTCACCGTCGTCGAACGATTCGACCACACCGTGCGCTCCGGCCACTCCGCCGCAGCCCAGGCGCTACAGGCCAACCGCGACACCACGGCACTGCTCTGCACCACCGACGTCATCGCACTCGGTGCACTCAACTTCGCCAGAGTCTCCGGAATCGATGTGCCGAGCCAACTCTCGGTCACCGGATTCGACGGCATATCCGACGCCATTCGCGAGAACCTGACCACCGTGCGGCAGGACGCCGAGGAAAAAGGCCGTCGAGCCGGGAAACTGGTGCTCTCGTCCTCGCACTCGGGCATCGTCGCCGCCGAAACCCTCCCGACCGAACTCTTCCGAGGCCGCACCGCAGCACCGCCGCCGGATCAACCGCCCGCTATCGCCTGACCTTCGCCGTCGCCCCGTTCGCCCCATTCGCGTCAATGGACCACTGCACGGCTCAGACGTATGTGCACCGCTCCCCAGAAGTTGGACTGAGTAATTCAGTTCCAACG
>NZ_JASHKT010000024.1:0-15699 GCF_030056855.1 Rhodococcus sp. IEGM 1354
GAGACGTTTACGAAGATCGGCCAATTTACCCGCAGTGGTATGGATATCGGGTTCGACCTGCGTTCTAGTGAACAACGATTGAGTCATGTCTTCCTTCGATCGGCTGTTCATCGGCTCATCCCCACGAACCGCGGGCCTGCGTGGCAACGGTGGCGACGCGTGTCACCCGAGCTGTGCCCGATCTGGCCGGACCACTCGGTGGTGTAGCTGAGGGTGTTTGTCATCGGGGGTTCCTTCCAGTTCGCGGCAGCGAGAACCTTCGTTGGGCTGTACACCGCCGATGCCAGGATCGAGATGTCCGAGTCGAGCACCTTGGGCAGGCTGATCGCCCGAATAGGCTCCATCCGAACGGATTTCACGTGTCACGTTGCAATTCTTCGCGGCAGTTCGAGGCAATGGCTCAGTGCAACTCGATGTCGGCTTCGAGCGCACAGCACCCCAGGAGGGGACACAGGTCGAATGCCTCGCAGACCCGCTTATCGCCGATGCTCCGGACGAATGCGCCACAGTGTGGGTGAATTTCTGTCAGGCCCCGTCGGGAAGCGCGCCCAACGCTGACCGCGCCCCGGGCTGCGTTGAAGTTGCCAACCAACGTCACCTCGGGCAGCGGTGAGCTTGGTTTGTACTTGCCGCAGATCACCAACTACCCGATGTGCGAGATGACGGCATCGGTCGACGTCTGGGGTCGCGCCAAGGCGCAGCGACGGTTGGGCACCCTGGCGGCCGTGACCGAGACCTGCTAGCGCCAGATTGTCTCGGTCACGAGTGTTCGCCTATTGCAGCGGACATGATTGTTTCCTCTTTGAAGTCTTCGCGCTTCAGTTCGGCAGTGATGTGGCCGTGCGAGAGCACCAATATGCGGTCGGCCATCCCCATGACTTCGGAGAGATCGGAGGACACCAGCAGGATCCCGCGTCCCTCGCCGGCGAGTTCGTTCATCGTCTCGTAGATACGGGCCCGGGCACCCACGTCGACGCCCAGGGTGGGTTCGTGCATGATCAGCACCTGTGGATCCGTGGCCAGCCAGCGACCGGCGATGACCTTCTGTTGGTTACCGCCGCTGAGTTCGGAAATCTTCTGGTCCACGGACGAGACGGCGATCTGCATGCCCTGACGGTGCTTGGCGGACAGGGCGAAATCGTCGCGGGCGCGGATGATCCCGAAACGCGAAAGCGACGGCAGTGCGGCGATCGACATGTTCGACGACACCGACATGTGCGGCAGGATCGCGCGGTTCTTGCGGTCATCGGGGATGTAGCCGATACCGCACCGCATGGCGTCTGCAGGAGAACCGATGTGCACCGTCTCGCCGTCGCGGGTGAACCTTGCCGACGAGGCGGTGTTGCTGACACCGAACAAACTGCGTGAGGTTTCGGTGGTACCGGATCCGACGACGCCGTAGATGCCCAGGACCTCACCGCGGTGGAGTTCGAAGCCGATGCCGTCAACCACGTCGGGCTTACCGGGGATGGAGCTGCGGACGTGCAGGTCCTGCACGGCGAACAGCACCTTGCCGGGCTCGAAGACCTGCTTGGGGTACAGGTTCTCGATGTCTTTGCCGACCATGGCCTTGATGATCGCGGCGGAATCCAGATCTCGTGCAGTGACTCCATTCTTGACTACCCGACCGTCGCGCATCACTGTAATCTTGTCCGCAATCCGGGCGATCTCCTTGAGCCGGTGCGAAATATAGATGACCAGAACGCCTTGGTCGCGAAACAGTTTGATCCGGTCGAACAGGACGTCGATCTCGGATTCGGTGAGCGCGGCGGTGGGCTCGTCGAGCACCACCAGCCGGGCACCCTGGCTCATGGCGCGGGCGATGCTGACGAGTTGCTTTTGGGCCGTGGTCAACTCGCGCATGAGTTGGGTGGGATCGATGTCGAGTTTGAAAGTGGTCAGCCATTTGACGGCTTCCTTCAGCATGACGCGCCGATCCACCAGGCCCATCTTGGTGGGTTCCCGGTTGAGCAGCAGGTTCTCGGCCACCGACATCTCCGGAACCACCTGAAGTTCCTGCGGCACAAGGAAAATGCCACGAGCTTCGGCGGCACCGACGGAGTCGAACGAGACCGGCTGCCCGTCCAGGTGAAAGGTGCCGGTTGCGCCAGAGGTGGGGTAGAACCCGCCTATGAGTTTGATCAGCGTCGACTTGCCGGCGCCGTTCTCGCCGAGCAGGGCGTGCACCTCGGAGTCGCCGAATGTCAGGGAGACATCTTTCAGGGCGCGGGTGCCTCCGAAGATCTTGGAGACGTTCGATACGGCCAGCAGTGGGGCCCTGGGGGATTCGGCAGCACGGTCGCGGATGCCGGAATTCATAACAGTCATCTTGTTACACCTTGCTTACTGTCAATTGTCGGAGAATGGATTGCGGAGCAGCTGACCCGCCGCGCGCGGCGTCGGGCACTACCGAGACCGGACGATCGCCCAGCAGCTAGAGGATTAGAGCGGGTTGCTCGAGTTCCTCGTCGACGTTCGTCGGCGATGACTGCAATCGGGGCCATGTCGGCTATCTCTTCCGGTCGGATCTGGGCGACGCAGTCATGCCGCACCGCTGGCGGTCGTGAGTTCGTCGACTTTCACCAGATATTCGGCACCGGCACAGGCGTTCTCGTGCTCGATCAGACGGTTCCGGGCACTGTCTCGGTCGATGGCGGTGAACCGGATCTGATGCCCGCCACGTACCTGTGCCAGTCGCCACATCGATGCGCCGGCAATTACATACGGCGTGATGAAGCCGCCTTGGCTGGGTCCGTCTACCGGTAGGACGATCGGCGAGGTGCCCGCCAGATTCACCCCACCGAGTGGATAGCCGGTGTTCACCACATTCGACGGGTCACCGCCGTTGTCCGGGGGTTTGTTCAGGGCGCGGTCCGAGAATTCCAGCGCAGGACCCACCAAGCGGCATCCGGTGCGATCACTTTGAGCGGTGACTGTCCACGGTGCGTCCAGGAAAGCCTGGTGTCCCGCCGGAGTCAGCCAGTCGCTGTGTGGGCCGAGTACCACGTCGATGGCGACGTAATGGCCGAAGTCGGGGACTGCGGGCGGCGCAAGCAGTCGCGGCGGCACGGGCCCGGTCCGGGCGATCGGGATCTGCATGCCAGCAGCCAGGGCCCGGCCGCCGATCCCGCCGATGCCCGCCCGCACGAACGTGGATCTACTGCCCAGAACCGGCTGCGAGCGAATGCCGCCGGCGATCGTCAGGTAGCTACGGATACCGCGGACAGCGGTGCCTATGTTCAGGACCTGTCCCGCCCGCACTTCGACCGTCTGCCACATGGGCAGTGGCCTGCCGTCGAGTGTCGCGTCGGTGACGGCACCGGTCAATGCCACCGTCGAGGCCACGTCGAACCTGAGAGTGGGGCCGATGAGCTGAATCTCGAGGCCGGCAGCCGACACGGCGTTGCCCAAGAGTGCGTTGCCGATCCGAAAGGACCGATCGTCATACGGGCCCGAGGGCGGAATCCCCACGGCACGAAGTCCACGCCGACCGGGGAAGTCCTGGACGGTGGTTTCCAGGCCCGGCGCTATCACATGAATCATGTTGCGTCTCCGTGGTTCTGGTGAGTTCCGTATTGTTCGTGGTAGCGGTGCAGATCGAAGACCTCCGACCCGAGCGTGGTGTGCTCGAATTCCCCGCTGTCGACCTGCGCTTCGATCGCCGTGAATTCGTCGGCGTCGATTCGGCGGAACCGCACTCGGTCACCGGGACGGAACAGCACCACTGATCCGTCGAATCCTGTTTGCGCTGTCCGGTCCAGACCGTAGATGGGCGTAGGGGTCCGTCCGATCAGGTGGTACCCACCGGGGGTCTCGAGTGGGTAGATCGAGGTGAAACCGCCACCGACACCGACACCGCCACGAACCGTCCAGATGCGCGGCGGGTCGTATTTGGGGACGAACAGCCTCTTGTCCGGATCGAGCGGAAACATGTCCGGCAGTCCCGGCCAGAACCCCACTCCAGCCACCCAGTGCTCGGTGGAACTGTGCCGCTCGTAGAGTTCCTCGCAGCTGTCGAGCTGGTTGGAGCTGGCGACGAAGGTGGGGTTGTGTTCGATCGGCGCGACCTTCTCGCGGTAGTCCTGCACACAGGCTTCCGACCAGGGATCGCCGTAATACACCGGAATTTCGACGAGCCGGGACCGGTGCGACAGTTCCATATCGTCACCGATCGCCTCGACCAGCGCATGGCATCGCCGCTCTACCGTCTCGGCGTCGACCACCAGCGGGTCCAGTCCCAGCAGCACAGACGCGAACATTGGAACCACATCGGTCACACCGTCGATGGCAGCATCGTCGATCAGTTCCGCCAACCGCAGGGTGCGCAAACTCATCCGCAACCCGCCGGTCCTGCCGAGTTCGATCAGCAGATGCTGCTCACCGCATGGCAGGACGCGGATCTCACCGGCGTCCTGAACTACCGAGTCTGCACTCACGTCCGGTCGCCACCCTCCCACGGGCGTTGCCCGTCCTCGGTGAGGATCGACCACAATGCGGCCGCTACTTCCGGGGCGTTGGGTCCGTCACTGTGCATGCAGACCACGGTGGCGTCGAAATGCAGCCGGGTGCTGCCGTCGTTTGCCGACGTTGTGCCGCTGGATACGACGTCGCGCATCCTGTCACTCATCTCGGCGATGTCGACCGGTTCCGGGTTGCGGGTGATTACCAGCTTGCCGTCGGGTGTGTACTCGCGATCGGCAGTGAATTCATCGACCGGGTTGAGTCCACGTTGGCGGGCGATCTCGAAGGTAGGTGTGTTCTTCATGGCGATCCACGGCAATCCGGGATCGAGGATCTCCACCGCGTCGGCGAACGCGTGCGCCAGTTCGGGTTCCCACAGCATCGAGTAGAGCACCCCGTGCGGTTTGACGTGCGACATGGTGGTGCCGGCCGCCGTGAGCACTGCTTGCAACGCCCCCAGTTGATAGAGCACCATGTCGGTGAGTTCGGCAGGAGCCACATCGAGACGACGCCGGCCGAATCCCTGGAGATCGGGTAGCGAGGGATGGGCACCACAGAGAACACCGTGTGTCACTGCTGAATCCGCGGCCCTCCGCATGGTCGACGGGTCGCCGCCGTGGTAGCCGCACGCGATGTTGGCGGTGGACAGATATTGCATCACCTCGTCGTCGTGGCCGACACGCAGCCGGCCGTAGGACTCGCCGAGGTCGCAGTTGATGCCCCTCCGCAGGTGCCGTTGCGGCCACTGGTCAGGCATGTGCGCGCCGTCCCCGGATGTCGATGTACACGGCAACCAGCAGTACCACTCCGGTGACGATCATCTGGTACGAGGAATCGATGTTCATCAGGCCCATGCCGTTGATCAGCGTCTCCAACAACAGGGCCCCGAACACGGCACCGGTGGCGGTACCGACCCCGCCGAACAGGCTGGTGCCACCGATCACGGCCGCACCGATCACGGAAAGTTCAAGTCCAACACCGGCATTGGGGCTGCCGACGCCGGAACGCGAGAGCATCATCAGGCCGGCGATGCCGTACAGCACACCCATGAAAACGAAGACGATGAAGGTCAGTTTGCGGGCATTGATGCCGGCGTAGCGTGCCGCCTCGGCGTTGCCGCCGATTGCATACAGGGACCGGCCGAACCGGGTGCGTGCCAACATGAATGTCACGACCACCAGTACCACGACCATGATGGCCGACGGCAACGGTGCGCCCCGGTAAGAGGCCATGACCAGGGTCGCGGCCAGCGCGGCGACAAAGGTCAGCGCGGCCGGTATCACCACGATGGAGGTTATCGAGGCCTCGATGCCGGCATCCTGGCGGGCGCGGAATTCGCGGTACTTCGCCCAGATGAACGCTGCCAACAGCAGTACGATCAGCGGCACGAACACCCAGGTCGACAGGTAGGTCTGCGAGATGAACGACACCGACGATCCCGCGGACACCGTGGAACCATCCGTCAGGGCCAGGGCGAGCCCACGCAGGCCGAGCAATGAACCCAGGGTGACGATGAAGGACGGAACGCCCAGCACGGCAACCCAGAATCCTTGCCAGACACCGATCACCATCCCGACCCCGATGGTCATCAGGATCAGCACGGGCGTCGACAGCGACAGCCCGAAGCCATTTGTCGAATCGACCAGCAGCGCCGAGAACACTGCGCAGAACCCCACCGAGGATCCGACCGACAGGTCGATGTGGCCGCAGACCATGATCATGACCACGCCAGCGGCGAGCAGTGCAGTGATCGCAACCTGAACTGTAAGTGTAGTGAGGTTCCGTGGGGTCAGGAACAGCCCATCGGTCAGCACTTGGAAAACCAACCACATCAGGATCAGTACACCGATCAGGGTCAGTGCCCGCAATTGGCTTACGGGGACACCGAACCTGTTGAACCCGCGGTGACCAGGTGCGTCACCGCCCTTCGGTGGGGCCTGTGGTGCTGAAGGAGCGGGGTCATTGGTAGTTGTTGTCATTGAAGGTTCCTCACCTCATCGAATTTGGTCTGATGCTGCGGTTGGGCTGACTACAGGCCCACTGCGGCGGGCGTTGTCCACCAGGGGTTCTCGTCGACGAACTGGGCAACCGAAATCGAGTCGGGCAGCGCGCCGTCTTTGGTCACGTTCCGCAGGGGAGTCTTGAAGAACGGAATGGTCTCCCCACTGCCGTTGTCGTAGGTGTCGCCGTCCCACGACTTGCCTTCGAGGGCGTTGAAGAGCAGTTGCGCGGAGTTGCGCCCCATCTGGTCGAAGGCGGTCCAGGCACTGACGTGGGCGTCGCCACCGAGGATGAGTTTGAGCATCTCGGGCTCGCAGTCCTCGCCGGAGACGATAATTTTGCCGGCGAGTCCCTGGGCACGGATAGCCTGGACGATCCCGTAGGTCATGCAATCGCAGTAGGAGAGGACGCCGGCGAGTTGGTTGCCCGATATGGTCAGTGCCTGCTCGATCTGTTTCTGCGCCAGATCGCCGGACCAGGCCCGGTTCCACTGATCGGACACCACCGCGATGGTTCCGGAATCGATCATCGGCTTGAGGATGTTCATCCCGCCTTCGGCCTTGAGCTGGGCCATATCGGTGCCCTCTTCGCCCTTGGCAATGGCGTAATTACCCTCCGGGGCCATCGCAACCATCGCAGCACCGAGCATTTCGCCGAGCGCAATCCCGTCCCGGGCGGAGACTCCGGCAAGTTTGGCCTCGGGAACCACATAGTTGTGCGCAATTACAGGGACTCCCGCGCTGTTGGCCATCTGCACCATCGCCTTCGCGGCGTCGACGTTCACCGGTGCCAGCACGAGTCCCTCGATGCCCTGGTTGAGCGCATTCTCGACCTGCTTGAGTTGCAGGTCTACATCGTTGTTCGACGACTGGATCGGCATCGGGTTCATACCGAGCGCCTGGGCCTCCTGGATGAAGAAGGGCCCGTCCGCGGCCTTCCAACGCACGGCGTCGTAGGTCGGTACGATCATGGCGACTTTGTAACCGCCACTGCCGCCGCCCTCTTTCGCGCAGGCAGTCAAGGAACTACCGGCGAATGTGGCGGCGGCTGCGCCGGCAGCCAGCCCCAGGGCACGGCGCCGGTTCATCACGAACTTGTCCGACGGACTGCTCGAGTTGCGGCTGAACGGATTGAGTTTACTGGGAGTCTTCATTTCTGAGTTCTTTCGGTTTGTGAGAGGTGCCCGGTGAAAGGTGGTGCGTACGGTTCTTGTAGGCAGCGAAGCAGTGTCGTAGCGGTCGGTGCCTGATCGCGCACGCAGCGGATCTGGGTGATGAGCGGACCGTGCTGCCAGGCAAATGCCCAGCGGGTGGAATGCCAAAATCCGTCGTCGATCGGCTCTTCGTAGCACTCGCCGTGGATGACGTGTATGTCGTTGCGACTGAACGGGATCCGAGTGTGAGGCAGGTTGGTTACCCGAAGCTCCTCGGCCAGTGGGACGAACCATGCCCGCTGGGTGAGCCGGAAGAAGCGCCCGCCGTCGGCGGACCTGAAGGAGAATTCCACGCCACCCCCCGACGCGAACGCAGCGGCACGGTCCAGTTGGTAGCCCGAGGGCAGCAGTGTCGGCAGCTGTGGTCGCAGGCCGGCCTCGTCCGCCAGTGCAGCGGCGATACTGTGTTCCTCTGAGGTAGTGCGCCGCACGCTACGCGCGTAAATTCGGGACCTCGAGCCGACTGACAGCAGGAACCATCGCGCGGTACGCGACAAGTCGCGGCGGCGTCGGTCACGAACCTTGTCGTCGAATCGATACATATCGGAGCCCGACGGATGAGTGCCAGTTGTCGGGTCTGGTGCTATCACGGCTACGTTTGCCTCTCGCCGATGGTCGATCACTTGATTGTCCATCAATCAACAATGACTGTATGGGCCAGTGTGATTGAGAGTCAAGAGATAGTTGGCAGTGAGCGTGTCGTAGATCTCACGGGGAGGCTCTTGCCAGCCGTTTTACCTGGGATTAACATAGTTGGTTCTCTGAATGGGGTCGGTTGCGTGTATGTGCCATTGCTGTCCGTGGCCACATGGAAGTCCTCGATTACCAGAGATCACCGCTTCTGAGTTTTCGAGCGTTTCCACCCGTATTCGTGCTGTCGATCAGGAACTTCTGTTTCGGGCGGTGACGGAGAGGTTCTCGTTTGTCGTCGGCAGAGTGAACAGCGGCGGGCTCACTGGGATCGGTGGTCGTGAACGTTCGCAGAGTGCGAATGTCGGTCACCGTCTCCACGACGACACCGTCCGTCGACGTGAGCGCGCCGGCACCGCCGGATCCGGTGCTTTCGACTCGGTTCCGTTGGCGGATGGCTATCGAATCACGCGCACGGCATGGGCTGGTCGACGGGAGCATCGAATCGGAGAGTCGAACCGATGATCGGCGGAACGCAATGTCAGTTCGTTTACGCTGCCGACCGTTCGAAGGTGAGGATGTCAGTAGTCGGCTCGCCACAGTGGGTTTCGAACGGAGGACATAGCAAGACGTTGGCCCTCATCGGGAATCGGTGACGATCACAGTCGACGAGGGTGACGCCGTCGAAACTGCCCTTTTCTGACGTCGACCTTCCAGAACTGTCCGGCCGAGAGCACCGGGCCCCTGAGCGTCAAGGCACGAGAGGCCCGGTGCATGTAACCGCGGGTAAGCGCTCTAAGTGAGGTCGAGTTCTCCGGCAACGGCTGTGACCTGCTTGATCGGTCCGGTGAACCATTTCTTCACCGACGCGTGCCAGTAGATGAACAGCAGGATCAGCACGCCGCCGACGAGTAGCGGGGTGTAGTTGACGAACTTCCACTCGAAGCTCGGGTCCCACGGCACACCGCCCAACGAGGTCGGGAACATGGCAATGATCGAGGTGACAACGATCTCGACGAGCGCGACGGGTGCCATCCACTTGTGGTGACCGCGCAGATTCCATTTGCCGACGGGGAACGAGTCACCGGCCTTCCAGCGGAAGTAGATCGGCACAGCGAAGCACAGGTACAAGCCGACGACGCCGATGGAGGCCACGGCGAAGAACGCGACCGGAACGGGTGCGCCGTTGACGTCGACCTCGACCAGCGCCGGCAACGTGATGACTGCCGCGAGCGCGGCGGTGACGATCACGCCGTTGGCAGGAATCTTGTTCTTGCTGACCTTCGACCACAGCTGATGACCCGGTACCGCGCGGTCGCGGCTGAACGCGAACAGCATCCGCGAACTACTGGTCTGGATGGCAGTGAGGCAGAACAGCTGACCAGCCGTCGAGATCAGCAACACGACGCCCACCCACGGCGAGCTCATCGCCTGGCTGAAGATCACCGCGACCGCACCACCACCCGCGGACACCGCATCCGAATCGTTCACTGCGAACAGGAAGGTGAGCAACAGGATCCAGCCGCCGATGGCGGAGTAGACGATGGCCCGCCAAATTCCCTTGGCGGCTCCGTCGGCCGCGCCCTTGGTTTCCTCGGAGATGTGCGCGGACGCGTCGTAGCCGGTGATCGTGTACTGGGTAAGGATCGCCGAGATCGGCAGTACGAAGATCAGCCAGCCGACCCCGGACGTGGCACCGTTGAACATTCCGGTGTTGTTGACGGTCTTGGCGAAGACGTCGGACAGGCTGGCGTGTTGCTTGGGTACCACGATGAGGATGGCGATGACGCAGGTTGCGCCCGCCACGTGCCACCAAACCGAAATGTTGTTGATGACGGCCAGTAGGTGCGAGGAGAAGATATTGATGGTCGCCGACATAGCCAGGATCACGAGGAAGATGACGAAGACTCTCGTCAGGCTGTACCCGGCCAGCCACGTCTCGCTGAAGGTGCCGAGGGTGAGGTCGAGGAACGTCGCCGCGCCGTAGGCCGTCGACGCGAGGATGGCGATGAGGCCGATGATGTTCAGCCAGCCGGTGTAAAAGCCGGCCTTGGCGCCTCCGAGTTTGCTTGCCCACCAGTAGATGCCGCCTGAGGTGGGGTAGGCCGACACCAGTTCGGACATGCACAGT
Organism: Rhodococcus sp. IEGM 1354; assembly: GCF_030056855.1. NCBI lineage: Bacteria > Bacillati > Actinomycetota > Actinomycetes > Mycobacteriales > Nocardiaceae > Rhodococcus > Rhodococcus sp. IEGM 1354. The sequence goes on from NZ_JASHKT010000024.1 coordinate 10,437, forward strand.
CCAATAAACAGGATGAACACCGACACGATGGGCCAACCCCAGGCGATGGCGGCAGGCCCCCCATTGTTCCAGCCGAGCCCGAACGAGGTGAAGCAGCCCGCCAGTATGGAGATGATCGAGAACGAGATGGCGAAGTTGCTGAAGCTCGACCAGGAGCGATTCAGCTCCTGGGTGTAGCCGAGTGATGCGAGGTGTTTTTCGTCGTCGGACAGTTCTTCGTGACCCTGTGGCACAGTATTTCTCCTTCTTGGGGAGCGCCCACGAGGACGTTCGCTGCAGGAGATTAAAGCACTGACGAACTAATGATTGTCAGACAATCGGCATTCGCGTAACGTCTGTCGTGCGCACGGCGTGATCGGCAACCGACTGGCAGGCCCGTTCTGGGAGGCCGAACCCGCTACGTGGACCAACCCAATGGGCCGAAAACGCCTCCTTGTCAGCGTTCACGGGTGACGTCGATGCGTCGACTGCCTACCGCGCGTGACGATACGTTCCATGTCCAGGCCCACTCGGGGAGTTCAGCGTCGAGGTGGCGCACCCCGACGACGACCCGTTGACGATCAATCTGCCGACCGTCTCAGCGGCGCTGGACGAACCGAGGAACAGCGAGTGCTCACCGTCGCGGGCCCGCACCGTGCGGCCCGAATGCTCAGTTGTCTTGCGGGGATCCTGCTGCCGCAAGTAGTCACCGCAGCTCGATGACCCGCTCAGGCATGCCAACCCGCCCATCCCTTCCGTAAGGATTTTCAGTATGTCCACCACTCACCGCATCGCCGTCATTCCCGGTGATGGCATCGGCACAGAAGTAGTGCCCGAAGGTCTGCGCGTTTTGGACGCCGCCGCCTCTGCGTTCGACTTCGACCTCGACTACGAACACTTCGATCACTCCAGCGCCGACTATTACTCCCAGCACGGAAAGATGTTGCCCGACAATTGGTTCGACGATCTTCGACGGTTCGACGCGATCTTCTTCGGCGCAGTCGGCTGGCCGGATGTGGTGCCCGATCACGTCTCGCTGTGGGGCAGTCTGCTGCAGTTCCGGCGGGCGTTCGACCAGTACGTGAACCTGCGGCCGGTCCGGTCGATGCCGGGAGTGCGCAGCCCGCTCGCCGGCCGCGAGCCCGGTGACGTCGACTTCTACGTCGTGCGAGAGAACACCGAGGGGGAGTACTCCAGCGTCGGCGGCAAGATGTTCGAGGGCACCGAGCGCGAGATCGTGATGCAGGAGACGGTCATGACGCGCGTCGGCGTCGACCGAATCCTCCGGTACGCCTTCGATCTTGCGCAGAGCCGACCCAAGCGGCACCTCACCTCGGCCACGAAGAGCAACGGCATCTCGATTTCCATGCCGTACTGGGACGAGCGCGTGCGGGCGATGTCCACCAACTATCCCGGCGTCGGCGTGGACCAATATCACATCGACATCTTGACGGCGAACTTCGTCTTGCATCCCGACTGGTTCGACGTCGTCGTCGCGTCGAACCTCTTCGGCGACATCCTGTCCGACCTCGGACCGGCGTGCACCGGCACCATCGGCATCGCGCCGAGTGCAAACATCAACCCGGAGCGACGCTTCCCGAGCTTGTTCGAACCCGTGCACGGCTCGGCTCCCGATATCGCCGGCCGAGGCGTCGCCAACCCTATCGGCCAAATTTGGTGCGCCTCCATGATGTTGACGCACCTCGGCGAAAACCGCGCTGCCGCAGCAGTACTCGCGGCAGTCGAAACAGTTCTGGCCAAAGGCGGGGATACCCTGACTCCGGACATGGGTGGTTCGGCCGGCACCGACACCCTCGGTAAGGCCATCGCCGACGCCGTGGCGGCCTCGTGAGCCTCCACTACATGATTCCACCTCGGGACCGCCCGCTACACGATTCACCGAGTTGTTCGAACTCAGCTGCGACGGCGACATCGGTCGGACTTCACACACGGCTCTCGTCCTCTTGTGAACGCGTCGGAGTCTTCCGAACAGTGTCACTCGATCCACGAGGTAGTGGGACCAGTAATAGGGTCCAGAAGCTCCGACGAATTCACAATGGACTTTCACGCAAGGACTCGCTCCTGAACCTTGGTGATCTGCTGACTGACGCCGTCGGGAAGAGGTGTTGAGCAGTGGTTTCCGAACAATCGAGTGATCCGCTGGTTGCGTTTGCTGTCGTGTGGGAGCCGTTCGGGGGAGCGTCGGCATCGGACGTATTCGTCGAGTTCGGACTCGGAATGGGTGAGTACCGCCGACGGTTGCGAGAGCAATTGAACGGATCAGCCGGAGACTGCGTCGAACCAGCGGTGCGTCATCGACTGGTCGAGTATTCACGCCGTCCGGCAAAACCCGAGAGCCGCGTCGGCGAGTAGCGCAGGTGTAGTCGCGATTCGCCGTGCCTTGATGGACCGTCACCTCGCCCGTCCGGTGGAAAACCTCGAACCCCACGAGTGCTCGACCGGGCGGCGATGTGTGGCACCCCAGATCGCGATCACGACCACCGTACAGCCCACGAACTGCATCACCGTCGGCTTCTCACGCAAGATCAGCACACCGAGCAAGACCGTCAATACCGGCTGGACCAGCAACAACGTTGCCCCCACTTCCGACGGCAACGACGGCAGTGCGTGTCCGATGAGCATCCACCCGAGGACCTGGCCGACGACGGCGAGAGCGATCAGCCACGGCACCGCCCTCCACCCTGGGGTGAGGTCCACTGCGCCCCAGATCGAGCCGACCATCGACCCGGACACTCCTGCGGTGACCGTGGAAACCAGGACCCCGGTCGTGGAGTGCGCACCGTCCCGATCGCGCCCCGCGGTGAAGATGTACACCCCGTACGCCACCCCGGACCCCAGCGCCAAACCCACACCGAGAACGAGACTTTGGTCGTGCGGATTCGACACCGCACCGGAGGCAAGGGCAATGCCTACGAACAGCACGGGCACAGCGAGAACGAACTGCCCGGGTACCCGTGCTCGCAGAATCATCCATGCCAGCACGGGAACGACGACCACCTGCACACTCATCACGACGGTCGAGATACCGGCGCCGATGAGCGAGATCGACTGCGACCACAGTGCGAAGTCAACACCGAGGAACAGTCCACCGATTGCGTGCATGAGCACCGAACGCGCCGGTGGGCGGCCGCGGCGGACGAGCTCTCTCCGTGCCAGGACCGCGAGGACAGGAAGCGCCACCACACACCGGAAGAAGGTCGCCGTGGCAGGGGAGACGTCGGCGAGTCCGATGAAGATGCCGGTCGACGAGATCGCCAGCGTTCCAGCGAGCACGAGAACTCGCGGATCGACGGGGATTGGCCGAGGCGCGGCGGAAGATGTCTTGGACGAAGCGATGTCGATACTCACATGTCCATTCTCGGTAGCGAAAAGATAAAGCACAATTAAATGTTTGTGACTTTAAAGGAGTAGTATTGCTACTGTGTTGAACGTGGAGCGGGTACGTGCGCTGTGCAGTGTCGCCGAGCATGGCTCGGTCGCTGAAGCTGCCCGTCAGCTGCATGTGACCGCCTCGGGCGTCTCACAACAGCTGGCGAAGCTCGAACGCGAGGTGGGCGTCGAACTGTTGACGCAGGCCGGGCGCGGAGTGCAGCTGACCGAGGCGGGGCGTGTTCTCGCCCAGCGCGGGCAACAGATCCTGGCGTTGATCGCTACCTCCGAGGCCGAGATCGCGTCGCTGGGCGTCGACGTGGCAGGAGAGCTGCGGATCGGGTCGTTCTCCTCCGCGACGCGTTCGGTGATACCCCGGGCGTTGGCCGTGCTGCGCGAGCGGCACTCCCGACTCGAGGTGTCGTTCGTGGCCGGTGATGCCGAGGATCTGTTGCGCGACATCGAGCGCCGGCACCTGGACGTGGCATTGGTCGACAGCTGGGTCACGCTGCCTCTGCGGTTGCCGGAGGGCACGCGCCACACGCTCGTGCACGAGGATGTCGCTGACGTCGCTCTGCCGGCCGACCACCCTGAATCCGGTTCCGAGACAGTCGATTTGACTAACCTGGCCGACATGCCCTGGACAACGTGGAGGAAGGGTGAGTCCTTTCATCTGTGGTTGGTGCAGACCTTGCGCACTCGTGGCGTGGAGCCGCTCATCAGGTACGAGGTCCCAGAGTTCGCGGCCCAGCTCGAATTTGTCGCAAGCGGCCTCGCAGCGTCCCTGTTGCCACGTCTGGCGCGGGTGCACGTTCCCGAGAACGTCGCGATCAGGGCGGTCGATCCACCGCTGCGCCGAGAGATCTACGCGCTGTGGCGCGCCGACAACAGTCGGCCGTCGATCGAGGCCGCAGTTCAGGCACTGCGGGAGGTGTTCGAGCAGACCCCGGCCCGTGTACCGCGCACGTGAAAAGGCACCGGCGGGCGAGGTCATCGCTGGGCGGGGCACGTCGTCTCGACCGGGTTCTCCAGTGCAGCGTGTATTGGTACCGCAACCGATCCCGGCAGGCGCTCAGAGAGTGATCGAACTTGTTTCTATGAGCAGTACTCCACCTATGATCACAGCGATACCAGCTGCCATGACCCAGTTCAACGGCTCTTTGAACAACAGACGCCCAGCGACAGCGGTCAGTGCTACGCCGCAGGCAGCCCAGATTCCGTACGCGACACCGACGGCCAAGCCGGCCGACAGTGTTGCGGACAGCAGGGCGAACGCGATCACGTATCCCGAAACAACTGGGAGAAACCAAATTCTCTTACGCCCGCCCTCGGACGCACGAAGTGCAAGCGTGGCAGCGACCTCTGAGGCGATTGCGCCGGACAACAGCCACCAGGTCATCCGGAGACTCCTTCTCGTGCCCGACCGGAGCCGAACTCGACCAGCAAAACGCCCCCGATGACGAATGCGATCCCGACGATCATGGTGGCGGTCAACGGTTCACCGAACAGGACGGTTCCAGAGACGGCAGTCAATGCAATTCCCGACGCTGCCCAAATCCCATAGGTCTTTCCGACCGGCGCGCCTGCACGAAGAATCAAAGACAACAACACGAACGAAATGCAGTACCCGGCGACGACCACGACATACCATATCGGCGCATCGAGCGCGGCTTTCATGGACAGAGCCGCGGCCGTTTCCGACAGAATTGCCGCGGTAAGCATCAGCCATATCCTGTTCCGCACGCACTCTCCCTGGATCGACGAATCTTCGAACGCCCCCATGCAGCCAGCCGATCTATCGGCGGGCTTCACGGCTTACCCGCAGCGGGGTGGGCTTACGCGACTGCGCCTACTGCTGGTGGTTGCGGTGGGCGCAGTCGTCTTTGTGGTTCAG
>NZ_JASHKT010000025.1:0-12052 GCF_030056855.1 Rhodococcus sp. IEGM 1354
AGTCGATCCTTCTCCGCGGCGGCGTACAGATCTGCCTGAGCGTTCGCCTGCGCCGTGAACTCGGCCGTCGGCGCGTAGGAGGCCACCGCGGTCCCGGAGGTACTGGTCGTCATCTCGAATAGCTCTCTTTCATTCACACGTTTCTTGCCATGCAAGTCTGGTGTCGTAAGGTTTGTACAGGCCAAGCGGCAGATGCAGGGACAAGCCTCAGCGCTGCTAGAGATGCGGCAGGACGAGTTTCCGACGCGCTGGCGGCAAACTCACGGACTCGGCGCGAACGGAACTCAACTCGGGTATTCCACCGGCTTCGGCGATCGCCGGCGTCTCGGTCCTGGCCACCGTTGTTGTCGTGTACCTCGTGTTCCGCAGCCACGGGACACCGCTGGAGAGCAGCATGGTCGACTGGGACAAAAGGTGTGGCGGGCAGACAAAGCACGCGGACTGACAACTTTCCTCAGTCCGCGTGCTGTGTTCTACCGACGGATCAGCCACACACCCAAACGTCGGGGCGCGTGACTGTCCCCGACCTCAGGGTTGACGCAGGGTACGAATCAGCTTCTTGTTCGCGAATTCGTCGATCCCATGACGCCCGAGCTCACGCCCGAAACCCGAACGCTTGACGCCACCGAACGGCAACTCCGCACCTTCACCACCGAAACCGTTGACGTAGACCATTCCCGCCTCGATCTGCTCGCTGACACGCTTGACCTGCTCGGGATCGGTACTGAACAGGTAGGAGCCGAGCCCGAACGGGGTGTCGTTCGCGATCCTGATCGCCTCGTCCTCGTCCCGAACGCGGAAGACCATCGCCACCGGACCGAAGAACTCCTCGTAGAAAACATCACCGCCGGGCTGAACACCGGTGAGCACACCCGGAGGGAACCAGGCACCGTTACGCTCGCCGCTGGTCTCCAACGACGCACCCGAGGCCACCGCCCGGTCGACCTGATCGCTCAAACGCTCTGCAGCCACGAGCGAGGACACCGGAGACGCCGGCCGCGCCAACATCTTCGCGGTGTAACGCGCAACGAAGTCGTCATACAGCTCGTCGAGAACGATCACGCGCTTGCCGGCATTGCAGGACTGACCGGTATTCTCCATCCGCGCCTCGAAGGCTGCATCGACCGCCTCATCCATATCACTCACACCCAGCACGATGAATGGATCCGAACCACCGAGCTCGAGAACGACCTTCTTGAGGTTGCGTCCCGCGATCTCCGCGATCGCGGCACCCGCCCGCTCGGAGCCGGTAACCGACACCCCCTGCACGCGAGGGTCCGCAATAATGCGTTCGACCTGCTCATTGGTGGCGAAGATGTTGTTGTAGGTCCCCGCCGGGAATCCCGCATCGTCGAACAGACTCTGCAAGGCAAGTCCTGATTCCGGGCACTGCGGTGCCGGCTTGAGCAGAATCGTGTTGCCCAGAGCAAGGTTCGGACCGGCGAACCGCGCCACCTGGTAGTACGGGAAATTCCACGGCATGATGCCGAGAAGGATGCCGATGGGCCGTCGTTGAACGATGGCGGTACCCGGCCCACTGAAGACGTCGATCGTCTCGTCAGCGAGGAACGCCGCGGCATTATCGGCGTAGTACCGATAAATCGACACGCACACACCGATCTCACCGAGGGCATCCTCGCGTGACTTCCCCATCTCCCTCTGCGCGATCTCGGCGAGGGTGTCCTGACGGTCTTCGTGAAGTTGAGCGAGGCGTCGCAGCAGCGCCGCCCGCTCCTCGATCGTCGTACGAGCCCACGACTTGTACGCGTCATGCCCAGCGTCCAGCTTCGAATCGATCTCGGCGTCGGTATCGACGGGGAACGACCTCAGCTCCTCACCGGAACCCGGATCGGTGACGGTATAGCTGTTCATTGCTGTCTCCTCAATTTCTGTCATTACTGTGCCCGGCGGGATTCCAGGCCGGTATTGCGGGCCACTGGGTTGGCGACGGCACTTCGCCGTCGCCAACCGATCTGCTGCGCTTGGACTGCGCTCAGTCGACGATCTGATCCAGTGGCTCCTTGGACACGAAGCGCTTCAAGACGTTGCCGGTGATTCTCGCGACGTTGTTGTCGTATCCGTTGTGCGACAGAGCAGCCGTCCAAGCGATCGACCCGACGGAGAAGAATCCGCCGCCACCGTCGAGTGCCCCGAGAACGATGTCGGACCGGACGTAGGGGTGTTCGGTGCCGCCCTGTCCGGGCAAGTTCTCGTAGATTTCTTCGATGACAACCAGGAACGCGTCGGTCAGTGGACCGGAGGTCGCGAGGACGAGTGTACCAGGGGGAGAGCCGAGTGCCGGGTCGTAGCAATCGATTTCGGCCCCGGCCGCTCCACCGCCCATGATGCCGAAGTCACCGATGAGTTCATCGTCACCGATTCCCTCGAACACGAATGCAGCGAGCGGATCACGGCTGTCTTCGAGCCGCTCGTAATGGGTCGAACGGTCGAATCCTTGCGCGGCGAAGCCCACACCGGTCAAACGCTGAGGTGCCTTGCCCTTGTGCCGCCACAGTCCCGCCATCTCCCCAGAAGTGGCGTGCCGTCGCTCGCCGTAGTTCGACTGGTGAGGCCGGGTGCCCCCGGCGGATCGGCGGAGTTCCATCACGTGCGGCTGACCTGGCACGAATGACGCGGTCGCGAAGAACCCGTTGCCGCCCAGGTACATCAGCCGACCCCCACGTGCGGTGAACAGGTCGAGCGCATCCAGTTCTTGGCGCGTGACGTACTCGGGGTGTGCGCCGGTGAGCACCACTTTGTAGTCGGCCAGCAACTCGTAGCCGCCTGCGTTCAGGTCCTCGTCGGTGATGACGTCGAACTCATAGTCGAGCGTGTCCAGCCAGTTCACGATGCACAGGTCTGCGGGCAGTCCCCATACGCCGTTTGCCCCGTACCAGGCCCGGTGCTTGGGCTGGAGTGTGATGATCGGCTTGCGAGCGCTGCTGAACACCACACCGCTGCCGTCGTTGTGGATTTCGTAGCAGGACCGTCCGAATTCGGGATGGTTCTGGAGATCGATGTCATTGTTGTTGAGGATCGGGGTGTGCGACACGATGACCTCGGCGCCGTCGGCCTCGAATGGGGTCCGATCGTTGGCGTAGGCGAGATAAGTAGCGGTCGGAAGAAGCAGTGCCACTTCCTTTTTGCGACTGCCGGGCCCGACGATGAACGGGACGTAGTGCGCTTTGTCGTGCGCCATGAGGCGCGCGGCGTACACCCCGCTGGGGAGGTCATCGGGTACGGCGAAGGTGAACGCGACGGGCCACTCGGCGTCGGCTATGTCGTCGTCGTGGAAGTGGATCGCGTCGAACTCATCGGGTGCGAGGCGGAAGTCCTCCGAGAACCCCGCGTACAACGGCCCGGTTACGGCCCGTATCGGCGCGTTGAAGCACCGACCATGCAGTTGGTTATCCGAGAGATCGACGACGTCCCACAACAAAAGTCCGTCGTCGGAGGATGAACGCCCGAAGTGCCAGCGTGCGAGTAGTCCCCCGCCATTACCGTCCAGGGGATCTGACCCCCGGGTGACGGTGAGCGCGCCGATCTTGCCGTTGAACGGAGAGACGGCCAGCCACCGGGCACCATCGCGGCGAGCGAGCGCCGCGATCCGGAATGAATGAGCACTTCGGACGGGGGTGCATTCGCCCAATGAAGCCGTCGCCTCCTCGACATCGATAGGCATGGCTTGATCGGAGAATTGGTTCATGCAGTTTTCGATGGGTGTCTGTGTCAGCTGGACTTCACCCGCGCCCATTCCGAAGCGCACATCGATTCGGTACCAGTGGTTGGCCTGTAGAACGCTCGCAGTCGAGAGGGTTCGCGGCTGCCCGTCATGGCCCCACAACACGGTGGGCACTCCATCGTCCAGCACCAGCGCGTAACCCGTTGCAGTGTCTTCATCCCATGTGCCACAGATTGTTTGACGCTTGTTGTCCTGACCCATGGAGGTCTGCGTGACGTGGTAGGCACCGATGCTGGCGGCACGCTCGGGCAGTGGCAGCGTCGCGTAGACGTACACGCTGATCGCCACGTCGGTCGGGTCGGCAAGGACCGAGTTGGGATCGTCGATCTCGACGAACGATCCTGGTTGGCAGACATAGTGTTCGCCGGTGTAGCTGCCCGCGAAACTCGCGCCGGCCACATCGTGTTCGATGAATCCGGGACTGGCGGACCCGGTGTAGCCGTGACTCAGCCGGACCAGCGAGGCGTCGTATTGGGTCGGCTCTTCGCTGCTTACGTGAAACGTGAGCGTCTCACCTGGGCGAGCAGAGAGGCGATCGGTGTAGCCGAAGATCGTGGTGGGATCGTGCTTCATGAGTCAACCTAACTATTCAACGGTATCGACGAAGAGGGCCAGACGGCGGCGCAATACGGTGCGCGCGGCCGCTGTGTAGTCGTCGAAGACGTCGTCCTCGACGATCAGGTTTCCGGGTGCACCGATAACGATCTTCCCGATTGCCCACGCATCGTTGCTCGGTGCGAAAAGGACTTCCTTGCCTGTGACGGGCAGGGCGCGCAAATATCGGAGAACCCGCGCCGTGCGATCGGTGTGGGGCCCGAACGGGTTGGCATCCAGTTCGGCGGCAACGACCTCGTCGTATTCGGCGGTGACCCGCTCGAGGGTTCGTCGGGCGTGGATCTGTGCCAGTTCTTCGGTACGGTTGGATGCTTTGCGTTGGATACCGGTGGTCATGTCAGCGCTCCTTCTGGGTGGTGACGGCGGGTGAGGCGTGAGGCTCGCCGGCCACTGCAGTCGGAGCGGCCTCGGGGGCGTCGATCTCCGATTGCACCAACGAACGGCCCGTCTTACGGAAGTACAAGGCGATCGCAACTCCGATGGCCAACCAGATCAGCCCGGAGACCTTGGCGTTGAAGCTGCCGCTCCACAGCGCGTAGATCAGTACGCCTGCGCCGAGGACAGGAGAGATGTAGTGGGCGAACACCTTTCGGCTCTTCATCTTCACCCCGAAGTGCACCAGAACGCTGAAGTGGAGCATGATGTACGCGGTCAGGGCGCCGAAGGTGACCAGGCTGGTGAGCAGCTCCAGGTTCTCGACCCCGAGGACTCCCACGACGAGTGACACCGCCATGATGAAGATCATCGCGTTGGCCGGGACCTGTGTCTTCGGGTGCACCTTCGACAGGAATGCCGGGAGCTGACGGTCGCGGGCCATGCTGAACACCAGTCGCGACGAGATGCCATTGGAAGCAAGGATGTTGGCGAACAACGCAATGAGTGCTGTCGTCAGGGTGAGGACGATCTGGAACCAGTTCGCCATGACCTCGCCAGTGATGTTGTAGAAGGCGTTGTTGGTGTCATCGCCGTCGGCGAACACCGTGCCAGTCGGTACGAAGATCGCTGCGAGATAGACCTGGAGCACGAACAGGGCAGTACAAATCCACAGAATGATCATGGTGGCCCGTGCGACGGTCTTCCCGCCCCCCTTGGCTTCCTCGTTGAGCGTCGAGATGCCGTCGAAGCCGACGAAGCTCAGTGCCGCAAGCGGAATGGCGCCGAAGACGACCGTCCAGCTGAACGACTCGGAGCTGAAGATCGGATCGAAGGAGAAGTGACCCTTACCCTGCGCCACTGCCACCAGCGCCCACACGACGAATACGCCCAGGACGACGAGCTGGATAACGAGGAAGATCTTGTTCATCCTCGCGGTGAACGAGATGCCACGCAGGTTGATGCCGGCGGTGATGACGACGAAGCCGATGACCCAAACCCAGGCGGGCACGCTCGGCACGAGCGACACCATTGCCGAGGCCGCGAGGCAGGACAGCAGTGCCGGCATCAGGAGATAGTCCAGCAGGATTGCCCAGCCGGACAGGAATCCGACGAACTGGTTGATGCCGTATCGCACGTAGGAGTAGACCGAGCCTGCGATCGGGAAGGTCTGCGCCATCTCCCTGTAGCTGATCGCGCTGAACACCATGGCGGTCGCGGCAACGATGTACACCAGGCCGACCGCGCCGGCAGAGAAGTTGTAAACCAAGCCGAACACGGCAATCGGCGCGATCGGCACCATGTAGATAAGGCCGAAGATGATCACGTCGGCCAAACTCATTGCCCGTTTCAATTCCGGGTCATACCCCAACCGGGCGAGTTCGGCGTTGGCATAACTCCCCGTGTTCTCAGTCTCATTCATGAATTGGACCTTCCGTAAGTGACGGGACTCAGCGTGACAGCTAAGTCGCAAACCGGCCGGGCAGGTGAAGCCACAGGCACCTGTTCCGCGGCCGGCGGCAGTGACTGGCGCCACAGAACTAGGGTGAACTCAAGGTAGCCATCAAGTGGACCGCCAACAATCGGTACTTTTACCGATTACCGCCACGATCGAACGAGGCAGGGCGCTCCCGCACCGAATGGATCTGCGCGTCCGATGCCCCGAATGGACCGGCCCTGCGCATTCATCAGTCGCCGCCGTGCACACGACAAAAGGATTCGACCCCGCAGCCACCAGCACTCGTCGGGGCAGCAGGTTCCAGACGTCGACCGAGATACCCGACCTTCGTTCGATCAGGTATTGACGCACCGGAGTGCCGCGCCCTATGGTGATTGTCGGATTGATCGACAATCTGCTCGTATTCGCTCCTCGGACAATCTAGCCCGATTGGGAAGTCACGCATTCGCCGCGGCTGAAGACCAGCCAGGGCGGCTCGAACACGTATGCGTCGTTGCGCAGCAACGATGTTGACGCCTTGTCGGACCGAGGTTCGACAGAGGTTGCGAGAACAACTTCTCGAACACCGAGCGTCCCGCGCCGGACGGTCGAACGATCTGACAGCACGAGCCTCATCGTGCTGGCCGCACGCATGACCCCCGTCGTGCCGAAAGGAAGACCGTATGACACACATTGCCGTCATCGCCGACGACTACACGGGGGGTACCGACGCCGCAGCAGCACTGCGCCGCAGTGGACTTCGCGTCGTCATGCTCTTCGGCGTCCCGGCCCCGGGCAGCACGCTGCAGGAGTGCGACGCGGTGGTGGTCGGAATCAAATTCCGTAGCATCGCCAGCGCGGAAGCGTGCGAGTACGTCGAGCGAACGGTTGCCTGGCTCCGTGAGAACGGCGTCACGCGGTACTTCTACAAGTACTGTTCGACCTTCGACTCCACACCGGCGGGCAACATCGGTCCGGTATGTGACCTCCTGTCGACTCTCACTGGCGCTCGATACACGATCGTCTGTCCAGCCACGCCACTACACCTGCGCACCACATACTTGGGGCACCTGTTCGTCGGCGACAAGTTGCTCAGCGATTCGCCCATGCGAACTCACCCGCTGACACCGATGACGGACTCCAACCTGGCGCGATGGCTGTCGCTGCAGACCGAATCCCTGGTGGGGTCGCTGCCGCTCGATGTGGTGCGGGCTGGCCACGAGGCGGTGACCGAACGTGTGAACGGACTTGTCGGCCAGGGCATTCGGCACATAGTGACAGATGCCATCGACAATTCTGATCTCGACTCCATCGCCGCCGGGCACGATGAGGCCTTGCTGACCGGCGGTGCCGGCCTGGTAGAGGCAGTGGGACTGAACCTGCGCGCGTCTCTACCTGCAGCCGAGCAACCAACGAGCGGCCCAGGTACGCCCGACGCCTCGAGTGGGACTCTGATTCTCGCCGGAAGCTGCTCGGAAGCAACCCTGGAACAGGTGCGGCGGGCGGAACTCTCCATGCCGGCCTTGCGACTCGATCCAGGCGACATCTCCGACGCCGACGCTCTCGTAGACACCGCCGTCGCATGGAACGAGGCGCAGACTACCACCCGCCCGCGGTTGATATACACCTCCGCTGATGCCGAGGAGAGGCGTCGAAGTGCTACGGCCATGGGGCCTGATACCCCGCAGATCCTCGAGCAGGTGCTCGCCCGGATCGCATCCAGGGCGGTCGAGGCGGGCACGCGCCGCATCATCGTCGCGGGTGGCGAAACGTCAGGAGCCGTGGTTGCCGAACTCGGCGTACAGCAAGTCCTCGTCGGCGACGAGGCTGCACCCGGGGTCCCCTGGTGTACGACGGTGTCCAGCGATCCGATTTCACTCCTGCTCAAGTCCGGCAACTTCGGTGGTCCCGACTTCATCACGGAAACCGCGTCCGCATGACGGGCACCATGGCAACCGAACGGGCCGCGATCGTCCGTCATGGAGCATCGCTGTTCGACCGCCGGCTGACAGCGGGTCGGACCGGCAACATCAGCGTGCGAGTGGGTGATCGCATCCTCATCACGCCGACCGGAACCTCGTTGGGCAGCCTGATACCTGACGAACTCGCACTCCTCGATCTGAACGGAGAGCACCTGGACGGCTCCAAACCCTCCAAGGAATGGCCGATCCACGTCGAGACCTATCGTGCCCGCCCCGATTCGCATGCGGTCGTGCACCTGCACAGCTCACACGCAGCAGCAGTGTCCTGCCTGGCCGGGCTCGACGTCGCGGACTGCCTGCCTCCGTTGACCGCGTATCACGTCATGAGGGTGGGACGGGTACCTCTCGTCCCGTACATGCCTCCGGGTGATCCAGCCCTCGGCGAGGAGGTAGGACGTGCCATGAGCGCAGCGCACTCGGTGCTGCTGGCCAACCACGGCTCGGTACTGGCCGGCAAGACGCTGGCCGAGGCCGTGGATGCGGCCGAGGAACTCGAGGAAACAGCGCGGATCTTGTTGTTGGTGGGCGACCGACCCGTGTCGATGGTCAACTACAACCCCTGAACGAGCAGCATTGTTGGACAATTGACAGTCGGCCAAGCGTCTGGCAGAATCCATCGAGTGGGTGGCCTCAACCCTCGACATCTCTTGTAGCGAAGAGGATTTCCTTCACAAAAGCGATCGGTGGTCCCAGAACACGGTCAACGAGTGAGGGTTCGGTGAGGAGGAGGTTCGGTGGCCATGGCCGCCCAGATCGAGCACTGATTCCGAAGACGCAATTGCTCAGCATTCGGCTTCCACTCGTCGACAATCGCTCGTAAACGACGCTGCTGATCCCGCTCGAGCATCGGCACGTCGGACCGAATGCCACAGCTGTCCAGCGCTCGGGCCACCGCCGAACTGGTCCGGCCCCAATTCAACTGACAAACAACTCATTCCGATGAAATAGGAGAACGATCGTGACCGAGACCAGCTACTGGCACCCCTTCGCGCAGATGAGCGCGATCAAGAACGACACCGTGACGATCGTGCGCGGCGAAGGCCGCACGGTGTGGGACGCCGAGGGCAACAGCTACCTCGACTCTCTTGCCGGCCTGTGGTACTGCAACGTCGGACTGGGTCGTACCGATATCGCGGACGTCGCCCGTCAGCAGATGATCGATCTCGCGGCGTTCCAAACCTTCGACGTATTCACAACTCCGAACACCGAGCTGTTCGCCTCTCGAATTGCCGACTACCTTCCCTTCCCCAACGGCAAGATCTTCTTCACCGCCGGCGGTGGCTCCGAGGCAATCGACACCGCGGCCAAGTTGGTCCGCCTGTACTGGTCGGCCGTCGAACAACCCGGCAAGAAAATGATCATCAGCCGCACCCGTGCCTACCACGGCATGAACGCCTACGGCACATCGCTCGCCGGCCTACCCGCCAACCTCCACGGTCTCGGAACGATGGTCGAGTCTGTGGCGCAGGTACCGTGGAACGACGCCGAAGCCCTTCGGACCAAGATCGCCGAGCTGGGTGCTGAGAACGTAGCGGCATTCTTCTGCGAGCCGATCGTCGGCGCAGGCGGCGTACTCCACCCACCGGCGGGTTACCTCCCCGAGATCGAGAAGATCTGCCGCGAGAACAATGTGCTGCTGGTCATCGACGAGGTGGTCTCCGCATTCGGCCGCGGTGGCGACTGGTTCTCCTCCGGACGCTACGGAATTCAGCCCGACATGATCACCATGGCCAAGGGTTTGACGTCCGGTTACGCTCCGCTCGGTGCGGTCGCGATCGCGCCGCGCGTATCGGACGTGTTCTGGAAGGACGGCTCGACCGCCGTGTTCCGGCACGGTTACACGTATTCCGGGCACGCGATGGCCACCGCGGTCGGCAACGCCAACCTGGACATCCTCGAAAAGGAAAGTCTCGTCGACCGAGTGGCGGAGTACGAATCTGTGATGGCATCGCACCTGGCCCCGCTTGCCGATCACCCGCTGGTCGACGAGGTGCGCGCCGGCGTGGGATTGCTCGGAGCCGTCAACATCGATCCGAGGGTCAAGGAGGCGAATCCCACCGTGCTGGCCAAACTCACGCGCGAAGCTCGCAAGCGCGGTGTGATCACCCGTAACCTCGGAGACGTCGCATTGCAGGTGTCGCCGGCATTCACCATCACCGACGAGGAATTGGCGAAGGTCGCCGGCACCATCCACGAAAGCCTGGAGGTAGTTTCGCGTGAGTCCGACTTCGTTAGGCCCTGATGAGGTCCAAGCCGACCCCGAAGACTCGCGTGCGCGGCCGCGCGGACTAGCGCGGCCCAAGACGCTTACCCATGCGGTCATCGATCACATTGCCGAAGCTGTGATCCGCGGCGTGTATCCGCCGGGCTCACAGCTGCCCGAGGTCACCCTCGCCGCGGAGCTCAACACCGCCCGGGGCACGGTGCGCGAAGCGTTGCGTGCCCTGCGGGATCGGGGTTTGGTGGAGATCCATCCGCACCGCGGTGCCTTCGTCCAGAGCATCGGCGAGAAGCGGGTCCGCGAAGTGTTCAATCTCCGCGCACTGCTGGAATGCTATGCGCTGCGTACTGCGATGACACGGGGTTACGTCGACGAGGCGGCCCTGGGAACCATTCGAGCCGCCTTCGCCGAGCTCGAGGATGCCTACCGTCGCCATGACTTGTTCGCGGTCGTCGATGCCGACATCCAACTGCATTACGTGATCGCATCCACCTGTCGGGAAGACCTACTGCTGGACCATTTGAAGTCGATTCAGATGGAGACTCGGCGGGTCATCGTCCTGACGAAAGTGCTCGATTCCGATGCGAAGGCCGAGCCCGACTCCCACCGCCCGGTCATCGAAGCTATCGAGGCCGACGATGTCGAACTCGCCGTGTCGCGGCTCGACGACCACATCTGCCAGTCCCGCGAACAGCTGCTGGCCCGCCTCCGAGAAAGAGATCCGTCATGACCCGTCGCGTTGTACTACTTCACACCGTCAGCGGACTCCTCCCCGTGTTCGGTGAGCTCGGCAAGGGACTCCCCGCCGATGTCAAGGTGTCCAACATCGTCGACGAGTCATTGCTGGCCGACGCACTCGCCCAAGGTGCCCTGACAGCGTCGATCTCGCGCCGCGTGGTCGACCACGTCATCTCGGCGGTCGACAGTGGCGCAGTGGCCGTGATGGCCACCTGCTCGTCCATCGGACCCGCCGTCGAACTGGCCGCACAGCTCGTCGATGTCCCCGTATTGCGAGTGGACGTGCCAATGGTCGATGCTGCGATCGAATCCGCTCAGGTTGCCGCCGGCACGGAGCGCGCGCCCCGGATCGCTGTGCTGGCCACTGCCAAGTCCACTCTCTCGCCCACGGTCGACTTGGTCCGCCGCCGAGCCCAGGATGCATCGGTGGAACCTGAACTCGAAGTCCGACTTCTCTCAGAGGCATTCGCCGCCAATGCTTCTGGAGACACAGCGCGCCACGACGCGATCATCGCC
This sequence comes from Rhodococcus sp. IEGM 1354, assembly GCF_030056855.1. Lineage (NCBI taxonomy): Bacteria > Bacillati > Actinomycetota > Actinomycetes > Mycobacteriales > Nocardiaceae > Rhodococcus > Rhodococcus sp. IEGM 1354. The sequence continues at coordinate 11,625 of NZ_JASHKT010000025.1, forward strand.
GAGGCGTTACGTGATCTCGCTGAGTCGGTCGATTCCATCGTGCTTGCCCAGGCATCCATGGCACGTGTCGCTGCCATTGTCTCCAATGAGGGTCTGACCACACCGACCTTCTCGAGTCCCGGTCTCGCCATGGGCAGACTGGCAAGCGTCCTCGAACACGCGTAACGCTCGCTCCTTCTCGGGCACACGCTTGCTACCAACTCACTGGTCGTAGCGCGCTACGGGAGACTCTTCACGCGGATATCTATCGTGACCGGCGAATGATCGGCCCCCTGGTCACACCCGACCCCTTGCCCCTCGTTTCGACGACGCGCAAGGGGCGGGCACACGATTCCCGGGCGAACGCCATCGGCTGAAGTCGGCCCCGAGCGGCCCGGTCTCGGTCGTGAGGGCAGTGCCGAAGGGCTCGAGGAGTACCAGAACGTGCG
>NZ_JASHKT010000026.1:0-3478 GCF_030056855.1 Rhodococcus sp. IEGM 1354
GTGTTCGGCGGTGTCCTACTCTCCCACACCCTGTCGAGTGCAGTACCATCGGCGCTGGAGGGCTTAGCTTCCGGGTTCGGAATGGGACCGGGCGTTTCCCCTCCGCTATGGCCGCCGTAACGCTGCGAAACAGTGTCACGAGCGGTCGCAGTCGGAGAACACATCCCCCACATTATTGTCGGGGTCGGTGTTTCGTTCTTGGACCTGTATTCGATTGTGCTTGCTGAACAACTACTCGTGTGTTGTTTCAGATATTGCACAGTGGACGCGTAGCTTCTTTGTGGTAAGTCCTCGGCCTATTAGTACCAGTCACCTGCATACATTGCTGTACTTCCAGTTCTGGCCTATCAACCCGGTGGTCTGCCGGGGGCCTTACCCCCTCGAGGGGGTGAGAAACCTCATCTTGGAACAGGCTTCCCGCTTAGATGCTTTCAGCGGTTATCCCTTCCGAACGTAGCCAACCAGCGGTGCTCCTGGTGGAACAACTGGCACACCAGAGGTTCGTCCGTCCCGGTCCTCTCGTACTAGGGACAGCCTTCCTCAAGTTTCTTACGCGCGCGGCGGATAGAGACCGAACTGTCTCACGACGTTCTAAACCCAGCTCGCGTGCCGCTTTAATGGGCGAACAGCCCAACCCTTGGGACCTACTCCAGCCCCAGGATGCGACGAGCCGACATCGAGGTGCCAAACCATCCCGTCGATATGGACTCTTGGGGAAGATCAGCCTGTTATCCCCGGGGTACCTTTTATCCGTTGAGCGACACCGCTTCCACTTGCCGGTGCCGGATCACTAGTCCCGACTTTCGTCCCTGCTCGACTTGTCAGTCTCACAGTCAAGCTCCCTTGTGCACTTGCACTCGACACCTGATTGCCAACCAGGCTGAGGGAACCTTTGGGCGCCTCCGTTACATTTTAGGAGGCAACCGCCCCAGTTAAACTACCCACCAGGCACTGTCCCTGAACCAGATCATGGTCCGAGGTTGAGGTATCCAATACGATCAGAGTGGTATTTCAACAACGACTCCACAGTAACTGGCGTCACCGCTTCACAGTCTCCCACCTATCCTACACAAACCGAACCGAACACCAATACCAAGCTGTAGTGAAGGTCCCGGGGTCTTTTCGTCCTGCCGCGCGTAACGAGCATCTTTACTCGTAATGCAATTTCGCCGAGTCTATGGTTGAGACAGCTGAGAAGTCGTTACGCCATTCGTGCAGGTCGGAACTTACCCGACAAGGAATTTCGCTACCTTAGGATGGTTATAGTTACCACCGCCGTTTACTGGGGCTTAAATTCTCAGCTTCGCCATCACTGGCTAACCGGTCCTCTTAACCTTCCAGCACCGGGCAGGCGTCAGTCCGTATACATCGTCTTACGACTTCGCACGGACCTGTGTTTTTAGTAAACAGTCGCTTCTCACTGGTCTCTGCGGCCCACACCAGCTCACACTGCAAGAGTGATCACCGGCAGGGGCCCCCCTTCTCCCGAAGTTACGGGGGCATTTTGCCGAGTTCCTTAACCATAGTTATCTCGATCGCCTTAGTATTCTCTACCTGACCACCTGTGTCGGTTTGGGGTACGGGCCGTGTAACAACTCACTAGAGGCTTTTCTCGGCAGCATAGGATCACTGAATTCGCCTCAATCGGCTACGCATCACCTCTCAGGCTATGTGAACGGCGGATTTGCCTACCGTTCGCCCTACAGGCTTACACCAGTACAACCACTGACTGGCCCAGCTACCTTCCTGCGTCACCCCATCGCTTGGCTACTACCAGATCAGGTCCCACGCATCCACCACACGCCGGCCACCCGAAGGCGGCAAGTCATATGGATTCAGGGTGGTTAGTGTCACTGATTCACCATGGGCGCGGTTACACGGGTACGGGAATATCAACCCGTTGTCCATCGGCTACGCCTGTCGGCCTCGTCTTAGGTCCCGACTCACCCTGGGCGGATTAACCTGGCCCAGGAACCCTTGGTCATTCGGCGGACGAGTTTCTCACTCGTCTTTCGCTACTCATGCCTGCATTCTCACTCGCGCAGCCTCCACACCTGGATCACTCCGATGCTTCCATGGCTGCACGACGCTCCCCTACCCACCCACACACCTGGCTGAACCCTCGCAAGAGAACAGCGGGCTATTGTGTGAGTGCCGCAGCTTCGGTGGTGTACTTGAGCCCCGCTACATTGTCGGCGCAGGATCACTTGACCAGTGAGCTATTACGCACTCTTTCAAGGGTGGCTGCTTCTAAGCCAACCTCCTGGTTGTCTTCGCGACCCCACATCCTTTTCCACTTAGTACACGCTTAGGGACCTTAGCTGGCGATCTGGGCTGTTTCCCTCTCGACTACGAACCTTATCGCCCGCAGTCTCACTGCCACGCTCTCACTCACCGGCATTCGGAGTTTGGCTGATTTCGGTAAGCTTGTAGGCCCCCTAGACCATCCAGTAGCTCTACCTCCGGTGAGAAACACGTGACGCTGCACCTAAATGCATTTCGGGGAGAACCAGCTATCACGGAGTTTGATTGGCCTTTCACCCCTACCCACAACTCATCCCCTCAGTTTTCAACCTAAGTGGGTTCGGTCCTCCACGACGTCTTACCGTCGCTTCAACCTGGCCATGGGTAGATCACTCCGCTTCGGGTCTAGAACACGCCACTACACACCTCACGGTGATACGCCCTATTCGGACTCGCTTTCGCTACGGCTACCCCACACGGGTTAACCTCGCGACATGCCACTAACTCGCAGGCTCATTCTTCAAAAGGCACGCCATCACCAGCCATGACAAGTCATGCACCGGCTTTGACGGATTGTAAGCGCACGGTTTCAGGTACTATTTCACTCCCCTCCCGGGGTACTTTTCACCTTTCCCTCACGGTACTAGTCCGCTATCGGTCACCAGGGAGTATTCAGGCTTATCGGGTGGTCCCGACAGATTCACAGCAGATTTCACGGGCCCGCTGCTACTTGGGTATCCACAACGACAGTTGCAATGTTTTCGTCTACGGGACTCTCACCCTCTACGACAGGCCGTTCCAGACCACTTCGACTAACACCACAATTTCTCACTGTCGGCCGATCCGGCAGAATCGACAATGCAAACCCCACAACCCTCCATACGCAACCCCTGCCGGGTATCACACGCACAAAGTTTGGCCTCATCCGCTTTCGCTCGCCACTACTCACGGAATCACTATTGTTTTCTCTTCCTGTGGGTACTGAGATGTTTCACTTCCCCACGTTCCCTCCACACACCCTATATATTCAGATGCGGGTAACACGACATCACTCGTGCTGGGTTTCCCCATTCGGACACCCTCGGATCACAGCTCGGTTGACAGCTCCCCGAGGCTTATCGCAGCCTCCTACGTCCTTCATCGGCTCCTGGTGCCAAGGCATCCACCGTACGCTCTTCATTACTTACAACAAAGATGCTCGCGTCCACTGTGCAATTCTCAAACAACACACACA
>NZ_JASHKT010000027.1:0-3703 GCF_030056855.1 Rhodococcus sp. IEGM 1354
AAGAACTGACCATCACCGAAGACCCCGAACCCCGCGGGCATTCGTTCGAGTTCCGAATCAACGGCGAAGACGCCGGCCGTGGGTTCCTGCCCGCCCCCGGCCCGGTCACCACCTTCACCGCCCCCTCCGGACCGGGAGTGCGCGTCGATTCCGGTGTCGAATCCGGCTCGGTGATCGGTGGCCAGTTCGATTCGATGCTCGCCAAACTCATCGTCACCGGAGCCACCCGCGAGGAAGCCCTCGCTCGTTCGCGTCGGGCGCTGGCCGAGTTCACCGTCGAAGGCCTGGCGACGGTGATCCCGTTCCACGCTGCGGTGGTCTCCGATCCCGCGTTCATCGGTGACGGCGACTCCTTCTCGGTGCACACCCGGTGGATCGAAACCGAATTCGACAACCAGGTTCCCCCGTTCACCGCCGGCCAACCGATCGACGACGAGGAACTGCTGCCGCGGCAGTCCATCATCGTCGAGGTCGGGGGCCGCCGCGTCGAGGTCTCCCTGCCCGGCGAGCTCACCCTCGGCGGCAACAACGGCGGAAATGCCGGTGCGGTACGGCGCAAACCGAAAGCTCGTACCCGTGGCGGTGCCGGAGCAGGCGCAGCATCCGGTGACGCCGTCACCGCACCCATGCAGGGCACCGTGGTCAAAGTCGCCGTCGAAGAAGGCCAAACCGTCGAGGTCGGTGACCTCATCGCGGTCCTGGAAGCGATGAAAATGGAAAACCCCGTCACCGCCCACAAAGCAGGCACCATCACCGGCCTGAGCGTCACCGCAGGCGACGCCATCACCCAAGGCACCGTCCTCACAGAAATCAAATGAGCTGCTGAGAAAAGCAGCACGAAGGGAGCACGTCAATGTCGAAAGCTATGAGCGCAGAACGTCGACAAGTGTGCGGGGTCCGTCCGACGACAGCAGCGGCGCGTTGGTGCCGGGACTGTCGGTGTAGGTGGCAGTTGCTCTTCGGTGTCAGCGGGTTCGGCGACTCCCGCACGTACGGCTATGAGGGCGCGTACGTCACCACGGTCTACGCCGCGCGTGATGCGGGTGAGGTGGCCCGGGATCTGGACCAGGTTGCGTCACTGGGCACTTCCAGGAGACGGTGTTCCCGAGACAACGTCGGCAACTCGTCAGAGCAAGAAGTCGACCCTGTCGCGCAATACGTGTGCAGCATCTGCGATCGCTGCGTGTATTCGGTCAGCTCGGAAATAACTGATGATCCGTCCCGATAGTTCCGGGGTGACGTCATCCTTCACCGAATCGTTCGAGCGGTTGAGCGCCGAACAGGTACGGAGACTGATCAACTCGGTATACGGAATCGTGGCCGCCGAAGATCCGGTGAGGTTACCGACCGAACGGGACGACACGTATCGAGCTACTACGCGCCTCGGTGACAGCTACGTGATCAAGATTGCCCACCCGGGTGACCAGCCGCGCGTCATCGAATTGCAGACTGCGGCCTTGCTGCACGCGAGTCGGCGGGATCCCCTTCTACCGCTCGAGCGCGTCATCCCCTCTGCCGACGGTGAGCAACTTCCCCGTGTGGTGGTGCCGGACGGTCAAAGACGCATCGTACGTGTCACTACGTTTCTCTCCGGACGCGCGCTGCGCTCAGTTCAACCCTCCCCCAACCAATTACGTCAATGCGGACGAGTCTTGGCAAGGATGGCCAACGCCCTCAGCGACTTTCACCACGACGCAGCGGACCGGCACCTGGCCTACGACCTGCAGAACTTCCACGAACTCGACGTCATGCGACCACTGGCAGACTCACCCGCCGTGGGACGGGTGTTCGATTGGTACGGCTCCACTTTTGTACCTGCGGCCGGGGACCTGCCAACTCAAGTGGTGCACGGCGATTTCAGTGTGGACAACATTCTCGTCGATCCCGCATCGAACGATTTCGTTCAAGGAGTCCTGGATTGGGGTGATGTCATGCACTCGTGGCGCGCCGCCGATCTGGCCAGTGGGTTGGCCTCTCAGGTCGCTGTCGACGGCGACCCATGGGAAGGACCCCGTCACATGATCGCTGGGTACCGCGAGGTGTGCGTCATGACCGACTCGGAGTCCGAATTGATTCGTGGTCTGGTGTCGATGCGCATCACCCAGCGACTCCTGATGGCGCTGCACCTCAGCGAGGCGATGCCCCACAACGCCGAGTACCTGTCGCGCAACATCGGATGGAGTGCCGCGCAGCTGTCCAACCTGGTCGGCGTCTGAGCAGTCCTCGCCGGCCGAGGTGGGTCAGGATGTGGCCTCGGCGAGGACCTCGTCGAGCTGGACCAGGAAGTACTGCGCATTCTCGGCCGAGAAGACCAGCGGTGGGCGAATCTTCAGGACGTTCTCGAAGGGTCCGGTGTTGCTGACCAATACCCGCCGTTTGCGCAGGCCATTGACGACCGACGCCGCCAGTATCGGTGCCGGTCGCTGGGTCTCCGGGTCGACCAGATCGACGGCGACGAACAGTCCTGCTCCCCGCGCGCTCGTCACGCAGGCGTAGCGCTGCGTCAGCTCTGTGAGGCCTTCGAGCAATTGCCGTCCTACGTTGCAGACGTTCGCGAGAATTCCATCGGTCTCGAAGACGTCCAGGACCGCGTTGGCAGCACTGATGCACACGGTGTTGCCCGCCGCGGTGTTGAAGTACCGGATGTCGCGCCCGAACTTCAGCGCATGTCGACTCTGCGTCGCGACCGCCGCGAGCGGCAGACCGTTCGCCATCGGTTTGCCCATCGTCACCAGATCAGGTACGACCCCATGCCGTTGGTATCCCCACATGGCTTCACCGGTTCGGCCGAAGCCCGCTTGTACCTCGTCTGCGATGAAAAGTCCGCCGGCTCTGTGGACCACGTCGACAACCGGTGCGAGGAATCCGGGCGGGCTCGTGATGAGTCCGTCGCTCGAGAACACGGTGTCGACGAGGAGCGCCGCGAGCCGCATCCCATGCCGCTCGAGGTGTTTGATGGCCTCGGACACGCGAGACGCCATCGTGGCTCCGACCGTTTCGGCGTCGTCACCGCTCGAGTAGTCCGGTGCCTCGATCGTCACCGTCGTCGCCCCGAGGGGAACGTTCGGGCCTAGGGTCGGCGACATCTCGGCAATGGACGCTGTGAGCCCGTGATAGGCGTGGGACGTCACGATGACTGCATCGCCACCCGTTTCGTAGCGGGCCATCCGGATGGCGAGATCGTTGGCCTCACTGCCCGAACAGGTATACAGAACCTGGTCGATGGCTGGGTCATGGGTCGCGAGGAGTCGTTCGCTGTATTCGATCAGCGTGGGTGTGAGGTATCGCGTATTGCTGTTCAAGGTCGCGGCTTGTCGCGAAATAGCCTCCACCACATGCGGATTGCAATGACCGACGGCGGGAACGTTGTTGTAGGCGTCGAGGTACTGATTCCCCTGCGCATCGTACAAATGGACGCCTTCGGCGCGCACCACGTCGACTGGTGTGCTGTAGAACAACCGGTTGCTCGGGGCGATGACGCTTTGTCTGCGTTCGACCAACGAACGCAGTTCGGGCTCTAACGATTCCACACTCGCGGGATCGAATCCGTTGGGCATCGTGCCCTCGGTCTTGGTCTGCGGTGTAGTCATCGAACATCCTCTCGGTGGTAGCGGCCCGATCGCGTCTACAGTTGTGAATTCGGCCTGTGCGACTGCGCCTACTGCTGGTGGTTGCGGTGGGCGCAGTCGTCTTTGTGGTTCAG
>NZ_JASHKT010000028.1:0-1440 GCF_030056855.1 Rhodococcus sp. IEGM 1354
TGCACTGGACCCCGTGGGTTGGACCGTTAATGCAAAGCCTAGGCCGCGAGGGCCTGAGCTCGGTATCGCACCGGGCTCAGGCCGTCGAGGCGTAGCGAGATGCGGTCGTTGTTGAACCAGTCGATGTAGTCCTCGATCGCGGCCTGCAAGGCGCCGAGGTCGAGGTATCGGGTGTGATGAAACATCTCTTCTTTGAGGTGACCGAAGAAGTTCTCGATGATCGCGTTGTCGTAGCAGTTGGCCTTGCGGGACATCGATTGGATCGCTCCCGCATCGTCCAGCAGCCGCCGCCACGTGTGATGCTGGTAGTGAAATCCCTGATCCGAGTGCACGATTGGACACTCCTGTTCACCGAGCCCACTCAGAGCATCGCGCAGGGAACGGTTGGTGAACTCCGTCGTCGGGGACCGGCCGATCGAATACGAGATGATCTGACGATCGAACAAGTCCATCACCGGAGACAGATACAACTTCGCCTCCCCGACTCGGAATTCGGTGACATCGGTGACCCACTTCTGATTCGGGGTCTCCGCCGTGAACTGGCGGTCGAGGATGTTCGAGGCGACCGCCCCGACCTGCCCCTGATACGAGACATACCGTCGACGGCGCCGCACAGGGCACGCCAACCCGAGCTCGCGCATCACCGCTAACACCGTCTTCTTCGCCACCCGCCACCCCGCATCGACGAGTACTCGGTGGACACGGCGATGCCCGTACCGCCCATGGTTGTTCTCGAACGCGCTGGTCACCGCCGCTTTCAACGCTGCCTTCGGATCGGGTCGGCGCAACTGAGCTTGACGGTAGAAGAACGTCGAGCGGGCCAGGCCGGCGACGTCGAGCAGCACATCGAGTCGGTACTGAGCCTTGAGGGCGATGACAGCGAGAACCTTCACCGTCGTCCCTGTTCCCTCAAGGCCCGCAATTTTCCCAGGTACGCCACCTGCGTGCGCAACCGCTCGTTCTCTTCACGCAGGCGGTCGAGCTCGCTGGGCCCATCCGGATCTGCCGTCGACGGTTTCGGTGGTCGACCCGCACTCTTGGGACGCAATCCCTCGTCGCCGTCGCGGCGGTACGCACGCACCCACGGTTCGATGATCTTCGCCGACGACAGTCCATACTCGCGCGCCAACTCGACCTTGCTCTCACCCGCAAGAAAGCGTTGCACCACAGCAAGTTTGAACTCGAACGAGAACTTTTTTCGGTCCGGTTTCTCCATCAACGCGCTCCCGCCTCGAACCCGCCACCGGTCGTGAAGACTCCTCACCGCCCACGACCCGATACCCAACTGCGCGGCGACCGAGCGCGACCCCCGGCCCTCCTCGAACAACGCTACCGCCGCGACCCGCTGATCCTCAGTAAGTGAACTTCGTACACGCATACACACGCTCCCCAGTCGTTGGAACTGAATTACTCAGTCCAACTTCTGGGGAGCGGTGCACA
>NZ_JASHKT010000029.1:0-1300 GCF_030056855.1 Rhodococcus sp. IEGM 1354
CCGGTCTCGGTCGTGAGGGCAGTGCCGAAGGGCTCGAGGAGTACCAGAACGTGCGCTTCTACAACATCGCCCGCCGCCCCAGCACGTGAACTACCCACATCCATTCACACCTCCCCAGAACGAAAGTGTCTCTGTCATGCGTATTTCCGTTGTCAAAGAGATCAAGCCACAAGAGGCCCGGGTCGGGCTGACCCCCGGCGGTGCCGCCGACCTCGTTCGTAGCGGCCACACCGTCCTCGTCGAACGCGGTGCCGGTGACGGCGCAGGGTTCAGCGACGACGACTACACCGCCGTCGGTGCCCACCTCACCTCCCAGGCCGAGGCCTGGGAACGCGCCGAACTGCTGGTCAAGGTCAAGGAACCGATCGCCGCGGAATACCCATTCCTGCGCGAGGACCTGACCCTGTTCACCTACCTGCACCTCGCCGCAGACCGCCCGCTCACCGAAGCTCTGCTGGCCGCAGGAACACTCGGCATCGCCTACGAGACCGTGCAGGACAACACCGGCCTACCGTTGCTCACTCCCATGAGCGAGCTCGCCGGTCGACTGGCCGCGCACGCAGCCGCCACTCACCTGACCATGCCCGGCGGTGGCCCCGGCATGCTGCTCGGCGGATCACCCGGTGTCGCGCCCTGCCGGGTTCTGGTCATCGGCGGCGGAGTCGTCGGCACCCAGGCCGCACTCCTGGCTCTGGGGATGCAAGCCGAAGTCACCATCCTCGACACCTCCGGAAAGCGGATCCGCGAACTCGACATCCTCTTCGGGGGCCGAGCACGCACACTGGTCTCCGACGCCCAGACCCTCGACACCGAACTCGCGCGAGCGGACGCAGTCGTGGGCGCAGTTCTCGTCCCCGGACGAGCAGCACCGAAAGTCGTCTCACGTGCACAGCTGGCACTGCTCAAGCCGGGTGCACTCCTGATCGACGTCGCCATCGACCAGGGTGGCGCATTCGAGACCTCCCGCCCCACCACCTACGAGTCGCCGATCTTCACCGTCGAGGGCATCCGTCACTACTGCGTGGCGAACATGCCCGGCGGAGTACCCCAAACCTCGACCAAGGCCTTGACCAATGCCACGCTGGCGTACCTGCGTCAGATGGCCGACCAAGGCGTCGACGCCGCCCTGACCGCCAACCCCGCGCTGGCACTGGGCGTCAACACCCGCGACGGCCGGATCGTCTACCCCGGAGTCGCAGACGCATTCCCGGACCTGCCGAGCCTGCACGCCGACCGCGTACCCGCCTGAACCACAAAGACGACTGCGCCCACCGCAACCACCAGCAGTAGGCGCAGTCGC
>NZ_JASHKT010000002.1:0-578168 GCF_030056855.1 Rhodococcus sp. IEGM 1354
TCTGGGTGAGGTAGCCGCCGGAGGTGTGGATGATGCCCTTGGGCTTACCCGTCGTACCGGAGGTGTAGAGGATGAACAGGGGGTGCTCGGCCGGGAAAGGCTGTGCCTCATGCTCTTTCGACGCCGTGGCGACGGTCTCGTGCCACCACAGGTCGCGTCCCTCGGTCCAGGCGACGTCGGAGTCGGTGCGCTTGACGACCAGCACGTGTTCGATCGAGGCTGCCCCGTCGACTGCTTCGTCGACGGTGTCCTTGATGGGAGCGGGCTTGCCGCGTCGCCACTGTCCGTCGGTGGTGATGACGAGTTTGGCTTCGGCGTCGTCGATGCGCGAGCGCAGTGCGGTGGCGGAGAAGCCGGCGAAGACGACCGAGTGGGTCAGGCCGAGGCGAGCGCACGCGAGGATCGAGACGATGGCCTCGGGGATCATGGGCATGTAGATCGCGACGCGGTCACCGGACACGAGACCGAGGTCGGTGAGGGTGTTGGCGGCCTGGCTGACGTCGGCGAGCAGATCGGAGTAGGTGATGTCGCGGCTGTCGCCGGGTTCGCCTTCCCAGTGGATGGCTACCTGGTCGCCGTGGCCGTCGAGGACGTGGCGGTCGACGCAGTTGTAGGCGACGTTGAGTTCGCCGTCGGCGAACCATTTGGCGACGGGGGCGTCGGACCAGTCGAGTACTTCGGTGAACGGGGTGTGCCAGTGCAGCCGGCGGGCCTGCTCGGCCCAGAAGCCGAGTCGGTCCTTCTCCGCGGCGGCGTAGAGATCCGCCTGAGCGTTCGCCTGAGCCGTGAACTCGGACGTCGGTGCGTAGGCAGCGACGGGTTCCACAGCAGCGTTCGTATTGCTACTCAACTTGACCTCGATCATATCGATATGGGAATTCAGGTTCGTCGATAAAGGGCTCGAAATGCCTGGACGACGTGCATGTTGTCGAAGCGGTTCGGGCGCAGGAGAATTCGGCTCAAGAATCGGTGTCGACGTCGGTCCAAACAACAGGGTGCCGACGATATCGGTACCAGTGAGACTGGCACGGTAATCGATTCACCTTTCTAAGATGGCAGTCAATGTGCAGCGGAACCAATTTCGATCAACAGCACGCCACCTACTATTACGGTAATGCCCAGCGCCATGATCCATGTCAATGGTTCCTTGAACAACAGACGCCCGGCGATCGCTGTCAGCGCTACGCCGCAGGCGGCCCATATTCCGTACGCGACACCGATCGTCAAGCCTGCGGACAGCGTCGCTGACAACAGTATGAACGCTACCAAGTAGCCAGTTATTACAGGAATGAGCCAGAGCTTCTTCCGTCCGCCTTCCGATGCGCGTAGCGCGAGCGTCGCGGCGACTTCGACGATGATCGCGCCGGACAGCAACCACCACATCAGTTGTCAGCCATCGTTTTCGCGCGTCCGGAGCCGAACTCGACAAGCAGTACGCCACCGATCACCAGGGCAATACCTGCGACCATCAGAACTGTCATAGGTTCGCCGAATATGACAGTTCCGAGCACCGCGGTCAGGGCGATTCCCGACGCAGCCCAGATACCGTAGATCTTGCCGATAGGAGCGCCCGCCCGGAGAATCATCGAGAGCAACACGAACGACGCGCTGTAGCCGATCACAACAACCGAGTACCAGAGCGGTGTGTCGAGCGCAGCCTTGAGCGATAGGGCCGCTGCCGCTTCCGACAGGACTGCCGCCAGCAGCAGCATCCATACCTTATTGAGCACTTGTTCTCCCCTGTGCACACGCGGCCAGCAACGAAGCGGCCGGTGAGAACCGGCCGCCTCGTTACTGTGTTGGCTTCACCCTTCAGGAGGTCAGTGCTCCGGGACGAGTGCGCTCGAGCCGCAGCTCGACGACGCGCTCACGGTGATATGGCAACGCAATCGCCGGGTTGGGCGAATCTATTTCACGGGCCAAGCGGTGGCCGTCGAAGACCGCCTCCGCAATGATTCTCGGAGCGACGCAATCGCCGATCTTGTAGACCGAATCGACCCCTTCTTCGAGCAATTGAACCGATCCGATTTCGTCTTGCATAGTGCGGTAGATGCCGGTGTTCGAGACTCGCTGCGTTACCAGTACGACTGCATCGGACGGATAGAACTGAAGGTCATCGGAATCGGCATATGCCGAGTGCGCATGTACACCGTCCTCGTTCAGACTGACCGGGATGGTCGACGTCACGATCTTCACGCCCTGCTTGTGCAACTTGCGGCGGATGAAACCGGCTTCCAACGTGTAGTTGGTGTACGGAGCCAACTCGGCCATGTGCGTCAGAAGCGTGACCTTCTTGCCGCGCGACGACAGCATGTCGGCGAGTCCAGCACCGACATGATATCCGTCGTTGTCGATGATGGTGACGTGTGTACCGGGAAGCTCGCGCCCGTCCCTGAGAATGTCCTCAGGTGTGAAAACATTTGCGCCCTTGGACGTGACAAGACCATTCCTGGTGACAGGTCCCAGCCCAACTTCTGACCAGTGCGATCCGGTCGCCACAATGACGATGCCAGCGCCGTAGTCTGCGGCCTCGGCGGCTGAAAGTCTTGTGTTGGCAATGAACTCGACGTTCTTCAGCTTCTCGAGCTGCACCATCCGGTAGTCGGTGACGCGATTCCACTCGTTCAGTCCCGGTAGCTGGGTCAACCATCGAAGGTGGCCGCCCATCTCGGGTTCGGAGTCGACGAGATGCACATTGCGCATACCCCGTTCGCCGAGAACTCGTGCACACTCCATACCTGCTGGGCCTGCACCGAGGATCAGCACATCGGATTCAGCGTTGGTAGCCCGATCGAATTTCTCGGGATGCCACCCACGTCGGTACTCCTCGCCAGCGGTCGCATTTTGAGTACAGATGATGGGAGGTCCGCCGTGCTCGAAACGAGAGATACAGATATTGCAGCCGATGCACTCCCGGATGTCCTCCGGTCGACCTTCTTTGATCTTGTTAGGCAGGTAGGGGTCGGCAATTGTGGGCCTGGCGGCACCTACAATGTCGACGACACCGTCCTTGATGATCTGCGCCATAGCGCCCGGGTCAGTGAACCTGCCTACGGCAACTACCGGTTTGCGCGTTGTTTCCTTGATGCGTTTGACGTAATCCAGCGCGCGGCCGGACCTGAAGAAGCGCGACGGTGTTGCGTCGTCACCCCAGTCGACACCGCCCAGGTAGACGTCCCACAGATCGACGATGTCGTCGCAGGCACGAATGAACGGAAGGACATCGCGCTCCAACAGAATTCCATCGTCTCCACGGAGTGAATCCGCGGAGATTCGAACAGAAATAGCCATGTCGGAGCCAACCGCCGCGCGGACCTTCTCGATCACCTCACGCCACATGCGAGCTCGGTTCTCTGGTGATCCACCGTAGTTATCCGTGCGCTTGTTGTAGTACGGCGAGAGGAACTGCTCGAGCAAGCCCTCATGGCCTCCGTACAGACAGATCACGTCGAAACCTGCGTCACGCGAACGCAACGCCGCGTCGACGTAGAAACCCTGCACGATCTCGATGTCGGAGATGTCCATCTCGAGACACGGTGCCATCGAAAAAGCGTCGCTGACGATCTGCGACGGCGCTCGGGATACACCGCGCGACTCCATGTTCAGGGGAAGCACTCCGCCGTACCACAACTCGATGCCGGCCAGCGCACCCTCCTCGTGGACCATGTCGCACATGAGGGCGAGGTTCGCCACATCGTCATCGTCCCAGAGCCTGGCGAGCACGAAAGGAAATTGGTCTGCTTCTGGGTGGATGGAGCACTCTTCTGTGAAGATGAGCCCCCATCCACCTTCAGCCTTCACCTTGCGATGGTGTGCCTGGGAGCGTGGTTTGGTGGTGCCGAAGCTCGTGCAGTGGGGAGTCTGCAGGAAGCGGTTCGGTATCGTCTTCGGACCGATTTCGATTGGCTCGAACAAAATCGAGTGGCGCGGATCCATATCAGTTCTCAACCTTTCTCGCGTAAGCGAGGCGTTCCGCCGCTAGGGGGCTGGGCGGATAGTGGTGCTGTGGTGAGTCTGCGCCCTCTGTTGGACGCGTCACCATTAAAAACTGCGATTAAGTCGTATTTCGGCGGACGGCGTGGGAGCAGTGTTCACGCTTAGATCCTCCGTTTTGGTGAGAACCCCTCCGGGCCTTCCGTCGGCGCGTGCGCACTCGGGCAAATCTCGGTCGGGCTCCAGAGGCACCTCTGCACGGTGGCCAACGGCCACCGTGCAGAGGTGTGGTGCAGTCGAACTAGCTGCGCGGTTGACCGACTCAGGCCAGGTTGATGTACGTGGCCTTGAGCTGAGTCCAATTGTCGAAAGCGTAGTGCGAGTAGTCACGCCCGATGCCGGACTCCTTGAACCCGCCGTGGGGGAGTGTCACGTCGAACAGCTCGTCACCATTGACCAAGACTGCACCCGCGCGCAGCTCTCGGGCCATGCGGTGTGCTTTACGAATGTCGTTGGTCCACACCGTTGCTGCGAGACCGTAATTGGTGTCGTTGGCGATCCGGAGACCCTCTTCGTCGTCACTGAAGGTGATGACGGAGAGCACCGGTCCGAAAATTTCTTCGCGCGCGACTCGCATGTCGTTGGTGACGTTTCGGAGAACGGTGGGCTCGATGTAGAAGCCTCCTGTCTCGACCATTGTGGCGTTGCCGCCAACGGTGACCTGCGCACCTTCCTGCCGACCGATGTCGAGGTATCCGAGCACTCGGTCGTACTGGCTCTTGTCGACGACCGGTCCCATGACCGCGCTCGGATCGAACGGGTCGAGCGGCTGCCAACGCCCTGCGACAATGTTGAGTTGTTCGATCACGGAATCCGCGATCGATTCGTGAACGACCATCCGCGAGCTCGAGTCGCACATCTGTCCGGTGTTTCCGAAGATCGCCTCGGCGGTCTTGCTGGCGACCATTTCGTGGTCGGCGGCGTCCGCCAGCACGAGAGCGGGGGACTTACCGCCCAGCTCGAGTGACACCTTCTTCAGGTTGGACTCGGCTGCGTACTTCATGATCAGGCGACCGACGGCCGTCGAACCGGTGAATCCGAGCGCGTCGACGTCCATGTGCAAAGCGAGAGCCTTGCCGGCCGTCTCACCGAGTCCTGTCACGACGTTGAGTACTCCGTCGGGCAGTCCGGCTTCCGTGGCGAGCTCGGCCAAGCGCAGCGCAGCCAGCGGCGACTGTTCTGCTGGCTTGAGAACCACCGTGTTACCGCTGGCGAGGGCCGGCGCCAACTTGACCGACGGCATCAGCAGCGGGAAGTTCCACGGGGTAACCGCTGCGGCGACGCCGATTGGCTCCCTGGTGATGGTTGCGTGGGCGTCGTAACCGAGGGGTGCCACGTCGCCGAAGAGATGATCGACGGATTCCCCGAACCATTCGAAAACTTCGGCGCTGAACTCGACTTCCCATGTAGCAGTCGCGATCGGCTTGCCCATGTCAGCGGTGATCAGTGCGCCGAGTTCGTCTTTGTGCTCGAGCATGAGAGCTGACAGTCGCTGAAGTACTCGCTTGCGTTCGCGCGGACTGCGGCGACGCCAGTCCGACGTCTCGAACGCGCGCCGTGCAGAAGCCACTGCGCGGTCGACATCGGCATCTCCACACGATGCGATGGATGGCAGAGCCTGCCCGTTGACCGGTGTGACACGTGCAAACGTGTCGTCGGTCTGCGGATCCACGAACGCGCCGTCGATGTACGGCCTGTTCAGTCGTGCGATCACTGGATAGCGCTGGACAACCGAATTTTCGACTGATTGGACTGACATTGAATCCCTCTCAATATGCATTTGGGCGATATCTGGAGATAACGGCCGAACTGATTTTCTAGACACCCAACGCGGCACGTGTGGCGACGATCGAATCCCCGACTCTTTCCACGATCGCGTCGATGTCTTCGGTCTGAATTGTCAGAGCCGGTAGGAAACCGATGGTCCTGTTGTTACGGTACGAGCGCACCAGGACACGGCGGCGAGCAAACTCCTCGTGGACGCGTACACCGAATTCGTCACCGTACTCATCCAGCTTGAGGTTGATGGCGACCATCATGCCGGTTGCCCGCGCGGAACTCTTATCGAGGATGTCCTGGCTGTCGGCAAGTTTCGCGAGCTGCTGTGCGAAGTAGTTACCACCTCGTACTGCCTGGCCGACGACATCCTCGTTCTCCATGATATCGATGGTCGCAAGGGCAACTGCACACGCAGCCGGGTGTCCACCGTAGGTGACGCCGTGCACAAACTTCTCGCCACTCGCTGCGAGGGCCTCACGCACATGACCAGCCACTCCGACGACCGACAACGGAAGGTAACCGGCCGTTATCGCCTTCGACATGGTGAGGATGTCCGGAGTGACATTCCAGCGATCGATCGCGAACTGGGCTCCCGCTCGGCCGAACCCGACCAAAACTTCGTCGGCGATCATCAAAATATTGTACTTGTCGCAGATCGCGCGGATCTGCGGCCAGTAGTCGTCTGGAGGGCAGTAGAGCCCGTTCGGGGTGGAGATCGGTTCCGCGAGGAATGCCGCAACCTTCTCCGGTCCGACGCGCAGGATCTCGTCCTCCAGCGCTTTGGCCGCACCGACGCTGCCGTTTTCGGGCTGAGCGATGTGCGAGAAACCTGATAGCAGTGGGCCGATGTTGTTCCACATGGCGTGGTCACCGGTCATGCTGGCACCGCCGTAGCTCACGCCGTGGTAGCTGTTCATTCGGCCGATGATGTGAATCTTTTCGGGCCGGCCATTCGTGATGTTGGTGAACCGGGCGATCTTGATGGCGGTCTCTACGGCGTCAGACCCTCCGACGCCGTAGAAGAACTGGTCGATACCAGCGGGTGTGATGTGTGCGAGCCGGTCGGCAAGTTGGGATGCCCACACATGGCTACGGTTGTGGTAAAAGTGCGTTCCGAAGGCCAGGGACTTGAGGGTAGCCGCTGCGACGTCGGCGAGCTCATCGCGCCCGTAGCCGAGGCTGACGTTGGCCTGGCCGGCACATCCGTCGAGCCATTCGTTGCCTTCGACGTCGATCAGACGGACGCCTTTACCCGACTGGAAGATTGGGCCAGGTGCGGCGTCGCGATCGAAGTTGGTAAAACCGTGCATCACGTGTTGACGGTCGAAGCCGATCAGCTGCGTCGGTGCTGCGGTAATACCAGTGGCAGCACCAACACCATTTGCGTGGTCTACGCCGGCGAGGCTAGGAGAGGTTGCTTGCATGCTGAAAAGCATGCTGCGTGGCCGTAGCCTGCAACCAGGGGCAAGGTGTAGGAACTCGGCAATACCGGCATGACAGATTGTCCACGTGCGGTTCGGTCGGGCTTTGTGTGGCACTGTCGTCCGTGGCGGCCGTACGACCGCGTAAATCGATCACAACACATGCAACGCAGAGTGAGCCTCGTCTGGTCGGCTGATCCACTCGTATTTTCAGGCGTTTACCGACCCACTAGGGCAGCGAAGCAAACGGATCCGCCCTCTGGTGGTTCGTGCCGATCGACCTCAGATCCAGGCTGAATGTTGTTTGTCGTTCGATGAACCGCGACGTTAGGGATTCGCCTGTCCGAATTCGAGAAACCACTGGAGTAAAGCCATGGAAATTGTTGGATACAGTGATCGGCTGAGCGTGCAAGGGGGCGAGTCGATCACGTTTCAGGTCAGTTCCAAAGGGGGCGTGCCATACGAAGCCGAGATCGTACGGCTGATCCACGGCGACACGCGGCCGGGCACGCCCGGGTTCAAGTCACAACCGGTGGAGAGCTCGATCGAGGGGCGCTATGCAGGTACCGAACAGCACATTCGACCGGGTTCGTACATAGAAATTCCCAAGCAGTTGGATCTCAGTGATGTCGATGACGTGACCGTGGACCTATGGTTCTGGCCGACTACTCCCAAACGCGGTCGACAGACGCTCCTGTCATGGTGCCCGAAATCCGACGATGGGCTGTGGATCGGACTCGAGAACGGTGCGGCTGTTGTACATGCCGCCGGTGCGACCGTCTCCATCGGTTCGATCGAAGAAAGGACTTGGCAGCGACTGACTTTGAGCTGTGCGCACGCTGGGATACTGAAACTACGCATCGAGTCCGTCCAGACCACCAACTCGTCGACAGTACGGACGGCGAGCACCGCCATCTCTTTCGCCAGCGACGCAACGGGCGAGATCTCGATCGGCGCGGACAGAAATGGAGAATTTCCATCGTGCTTTTACAACGGCAAAATCGAGGCTCCACGGCTTTATTCGGCAGCTTTTGCAGACAATCACACATTCGAGCACGAGACACCTGCCGGCTCTCCGAATGATTTGTTGGCGGCTTGGGATTTCGAGATCGGAATCGACGGTTGGTCCATTGCGGACACGTCCGGCCACGGGTACGACGGGCGCGCGGTCAACATGCCGATGCGGGCAGCCACGGGCCGCAAATTCGACGGATCCGAGACTGCGTGGCGGCACGCCAATTCGCATTACGGAGCCATCCACTTTCACGACGACGACCTGTTCGATGCTGGCTGGGATGCAGCCTTCTCATGGGTCGTACCTACCGACCTGAAAAGTGGGGTATACGCGGCGCACGTGTCCACTGGTTCCAGCGACGATTACATACCGTTCACAGTCCGACCTACGGCGGGACAGTCATCTGCCAAAGTCGTGCTCCTACTTCCCACGTTCACATACCTTGCATACGCGAACGAGCAACTCCTCAATCAGAGCGATGCCATGAGTCACATCGATTACCCAGTCCAGAAACAGGACAAGTACATCGTGGACAACAGGCTTCTCAGTCTCTACGACAAGCATAGTGACGGATCGGGGGTTTGCTACAGCTCGCGACTTCGCCCGATTGTGAACATGCGACCGCAATGCGTCATGGCCTGGCTCGATGAGGGTCGCGGTTCTCCGCATAACTTGAATGCTGATTTGTACATCGTGGATTGGCTGCACGAGCACGATATCGATTTCGACGTCATTACGGACGAGGACCTGCATCTCGAGGGTAGGGCAGTTGTGGACCCCTACAACGTGGTGTTGACCGGCACGCATCCCGAGTACTGGTCGGTTTCCATGATTCGCTCGATGCAGAATTATCTGAAAAGTGGCGGCCGGATGATGTACCTCGGTGGCAACGGCATGTACTGGGTCACACAGCTCGATCCTTCTACGGGGGCAAGTGTGGAAATTCGACGCCGTGGACCATCGACTCGAGCTTGGGAGACCGAACCGGGAGAGGCTCACTTGAGCTCTACCGGTGAACTTGGAGGGTTGTGGCGGCACCGAGGACTAGCACCGCAGTCATGGGTTGGCGTCGGGTTCACCGCAGAAACGCCGGGAGCAGGCCGACCCTACGAACGCCGGCCTGAATCGTTCGGTGAGGCAGGCGGGTTCGTGTTCCGTAACATCGACGATGAGGTGATCGGAGATATGCCCAATTTGATTCAAACGTATGGTGCGGCAGGCTACGAGTTCGATCGCGCCGACTCCATGCTTGGTACGCCGGGCAACACCACGATCCTCGCCACCGCCACAGGCTTTTCGGACCACGCACAAGCATGTTCCGAAGAGATATTGACGTCGGATTCGATGCAGAGCGGGTCGGTAAGCCCATTGGTCAAAACCGACATGGCCCTGGTCGAGTACCCGAACGGCGGTGCCGTGTTCAGTACCGGATCGATTACGTGGAGCGGTTGCCTTTCGCAGAATAATTATCGAAACAATGTTTCGGCTGTTACTCGAAATGTTCTCAGTGCCTTCGCGCGAGATGGGGAAGACTACCGGTCCTGAGAAGGAGATCGACCTACCGGTAATCAGGAGGAGCCTAAACTACCGGCGCGGCGGTGCTCATCTCACGATGAACACCGCCGCGCTGCTCGGTGTGGGGCTCGCGGCACGCATAGATGTAGCCGAACCGCGATCGGAGGGACAGCAATAGACGGTCGCTGTCACCGATCCATACAGCGATCGTGAAACGGCTACCAGGTGATCAATACGTCTTGGCCATCAAGCCATCGTCGACGATCATCGAAGTTCCTGTCATTCCACGAGCGTCGTCCGATGCAAGGAATACGATTGCGGCCGCGACATCTGCTGGTGCGAGAATTCGGTGGGTGGGGTACAGGTTCTCCATCGCATCGCGCGCAGCTGCTGGATTCGTGGCCGTCTCGAAGAAGTGCTCCAACATCGGTGATTCGAAATCGCCTGGACAGACTGCGTTACAACGAATTCCTTCGCTGGCATAGGCGATAGCCGTGTCTCGCGTCAGTCCAATCACCCCTGACTTGGTCGCCACGTAACTGGCCGTGTCCCCTGTTGCGGTGAAACCCGCCACCGATGCGGTGTTGATTACGGATCCCCCGTGTCCCTGCTCGCGCATCGCCAGAACCGCATACTTCGTACCCCAAAAAACTGATGTGAGATTAGCGGCAATCGACGACGACCATTGCTCGTTTGTCGTCTCATGAATTGCGGCGCTGACCAAATAGGCGGCATTGTTGTGCATGATGTCAATTTTTCCGTACTCTGAACGGCACCGATCGATCATGCTTTTCACATCGTCTTCGACGGTCACATCGCCTTGATGGAACACTGCATGTCCGCCGCGATCCTGGATCGCTTGTACTGCGCGATTCCCTCGCTCGGAATCACGGCCGACCGCGACAATTGATGCGCCCTCTCGTGTCATTGCTTCCAGGGTGGCGAGCCCCAGGCCACTCGTAGCACCGGTGATCACTCCGGCTTTGCCTGACAATCGCATTCCAGGCCTACCTTTCAGAGTGCCATCTGTCGATGACCACTCGTTTCGAAGTTTCTTGTACGGCGTGCTCAACCAGTTCGCGATCGATTATTTGACCCACACTGTTTTTGCATTGCAGAATTCGCGCAGGCCATGGTACGAGAGTTCGCGACCGTATCCGGACCGCTTCGTGCCTCCGAACGCAAGCTCCGGGTACGAGGTTGTCATCCCGTTGATGAATACTTGGCCAGCGGCGATCTCGGATATGAACCGCTCTTGTTCCTCTGGCGAGCTGGTCCACGCCGACGAACCGAGGCCAAACGGAGTCGCGTTCGCGAGGGCGATGGCATCGTCGATATCCGTGACGCGGTGGACCATGGCGACCGGACCGAACACCTCTTCGTCGTTGACGCGCATCTCGGGTGAAATGTCCGCGATCACGGTTGGCAAGAAGTACCATCCATCGCCATCCACGGTGCGGCCACCACACAGAATCGACGCGCCCTTTCCAATTGCGTCGTCGACGAGCTCTGCGACCTCAGCCCTTCCGTCAGCAGTGGCAAGTGGACCGACATCGGTTGTCTCCTCCACTGGATTACCGACGGTCAAAGCTGACATCGCTTCTACGAATCTCTTGGTGAACTGATCGTAAACGGCGTCGTGAATCAGAAAACGTTTCGCAGCGATGCACGACTGTCCGTTGTTCTGTGTCCGTGCCGTAACAGCAGTTGCCACAGCCGAGTCCAAGTCGGCCGAGGGCATCACAATAAAAGGGTCGTTGCCACCGAGCTCGAGTACCGATGGCTTGATCTCGTCGCCACATATCGATGCGACAGATCGGCCTGCCCACTCGCTGCCAGTGATGGTCGCCGCAGCCACTCGAGGATCCCTCAGTACGCCTTCGACCTGGGATGACGAGATCAGCAGCGTTTGAAAGCAGCCCTTCGGGAAGCCGCTGCGTTCGAACAGGTCTTGGATGTACATCGCGCACTGCGGGACATTCGATGCGTGCTTCAGCAATCCAACATTGCCGGTCATCAAAGCCGGTGCGGCGAAACGTAGAACCTGCCAGAACGGATAGTTCCACGGCATGACGGCCAACACCACACCCAAAGGCTCATATCTGGTGAAAGCACGTGAGGCACCCACTGCACCTGCTCCACCCGGCAAACCCTCGTCGGCCAGCATGGCCTCGGTATTCTGGGCATAGAAACGAAGCCCTTTCACACACTTCGCGGCCTCGCCTCGCGCGGACGCGAGCGTTTTGCCCATCTCCAAGGTCATCAACTGCGCAACGTCCTCGATATCGGCTTCCAGGAGATCGGCGGCCGCACGCATCCAGATTGCCTTTTGCTCGAAGCTGACCGTGCGGTACTGCTTCCAACGGTCGTGAGCCAGTCCAATGAGTCCTTGCACTTCTTCTTCGGACATCGGCTCGAACGACTTCACCGTCTCGCCCGTCGCTGGGTTGATAGTTGCGATCGCCACAGTTCATCTGCCCTCTCTCGGTGGCCGGTGCCTCGCACTCGCAGAAGTGCGAGTGACACCCGGCGTTATCACCGTGCAACATTTCCTGGTGTCAACCGTGAGGACAATGGACACAACGTCAATAAGTGCCTGCTGTCCCGGACAGCTTGAACCGAAACAGCAGGCCGTATGCCGGTCCTGGTCTCAAGCCCACAAGTCGTCGGCCACCTCGGGGAGTTGCCGCATGATGCGTAGAGCAAGATGAAGACCCAGCCTCGTGTCCGGGTCGTCCAGATCAACTCCTAGCAGCGCTTCGATACGCTCCACTCGGCTGTACAGAGACTGACGCTCCAGGTGCAGGGCACGTGCTGTTTCGGCTTTCCGACCGTTCAGGCGGAGAAGCTCTTGAAGCGTCTTGAACAGCTCACTGCGACGTTGCCGGTCGTGATCGAGCAGGGTATCGAGTCGGAGATGAGCAAATCGGGCAAGGTCCGGATTCTGTCGTAGGCTCCACAACAACCGGTCGAGGTCCAGGTCGATCGCATCGTGCCACGGTCTTGGCCGGCTCTGCATCGCACCGTCCATGGCCTCGACGCTCAAAATCAGCCCCTCACCAGCTGCCTGCCACGTGTGAACAGCCGAACCAGCGCAAATGATTGCGCCGTTCGGTACTCCGATGTGGCGGTCAGCGGCCTCTTGGACCACATTCGCGAAGCGATCGATCGCCGATTTCCTCTGAGTTACATCTTCCAAACCCAGCATGACCAAACTGATGTCGTTCGATGGTGCCTGATCGATCATCGCGGTCATTCGTCGACCCGTCATCTCCGAGTTGACGTCGTCCCAGATCTGCTTCCATAGGCGGTCCTCCAAGCTCAAAGGCCGCGAACGATGGTGGGCTGCGGCCCGAATGGCCAGAGGCAGCAGCACCGGGGCCACAAAACCCAGTGTCGCAGATCTGGCTTCGGCCCGATACGGCGGCATTTCGCCGTGCATCAACGCAGTGAGGAATCCCCGCTGATTGCGCGCAGCGACGCTGTCCTGGTGTTCGTCTCTCATAAGAACCAGGCTGACGATACCGGCGGTTCGCTCGAGTGCCAGCTCATCAGCCTCGGTGAACGGACTACTCATGGCCAGTGCGACGAGCCGCCCTGCCGAGCGTTCACCTACAGTAAGCGTGGTCTCCAAAGCTGTTGGGGCAGAGCTTATTCTGCGTGTGTGGGCCTCCCACGCGGCGGACACGTCTCTTTCCGTCATCGTGTGTAGTGCTTGATATACGAAACCCCCGTGCTGTCTCTCGTAGATCACCGGGTTGTTCACTGCGTCCGCGAGAATATCCAATACTTCGGGTATTTGGCCGTTGGATAGTGCGAGATGCGTGAGGCGGTCTTGCAGCTGATGAGCGCTATCGAGGAGGGTCATCTTGTAGGACACGATTTGACTGTGAATGGCTTCGGTGATGTCGATGAAGGCCACAGGTAAATGTAAAGCGATCAGTGTCAGGCCATGTTCCTGACAGGCGACAACAATGTTCTTCGGCAGAGTACGGTGTCGAGGCCCAAGCTCTATTACCAGTGCGGCCACCCCTCGCTCGGAGAGCTCGGCGATCAGCCGTCGATCCTCTACTGCGCTGCCGAACATCCGTCCCTCGGACAGTAACAATTCTCCACCTCGAAGCACCGATGCGATGTCTCTTACTTCGACGACGTGCACCCACCTGATCGGACGATCCAACGCGTCTGCGCCCACGACGACCTCGGGCGCGCCCCCACGCAGAATCGGCAAATCGAGCGCAGCACGAACGGTGAGTGCGGCACCTGCTGGCTTTGTCTGGCTGACACCGTTACTAGCTGAAGTCATGGATCAATCATCCTCTCTTCCGGCGTGGCGATCTACCCACCCCAGCGTCAGGTGGTGGCCGGGTCAGCCGCCTGCAGCTGTGATCGGAAGCCGACGGGAGCGGACAGGGATCCTCGCCCAAGTTCGATTTGGAGCGGTGCCTCTGCCGACATAAGTACGTGAGTCGGTTCTGAAGTGTGTCGGCGCGCCGACAGTCCCGACCGACGTCGGTTCGAGACAATGGCCGCTCGACCGCGTAACGCCACCCTCGAATCCCTTGCGGAGGGTGGCGTTACACGGTCGGCAGTCGAGTTTCCTGCGAAACGCAGGGTTTCAGGTGAGTAACACGTGATCGTCGAGGAACACGTCTTGCAACGGCTCCTGAGGTGGCTGGCTGCTACACAGCCTCACTCAACGAGGCGTTCGCCTCCTTCGGCTGATCGGAGATGGGCTTCAAGAAGAGCACCGAAATCACGCACAGAGCCGTGATCACGCCTATGGCGATGGCAAAACCCGCCGTGTAGTTGCCAGTCAAATCTCGAATCCATCCCAGCGTGTACGGGAACAATGTTCCTGCTGTGAGCCACGGGACACCCACTACGAGACCGGTCACAAGACCGATCGCGTTCTCACCGTCGACGGAATCTATCGCCATCGACAGTGCAAGGGGTTCGCCGAAATACAGACCTAGCCCGACAATCGGGGCAGCAACCACGACGACGATGTAGTTACCTAGTGCGAGCCCAGCGGTGAGCACGCACAGCGCGCCGACTATAACGATCCCAGATCGTAGGATCATCGCCTTGTGGTTGAGTGCTCGTCCCGTCAAGAACGCGGCGGAGAACGCAGCCGCCATTCCAATGACCGAGAACATCGATGAAAAGAACCCAGCCGTGCTTTCCGACCAACCGGCCTCGCCGACCAAGATCGCAGGCAGCCAACCTGTGATGAGAGTGAGAAGACCAACCCCGCCGCACCAGTAAATGGTTGCAACGAGCACGTTGCGGTGCTTGACGTCAGACCACGAACCGAACATCGACTTACCGGCTCGCCCGACGCTTCGTCGCCGCTCGGTTGCCTCCGTCCGGCTCTCTACGTTCCGGGCGAAAAGAAACACAATCGGAATCATGATCAACACGATGATTCCCTCGATGGCGAGGCCATTTCGCCATCCGAAAGCGCTCAAGACGAAAGCCAGCACGAAGATGGACAACAGGACACCGACTCCGTCACCGGACATCATGATTCCTGTTGCCCGCTTCGTCTGCTTGTCGTTTTGGAACCACTCCGCCGCGAGCGTGTAGGTGCTGACAAACAATAGGCCGACAGCAAATCCACTGATAACCCGACCGGTTACGGCGAGTAGATAACCGCCGGCAACCGAGAACAACATGATTCCTACGACCCCGCACGCCAATCCCGCAAGCACTACGTTCTTGGTTCCCCATCGTGAGGAGGCAACACCACCCAGCAGAATCATGATTCCGGCCGACAGGCCCGTCACCGCGGATAAACTGCCGACCTCCGAGAAGGTCAAGGACAAGTCGTCTTTGATGTCGTTGAGACTCGGAGCCCAACCGTTGTAGGCGAAGAATCCACCTACCAGTGCCATGTACGACACCGCCAGGTTGGTCCACTTGTTGGTCGAAAACTTCAACAAAATTATTCCCATCTCGCACAATGCCAGTTCTGAGAGCTGATCGACAAATACAACCCGGCGTCAACAGCTGAAACGCACACTGCGTGGCGTCGCCGCTCGGATTAGCCCCTCCGACACCAGTAATTCCCTGTGTGGAATCGGTCCACAGGGAATTACTGGTGTGCCTGGTCGGATCTACCTCTCGGACTCGTCCAGTTCACCCAGCATGTCCAAGTAGAGGCGAAGAGACGCACGAATGCCAGGCTCTTGGTCGAAACTGTTGGGACCTGGTGTGTACTTGCTTGAACTGAGGCCTTGCTGCTGACGCTCCTGGATGGCCAAGTCCTGGATGTTCGTGACGTCCCAGAGCTTGATCAGTTCGTCGACGTCATAATCGACGCCTTCGACTGCGTCTTCGTGAACGAACCACTGGCACAGCATTTTGGTTCGTGTAGCGGAGATTGGAATCGTGGTCGCGACCATTCCGTAGTCCGGATGGAAACCGCCCCATGCGTACCCGGGCTGAGTCATGAACCCAGCCCCGAACTCTCGGGGTATTTCCACGCCGTTGTCGAACTCACCGAGCAGTTTCTTGGACACAAAGCTGCCGTCCATCGACAAGGAGTCCAGCTCGGCTTTCACTGGAATGACGAGGCCTTGAACGACCTCGGGCACCATGTCGCGGTCGTAGTAGTCCGACATTTCTTCGGCGTTCAAAACCACGCAGAACTCAGGGTGCACGCTGGGGCAGTGGTAGCACTCGACACCATTCTCCAGAAGAAGCTTCCAGTTCGCCTGGGCGTCGTAGACGATTTCGTGGGCGACCTTCAGTCGTGTGGGCCCGATCAAGTCCATGTCTGCCGAGCTCTTCTCGTCGATCATCGACGCCACAGGCTTGGGTGCCTCGTCGGCGAGACAGATGAAGATGAAGCCCTTCCACACGTCCACGTGAATCTTGTACAAACCGAAGTCGGAGTAATTGAAGTTCTCGCCGTCGGTCTGACGTGTAGCCGTCTTCAACTCACCGTCCAGTGCGTAGCTCCACGAGTGGTACGGGCATACCAGGCGCTTCCGAACCGAGCCGGTCGGCTGGTCGCAGAGCCTAAGGGCACGGTGCCTGCAAACGTTGTGCACCGCGTTCACGGTGTCGCCTTCGTCCCGAATTAGAAGGATGCTTTCGTTCGCGAGCTCGAAGGTGAAGTAGTCGCCTCGCTTCGGGATCTGCGAGATGTGGCCTACGTACACCCACTGACGAGCCCAGACTTCGTCGAGCTCGGTGGCGAAGTGCTCAGGGGACACGTAGTACTCGCGCGGAAGGCTGGTGAAGTACGTCCCGTGGTCGAGAGTGGTCATTGGGCCTCCTAGGGCGATGTTGCGGCTGTGAGATAAGCCATTGTTCACCCCGGAAAGCGCACACTTGACCCGCACGGTGTCAGATCTTGGTTGCCGTAACAAGTCACCCTGTCGGCTAATTCGCGAAATATTCCAAACATGCAAACTTCTTGTTGCATCGAGGTTTCGGGACTTGTGCGATAGTCTCCCTCCTCTTCTGGTGTGGACGGTTTCGCAAGTGCACTGTCCGGAGCTCAGCTGGATGGCGGCGTCCAGTCGGGTCGTGCCCATCGAGTGACACTGTGTCTACATCCGCGGGATCAATGCCTGACAGCAGGAGTGTCGGCGACACCGCGCAGGTCTGGAACGCTGGTCTAAACCGAGGGGACGCTTCAGATGGGTCTCTGCGCCCGATGTCAACGACGTAGTGAACACCACGGTGTCGATCTGTTTGCACGAACCAATCGATGGTGAACACCTACGAGGATGGGATCTAATGTGACCGAGCCGGTCCAATTGCGGGTCGTGGATGTCATCGAAGAAACGAGCGACGCCAAATCGTTCGTATTCGAGGCGTCGTCGTTGCTTTCTTACAAGCCTGGGCAATTTTTGACCATCGAGGTGCCGTCCAACTCGGATTCAGGAAATACTGCACGATGCTACTCACTCTCGAGCGCACCGCATGAGTCGGACTTGCTGAAGATTACTGTCAAACGAGTTCGCGACGGCCACGGCTCCAATTGGTTGTGTGACAACCTGAAGGTCGGCCACACGGTCAAGGCCCTACCGCCCTCAGGTCTGTTCACCACTCGTCAAGCCTCCTCTGATCTGTTGCTATTCGCCGGGGGAAGCGGCATCACGCCGGTAATGTCGATTGCGAAATCAGCACTTGCTTCCGGGTCCGGTGACGTAGTGCTCTTCTACGCTAATCGGAACGAAGCTTCAGTCATTTTCGCCAGCGAATTGAACGATCTTTCGGCCAAGTATCCCGATAGGTTTGTGACTATCCATTGGCTCGAATCAGTTCAGGGAATTCCGACTGTCACACAGCTGAAGAACGTGGTACGCCACTTCTGTTCGTACGACGCCTACGTGTGCGGTCCTGCTCCTTTCATGGCTGCGGCCCTGACTGTATTGGATGAGCTGAAATTTCCTCGAGAGCGGAAGCATCACGAGCGCTTCATCTCACTCGAAGGAAACCCATTCGATGTCGATGTGACTACGGCAGAGCAAGACTCGCCGGTAGTTGGCGTCGACGGCGTCGCCTCTGTGGCTGCCAGTAAAGCAGCTCGATCCTTCCGTGTATCCGGCAAATTAGGTGACGTGTCGTTCGATCATGACGATTGGCCACCCGACCAGGTCCTGCTGGATTTCCTTCTGAAAAAGAAGCTGCCTGCGCCATTTTCTTGCAGGGCGGGTGAGTGCAGTTCGTGCATGTTCAAGGTCGTCGAGGGATCCGTGAAGATGACCAAGAACGATGTCCTGGACGAAGAAGACCTGGGTGACGGTTTTCGTCTGGCGTGTCAAGCCCTCCCGGAAACGGAAGAGATCTCCATTTCCTACGATTTTTGAACCAATCATGAAATACCCATTTGTTCTACATCAACATTTTTGGAGGCAGCAGTGAGAATCGGTATACCCCGTGAAATCAAGAACCACGAGTATCGTGTCGCGATCACACCCGCAGGTGTTCACGAGCTAGTCGGTCGTGGCCACGAAGTGAGCATCGAGACGCAGGCCGGCGTCGGGTCGACATTTTCTGACGCCGACTTCAAAGCCGCGGGTGCACAGATCTTGAACAGTGCGGATGAGGTGTGGGCGTCGGCCGACCTTCTGCTGAAGGTGAAGGAGCCCATAGCCGAGGAGTACTCACGGTTGCGTAGAGATCAGGTTCTGTTCACCTACCTCCACCTCGCCGCGTCCAAACCGTGCACCGATGCACTGCTCGAGTCGGGAACTACGTCTATCGCGTACGAGACCGTCACCGCCGCTGATGGTTCGCTTCCACTGCTAGCCCCGATGAGCGAGGTCGCGGGCCGTCTCGCGCCGCAGGTCGGTGCCTACCACATGATGGCCAGTGGTGGCGGCCGCGGCGTGCTCATGGGAGGGGTGCCGGGCGTACGGCCCGCGAACGTTGTGGTGATCGGCGCTGGCGTCTCGGGTAGAAACGCAATCGCTATCGCCCACGGTATGCACGCTGACGTCACAGTCCTCGATCTGAACATCCGGGCACTCCGTGCGATCGACGACCAGTATCAGGGCGCGGTGAAAACAGTGGTGTCCAATGCACTGGAGCTCGAGCAAGCGGTTCTCTCTGCAGACATGGTGATCGGCGCAGTTCTGGTTCCAGGCGCACGGGCACCAAAGCTGATCTCGAACGCCCTCGTTCAGCGGATGAAGCCGGGTTCGGTGTTGGTTGATATTGCGATCGACCAGGGTGGATGCTTCGAGGACTCAGTGCCCACGACGCACGCCGAGCCTACGTACAGTGTTCACGATTCGGTCTTCTACTGTGTCGCCAACATGCCAGGAGCCGTGCCTCGGACCTCGACCTACGCGCTGACGAATGCCACGCTTCCGTACGTCATCGCTCTCGCTGACAAAGGCTACGAGGCGGCATGTGAGGCAGATCCCGGCCTGAAGAATGGGCTCAGCACACACAACGGTGCTTTGCTGTCGGAAGCAGTCGCGTCGGCTTTCGTTGACCAAGAGTAATCAATAGCGCACCGTCCAGGGTTTACCTCACTGAGCATTAGCTCAGTGAGGTAAACCACGTGGGAGGCCGGGCCACGACCGGACGGGTTCGAGAATGGGCGAGAAGAATGCGTCGTTTATTCGACTGCGACAAAGATGCAACAACCTACCCTGACGCGGCGGTAGGTCTCTCGGGTTGGCAGGCCCACGCGAGGTGTCGCGACTACGACCCTGCGGCGTTCTTCGAGCCGGATGAGGAATGCGACTCGTTCAGCGAAACATCCATGTCTGCGAAGCGAATCTGTGAAGGATGTGTCGTCCGTGACGACTGCTTGAACTATGCGTTGGACGCAGGCGAGCAGTTCGGAGTGTGGGGCGGGCTTACCTTGAGAGAACGAAAGCAGTACAAATGGTTCCACTACCGACGGGATGCGAGTCGATTGCTCGGCAATGCGTCTACACCTTTTTGACGTCAGTAGTCGTCGCGAAGGAAGCCCAATCGAAGTCTGGTGCGGCGCTGAGTGATCTGCGCCCGAAAGCCGATCGAACCGACAGCTGCCTATCAGGGAAAGTGTTCCTTCCTAGCCTGCATAGCGCCTCGCAACCGTACGCGGTCGTAGTCTCGCTGTCGGTGCAGTCACGATAGTCGGTGCCAAATGGGCAAATCTCTCCAAGTGGTATCAGTGAAGGGACGACCAGCGCACACGCTGGGGCGTCAGGACTGCAGCGGCGAGGCCATCCCGGACAGTCATTTCGTGCTGTATGTTTCGCTCACGGGACCCTCTGCACGTCGCAGCAACGGAACCGGTAAGGGTGTTGGCTCGACTCTCGCTGCCGACAACCGACTTGATGGATCGCCCGCAGCCTTCGATGAACAACGTACCGGCCGTGACGACACCGTCAGCAGAGAAGTGCCGGCGGCCACCCGTCGGCAGTGCACGTTAAGCAAGGTCTAGCAGTCTCATCTGGGTCAATGGCAAGCGTTCTCGTCGCGGCCTCGGCCCGGTTTGCGACGGGCCCACCGAAATGCACGCCGCCGAACGTTGCTGATGCCCCCAGTATTGGGTTGGACGGCGGTGCAACTGACTCGAGGTAATCGCACTTTCTCCGGGTAGCCATGATCGGCACCGCGTGATGTCTCGGTGCCGACCATGATCTCTACTGAACTTCATGTCGTTGCCGTGCCCCCGGGGCCTGCATGATCTCCGATAGCGCCTTTGTACCGGACGCGTAGCGCTCTCGGCGTTTACTGCCGCTTGAAGTCATATGTGGCGGAGTTCGATTCGACCACCAAATCATCTTCGGGAAGGTTGACAGCGGCGAACGTGGGCGACGGTGTCAGGTTGACGTAAGGCACATCTTGAATGAACAGCGCGTCGATCTTGCCCAGCGTGCTCTCGAGTTGCTCACCGGACTGCTGGCCAGCCTGCCCGATCAGCTGTTCCATCTGTTGTGAGCTGTAAAAGGAGAAATTCGCCTGACTTCCGCCCTGTTGCAGCGCGTAGTTAAGCAGACCTGAGGGTTGATTCAGGTAATCCCAGGTCAGCGTGATGGCCATCGGTAGGTTGCCCTCTGCGAGACGGCTGTACAGCGTTGTGGCGTCGAGATCATGGATTTCAACCGCAATTCCGATGTCGGCCAAATTCTGCTTGAGTATTCTGGCCATCTCCGCTTCGCCCGAATACGCAGAGGTGAAGTACAAGTCGGAGCTGCATCCGGTTGCGCAGGGTGTGCCCCGAAGTGCCGCCTTCGCACCCGCAAGGTCTCGGCCGGTAGGAACGGTGTTGTCGTACCCGTCCATCGATGGAGGCCAAAACCCAGCCAACGGTTCGGATTTCCCGAAGAAGACCTCGGAATTGATCTGATCACGGTCTACCGCCAACGACATGGCTTTGCGAACCTCGTAGTTGTCGAACGGAGCCAGCGTGTTGTTCGGTACCAGCGAGTACATTCCGTTCAATTGACTGGTGTCCAGCTTCGCTGGTGCGGTCACCTGGTCGATCAAGGACGGTGCGATGTCCGGGGCAAAGTTGATCCGGCCAGACTTGACATCACTGAGCCGCGCACTGGAGTCCGGGTTGCCAGTCATTGTTACGCGCTCTACTACTGGCTTTGCGTCCCAATAGTTTTCGTTGCGTACGAATTTTGCCTCCGTGCCACCGCCCCATGATTCCAACGAGAACATTCCGGCAGAGATTGGCGAGCTGTAGTAGTCGCTGTCAGCAACGCGCGCGGCCGGTACTATCGTCGTGAACGGATACGACAACACGGAGTCCAGCTTAGGAGTCGGCACATTCAGGTCCATGCGGACCGTCTCCGGATCGAGTGCTGAAACAGACTTCCACGGACTGGTCAGTGCCGCATAGATATTGGTCTCGTCGGTACGCGCCCGTTCCAGACTGGCCGCAACGTCCGTCGCCGTCAGCGGTGAACCGTCGGAGAATTTCAGATCTGGACGCAGCTCGAAGGTCCAACTCAGCTCATCCGGCGATACGATGCTCGATTGCGCGAGCCCAGGACCAACGTTCCCAGCTTGGTCATACGAGAACAGTCTTCCTCCGAGCAGAGCTACGGCGCGGATGTCGGTAGCCTGATAAGCCAAAAGCGGATCCAAAGTGGTCACCGCCATGGGCTCTCCCAGTACCATCGCGTCGGCGCTTTCATCGGTCCCGCCACCGCCACCGCCGTTGCCCCCGCCGCAGCCCGAGGCAGCCAGGACAACCGCCAGCGCAAATGATGCTGAGACAGTGAACAACCTATTTCGTCGATGATCCATATGGTGGGTCTCCTCGTGCGTCGCCGTTCAGTGGGGTTCAGGCCCAGGGATTCTCTTCTGGTCCCCGACGGGGAACGGCGGTCACTGAAAGACCGCGCTCTGTCCGGGATGGATATACCGTTCCAACGCCGTGCATACGGAGCAACGCTCACTTCGTAATTCGAGCACTCGGGCACCATGACACACCGTCAGTAATCATGGCTTTCTTGGCCATTCGGTCTCATCAACTCGAGTCATCGGCAAGTATTGACCCTTTTGTTCATTCGAGCTGCCCTATAAAGCCCACGTCCGAATGCTCTGACCCCGAACGTCGGTACTAGCACGGTGACCGAAGGTGACAATTCATCTCGACGGTGACGGGTACACCAATCCGCCTTCGGCACCACCAGCCTCGTCGGCGCTGCTGTTCTGGGTCACGGCAGCCACGCTGTACTGCTGCACGACGTGCGCGGCTGCGTCAAGAATTGAGGAACTCCTACTCGGCTGCGTCTACCACTGCGATTCGCTCGGTGCCAGTAACTTCGCTGCCCGGTCCATGCCGTCGCAACAGCACACCAGTGGCAGCCGCAGCGAGCGCAAGAGTTGCCGCGACCACGACCATGACCGCGGTGTAACCGGAGTCGTAGGCCTGACCGGCTGCACGAGAGAGTTGGTCTGCGATGGCAGGATCTTGCGCGGCAATCGAGAGTGCGCTGTCTATGCTGTCGCGCGCGCCCTGATCAGTGCCGCTCGGTAGCTCGATGCGGGAGGTGAACACAAAAGAGACTAGTGATCCCAGCAACGCAACTGCCGCAAGGCTGCCGAATTCGTACGACACTTCCTCGATCGAGGACGCCATGCCCGCGCGGCTGACGGGAACGTTGCCGATGATGGCCGACGACGCGACCGCGATGGCCGCACCGACACCCATGCCGGTCACTACCAACGCAACCACGAACGCCGAGATGCGACCATCGAAAGTCAGTGTCGCTCCCACCACACCGAACACACTCAATGCCAGACCGCCGCTGATCAGGGGAAGGAGACCCGTCCTGTGCACGACAGCTCCTCCGAGTACGGCTGTTGGCAAGGAACCCAGCGCAATCGCCGAGACGAGAATGCCTGCTTCGAGTGGCGAGTATTGAGCGACCAGCTGGAATCGCTGCGTGGTTACCAGCTGTGTGCCTCCGATAGTGAACATGGCGAAGCCGGCAGCCATGACGCCCGAGAGGAAGGCGGGGTTCCGAAAGACGCCGAAGACCAGGAGCGGATACGGAAGACGTGCCTGTCGTCGCACGAACAAGGTCGCACTCAGCCCGACCACCGCGGCGGACAACAAGACTGTCCAGCCCGAGCCTCCGACTTTCACCAACTCCTTGATCCCGAAGACGAGGCCCGCCAGTGCTACCAAAGCCAGGATCGACGACAGTAGATCCCATCGTTTCGTTGGATCGGCGTCGTTGTGCGGTGCCAACACAAGTGTCGCAACGATCGCCGTCACCACGACCGGCACGTTGATCAAAAAGACTGAGCCCCACCAGAATTGCGTCAGCAGTAGTCCGCTGACGATGGGGCCGAGCGCGCCGCCGACGACGGCCAAGCTGCCCCACACTCCGATGGCGATGTTGCGTTCGCGTTCGTCCTCGAAGGTGACTCGGATCAACGCGAGCGTCGCAGGCATCATTGCTGCCGCACCGATCGCGAGTACTCCCCGTAACACGATGAGCATTTCCGGGTTGAGCGAAAATGCAGCCGCCGCCGACGCCACACCGAAAATCGACAGTCCGATCACGAACATTCGGCGATGTCCGATGCGGTCGCCGAGCGTGCCGGCCCCCAGAAGAAGTCCAGCCATCACTACCGGATAGGCATTGATGATCCAGAGGCTTTCAGATCCGCTGGCACCGAGTTCCTCCACGAGCGTCGGTAGTGCCGTGTAAAGAATCGAGTTGTCCAGCGTGATCAGCAGAAGTCCCGCCCCAACCGTCGCCAGAACTCCCCAGCGTTGTATCGCACTCATATGTCACTCCTGATTCCGCGGGCGTTCAACCTCGCGCATTACTGTACAAAAAGTATAGTAATCGAGTATGAACTTGTAATCGCACTCAAGGGCCGCGAGGAGATAGGCCGCCAAGAGCAACTGCTTCATGCTGCGTGACAGCTCAAAACCGTTATGTGCGTCGGGTACTGCGGTACCGCCAGCGATCGCAGAGTGTCACCGCCGGAAGGTGCGGCCGTCGTGCTCTCCCCGGCTTCGGTGAGTTTCCCGATGTGTCCAATGTCACCTTGTGGTCTTGTTCGAGTGTCGATCGTCGTCGAGGGGGGGATTCTCGGCCCCGAAATACTTTAAAACTGTACAGACGGTATAGTTTGAAGATTGAATGACGCCAGCAGTGTGTGCGGGTGTCTCGTTCCTGGGTGCCGAATCGGACGAGATGCAGGTCGGGCGGGGCCGACTGAGTGCGGAAGCACCGGGGTCTGCGGACCGATATGGCCTCTGCCTATGGAGGGATGCACCTCGTTCGTGATCGTTCTTACATGCATCTTCAGCGCGGCTTGCTCACGATTGGGAGACCTTGTCAATTCGTGAAATATGTTGCTGCACAAGCTTCCTCTGCATTTGACGAGAGTCGTTCATGCTGGTTCCATTAGTGGCGTTCCGCTTCTTTCACATCCAACTCACCATCTTTGGGGGTGGCGCGTGTCCGACGCGCTGGACGGTCGAACGTCCGCAATCAAAATTCAGAATTCCGTCCACGACAATCCGAATCATGCGCGACGCTGGCTCGTGCTGGTCATCATCGCGGCCACGCAGCTGATGATCGTGCTCGATGCCACGATCGTGAATATCGCTCTCCCGCAGGCTCAGACTGAACTGGGAATCTCCGACGGCAATCGAACTTGGGTGGTCACCGCTTATGCGCTCTCGTTCGGAGCACTGCTGCTGTTGGGTGGACGTATCTCCGACTATTGGGGAAGGCGTAGGTCGTTCCTCGTAGGAATGGCCGGGTTCGCAGTTGCGTCAGCCGTCGGGGGCATCGCTCAAGAGTCGTGGCAGCTGTTCGCTGCTCGCGCTGGGCAGGGGGTTTTTGCAGCACTCCTGGCTCCCGCCGCGTTGGCCATCTTGACCGTGACGTTCACCGAACCGAAGGAACGCGCACGAGCATTCGGTGTGTTCGGTGCCATCGCAGGTGGCGGTGCCGCAGTAGGTCTGCTTCTCGGTGGTGTCCTCACAGAGTATCTGAGCTGGCGGTGGTGCTTGCTGGTCAACGTTCCCGTTGCCGTCATAGCGGTAGTCGCCGCATATGCCGTGATCGAAGAGTCGAAGGCGGAAGGCGACACCAGGTACGACATTCCTGGTGCCATCGTCATCGCTCTGGGACTCGGATCGCTGGTCTACGGTTTCACGCGAGCAGAGAGCGGATGGGGTTCATTGTCGACGGTGGTGTTCATCGGTGCCGGTGTCCTGTTGATTGTCGTGTTCGGCTTTATGGAGAGCCGTTCTGGCAACCCCTTGCTGCCGCTACGGGTGCTGTTCCATCGTGACCGCGGGCCGGCGTTCTTCGCATCGATGATGGTAGGCACCGTGCTGGTGGGTGCCACTCTGTTCCTGACTTTCTACTTCCAGATCGTTCTTCAGTACAGTCCCGTGATTGCTGGACTTGCCTCGATGCCGATCACCGGAGGTATCTTCGTCACAGCAGGTGTCGCATCGTCGCTGATGCCGAAATTCGGTCCCAAGCCACTGATGTCGCTGGGGCCGCTGATGTCGGCGGTAGGCTTACTCATGCTTCTGAGGATCGACATCGACACCTCGTACTGGACCCACGTGTTCCCTGCGCTGGTCCTTGTCGGCCTCGGACTCGGTTTGCTCATCATTCCATTGCAGAATGTCGCGTTGATCGGTGTTCCCGATCACGATGCCGGTGCCGCGAGTGCGTTGGTCAACGCAACTCTTCAGGTCGGCGGCGCGCTCGGCGCAGCTATCTTCACCTCGGTGTATACATCGACAAAGCAGAACTACTTACTCGACAATCCTCTGGCGTCGAGCATGGAGCGCCTGTTCCATGAAGAGGTGGCCGGCTACCACAGCGTCTTCGCCATCGCCGCGGTGTTCGTGGCAGTGATCTCGCCGGTGGTGTTCTTCGTCGTCCGCGCCAAGAAGGATGACCTCCCTGACGGAGAGGTCCTCGTGCACGCTGGCTGACCGAAGCCGGCCGACACGCGAACGAACTGCGCCCCTCCACCTGCGAAGGCGGAGGGGCGCAGTCTATTTCACGCCCACTGGCTAGGCGAATCGTGGACCAGTTCTAAGCCAGGCCGGCGATAATGTGGTCCGCGATTGAGCGTCGAGCAGAAGGGCTCAACGGGGATTCGCTGAGAGCTTCGTACATCCACAAGCCATCGGCAGCGAGACGCGCCATGACCATGGCCGGCTCCGCCAATGCGTCGTCAGCGTTGATAGGAGGTGCCCACCGAGTCAGTACGTCGTTCCATGCTGTCGCCAGTTGCGGGTCGGTGGAACCTTCGAGCATCAACAACAGTTCCGTGCGCGTCGTACCGTGAGTGGTGACGTCGATGTATGCGATGAGCCGTTCGGTCGGCGTCAGAGTGTCCCAAGCCCCCCCGGCCACGGCAATCAAGTCCGCCTCCCAGGTGTCCGCGAGGTGCTGGTGAATTCCGCGGAGCATCTCTTCTCTGCTGTGAAAGTGATAGAGAATCCCGCCTTTGGTCAGGCCGGATTCCTCGGCGACGGACTCGAAGGTCATATCTCCGACGCCGCCGCGTTCCACTACCCGTGCAGCCGCATCCAAGATCTGGGTACGTTTACTGTCACGCACCATACTGCCGGACCAATGCGTAGAGAATCATTCCAGAACTTTACCTGACGGTCTTCTGCGGATACGGATAGTAAGTGGAGCGGACGTACCGGTCCTCGCCGACCGAGCCGGGCTGCGTCGGCGACGGCCGAGAACGTAGAGAACGCAGAATTCTGCTGTGCACTTGCAATTACAACTCCGACCGTTGGGCAGTCGAAAACTCTCTCGTACTCGAAGGTCACATCGCAACGTCGAGCTTCTCGTTGCGGAAATCGCCCTTGTAGTAAGGGAACTGAGCGACGATGGCACGGATTTCGATCTGCGGGTGGCCCACGTCGCCCCACAGAACCGTGACCTCGGTGCCCTCGACGGCGAGATCGCGGTCGAGATATGCGAGTGAGATCATCGTGTTCTCGATGAACGCGGGAGTGCGACCAGTCGCCAGACCCACCTTCCGGCCTTCTTTCAGAACGTAATCGATGCGCATCCTGCCTTGGTGATAGTCATCGACTGAGATGACCGGGTCGTTGCTCATGGGGTCGTAGACGACGGCGTCTCCGCCCCGGAACTGCGACGCGTACACCTTTCCGATGTCGTCGGCGTTCCATTCGAGGGTGACTGTGGTCCGCTTCGAGCCTTCCGTCTTGATCTTCTGCAGTGCGGCTTTGCCCGGGAACTCGTGGTCGAAGTTGACCAGGTAGCCCCAGCGAACGTCGAACGGAGTGACCCACGCATTCCTCGGGTCGTCCGACGCGCTGCCGTGCAGGCCGATGTCGAAAGGAATGATGTGCTGGATGTACTCGGTGAGTGCTGGCCAACTGTCCTTCACCGGGTCGAGAAAGTGGATGACCTGGTTCGGGTAACCAGCCACGGTGTGGTTTACGAGGGAGTAGTTCCAGAACCCCTGGGGCTTACCGCCGACGGCCTCGACCTCGGCGCGAAGCTGCCGATAGGCCTCGCGCGCGTGGGTGGAGGGTCCGTGAATCTCGTAGGCTAGGGCACCGGACATACCGAGCCGGTGCACAGTGGCATCGGCACCTGCAAGGGTGATCACCTTGTTCTGCGCAAACTTGAGGTCGCTCAGATCGCTTCCCGTCACCTTCTCGATGATCGACTTCGACTTCGGCCCGTCGACCTGGAAGAAGTACTCGTCCTGAACCCATGTGCCCGACACGTCGAGCTGGGAGCTGTCCAGGAAGAACGCCAATACCGGTGCCAGCCAATAGGTGCGGAAGTGATTGTCGGCAACCTTGAGCAAAACGCCGTCGGCGATCATGTAACCGTCGTCGTTGCAGATCACGACGTGCTTGGACGAGCCCATCTCCAAGAGGCCGAAGTCCTTGTTGACACACACGGAGTTGAGGAAAGTTGCAGCGTCCGGGCCGGAAACGTCATAGACGGGACTGTTGCTCAGTACGAAGCCTATGGACGCCGCTTCCCGCGAGGCAAGAAATTCCTCGCGCGTAGTGGAATATTCGGCAGGAACCAGGCCGAATCCGATGTCGGTGAAGACGTTCGCACCCTCGAAGATCGGGCTGTCCGGCGTGAACAGGACTTGGTGAATCGGAGTGCCGGGAGAAATTCCGTCGGGTGAATCCGACTGTGCAGTAGCAGGTTCCGTGATTGTCATTGGGTTCTCCATCTGTGGTTCGTGAGGTATGGGGGAGCCGGTCACTTAAGCACTCGTTCGTCGAGGTCGTCGTTGCGGGTTTCTGCACCGCCGATGGTCACACCGCCGTCGACGCTGAGGCTGTGCCCGACGACGTAGCTCGAGGCGTCCGATCCCAACCACAACACGGCCTGCGAGATCTCATCGGTACGCCCGAGCCGTCTGATCGGCACGCCACCCAGCAGGCGGTCCGTCCAACTGGTGGGGAACGAGGAGATGAACGGTGTCTCGATCGGTCCGGGACACAGCGCATTGATGCGGATTCCCCTCTCGGAGTACTCGTTCGCTGCTGCTTTTGTAAGCCCGATGACGCCGTGCTTGGCCGCGACGTAAGGCGTGAGTCCATACGCTCCGATCAAGCCGGCTGCCGAGGCCGTGTTGATGATGGAGCCGCCGCCCGAGGCGAGCATGTGTGGGATCTCGGCCTGCATGCAGTAGAAGACCGACGACAGGTTCACGTCGAGGGTCCGTCGCCACGAGGCCGGGTCCTGCTCGAGCATGAACCCGTGCTGACCTTCGGCACCCGCATTGTTGTGCGCGACATCGAGTCGACCGAACCGGTCGACGACGGTGTCGATGGCGCGGTGCACCGCACCATCTTCGGCCACGTCGACCTCGACGAAGATCGCCTCGCCGCCGGCTGTCTCGATTTGCTCGACGGTCTCGCGACCGGCAGCAGCGTTGATGTCCAGAACCGCGACGCGAGCGCCGGCGCCCGCGAATGCTGTTGCGCTGTCTCGGCCCATGCCGCTCCCGGCACCGGTCACGAGAACTGCTTTGCCCGTGTAGTCGAATGTGACGCTCACTCAATTCCTGCTTTCTCTGGTCTTAGCGAGAAGGTTCGTCGTCGGCACCCTGCGGTCGCATCCATGAGTCCACCGGTTGCTGTGATCCAGGTCATCTATTGTGGGTCGGTGAGCAACGACGTTCCTGCCTCGACCGGCCGCGAGACCGAAATCAGGCTGCTGAGCGAATTCGTCGGGGGAGTCCTCGACGGTACCGGGGGAGCGATCATCATCGTCGGCGAATTCGGCAGTGGGAAAACTACTGTCGGTCGGACTGCCGCTTCGCTGGACGGCCTGCGTACACGAAATGTGCGTGCACGAGCCGGGGAACATGCAGTACATCTCTTGGCGCGACTGATAGGAACGGCGTCGCATCCCGCCGAGGCCGATATCGTCACCGTGGTCGACATGGTCCTCGATGCACTGACAGAGCTCACGCGTACCGGACCGCTCTTGGCGGTCGTCGATGACGTGGACCTTGCCGACGCCTCCGCACGCAAGGTTCTCGGCACTCTTTCCCGGCGAATCAGGCATCTCCCCGTCGGATTGGTGTTGATCGGTTGGCGGCGTGGCGATCGGCTGCCCGCCGGCGCGTCGGTGCTCCGGCTACACCCCTTGTCCACACATGACACCGCTTCGATCGTGCGAGGACAGCTGGGCAAGTCGGCACCCGACTGGGTCGTCGACAGCATCGTCGTCGCCGCCCGTGGAAACCCGCAGGCGGCGAAAGAGATGTCGGCTGCACTGACAGCGGAGGAGACGGCCGGACGAGGGGCGCTCGCGGATCCGCCACGGCCAGGGCCCGGTTGGATCGAGAGATGGAGAGACTTGGCCGGCGTGCTCTCCGTCTCCCACCGCACCGCGATGCTCGTCGCCGCGGTGGGAGACGGGTTGCCTTCCAGTGTCCTCGACGATGCATGCGGGCGGCTCGGGGTCGGCGCAGATGCGCTCGAGTCGCTGGAGGCCATGAGGCTGGTGCGGGTCGACAATGCGAGTCGCGCGTGGTCGAGGCGTCCACACCGGAGCGCGGTATTCCACGCCGCGGACTCGGCTTCGATCAACGCCGTGCATGCAGCTTTGACCGGCGCGCTTAGCGATGCCGCAGACCCGGAGCAGCGACTCGCTCGAGTGATGCATCTGTCAGCTCCCGCCGACGTCTCCGCCGAAGCTGTCGGCAACACTCTCGAACGCATTCTGCGGACGGCGCACGCCTCCGCCGACACCCTGACCGGATGGTTGCGGGCGGCCGAATCAACCGACGACGATGCAATCCGTGCCCGTCGGCTCGTATCGGCAGGGCTGGTCAGCTGGTTGCTTGGCCGACCCGAGCAGGCAGAGTGGTTGATCGGTCGGGCCGGGCTCGCCGGATGGGACGATTTTGTCGCCGGAACCACGGCTCAAATTCGTGGAGCCCTCGCCCTGAGCCAGGGACTCCCTGCCGACGCGCTCCGCATCCTCACTGCCGGTGCGAACGCGGCAGCGTTGCGCGACCCGAAGTTGGCTGTCGACCTCGCGGCCCGCGTCACCGGACTGGCGTGGTGGGGTGGTCGCGCCGACTGGGCTGCACAGGCCGTCGATCTCGCCGCTTCGATCACAGACACCGGTGTCTACGCGACCCTTGTGCGCAATGCAGCACCCGCCGGCCTTGCCGTGATGTGCGACAAGTTCTCGCCCGCCGTCGATGATCTGGCCCGCTCGCTGCGCGCCGCGGAGCAGCTGACGCAGCCGCGGGAGCTGCTTTTCGCCGCCGAAATCGCGACGATGGTCGGTGACGACATCGGCACTCGACGCTTCTGCGAACGTGCGATAGGGGTGATGCGTGTGCAAGGCCATGCCACCGAACTGCCGTTCGCGCTGCAACTCGACGCACTCGTCCTGGCCGGCCAAGGACGATCGGAAGCTGCGCGCGACAGAGCTGAGGAGGGCATACGTCTGGCCGAGTACGCAGGCGAGGAAACGGACGGGGCGTTCCAGCACACCGTCCTCGCGCACCTCTCAGCTCTCGACGGTGACTCAGCGGCGTGCGGGAGACACCGTCGGGAGGTCGCCGGCCGCGGCGACGACCACCCGACGGCATCCATCGAGTGGGCAGAGGGTCGACTGGCAGTATCTCAGAGCCGGTTCGTCGAGGCCGTCGACCTTCTCGTGCCGACGGTGCTGCACGACGGACGTCACCCGGAGATCAGCTTGATGGCTACGCCCGATCTGGTGGAAGCAGCCGTCGCGGTCGGCAATATCGAACTGGCGCGGGAGGCGAGCGTCAGGTTCGAGCGTTGGTGCGCGGCGGGGTCGTCATGGGCTGGTGCGGTGGCTCCACGCCTCCGTGCACTCATGGCGGGAGCCTCGGCCGAAGCTTTGTTCGAGGAGGCGTGCCAGGCACCGGGCCTTGCTCATCGACCGCTCGAAGCAGCACGCACACGTCTCGCTTTCGGTACGTACTTGCGCGGAGAACGTCGACGGGCTGAGGCGCGCCAACAATTCCACCCGGCTCTGGCACTCTTCGAGAGCCTGCAGTTGCCCGCGTGGATCGACAGGACTAGATCGGCGTTGCGCGCCAGCGGGGAAGGACGCAGCCATGACATCGTCGTCGCGGATGTCCTCACCGACCAAGAATTGGCCATTGCCCGGATGGTGAGCATTGGGCGCTCGAACCGAGACGTGGCCGGCACCCTGCATCTGAGCTCGCGGACCGTGGAGTACCACCTGTCGAAGGTTTACGTGAAGCTCGGTCTCGACTCACGTGAGCAGCTGGCGGGCATTCTTTCGGACTGATGTTGCCGGTCGTCAGTTCACGGATGCCACAGTCATGTCGGACAAAGTCTGGAATCGGTGGAGGTTCTCCGCCTCGCCGAGTACACCTGCTGTCAGGCAAACGAATGTCAGATCACGCTCGGGGTCGACGAAGAACTGCGATGATCCGGCTCCGTATCCGCCGAAAGTGCCTGCGGAGGCCATGGTGCCGAAAAACGTCTGCCGCAGGCCGCTGCCACGCATCATGAAGCCCAAGCCGATGCTGGCGAGCCACGGCTGCCAAAGCTTCTCGGCAACGATGCGGTTGTAGCGTTCGTTCACCAGATCGGCGGTCTGGACAGTTGTCGCCATCGCGATCGACGCTGGGGACAGGATCCGCTCCCCGTCGATCTCACCGCCACGGCGCAGCATCTCAGCGAAGCGATACATGTCGGAGGCCGTCGAGACGCATCCGACCCAGGGCAACTCGGCACCCTCGTGCGCGGCGTCGGCCGTGTCGGTGATGTCCTCCGGTGAGAAGAACTGACCGGGCGGAAACTTTGCGACGACCGGAACCATCCTGTCCTTCCACGATGCCGGAGCGCCCATGCGGGTATCTGCCATCCCGAGTGGGTCAAGGAGCTCATCGTGCAGAGTCTGTGTGAATGTTCGCCCGCGGCCAAGTGTGCGGACGACGATCTCGCCCAGCAGCGCGTGTGCCAGACATGGCGAGTAGCTCACGCGATCACCGGGCGGGGCTACCAGATCCATCTCGCAGATCGCCGCAATGGTTCTGGATAGGTCGGCGCACTCCATCGGGGGCAGTGGCCATGGCGTCGGACTGGTCCCCGCGCGGTGTGTCAGTAGGTCGGCGACGCTCACACGGTCCTTCGCTCCGACCCGGAACCGGTCGCCGCCCCGAAACTCGGGGACGATGTCCACGACTTTTGTGATGGGGCTGAGCAAACCTTGCTCGAAGGCCTTCAGGATCAGAACGTTGGTGAACTGCTTGGTCGTGGAGAAGATCCAGAACACGTCGTCCAGAGCCGCACGGCGGCCGGTGGATCGATCGCTGTAGCCGACGGCCTGGTGCAGTCCGATCTCGCCGTGCCGGGCGACCAGGATGACGCCACCGTCATACAGGTTGTTGGCGACGTCGGCCTCCATTCGCTCGCAGATCCGGTTGAGCGCGTGGGTATCAAGGGAATCGCATCGTGTCGTGGATCGTGTCATGAGATCAAGGGTGCGTCCGGTGCCCGCCGGTCGCATCGGTGCATCCACCAGTCAGTTCTCTGGGGCCAGTGCCTCCGGGAGTTGCTTGCGTGAGCCGATTTGCAGCTTCGTGTAGACCTTGTGCAGGTGCGACTCGACGGTTTTCCGGCTGAGATACAGCTGTTCGGCTACCTGTTGATTGGTGGCTCCACCGGCTACGAGTCGCGCTACGGTCAGTTCCTGCGGGGTCAGTTCGGTCGCCGCTTCAGGCCCCCGCCGCGCGCGCTCGGCGGTGGCACCCAGTTCGGTCGCTGCACGCTGCTCCCACGCGGTGACATGTAGTTCTGCGAACGTGGCGAGCGCCTCTTGAAGAAGCACGCGGGCCCGGACGCGCTGGCGTCCGCGGCGAAGGTGTTCGCCATGAAGAAGCTGCGTTCGAGCTCGCTCGAATGGCCGATCTCGGTCCGTGCTGCCCGCGAGGAACCATCGTTCTGCGTCGTTCTCATCGCCCGCGGTGAGCGCGCGCAGTCGCGGCAGCACTGCCGCAGCCCATGGCGATCCGGCCGACGCCCACGCGGCGAAACGGGGGACCGCGGCTCGCGCTATGTCGGGATGCCCGGTTCGCACTGCCGCCTCCACCAGATCGGGCAGCGCGAACAATGCCGTCGGCGCGTGCGTCGCCGCCGAATCGGGGTCAGTGATCTCCTGGAGCAACTCCAGTGCGCTGGCCAGTTTTCCGGTCGCGAGGTCGGTGCGTCCCAGCGCCCAGAATGCTGCGGCCGCGAGATATCCGATGTCGCGCCCGGTCA
Source organism: Rhodococcus sp. IEGM 1354 (assembly GCF_030056855.1). NCBI lineage: Bacteria > Bacillati > Actinomycetota > Actinomycetes > Mycobacteriales > Nocardiaceae > Rhodococcus > Rhodococcus sp. IEGM 1354. The sequence continues at coordinate 34,454 of NZ_JASHKT010000002.1, forward strand.
CAATACGCAGGGCTGCGTCTGCGGACTCACGCGTGGACTGCGTCGATCCTCGTAGTCCGTCGCCGTGGGCCGACATGGTCAGGCCGAAGGCCAGGCTTCGATCGTCCCCGACGCGGCTCGCCAACAGTCGCCCCTCGGCGATCAAGTCTTCCGCGTGATCGGGCCGGCCCCGCCACGTCTGCACCGATGCGAGGATCTGCAGGGTGAAGGACAGCTGGAACACGTTGCCCTCTTCGCGGAAAAGCCTCGCAGAATCGGCGAGGTGGCGGTAAGCCGCGAGGTCGTCTCCGAGCAGCATCGCTGCTTGTCCCGCGACGCGGTGGTCGTGGGCAGTCTTGGCGGCACTGGCGGCTGTGAGTGACGCGCGAAGTGCCTCGCCTGCGGTCTCCAGATCGCCGCAGAACAGTGCTGCGCAGCCGCGGATGGCGTCGAGCGTGATGCGGTGCCGTGGATCGTCGGTACCCAGCACCGCCGCGAGGGCAGCCGCGCGGCCGATCCAGTCGGTGCGACCCGACCACCACGACACCTCAGCGGCTGCTGCCAGCGCGTAGATCTCGAGATCGATGTCCAGCTCGTGGAGTAGCTCGGCAGCACGTACCGGTCGCTCGAAAGCTTCCTGCGGAGTGCGGGCGGCCGCGGCGACGAGACCCTCCACCAGGAGCATCCGAGCGCGCGCCTCGGTGGGAGCGCGGCCGGCATCGATGCTGTGCAGGGCACGCTCCGCTCCGTCGCGGTCACCGGCAGCGAGCCGGGCTTCGGCCACCCGTGCCCACCGCACGAACCGTCGGTCGGAGTCGACCGTGAGTGCTGCCGCGACGTCGAGACAGCGCGCGCGTTCCACCGGCGACAGTGAGGCACCGGCAGCTGTCACGGCGTCGTCGAGTCCGGTCGCAACCACATCGTCGGTCGACATCGCCGCGCGTGCACGATGCCAGGCACCGCGTAGACCGAATGGATCCGAGTCGTGGTGCTCGAGCGCGTTGGCGATCGACATCTGCGCCCGCCGTTGCTCTCCGGACGGCGCGAGCTCGAGCACGGCGGCGTGGAGAAGTGGGTGAACAGGCTCTATCCCTTGGGGCGTGTACACAAGCAGCCCGAGCTCGAGCAGCTCGTCGAGCCCGACAGGATCGATCAGCTGTTCGGGAACCGCCGGTGTGGGCACGGGACCCGGGCAGTCGCATGCGACGGCCCACATCAGGCCCAACCTGCGGGCATTCGCGGACAGATCCCGTCGAGGGAGCCACATCGTCGCCACCGCTGAGTGCGCCCGGCGATCTAGGTCGACGGTGCTGTCCGCGCGCAGCACCTCCGACGTCATGAGCGCACGGGTCGACAGCACGAGAACGCCAGGATTTCCTGCCGCCCGTTCCACGATGCTATCGACCACGCGAAACCGTTTCCGCTGCTCATCGTCAGTGCTGGTGACTGTGGCAGCGGGTGTGCACGATTCCACGAGCAGTCGGCTGTCCTTTTCGTTCAATGGTCCGAGAAGGATGTCGTCGGACGGGTCCGTCGATCCGGCGAGGCGACGACGTCCCGCTATCAGAACACCCCATGTTCCGGCGGCGCGAGTAAGTCGAACGAGGACATCGGCCGACAAAGAATCGACCCGATCGATGTCGTCGACGACGACGACGGTAGGCACATCGACTGCGAGGTGGTCGAGCACGCCCGCGACCGCGTCGGCGATGACCCTTGGAGCGACGGCGGAATCGGCGAGAGCGTCCCGGACCCTTCGGATAGGTGCGGGCTCACCGGCACCGGGGAATCCGCCCGGGCGGAGGAATCGTCCCAGCAGTTGGTGCAGGGTCGCTGCGCGGATGTCGGACTCGTCAGAGTCTCCCGACGCGGTGAGTACGAGAATGCCGGCGCGGAACGCGGATCCGGCCTCCACCTGTGAGAGCAGTGCAGATTTTCCCGAACCTGGTGGCCCCCACACACCGACAGAACGACCCCGCCGTGCCACTGCATCGTTCACGAACGTGACGAGCCTCGACGTCTCGATCGATCTGCCAACCAACAACGTCGTCGTTCCTCCTGGCGTTCCTGGCCGACTGGTGGCCACCCCGATGCGATACGTCGTCTACTTCGTGAGCATTGTGACGGTGAGCACGAATGATATCGCCGTCGTCGGCGCGGGCCCCGTAGGTGCCCTGACTGCATTGGGTTTGGCTCAACGAGGCCACCGGGTTGTACTGCTCGAGTCCGAGCAGGAACTCGCGACATCCCCGCGAGCAATTGTCTACTACTGGCATGTCCTCCATGGGCTCGATGCCCTCGGTGTGCTGGACGACATCGACGCCGAAGGCATCCGGAACACCGCGTTCTGTACCCGAGTCCTCGCGTCGGGTGACGAGGCGGTCGTGTCGCTGGCACCTCTGGCATCGATTACTTCCCGTCCGTGGAACATCCACCTCGGCCAGCACGAGGTGGTGCGCATCGTGCTCGACCACCTTTCGCGCCATCCCAACGCAGAACTTCGTCTCGGTGCCGCGGTGACCTCAGTGCGGCAAGACAGCGACGGTGTTGTGCTCGACGTGACCGGAGCCGATGCCGGAGAGGTCCGGGCGTCGTGGGTAGTCGCGGCCGACGGTGCCCGAAGCGCTGTGCGCAGCTCGCTCGGAATCTCTTTCGAGGGAACCACGTGGGACGACCGGTTCGTCGCCACCGATCTGAGCTACCCGTTCGACCGTGCCGGCCTAGGCAACGCCAACATGATCCTCGATGCCGAGAACGGTTGCGTCATTGCGCGGATCGACGACACGACCTGGCGTTGGACTTGGGGCGAATCTGCCGAGCTGCCTGCCGACACCGTCCTCGATCGTCTTCCCGGTCGCCTGGCAGCGCTCGGGTTTCCCGACGTGCCGTACGACATCGTCTCCGCGACGCCGTACCGGATGCATCAGAGGTCGGCCGATCGCATGCGAGAGGGTCGGGTACTGCTCGTCGGCGACGCCGCCCACGCAACCAATCCGACCGGCGGTCTCGGTCTTACCAGCGGAATGTACGACCTCTTCGCGCTTCTCGACCCGCTCGACGAGGCCGTGCGCGGCGGTGACGAGTCTCTGCTCGACGTGTGGGCAGCCGAGCGGCTGCGCATCTTCGACGAGTATGCGTCCCCCATGGCGACGGCGTCCAAGCACCGCGTTTACGACGAGACGGACAGCGCATCGCTGACCCGTTTCGTGAGGGGGGCCGCCGCGGCGGTAGACGAGGACGAAGCAATTCGCCGACTGTCCGCGATGACGCGTCTGCGCAGCGGTTTCCCACGGCACCACGCCTCGTTCGTCTGAGCGAGGCAACCCACCAGAGCAGGAGAGTTTCATGTCAGGAGTCACAATTGTCGCGGGTGGACGCCAGGGCGCACCGAGCGAACGGCGGACCAGTACGTTCGTCGGAGAGGTGTGGGGCGACCCGGTCCTCCCTGCCACCGAGGGGTGGCTGGTGAACAACGTGCACTTCGCCCCCGGCGGCCGCACGAACTGGCACACACACGGCGTCGGGCAGATCCTGATCGTCACCGCTGGTGAGGGATTCGTGTTCGACGAACACGGCAACGGCGGCCGCATCCGGATCGGCGACGTGGTGCACATACCTGGCGACAAGCAGCATTGGCACGGTGCCACCTCTACCGCCTTCATGACGCACACCGCGATCTCGGTGGGCGGCCACGATTGGGGCCGCGAGGTCACCGCTGACGAGTACGAACAGGCACATCGGTCATGACGGCGTCCGTAGGGGTAGTCGGACTCGGCCGCATGGGGTTGCCCATGGTCGCGGCGCTGAAACGAGCGGGTTTTACTGTCAGCTCCTACGACCGGTCTCCTGAGGCCCGTGCGGCGACGGCAGGCAGCGTCGATACGCTCGCCGACGTCACCGGCGACATCGTGATCCTGATGCTCCCCAACTCAGCGATCGTCGAAGCAGTGCTGACCGACCCTGAATTCACGGCTCTGCGCCGCGGCGTCGTCGTCGTCGACATGAGCTCCTCGGAACCCAGCAGCACCCGTGCGCTCGGGGAGCGGCTGGCCGAAGCCGGAATCGATTATCTCGATGCACCGGTCTCCGGTGGCGTCGCCCGCGCCGAGAGCGCGAGCCTGACCATCATGGCCGGCGGGTCGTCATCCACGCTCGAGCGCGCTCGACCGGTACTGGAGGCGATGGGAACCATCACCCACGTCGGTGACCTGGGTGCCGGGCACGCTGTCAAAGCGTGTAACAACGTGCTCGTTGGCGTGACGCTCCTGGCCGCCGTCGAAGTGCTCGAGATCGTGCGCTCGTTCGGCGTCGACCCGGCGGTCGCGTTCGACGTCATCAACAGCTCCACCGGCCGCAGTTGGTCGAGTGAACACAAGGTGCCGACGTTCGTTCTATCGGAAGAGTACCGCTCGGGTTTCGGCTTCGGTTTGCTCACCAAGGACATGGGCATCGCCGTCGGACTGGCGGACGAATTGGGCGTGGAGCATGCGTTGCTCGACTCCGCGACGACGATGTGGCGTCGCGCGGGGGAAGAGCTGCCTACAGACGCCGACCACACGTCGATCGCAGAATGGGTTGCTGGCCAGTCCCGTTCGCTCGCGGGCGGCGCGGCGTGAGCCCCGTGCGACAACACTGGGTACTCGATGCCGAGCCAACCGGTGCCGCAATGTTCGTCGAGACGCGCACACCCGCGTCGCCGCGCATGTTGCCTATCGTCCTCGTGCATGGCGGCGGTGGACAGGGAACCGACTGGGGTACCACCCCGGACGGCCGACCTGGCTGGGCCGATCTGCTCATCGAGCAAGGCTACGAGGTCCACGTCGTCGACCGACCCGGTCACGGACGTTCCCCGGGTCGTACTTCCACCCCGGCCGCTCTGGCGATGACGGCCCGGTTGTTCGCACCGGGCGACCGGCCGGAGCACAGTCAGTGGCCGGGCCCCGGAGGCATCGATGACCCCTTTGTCCGCACGCTCGCCGCGTCCGCCACTGGCTTGCCGTCCGACCTCGCTGCTGCGCAGGTGATCGAACGTCGGTTGCTCGAGGCCCTGCTCGAGGATGTAGGCCCGGCAGTGGTGGTAGCGCACTCGCTCGGAGCGTGCGCCGCGTGGCTAGTCGCCGAGTCTCGTCCCGATCTGGTGGCCGGAATAGTCGCGCTCGAACCCGCCGGTCCGCCCTACCTGGACGTGCCGGGCACACCACTCGGACTACCGGCCGGCATCACCGCCGCACCGTTGTGGCCCACGACCGGGGCGGTGGGTCTGACATCGGTACCCGTTGCGATCGTCGAGAGCGAGACATCGCAGATGCAGGCCGCATGCGCGCCGGTCGCCGACTTCCTTCGGCTGGCGGGCGTCGGTGTCGACCACCTCGTACTTGCCGACCGTGGGTTGCGGGGAAACGGCCACGGGCTAGCGATCGAACTCAACAACCGTGAGGTTCTCGGCATCGTTCTGGATTGGATCCAGGCGGCCGCGTACCCCCACGATCACTCAGCTTCATTTCTTGGAACAGGAGAACCCGCGTGACCAGCTCCCCACTCACCACCGCTCGAACCGAACCTGCGACCGCCGGCGGCGCGCGGCGCAACGACGCCGACCTCGCCAGGCTCGTCGTACGCTGCGCGGACCAGCCGGGCGTCGTCGCGACGGTAGGCGGGTTTCTTACCAGAGCCGGTGCCAACATCGAATCCCTTCAGCAACACACGACCGAGCCCGATGGCGGAATGTTCATCCAGCGCACAGAGTTTCGTCTTCCAGGACTTTCCGCGGCTCGGCACGACCTCGAAACCGCCTTCGCCTCCGAAGTCGCGGCCGATCTTGGAATGGAATTCACCATCACCGAGGCAGTCAAGCCCAAGCGCGTGGCGATCATGGTCTCCAAGACCGATCACTGTGTGCTCGATCTGCTGTGGCGGAACCGCCGCGGAGAACTCGACATGACAGTCGTGATGGTCATCTCGAACCACGCCGACCTGGCAGACGAAGTTCGGCCCTTCGGAGTGCCGTTCTTCCACATACCGGCGACGCGCGAGACGCGCAGCGCGGCAGAAGAACGTCAGCTCGAATTGCTGAGGGACAACGTCGATCTGGTAATTCTCGCGCGGTACATGCAGATCATCACGCCCCACTTCCTGAGGTCGGTCGGGGTGCCACTGATCAACATCCACCACTCGTTTCTGCCGGCCTTCATCGGGGCCGGGCCGTACCAGAAGGCCAAGGAGCGTGGCGTGAAGTTGGTGGGCGCGACTGCTCACTATGTGACCGAGGATCTCGATGAGGGCCCGATCATCGAGCAAGACGTAGTGCGCGTCGACCATCGCCACCACACGCTGGACCTCGTCCGGTTGGGCGCTGACGTAGAACGCGCAGTCCTCTCTCGCGCCGTGCGTTGGCACTGCGAAGACCGAGTTGTTCGGCTCGGCAATTCCACGATCGTGTTCTAGAAGGAGACCTGGCATGACTGCTCGTCTGATGGACGGTAAGGCCGTCGCTCATACGGTACGAAGCGAGGTGGCCGCCGAGGTGGCCGCGCTTGTTTCGTCCGGTCGACCGGCACCAGGTCTCGCGACTGTGCTGGTCGGCGACGACCCCGCGTCCGAGGTGTATGTGCGGAACAAGCGGCGGCAGTCCGTCGAGGCCGGAATGGTCGATCTGCACCGCCACCTGCCCGCTGACATCTCGCAACGCGAGCTCGAGTCGGTACTCGACGACCTCGCCGCCGACCCGGCGGTGTCGGGAATACTGCTCCAACTCCCGGTCCCGGGCCACCTCGACACCAGCGCGCTGCTGGCCCGAATCCCGGCGGGTAAGGACGTCGACGGCCTGACCGTCGACAACGCAGGTTTGCTGTCCCAGGGACATCCCGGCCTCGTGCCCTGTACGCCGAGCGGTGTGATGCGTCTTCTCGACGAATACCAGGTATCACTGTCCGGAGCCGACGTGGTGGTCGTCGGACGATCGGAACTAGTCGGTCGGCCTATGGCGCAACTACTGCTGCAGCGCGACGCAACAGTGACACAATGTCATTCGCGAACCAAGGATCTGGTGGGGGCATGCCGACGATCCGACGTGGTCGTGGTGGCCGCCGGCGTGCCGGGCATCCTGGGAGCCGACGCCGTGAAGCCCGGTGCGACCGTGATAGACGTCGGCATTCACCGCACCCCTCACGGCCTGACCGGTGACGTTCGATTTGCGGAGGTCGAGTCCGTGGCCGGGCTGCTCACTCCAGTGCCGGGAGGTGTCGGACCGATGACCATCGCAATGCTGCTCGCGAACACAGTCGCGGCAGCACGCGCTCTGAGCGAACGGTCAGTCGGTGTCTGACCCGATTCTGCGGTTCTCCGAGGAACGATCGGTCGAGATCGTCGCGGAATCGTTCCGTGCGTGCGGCAACGACCGACTGCGCACAGTGCTCGAGTCGCTGGTGTCGCATCTGCACGCCTTCGCCGAAGACGTCGAGCTCTCCCAGGCCGATCTCGATGTCGGTATCGACTTCTTGACGCGAACTGGTCAGGCGTGCACGGACACTCGGCAGGAGTTCGTACTTCTGTCCGACGTTCTTGGCCTGTCCATGCTCGTCGACTCGATCACGAACCGCGCGGTAGGAACGGGTGGAACAGAATCCACGGTGCTCGGCCCATTTCACATGGTCGATTCGCCCCCTCGCGAGCTGGGTGCCACCATCGCCATCGTAAGGGGAGGCGAACCGACTCTCGTGACCGGCCAGGTTCTCTCGGCCGACGGCTCGCCGGTTGCCGGTGCAGTCGTCGACGTTTGGCAGGCCGACGACGACGGCTTCTACGACGTTCAGCGTGACGATGTTCCGGTGGGGCATTTGCGCGGTCTCTTCGTTACGGACGGCAACGGACGTTTCGCGTTCCGCACGGTGCAGCCCTCTCCTTATCCGATTCCGGACGACGGCCCGGTGGGAGCTTTGCTGGAGGCGACCGGGCGTCACCCGTACCGTCCGGCGCACATCCATTTCATCGTCGGTGCCGCCGGTCATGCGCCGCTGACGACGCACATCTTCGTCGAAGGGTCGCCCTACCTCGACTCTGATGCGGTGTTCGGGGTCAAGGACAGTCTCGTTGTCGACTTCGTCCACGTGGAGGTCGAGACGGAGGTGCAGACAGCGATCGAGTTGGAGCACCAGTTGGTACCGCCGTACCGACACGCGCACGTCGAGATCACGCTGCGAGTCGCATCGTGATCGGCCCAGTGTCGTTCGTCCACGATCAGAGGCCGGTCCGCGTTGTCTTCGGGGCGGGTCGCATCGGGGCTCTCGCCGACGAATGCGATCACCTGAAGCTGACCCGCGTCCTACTGATCGCAACGCGCTATTCGACTGCAGCACACACCCTTTTGGGTGACCGCGTCGTCGCAACCGTCACCGATCCTCGTGCCCATGTACCTGTCGATCAAGTGCACGAGGCTCTGGACCTCGTGGAGAGATCCGGCGTCGACGGCGTCGTCGCCGTCGGCGGGGGTTCCAGCGTCGGGCTCGCTAAGGCAGTGGCTCTCGGGACGGGGGTGCCCATACTTGCGGTGCCCACGACGTATTCGGGATCGGAGATGACCCGGGTGTGGGGGCGCACCGAGGGCGGCCGGAAGCAGACCGGACGTGATCTCCGGGTGGCCCCGCGCACGGTGATCTACGACCCGGACCTGGTGGCCGGACTTCCCACCTGCATTGCGGCGGCGAGTGCGATCAATGCAGTCGCGCACGCCGCTGAAGCTCTGTATGCGCCGGACCGCACTGCTTTGTCGGATCTTGCTGCCGCAGAAGCGATTCGTGTCGTGACGGGGACTCTAGCCGGTACGCCGGACTCGACGGCGTTGCTACGCGGTGCGTATCTGGCCGGGGTAGTGCTCGACCAGACCACTATGGGGCTGCACCACAAGTTGTGCCACGTGCTCGGCGGGGCCTTCGACCTCCCTCACGCCTCGACTCACAGTGTCGTGCTTCCGCACGTTCTGGCGTTCAACCTTGGGGATCCTGTGGTCGCGGAGCGTTTCGCCGCGGCCGGGGTCCACGACCTGCCTGCCGTCGTACGGCAGCTGTGTTTCAAACACGGGGTGCCGACGTCGCTGCGCGAGCTTGGACTGTCGGCCTCGTCGCTCGACGACGTGACGAATACGGTTCTCGCAGGATCATTCGTCAATCCGCGACCTGTCGGTGCCGACGCGGTCCGCGGTGTTCTACAGGGCGCATTCTCGGGTGGTCACGGATGAGGGCGTGGACGGACCTGTCGCATCCGCTCGACCCCCGGGTGCCTCGCATCGCGATCTTCCCGGCACCGTCGTTTGCGACTGTCGCGGAAATGCCGGCCGACCCTATGACGGTCAGCCATATGGGCATGGTCGTGCACACGGGCACTCACGTGGACGCCCCGTGTCACTTCGTGGTCGGTGCCGAGAGCATCGATGAGATCGCTCTGTCGAGACTGACCGGTGAGGGTGTCGTGTGCCGGGTCGAGGCGGGGGAGGACGAGGTGTACGGCGTCGACGCGCTCGTGGACCGCGAGCTCGTACGAGAGGGAGACATAGTCGTACTCGAGACCGGTTGGTGGTGCCACGTCGGTACCCCGCTCTACGCGCGGCATCCATCGTTGTCGGTGGATCTCGCGCGGTGGCTGGTCGACCGAAGGGTGTCAATGATCGCGGTCGACACCGGTACCCCCGACGTGCCGGTGCAATTACGACCTGAGGGGTTCAACTGGCCCGTTCACCAGATTCTGCTCGGCGCAGGAGTGTTGATAGCCGAGCACGTCACAAACCTCACTGCCCTCTCCGGCCAGCGGGTGGAGCTGATGTTCGCACCGCTGAACATTCGGGGCTCCGACGGCGCACCGGTTCGCGCCGTCGGACGTCCCGTCTCTTGATCTGTCAGTTTTCCCGGAAACGCTGAGCCCAGACCCCGGACTTGCCGGGCTGAAGGATGCCGTTCGGGTCCAGTGCATCCTTGATCGTCTCGTTCAGCCGCATAAGTGCGTTGTCGTTGAAGTCCAAGGTCGACGCGACCTGATCCATATGGTGAAGGCTCGTGCGGTAGATCGGGTATCCGCGCTCGCTCATCACCGACACCATCCGCGTGTAGTTGTCGTACACCCGCTCAGTCTGCTCGGCGTTCGTCGAGTCGAAGAACATCGTGCTGATGTGGATCACCGAACGCGGAGACAGCATCAGCCCGGAGAAAAACTGCTCACCCGTTTCCTGGTAGAGCGAGCGCATCAGTTGCGAAGTCTGGACCACGTCTTTTCCGCGTAGTGGACCGACGGGTGAGAAATCCAGGTGCGCGGTCGTCTTGCCGTACATGGTCTCGAAGAGGGCGAGGATGTCCATGTCGGGTATGCCCGCCATCACGCGGTCTTCGTGCCCGGAGTGGGTGGTGCGGTCGGTTCCTGCGTAGTCACGGCGTCTGAGCGTCGCCGTGGGAATCGTGCCGAGGGTGCGCTCGACGCTGATCCAGTGGGCGTCGACGGCTTCGGACGTGCCGTACAGGGCGAACCGCGCCAACCAGCGGGAGGCGTCGGGATCGAAGGACGGGTTGCCGTCCTCGTCCAGTCGGACCCCGCGCATGATCGTCGGATAGTTGGTGATCGTGTTGCCGAGCATGAGCTCGCGCATCCCGTCGGCGACCGCTTCGAGCGCGTCGTCGCCGCTGAACTCGACCCAGCACGAGGCATAGGTCTCGGGACGTCGCTGCAGCCAGAAGCCCATCTTCGTGATGATGCCGAGGCCGGACGAGTGAAACAAACCCTGCAGCTGAGGACCGAAGGGGTGGCGATAGACGTGCGCGGCCTCGCTGTTCGGCATGGCCCACATGCCGGTGCGGACCAACTCCCCGTTCGGGAGGACGATCTCCATGCCGCAGACGTTCTCGGCGTGATCGCCGTACTGGGTGTAGCCGCGGCCGTACTCGGTGCAGTTGCCGATCACACTGCCCCAACCGAGGTCGGGAATGGATGTCCACAGCCGCCCGCCTGCTTCCTCGAGAGCGTCGTACAGGTCGAACCACCGCACGCCGGGCTCGACGACGACGAACGCAAGGTCCTCATCGATCTCGAGGACCTTGTTCATTTCACGGAGGTTGACGACGACAGAACCCTTCACTCGCGGCGCCGGGCCGCCATAGGTGTTGTTGCGGCCCTGGCTGAAAGTCCACAGCGGGACTCGAAACTCGTTTGCGATGCGGACGATCGCCTGGACATCCTCGGTCGATGCCGGGGAGACGACTGCGGACGCATCCCAGTCGGAGGATCCGCGGGCGATGTACGGATCCCGGAACTCCTCGATCGTGGCCTTGTCGGTGCGGACGCGGTCGGTGCCGATCACCGCCGCGATGTGGGTCAATGCCTGTTCGATATCGCCGAGGTCGACGGGTGGTGTGGACAAAGTAGTCATGCGATCAGCGTCGGTGACGCGCACCACAAGTCGCATCCATGAGATGACCAGTGGTGCAGCCAGTGATCACCGTCACCGGTGATCTCACCGATGCGACGGTGTCGTCACACGGACGAGTGTTGCCGAGCATGAAGTCATTGACAGGCAAAGTGGCGGTCGTCAGCGGTGCGGCCAGCGGAATAGGACGTGCGATCGTCGATCGCTTGGCGAGTGAGGGTATGAAGGTCGTTTTGGCAGACGTCGAATCCGAAGCATTGGACGCGGCCGTCGCCGAGGTCCGGGCCACCGGGGCCGACGCGATCGGGGTACGCACCGACGTCAGTAAGGTCGAGGACATCGAAGCGCTGGCGCATCGAACAGTCGAGGAATTCGGTGGTGTACACCTCCTCTGTAATATCGCCGGCGTCGAAGGCGGAGCGCCGTTCGGCGAGATCTCCCGCCGTACCTGGGAGTGGGTCATGGGCGTCAACTTCTGGGGCACACTCGACGCCTGCCGTATCTTCTTGCCGCTCCTTGCGGACCAGGACGAGGCGCACATCGTCAACTGCGCATCGATGGCGGGATTCGCCACCGGACTGCCCACGTTCCACCCGTACGTTTCGTCGAAGTTCGCCGTCGTCGGGATGACCGAGAATCTCGAGGTCGAGCTGCGAACTTCCACCGCCCCACACGTGGGCGTCTCACTCCTGTCTCCCGGTCTGGTCAAGACGAACATGAACAGGTCGGAGCGGAACCGGCCGACCGACGTACCGGCGACCGATACCCAGGATCTCCGGAGGCAGGTGCATGCGAACATAGAAGAGCAGACTGAGAAGTTCGGAGTGACCCCGGACCATGTCGCCGACCTCGTCGTAGAGGGCGTGAAAGAACGTCGGTTCCATATCCTTACCCACCCCGGTCCGACCATCGATGCGTTCCGTAGCCGATTGAATTGGATGGAGAACGGCGTGCCGCCTATCTCTCCTGCAGAATCTCAGCAGGCGGCGTCCTCAACGCAGCAGTGATCGACCAAGACGTCCCTCGACCGTCGCTCCTACCCGAACGACGAACGTCGGGACCGTGTCGGTTCATGGGAATCGTGAACGTGACACCGGACTCCTTCTCCGACGGCGGTATTCACGCAGATCCGGACAATGCCGTGGCGCGAGCGCTCCGATTGGTTGCTGACGGAGCGCATGTCGTCGACATAGGCGGTGAATCGACCCGGCCAGGCGCATGCAGGATCGATGCAGCCGAGGAGGTGCGCAGGGTCCTTCCAGTAGTGGAGACGCTCGCACGTGCTGGTGTCACGGTCAGCATCGACACGATGCGGGCTCGAACGGCGGCGGCGGCACTCGAGGCGGGTGCCCAGATGGTCAACGACGTCAGCGGGGGATTGGCGGATCCTGACATGGGTCGCGTAATCGCCGACTCGGGAACCCAATACGTCGTAATGCACTGGCGGGCGTTCAGCACTGATATGGCGTACCACTCTTCGTACGATGACGTGACCGCCGACGTCCGCCGTGAGCTGGCCGTACGTGTCGACAGCCTTCTGTCTCGAGGTGTCGATGCAGGGCAGCTAATCCTCGATCCAGGCCTGGGGTTCGCGAAACGACCTGAGCACAATTGGCAGCTTCTCGCCAGGCTCGACCGGATCGTCTCTCTGGGATTCCCGGTTCTCGTCGGTGCCTCCAGAAAGTCTTTCCTCGGCGAGTTGACACGAACTGCGGAGGGCGTGACACCGCCGGAAGAGCGGGACTCGCTCACGGCGACAGTCACGGCCTTCTCGGTCGCCGCGGGAGCCTCGTGGGTTCGGGTGCACGACGTGTCGGCCAGCCGGAATGCTGCTTTGGTAGCGCACGCTTTGTCGGATGCATATCGCGTTACCGGCGGTGGGTGACGACTGTTGCGCACGACGTCGAAGGCGTCGATGCGGCTGTTACGATCCCCCGGGATCTCGGTCTGCAGGAACACGCGTACACAACCCGCTATCGGCAGGGGATCTCAGGCTACTTCTGCCACAGTCGACAATCGAGATCAAGTGAAGCTGTAGCTCTCCGGCGCGGCTGGGTCACCGCCGATGTAGTTGCCGCTGAGGGGATACGGAGCAATCGGGCGGGTCATTACGACTTCGTCCGTACGAGGGTGGGCGCGAACAGCCGACAGAATGTCAGGTGCATCACCGCCTTCGACCCACGCGACGAGCGCCTGCATGCCGGCAGCGAGACTGAGTCCAGGTCCGTCGCCGTACAGGGTGGCATGGACGTCACCTGGGCAAAGATAGAGTCGAAAGTGCTCATCGGTCACCCCACCTCCGAGGTTTTCGCGGATGGCGTCGTAAAAGTTGACTGTCCCTTGGGCCGGAATCATCTCGTCGGCAGTTCCGTGACTGATGATCAACTTTCTACCGAGGGCGACAAATTCGCTGTAGTCGGGATCACTGGCGTCATAGGCAGCGAACTCGCGCACACTTCGCGCGAAGAGTTCCTCGTACTGCTCGAAGGTAAGGGTCGTCCAGTCCCAACTAGGATCACGCAGAATCCAGCTGCCAATCCAGTCGGTTGCAATGAGGAATGGAATTGGAGTGAGGACACCGTTGATCGACGCGGTATTTGCCAAACCGAGCGACAACGGCCCGCCGCCGGCACATTCCGAGTCGATGGGCGGTCCGTACCATAGCCAATCGCCCTGCAGTGTCCGCGGGCCCTCCCAGATGCGGTTCATCACTTCCGCATCGCGCTCCGTGATCGGGCCCGCGACGGTAGAGGAGCCGACTAACAGCCGGGCATCCCAGGACGGAAAATCGCTTCTTGCGATGGTTCCGTCAACAAGACCGTTCTGGGCATCGTGAGCGTTGATCGCCGCATGTCGGAAGGCTTCCATCTTGGCCAAAGGCACGGGGTTGGACAATTCTTTCATGACTAGAGGTGGCCACATCTGTGCCATGTGCAGTCTGGTCCAGTTGATCGCGGGGCAATCAGCCCAGTATCCATCGAAGTCTTCTGGGTGTTCTCGTGCCTGCACGAGCGTCTGTCGCCCGCCACCCGAAGCGCCCATCATGTACGCATACTGCGGCGGTGAGCCGTAGATTCGCTCCACAAGACGTTTGCCGACGACTGCCATTTCATGGGTACTCCGCACGTGCCAGTTGTCGGCGAGGTCGACATCGATCTCGCCGGTGTCGATGTTCAAGCCCCAAGCCGCAAATCTCTCGTCCCGATTGGCGCCATCAGTGCAAGCCACGGCGTACCCGTTGCGGATGCCGTCGCGGAGCGTCGGACTCGTCATAGCCTCTGATGCCAACCACTGTGGCAGCGTCCGGTTGCCTCCACCTCCTATCCCGAGAAACCGCTGGTTCCATTCCATCGGGCACCACAAAAAGACGTGTGCTTCGTGGCCCTGCTCGCTTGTAATCGAAACACGCACGTCTACGAAGTCGGGGAGTTCGGTGACAAACCCCTGCGGCGACTCGAACACCCCGCTGGTGTTCACATTCACCGACGTGACGACGACATTGCCGAGATCGGTAATAGATGCATTGAGGGCTTCGATCTCGAGATAACGCAGGTCGCTCAGCCTGTAGTAGGGGGTGTCGTGGTTGACCCAACGGCGAAGGTCTATGCGCACATTGTCGGCGGGTAAAGGCATGTGAACTCCTATGGTTCGGCACTGGGTTGCGACCGCGCCCGACCCGGAATCAGCTGGAAGCGTTGATGGTCGAGTGCAACTACATCAGATCGAACGCGGAAACGGCACCCTACAAAGCACGCCGAGCGGCTGATTCCGCCCGCCAATCGGCGGACCGGACCAATGCCGAGCGAGGAGGTCTGTTATCGATTCCGTGTAGAAGCATCCGGCGCGCAACCAGCGCGAGGTGAAGGCGAAGCTTTCCCTCGCCCGTGTTGAGTTCCCATCCGAGTCGGCCCTCCAGAATTGCAAGGCGTGACTGGATTGTCGAGTGGTGTGTGAATAGAATCGAGGCCACCGAACGGAGACTCGAATTTCGAGCAATCGCGTCGAGGGTTTTTGCCGCATAAGGAATTTCTTGACATAGGCTCACCACGGCACTGACATCGTGACTGTCGTGCAGCCCCTCTATCTGAGAAATTTGGGCGAGAAGAGCGACGTCACTATACCTCACTACCGTTGCTCCCGGGTCGAAATCGCTTCCTTCCGATGCCAGGGAAAGTGCTTCCAAAGCGGTTTTCCATGACTCTGCGAAATGTAAGGCCTGGAGGCGAATCCCAATTCCAGTTCGCAATTTTCCGAACCGATTGATACTTTGCGAAGAATCAGGATGGTAATTACCCGTGCCTTGTTCGGTGCTCAATTGAAGACCGACCGTAGGGCCGGGTTGGGCTATTGCGAAGCATTCGGCCGCTGGGTCTATACCCAATCGCTTCAGTAAGCGTTCAGCGAGTCCAAGATCTCGAGTGGTAGCCAATGTCGCGAGAGGATCGCCGTACGTATCTGGATCTTCAGCAGCTTTCCGTGCGCTGAGTTCGTGGAGGAGTTGTGCTGACGAATGGAGAATAACTGCCTCGGCCAGGGTTATCGGACCCATTCGCTCCAACCAGATACTGTCGTCGCCGCCCGCAGTGATTCGCTCAGCCGGCCACTGCTTATGGGGCGGTACCGTAACGTGCGACAACGCTCCGGTCTGGTCGGATCGGAGATAGACACCTTTCTCGAGGGCAATACGAGCTGGATGTCCTGAGTGCTGCGCCATCGCAATCACAATGTCCGTCTCATCCCATAGGTTCCGCTCGCTGATATGTTGAAGAGAGGCAACGATTGTCAGGGCGCTCTCGCCAGAATTGTCGAATCGAGCTAGTTCCCGGAGCACTCTTTCCATTTGCCCATGCTATGCGAAGTCTCGAGAAAGAACCCTAGGTCTGCGGTTTCCACCAGAAAATCGATGGCCTCGAGTTCCGCTGGTAACTCGAGATCACGCACTGGGTCGGTGTGCCGGTCAGACGAGGGGCGACACAATCGGTGCCCAGCTCAAAGGGCTGTATCGGTGTCGGGTTGGGCGATCGGGGTCGTCAGTCTGCGAGTGGCTTCCAGCAGGTTTTGCCGGAAGATGTTGCGAGAGAGGGTTGCCGTTTCGGATGCGGTCGTAGTGTCTGTATGGATTGACAGTGGTCGCACGCTATCCCATGCAGATGCCAGTCCGTACAACAAGATCGAGAGAGAGGCCGGGTCGAATGTGGCGTCGACCCGGCCGTCCCTCTGTGCTTGGAGCAGTGGTGTGGTCCAGCCCAGGTAATCGTCGTCCTCGGTGCCGTTGCGGACTGGCCTTTCCAGCCGCTTCCATGCCGCGAGACGCATGACTGTCGGGTTCTCGGTGATGTAGTCGAATAGTCGCCCGACGAACCCGACAACGTCGTCTGCGTCGAACGACACGGTCGCCAACACATCGGTGTGTCTTTTCGCGAGTACGGCATCGAACAGCCCGGTTTTGTCGCCGAAGTAGGCGTAGATTGCTTGTTTGTTGGCAGCCCCGGCGTCGGCGATCCGAGCTACTCGCGCGCCCGCTAGTCCGTACCGTGCGAACTCTTCTTCGGCGGCGTCCAACAATCGACGCTTCGTCGCTGCTGAATCACGTTCCATGGCGAAACTGTAGATTATGCCTTCTGCCCTCCGGCTATTGGCTGGCGGGAGCTCATGGGCAGCTCACAGGTTTTTGCCGAAGAACTCCGCAAGTCGGTCGGCGACTGGGGTGACGTACCGGTCCACGTCGTAGAGGTCGATGTGGCTCGCACCGTCGATCAGTGCAAGCTCCCTGGGTTCGCCGGCGGCTGCGTAGGCACGCTCGTTCTGATCGCGACTCGCTGATTCCGTTCCGACAACCAGGAGCAGCGGGCGGGGAGCGATCAGGTGGATTACATCGAGTGCATTGAAGGTCATCTGGCGTTCGAGCGACCACGCTAGAACCTTGTTCTCCCAACGAGGATGGCCACCGCGGGTGTCGTCGAAGTAGTAGTTGGGTGATTCCCTGAACACCTCTGGTGTGTATGGAGAGTCAGCGGGCAGGATGACGGGTCCGTACTGAGCTGGCTCGCCGCGTGAGAACGATTGCCGCGCTGCAGAACTGGCGTCGAGCATTGCCTGGGTGATGGACCGGTCGCCTCCGGCCATTTCCTCGAAGGATGCCCTGTTGTTCGTCATTCCACTGACGGTGGCCACTGCTTTGATTCGGCGATCGGTGGCGGCAGCGTACGGCGCGTACCCCCCGCCGCCGCAGATTCCCATCGCACCGATTCTGTCTGTACTCACCTCTGACTGGTTGCCCAGGAAACTGACCGCGTTCTTGATGTCTTCGGTCTTTGCATACGGGTTCTCGTCGAAGCGGGGAGAGCCTTCGCTCTCCCCGTACGTACGGTGGTCGAACGCCAGGGCGACGAGGCCGCGGCGGTGCAGTTCGTCGGCGTAGCGACCCGACGTTTGTTCCTTGATTCCGCTACCTGGAGACACGACTACGACCGCAGGTCGCTGTTCGCCTGCCTGCAGGTCCTCGGGGATGTAGAGGTGGCCCGCCAGAACCGCTCCGTCGCTGCGGAATTCCACGTTTTTCTTCATATTCTCTCCTCGTGTGTGAACGCGTCCCGTGTCGAGGACCTGCGTCTGCGGCGGGACGGGTCGTTGTCCGGCGTTCCGCTGAGGCCGACTGTACCCAGATTTCGAGGCTTTGCAACCAAACGGTTGGATGGATGAAGTAGTCGTTCGTCTTCAGAAAGCACATTGGGCCGGAAGCTCGACCGCGTACGGCAACCGAGTACTGTGGTTCCTCGTCGCATCCGACCGTGTCCGGCCCTCTTTCAGCAGTTTGCGACTGGTGCGTGAAGGCCAAGGTCGCGTTCAGCGAATGATGGACGTGGCTCTTCGAACGTGTGGATCACCGTGCAGAAGGCCAAGACTTCGTCAACGAATAGGAACTGACTCTTCTGCGTTCAGCGGCGTTGCTGGATCTGTGCGAACCGACTCAGCGAGGTGCGCTGTCCGTATCAGCGGCTGTGGTGCGCATCGGCGCGGTTCTGATCAATGGGTTGCCAGATTTGACCTCGACCAAGATTTGGTCCGAGCGCTCAGGGAGTGTCAGTGCAGCCCATCCGCTACCTGCCGCGACGATTACCCCAAAAAAGTGCGACGGGCCATGTGTTGGTGGCTCCGCCGGCTGCGGCGAGCAAAGAGGTGGCAATCAGCGGCGAAAATCCGGAGCCGACGGTCTGAGCGAGCTGGTAGCTGGTCGACACACCGTTGTAACGCGATTCGGTGGAGAACAGCTCTATGAGCATTACCGGCGCGACGCCTGTCACCGCGGGCATCACGAAACCGAGGTAGATCGCCAACGTGATCACCATTGTCGCTGTGTTTCCCGAGTTGACGAAGTAGAAAATGGGAAAGGCCAAGATCGCGGTTGCGGCTATGCCAGGGATGACGACCGGTCGACGTCCGATCCGATCTGAGATTGCGGCGTATACAGTGGGCATGAAGATGCTCGAGAGGGTGCCCAGCAACGTTGCCGACAGAGCCGCGGCGCGTGAGTATCCAACCGACGGGGCGTACGAAATGATGAAGATCCCGAAGGTTCCCAGGCCGCAGTAGGGACCAATTTGAAACAGAGCGGACTCGAACAGCATGACAGGCTCGGAGCGAACGAGCATCAGAATCGGCGTTCCCACGGCGGAAGTGCCCGCCGTTGCCTGGTTGTTCAAGAGCACAGGGTTTTCCGATATGCGTGCCCTGAACTCCCGGGGTAGGGGTGCCTGTGGTCAAGGCGTCCTACCTCGTCGAATGGCAACGGAAGGCCCGTACCCCAGCGTGCTGCTCAGCTCTTGGGGTGAGCGACTAGCGCACAATGTTTGCAGGTCATACGAGTTCGGGCGTGGGCGCAGTCGACGCTCCGTCATTCTTCCTGATGACCCGTCCCCGCTACTGTGGCCGCTAGTTTCATACCGGGGGCTGTGGGTCGTACTGAATGCCACGTCGTACCTGCCTAGCGCGTTCGGTGCCGGCAAGCTTCCCAACCAAATGCAATGCCATGTCGATACCTGCGGACACGCCGGCGGAGGTGATCGCGTCGCCGCAGTCGACGAACCGATCGTCGCGCCGGAGTTCGATGGTGGGATCGAGCTCGGAGAGTTGGTTCAGTGCGGCCCAGTGAGTTGTTGCCGGGCAGTCTCGCAAGATGCCTGCCGCAGCGAAGACCAGAGATCCCGTGCATACGCTCGTCATCAGCGTTCCGTCCTCCCTGCGGCGACGCACCCAGTCCAGTCGCGGCTGGTCGGCGAGATGGGCTCGCGTGCCCTGTCCGCCGGGATAAACGAGAACGTCAAGGTTCGGTCGGTCGGCTTCACTGTGCTCAGCGCGCACGGTCAAGCCTTTCGCGCACCTGACCTCGCCGCCGGCTTGGGAGAAGGTGAAAACCTTCCACCCGTCCTCCGGCCACTTGCTGGTCCAAAACGACAGGACCTCCCACGGGCCTACGGCATCGAGCTCCTCGACGTCGGCAAACAGGAAGATTCCGAGATGCTTGGTTTCGACGGTCATGCTTTCCATGATTACACGAGGGCAGGAACGGGTGCTGTCGGTATCACCTCTCAACACCCCTGCGTAACAGACAAATTCGACAACGAGATGTTCGCTGGAGTGCGACCGCTGGACGCTCCGGCCATCTCGGCCAGGGCGGGGACGAGATCCACGTAGAACACGCCGGAGAACCAGTCGACCGGCCTGTCTGAACCAGCCGGTTGGGGGATAGTCGCTGTTCCTGCTGGATGACAATCATGGAAGACGCTCATCCGGATCCCATCATCGACCGCCCCTGGCACACAGACTGTCTGCCGTTGGTACAGCCTCGGGCGACACGACCTCGACGGGAGAAAAACATGATCCATCATCGCAGTACCGATCTCTACCTGCGCGTGAGGTAGGAACATGATCGCGGTAACGGCACCAGCTGTACTTCACTTTGCCAGCGCTCTTCTGGGAACCGGAGTTCCCTCTGGTGCGGTCGATTCGACGAACTCTGTCGTATCGGGCGCGGAGACGCCATCGACGTCGTGTCGGCATACACGTTTGTCGACTCGGCCGCGCGGCCGGAATCCGCCGAATCGCGAATGGTTCGACAACGGACGGGTGATCCCGCAAAATGTTGAACTATGTACCCGAAGCAAGTGGAACACATTGTACAACAATGCAATTCGCTTCACTCTGTTCATCGGAACGGCAGTCGCCGCCCTGTCCGATTGCGCTGGCACCACCGCCAGCGTGGAACCCGACGCGAACCCGCAGCCCGTTCCGTTCGGCACCGATGCAGTTCCAGCGTCGCTGTTACCCGAAGCCGCCGCACCGGGTGGGAACATGTCCTTCTGCAAGCCCTCTGGTGCGGGCCTCAACACGGTGGTGCTGGTCAACCCGGCGATGACATCGCAGGGACCGGCGTGGCAAACCGAAGCATCGTTTCTCTTTAACGATGGATATTGCTTGTATACCTTCGACTTCGAGCAGATATCCGGGACACCGGAGGCATTGGCCTTGACCGCGGAGTACGTCGAATCGTTCGCACGTACTCTCGCTGAGACCGTAAATCGTTTCCTGGCCGACACTGGGGCGAGCAAGGTGGACCTTGTCGGTCACGCCGAGGTCGATGGGATCATTCCCGGCTACTACATCAACCGTCCCGACGGGGCGATTGAGATGGTAAAGGTGGTCGTTATTTCGCTGATCGACTACACCGCCGCCGTCGACAGTGGAGCACATCCCACACCGCCGACCGGATCAGACGACTACGAGTCCCTCGCCCCCGGTATCGGCTGCACCACGATCGTGACGACGTGCGACGCGATGATCATCCCGTTCAGCCTGCAATTCCTCGAGGGTCCGAGCGCCACCAACGTTGTGCTACCGAGTGATTGCGAGGTGGACAGGTCCGAACACTTTCAGACGCTGCACAACCGGAGGGTCCGGAACTTCGTTCTGAACGCACTCGATCCCGCTCACGCAACACCGGCACCGTGCGATGCTGTCGGACCCGCATCGACACAGTAGCCGGCACCGATCAACCGATATCTTCTCGGCTGTTCGGCCGAGCGGCGGCCACCAACTGATCGCGGGCGCGCGCGACACGCGATCTGATCGTGCCTACGGGGCAGCCCGCGACTTCGGCGGCCTCGTCATACGACATTCCCAACACTTGGGTCAGCACGAGAGCTTCTCGTCGATCGGGGCTGAGATCGGCCATCAGCATTCGGAGTTCGACCAGATCTTCGTAGCCGCCGGTGTTGTCCTCTGACGTTGTCGCGTCTGCGGCAGCTATCCAATCTGCGCCGGATGCTATGCGCGGGCGCACCATTGCCGTCCGGACCTGATCGACCACCACGCGTCTGGCGATCGACAACAGCCACGTTCGTGCGGTCGATTGCGCTGCGAAACGAGGAAGGGATTTGATCGCCCGGAGATACGTCTCTTGAGTGAGATCGTCAGCAGCGGAGACCGATGCCAGATGTGCCACGAAACGCCAAACATCACGCTGGGTTTCGCGCACGAAGGATTCCAGAGCTCGACGGTCACCCCGGCCCGCGGCCAGCGCCAGTGCAGTGGTGCGGGCGTCGTGGTCGTCTCGGGTGGTCACGCCGAAAATACTAACCTGTACGGGCCTCGGGAACTTTCGGGTCGTGGTGGACGACACTGTAGAGGTGGATTGCAGCATTGCCCGTGAGGCGCTTTCGGCCCGTATCGATGGTGAGCGTGAACCCGTGCCCGCAGCACGGGTCGACGAGCACCTCGAGGTCTGCGCAGACTGTCGTTCGTGGTACGCCTCGGCCTCGGCATTGACCAGGGCGATCCGGGTCAGACCGAGCCATCGCACCCCCGATCTCGCACCCGAGATTCTAGCTGCGGCAGGGGTCGACATCCCGGCCGGCGCGGCACGGCGCACCCTGCGATGGGTTCTGCGAGATCATCCGTGGCGTGCTGGGTTGGTGGTAGTAGCCCTGTGCCAGTTAGTGCTGGGATTCGGTCAGGTTCTGGGATGGGGCAGCGGACACGACCATGCGTCGATGTCGGACCCCGCGGCGATGTCGGGCCATTTGTTCAACGAGAGCACCGCATGGAACGTGGCAGTCGGAGTTGGATTCCTCGTCGCGGCCGCACGACCCCGCGCGACGACGGGCTTACTGCCTGTCCTCGTCGCATTCACCGCCATCCTGGGAATTTTCGTCGTCGCCGACATCATGGCCGGACAGGTGACCGTCGCTCGTGTGTCGACGCATGCCATCATTGCGGTCGGCGTCCTGGTGACGACGATGGTCCATCGCGCTCAGCGCCGAAGCGACACCCCACCTCCCGTCCGATCTGCAGTTGCGCGCCACGAGGATGAACAGCGGCCCTCGGGATTCGGTCGAGGACGCGGGTACGGGCATTTGAGAGACGCGAGCGGACCGGCCGCATGAGCGTGCTCTCACTGAAGGCAGACCCTTTACGACCAGCCCGCGAAAGTTACTGATGACTACAGATCCGATCGTGGCACCCCCTCGGGATGCCGCTACCGACCTCGATACCGTCCGTCTGTCACTGACCGTAGGTGGTATGACGTGCGGCGCATGCGCACAGCGTGTGGAGCGCAAATTGAACAAGCTCGACGGCGTGCGAGCACATGTGAACTACGCCACCACTATTGCGACCATCGACGCGTCCAGCCAGTACACCGAAGAAGAGCTGCGTCTCGTCGTGACAGCTGCAGGTTTCTCCGCTGAGCCGTTCGTCGATCACGCGCACATCGATACCTCGGCGGAGGACGCCCTCACGTCGGATCTGTTCCGCCGCTTGGTCGTTGCGCTCGTTCTGTTTGTCCCACTCGCGGATCTGTCCATCATGTTCTCAGCAATCCCGTCCACCAGAATCGCGGGATGGCAGTGGTTTCTGCTCGTGCTCGCTATGCCTGTCGTCTGCTGGTCGGCGTTACCTTTCCACCGCGCCGCACTCACCGCCTTGCGACACAGGACGACCACCATGGACAGTCTTGTGTCGACGGGCATCGCGGCGGCGACCCTTTGGTCGGTGTATTCGGTGTTCGGCCGTCCGAGTACCGCGACCAGCGACAAGGGAACTTGGACCGCCATTACCTCGGGTGACTCCATCTATCTGGAGGTAGCAGCGGGCGTCACCGTCTTCGTCCTTGCCGGTCGCTACTTCGAAGCAAAGGCCAAGCGGCGCGCGGGAGGTGCGCTGCGTGCGCTCGCCAACCTGCGGGCACGCGACGTCAGTGTTTTGTTGAGAGATGGTGCGGAGTTACGAGTACCGGCGGGCGAGTTGGCCGTCGGTCAGCGATTCGTCGTCCGGCCCGGTGAGATCATCGCAGCCGACGGAGTGGTGACCGAGGGACGAAGTGCCGTCGACACCAGTGCCATGACGGGCGAAGCATTACCGCTGGATGTCTCAGCCGGGGACACCGTCACCGGCGGCATTGTGGTGCTGGACGGCCGACTCGTGGTCGAAGCTGCTGCCGTGGGACGTGAGACCGCGCTGTCCGGCATGATCCGCTTGGTCGAAACGGCTCAAACAGGAAAGGCAGACCTGCAGCGGCTGGCCGATCGCATTTCGGGAGTATTTGTTCCCGTCGTGTTCGCACTCGCGGCGCTGACGTTCGCCGGATGGTCGATGGTGGTCGGAGATGTAGACCGTGCGGTAGGCGCGGGTCTCGCCGTACTGATCATCGCGTGCCCGTGCGCTCTGGGCCTGGCAACGCCGACTGCATTGATGGTCGCATCCGGTCGTGGTGCCCAGCTCGGAATTTTCATCAAAGGCCATCAGGCACTCGAGGCGACGCGATCGGTCGACACCGTCGTACTGGACAAGACAGGCACCGTGACGACCGGAAAACTCACGTTTCGGTCGATAGCTACTGACGAAGAAGGTGCTGAGGCCGAGGTTCTAGCGCTTGCTGGAGCGGTGGAACACGCATCTGAACACGCGATCGGAGCTTCGATTGCCGCCGTGGCGGCCGATCGGACCGGTGAGCTCTCGCAGGTCACTGATTTCGTGGCGCTGGCGGGACTCGGTGTGCGTGGAACCGTGCGCGGCCACCATGTCGAAGTGGGACGACCCGCGTGGTTCAGCGAACGCGGCTTCGTCATCGGTGCTCGGATGAGTGCCGCGCAGTCGAGCAGTGAACGGCTCGGTGCCACACCGGTATTGGTGGCGGTGGACGGTGCGGTCGCGGCGGTGATCACAGTATCCGACACCGTGAAGCCGTCGGCTGCCATAGCAGTGGCACGCCTGAAGAGCTACGGCGTGCGCACATTGATGGTGACCGGAGACAACGCTCACGTCGCACGGAGCGTGGCAGACCAGGTGGGCGTCGACGAGGTGGTCGCAGAGGTATTGCCCGAAGGGAAAGTCGACGTGGTGAAGTCGCTCCAAAATGCGGGCCGTGTTGTCGCCGTGGTGGGTGATGGAATCAACGATGGGCCCGCGTTGGCGACCGCAGATCTCGGCCTCGCTATCGGCGCAGGAACGGACGTCGCGATCGGTGCCGCCGATATCATCCTCGTCCGCGACGACCTGGAGGCCGTGGTCGACTCGCTGGCTCTCGCTCGGGCGACCTTGTCGACCATCAGAGGAAATATGGTGTGGGCGTTCGGATACAACGTGGCGGCAATCCCGTTCGCTGCAGCAGGTCTCTTGACGCCGTTGATAGCAGGGGCCGCGATGGCATTCTCGTCCTTCTTCGTCGTGTCGAACAGCCTTCGCCTGCGGCGGTTCGACCCCATGACCGAGCGGTGACACCGGAGGTAGGTGTCGCCGCTCGGTCATGCGTGTTTCACCGTCGTTGCCTAGACAACTCGGACAGCATGGCGTTGTACGCGTCGAGTTCTTCGTCGTGAAGGTCGGTGGCTCTGTCGCGGCGAACCTCGGTGCGACGATCTTGGCGGGCCCATTGGGTCAGCAGCGCAGCGACCACCATCAGCAGTGGGACCTCGCTCGTCGCCCACGCCAAGCCGCCGCCGACGCGCTGATCCGCCGCTAGGTCGTGCATCCACGGAAAGGAGAGGTATCTGTAGAAGGAATCTCCGATGATGCGGTTCATGGTCATCACTGCGATTCCGAAGAACGCGTGAAAAGGCATGGCAGCGAACAGCAATGCAAGGCGACCGAGGTGCGGTAGCCGCTTGGGGCCCGGGTCGATACCGATGATGACCCAGTAGTACAGGTATCCGGTCACGACGAAGTGGATGTTCATGAGCTCGTGTCCCCAGTGGTATCGCACGAGAGTGTCGAACAGGGGCGTGAAGTACACGGCGAAGGGCGACAGCACGAACAGTGTTGTTGCCACCGCGGGTGTCGAGGCCCAGCGCATCGGCACCGAGTGCACGACGCAGAGAATCCATTCCCGCGTTCCGGGCATCGCCCCGTGTCGTGCGGGAGCCAGCGCACGTAGTGCCAGGGTCACCGGGCCGCCCAGAACGAGCAGTACCGGTACGAACATGTTGAGCGTCATGTGCACTGCCATGTGCACGCTGAACATTGCCGATCCGTAAGCGCTGAACCCGGAACTGGTTGCGCAGAGGAGGGCTACGCACCCCGTCATCCATGCGACGGTTCGTCCCAATGGCCAATCATCGCCGCGCCGTCGGAGCCGGACCGCAGCTGCTCCGTACGCGAATCCGAGCACAATGGCGGCCCCTCCGATGAGGAAGTCGAAACGCCAGAACGTCAGGAAGTCGCTCGCTGAAGGTGGGCCGGGCGGCTCGTAACCGAGAAATACGTCGTAGATCGTGCTGTCCGTGGTGTAGAACGTCGGAGCCGGGCGGATTGCCATGTTGGACAGAAAGACCCATACCGCAATCGAGGAACACCCGCCTGCAGTGGCAAGCCATCCGGCTCTGCCTGACCGAGATGACGATCCTCGCGATGGGAAGCACGCGAGCAGTGCGCTACAGCACATAGCGAAGGACATTGCCGCGCAAAGGAAAAGGAGTCCGTAGACGGTCTTCGTGATAGCCGAGTCTTTCAGCAGCGTCCATGCCAGAACCGGAGTCGTGACTGCCATTGCGGCCAGGCAAGCAGCGGAGACGGCGCGGAAGCGACGCAGCATCGACGACGTGTCCGATGCAGCAGTGCTCGAAGGTCGACCTCGATCCCGCTCCAAATGTAGTGCGACACTGAAGGTCAGGCCCGTCAATGTTGCCAACGCAATGACGGCGACGATCGCAGCACTCGTCATGACGTCGTGATGTCGACCTTGCCCTGCATTGCCTATCACGACTACCGGCAGAATGCCCACTGCCGCAACTGCGCCCGATAACGCTACGGAGACCCAGGTGAAGGTCCACCGAGTTGCAACGGTGACGATCAGAGCCAGGATGGTGGTGACGATCCACGCTTTGGGTGCTTCGTTCGGTTCGATGACGTCGAACAGCGCACCCCTGCGCAGCACGTCGAACACCGATACGCCGGTCGCATCCGAAGCAGAGAACACGATCAGGAGCCCAGAGGCGACGGCCCAGAACCCACTGGCGCGCAATGCCGTTGTCACACCCGCGAAGCCGTCCGGACCCAAACGCCCATCTTTCGTGAAACGCGTACAGACGGTGGAATACACCAACGCGCCGATCGTAACGGCGCCAGCGAGCGTTGCGGTCAGCCGTAACAGCGGGTACCCGACGGCAGTGACGGTGCCGGGATACGTATCTCCGGTCGCGGCATACTTGGACGGACCCAGATACAGGGCCAGCGCAATCGTCGCCAGCGCACCGAGGACAAACATCGCCGCGCTCGCGATCGTCACCTTACGCACGGCCTTCTCCGAACGTCACCAAGAACGAGTCGTCCATCGTGTGAATAGCAGAGTTGGTCGCGATGCTTTGCAGTGCAACGTTGTCGATCAAGGTTTTCCTTTCGCGAAGTCGATGCCCTGTACTCGGTAAGATTCGGGCGCACCCTGCTAAAGGTCGCGTTACGAGCGAAAAAGTTCCTCGACTTCGGTCGTGCGGGAACTCAACGGTGGAACGGCACGACCAACGAGATATGAACCTTCGTTCCCGCATGATCGCAGGACTCACGATCGCATTGGTGCCGCTGCTCGCGACGGCCTGCGTACGCACTGCCGCTACCGACCGCGGCGACGTCGACGCAGCGGAGACTACGGGTGCATCGTTCCCTATCACAGTCCAGGACTGCGGCGGCCGACCGACGACATTCGACGCCGCCCCTGAGAAAGTTGTGACGGCGAACCTTGCGGCACTCGAGCTGGTAATCAGGCTCGGCAAGTCCGATCGCGTTGCTGGAACAGGCTGGGCGACAGGAATAGCCACTCTTCCCGACGATGTGCGGGAGATCGCGCAGTCGACACCGGTTCTCTCCGCCGGCGCAATCCCGAAAGAAGTGCTACTCACCGCCGGAGCGGACGCCTACATCGACGCCTTCGGCTCCATGCAAATGATGGGCGGGGACGGCATGAGCGAGCAGGACTTCGCCGATGCAGGAATGTCCCATGTGTTCCTCGCATCCAGCGCATGCGCATCGACTCTGCCGGCCGCCCGGGCGAACCTGGACGAGGTGTACCGAGACATCGAGAACATCGGTGCGGTTCTCGATGCTTCGGGCGCGGCGGCAGACCTGATCGAACAGATGAGGTCAACGGTGTCGGCCGCTACGGCGGGTGCTTCGGCACCGAGTGAGCGACCATCCGTGTTCTACTACTCGCCCGACGCCACGAGCCAGGGGATGACCACCGTCGGCGGTAAGCAGATAGCGAACGCCGTGTACGAATTAGCCGGTGCGCGAAACGCATTCGCCGACGACACCACCAGTATGAAACCAGTGTCCTGGGAAGACGTCATTGCGGCAGACCCCGACTACATTCAGATCGCGACTCGGCACAAGGCGTCCCCAGAGGAGAGGGCGGCTGCATTCGCCGCTGCCGTCGACACGCTGCGCAATGACCCCCGCGCGCGCGATCTGCGCGCAGTTCGTGAGGGGCGCTTCATCGATCTCGGTGCGGAGGAAACAACGCTTCCCGGAATCGAGAATGCGGACGCGGTCGCCACTATCGCCGAGGCGATCGGTGGTCGGTAGGCGCGGTGGCGCAGTGCTTGCGTCTGCCACAGTGCTGGTTCTACTACTGGGATTCACCCTCGCAGTGAGTTACGGATCGACAGCAGTGCCCTTCGGGCAGGTCTGGTCGACAGTGCGAGATGGAATGAGTGGAAGGGTGTTTCAAGCCGGCAGCATCGATGTCATCGTCTGGCAGGTTCGAGTTCCCCGCCCGATCTTGGCCATGATCGTCGGTGCCGGACTCGGCGTCGTCGGAGTCGCAGTCCAGGCTCTGGTGCGCAACGATCTGGCCGACCCGTACCTGCTCGGGGTGTCGTCGGGAGCATCGGTCGGGGCAGTGTGGGTTCTGGTCTTCGGCGGTGGAGTCGTCGGAGCGGTATCTACGGCGATCGGAGTTCACACGGTGCTCCCGATGGCCGCGTTCCTCGGTGCCATGGTTGCTCTCGGGGCGGTCTGGTCGGTCACCGGTGTCGCTGGCGGAATCAGCGGTGCCCTGGGGCCGACTCGACTGGTCCTGGTCGGTGTCACCGTCGGTCAGATACTCTCAGCAGGAACAAGTTTCATGGTTCTGCAGACCGACGATCAAGCGCAGACCCGCAGTGTGTTGTTCTGGCTGATGGGTTCGCTTGGAGGAGCAACCTGGTCTCAAATTCCGATCACTGCCCTCGTCGTCGTACTCGGCTCGATCGTGCTCTACGGCAGAGCACGTCAACTCAATGCTCTCGCTTTCGGTGACGAAAGCGCTTCTGCACTTGGTATTTCGGTCCACCGGGTGCGCCGTGAGGTGTTCGTCGTCGTCAGTCTGATGACCGGCGCGGTGGTCGCAGTCTCAGGCGCGATCGGTTTCATCGGTCTGTTGGTGCCGCATCTGTGCCGACTGGTCGTGGGAACGGATCACCGAAAGTTGCTTCCTACTGCAGTATTGGTGGGGGCGACGCTAATGATTTTCGTCGACCTGGTGTGCCGGGTCGCCACTCGCGTCGTGCACCAAGAACTCCCCGTGAACGTCGTGACAGCGGCACTCGGAGGACCGATGCTGCTGGCGATGCTGATCGTTCGAGGGAGAAGAGCATGAATGCGGCAGGCACGGATGCCGGAACGCTCTCGGTCGACCAGCTGACCGTGCGGTTGTCCGGTCGCGACATCGTGTCCGGGGTATCTCTGACGGCTGCTGCTGGGCAGATCACCGGCGTGATCGGGCCCAACGGGAGTGGCAAGTCCACCTTGCTGCGGGCGGTGTATCGGCATTTGAAGCCGGCTGCCGGTCGTATCGTCGTCGGAGATTTCGACCTGTGGGATATCTCGCCCGCCGCTCATGCACGGGTCGTCGCATCGGTTCCGCAGGAGCGCGACAGTGTCAATGGAATTACTGTCCGCGAGGTGGTCGGTCTGGGACGGGTTCCGCACCAGGGGAGCTTTCGCCGTGAATCCTCGGAGGATCGCGACGCCATCGAGCAGTCCCTGACCGAGGTCGGCCTGAGCGACAAGGCGAGTCGACGTTTCCATTCGCTGTCCGGTGGCGAGAAACAGCGGGTGCTGCTGGCCCGTTGCTTTGCGCAACGAGCGCATGTGTTCGTACTCGACGAGCCCACCAACCATCTCGACGTCGCCCACCAAGTTCAGCTGTTGACACTGTTGAAGGATCGGCGTGACACCTGCCTGATGACCCTGCACGATCTCGGCGTCGCTGCTGCAGTGTGCGACGAACTATTCGTGTTGTCCGAGGGGGTCATCGTCGCGTCAGGCCCACCGCGCTCGGTACTGACACCGGAGTTGCTCCGTTCTGTGTTCGGCATCCGCGCCAGCGTCGGTACACACCCGCTGACCGGGGGACTGCAGATTTCGATCGACTACCTCGCGAATCCGGGGTACTCGCCGAACGCGTCGTGCGGCGGCCCGTTGACGCAGACTCTGATCGACTGAGTCTCCATTCGTAGGTGCTTCGCTTTCGTCTTCCCCGATTCCAGGGCAAGCCACCCGCCGACCGAGGTACCGCGAACTAACGAGTGCCCCTGAACAGTGTAATTGCTGGTCAGGGGAACTTTTTGTTGTCAGGGTATGTCTGGGCATCCGCCAGCGCCGCAGAAATGAACAACTTTTGACCTGGGGGTTCGTAGGTGGCTTAGGGCGTTTCGGAGACTTGACTCTTGATCGCTTTGTTCGGGGAGTCAAGTTCGAGCTGCCTGCTGCTGACCTCCGTAATCAGGCGCTCGAATCTACGATCGGTTCGCCGACGGACGCCTGTGGACGCTCAACTCATCACTTACTCATCTTTTTGCGCCGAAAGCGTTGGTTGTCGGTGGGTTCCCGGGCTGAGCAGCGCGCCGTTCGGAGCACTTGTATTCGTTGGTGCCTATGGTGAGAACGTGCTCGAAGCATTCGACGTCATCGACCTGGCGACATGGACCCGGGGTGAGAATGAGCCTGGTGGTGACGAGGAGAAGCGCTGGTTCCGCGCCCCAGAGGGTGCAGACCGTGACGGGCACTGGCTGTTCAAACCCCGGAGGATCAAGACGCTAGAGCTCTCGAAAGAGCGACGTCGGCGAGGAGATGCACCGGATCGATTGATTCGCGGTGAGGATTGGGCCGAGAAGATTTCCTACGAGCTCGCGCGGCTTATCGACTTGCCTGCGGCTCGAACCGAGTTGGCTACAGTCGTTCGACTGGAGACATCCGAGCGTGTATTCGGCTCGATGAGCCAGGATATGAGACCAGTCCGATGGTCATGGACTCCAGGCGCAGCTCTGCTGGCGGAGCTTGACGACAACTTCGACGCGGCATCATGCGAAGGTCACACTCTCGCTGCGATCCATCGCGCTCTCGACGGCCTTGATGGACCCGTTGCCACTCCATACGAAGCCTGGCCCGCCTTTGATGTATTCGCCGGATACATGGTCCTCGACGCGCTGATCGCCAACACCGACCGACACGCACACAACTGGGGAGTACTGCAGAACCCAACGACCGGCGCTATCTGCTTGGGACCCAGCTTCGATCACGGCTCTGCGCTAGCCAGTGGCAACGGCGACCCCGATCGCGAACGGCTTGTCACTACGAACCAGGTGCGGCGGTGGTGCGAACGGGGAAGGACCAAACGATTCGACGGTGGCACTCCCACTGGGCTGATCGATGTTGCTCAGCACGCATTAGCGCAGGCCAGCGTGCATGCTCGGCACCACTGGATCGACAAATTAACCGACATCGACGCACGCCTATGCGACGATGTTGTCAAGGCCACGCCAAACTTGTCAGACCCAACCCGTACCTTTCTGATAGAAGCGTTAGCAACCAACCGAAAGCGACTCTGTGATGCTCTCCACTGACCTAGCCCCGTCGTCGGCAGTCGCCGATCCGGGCTTGCGAGTGTCGAGGCTTATTGTGACGCGTCGAGGGGTCGACGACAGCATCTATCGGGCGCTCGGGTACCTCGACAAGGTTGCGCACTCGGACGATGCACCGAGCTTTGAATTTACCTACCTCGCTAAAGCCGCTGCCGACCCGAAGTTCGTTCCAGTTGTGGGATTTCGGGACGCCAAGCGGCGCTATCGATCGACGCGGCTCTTTCCGTCCTTCGCGGACCGGGTGATGAGTGCGAAACGGCCTGACCGCCCTCAGTATCTCGAAGCGCTCGATCTCGAATCCGATGCTGACGCGTGGGAGATACTGTCCGCATCCGGCGGCCACCGCGAAGGCGACCCTATCGAACTGATCTCGTTGCCCGAGTACGACGGAACCTCCGGGTCTACAACTGCTCACT
Organism: Rhodococcus sp. IEGM 1354; assembly: GCF_030056855.1. Classification (NCBI taxonomy): domain Bacteria; kingdom Bacillati; phylum Actinomycetota; class Actinomycetes; order Mycobacteriales; family Nocardiaceae; genus Rhodococcus; species Rhodococcus sp. IEGM 1354. The sequence goes on from NZ_JASHKT010000002.1 coordinate 66,637, forward strand.
TTCTAGCGCACGGCGTTCGTCACCGCAGCGACGAAGCGAGCGAACGCATTTCGGCATTGGTCCCCGGTCAGCGGCTCACCTTGGAACCGGAACCAATGAACAAGCACAACCCGAAAGCCATCCGTGTCAGCGACGGTGCGCTGCATCTCGGATTCGTACCCGACCCGCTACTCGACTACGTACATGCTGTAATCGATTGCGGTGGACACAAACTGCGCGTCGTGCGTGCAAACTCTGCTGAGGCGCACCCGCACTTGAGGCTTCTGCTCAGGCTCGACGGCAGCTGCGAACGATTCGTGTTCGACGGTCCGGACTGGATCGCCGCGGCGTAATCTACAAGCGCCTGCATCATGTCGTCGAGACCTATTAAGCACATGGCACTCATCGACGCGGGCTGGTTAGATGAGTGCCGGTCTAAACCGCTGCTGACGGCTTTGGAGTCCGGAGCAATCTAAAAACTCTGAGCTAGTCGGTTTCGCGGCGAAGTCTGACTTCAAACTTGTAACTACGAAATTCTATGTTGCCGGATCGAATACTAATTGCGTGAATTCCTGGTCCGTGGAAGGTGAGGGGGATTGCCGCCGACTGGGCTGTTGCGTTGATCAACCCCGATGTCGACGGAACCTCGACATTGTGCGTTGCTAAGGCCTGCGGGGAACCTTCCGGGGTAATCATGGCGAATCTAAAATTGAATAGAGCGTTCGCGCCGATTGATCCAAATTCGACTGTGAATGCCACATTTATTACCGTCTCACAAGGAAAGCTGGGCACCCAGAAGAAGTCCCAGCCAGCCCCCAGCACGTACAGTAAACCGTCGGCGACGGTGGCGCTGTTCGCCGGAAAGAATAGCGGAACCGACAGTCCAGCTGCCACGTCGCCGTCGTCTGCACATCTTCCCTCGAATACGAGCACGCCCCCTCCTCCGCCCCCTCCACCGGGCGCAGTTCCGTTGCCTCCCGCGAGATCTATGTGTACTTGATCTTCAACCTCTCGGGGGAGTCGAGAGATGCCCACAATTGTCAATACGCCGCCTTGGCCACCGCCGCCGAGCGGTCCACCGCCTGCTCCGCCCACCTTGAACACGGCATCTCGAAAATCCATGTGCGTCGAACCTGCTTCGTAAGACACGGTTGATAACGTCAGAGCAGTCACAACATCTGTTGGGGCGTTGATCGGCCCGGACGCACGCGCTCGATCTTCGTGATTGGTCTTCGCGTTGTGGAGCCATTCGACGGTATATATATCCAAGTTCGAGAGGGTGTCGATCTCTTTGTGATGGTTACGGCACATCAGGATAAGGTTGTTGAAGCCGTGGCGCTCTTCATCATTTTGATTAGTAGAGTATCGTGGCCCTCCCGTGCTTTTTGCTTTGATATGGCACACTTCGCCGACGACGGTCCCGGTCTCGGGCGTGACCAGCGGAGTCGGGCATTCGGGGAAGGCGCACCTGTTCATCGACAGGGCATAGAGTTGCCGGATAACAAATTCGCGTGGACGATCCGACTGTGCCATAGCCAGACCTTAACTGGTGCAGGACTGGAGTGTACGTGCTCTGAGGTTGGCACGTCCGATGTGTCGGGCGTGCCAACCCGCAAGGCGTTCAGCGTTCCGTGAAGTTGAGCACTAGTAATGAATTTCGATGAGCGCCGTCAGTAGCTGTGTTCGATTAGTACCGAACACCGAACAGTCCGCAATTTTGTGAGCGAGACGTTAGTGCGCGAGAGTCGGTCAACCTTTTGGGCTGTGTGGGGTGGAGTGACCATGTGGACTGTTCTGGTCGGCAGGCGCTGGGTGCGTGGTGCCGGACCGACGAAAGCTTCGTGCAGACTAGCGAGCTCTGAAGTTCCAGGTCGTTCTTGTTCTGGAGCCTGCGCACCCTGAGGATGGGCAGGCTCCAAGCGGCTCGCCGATGGGGGACAAAGAAGCTGTGCTGCATATACTGCAGGTAAAGGCTCCTGGTATTCTTTTGGTCGCCTCCGGAACGGCTCCGGCGACTCTACCTAAAAGGGTGTCAAGGTCGGGATTTGACTCACTAAGTGCCGCGGCCATGCTTTGGAATGTAGTCAAAATTACTTTAAGATTTGAGGTTGGTGCGCTAAACTCTGTCGAATCGCTTATTAGCCACGCGCCTGGTCGTTTAAAGCCCTGTTGTCGTTCGGCTATGTTAATCCAATAGTTAGTTTCAGCCTTTTCTCCGGAGTGGGAAATACGGTCACGAACAATCTTCGAACTTTCCAAGCGATCGGCGAAATTTTTTCGCCATTTTAGACGCAGGAAGGGGTGACCATTGGAAAAAATCTGGGTTGCTCGAGGTTCGACAGTTCCGCCTGGAGGCATCCAGTCCAACTTGTCGCTTGACAGATAGATGAGTTTTTGCGTGAGCTCCGAGCCTAGGACGGTTAATGGCGACGTAAACTCGGTGGCTAGGGTAGTTCCATTAACAAGTTCGAAGAATAGCTCTCGAATAAATTGTTCGGCTGAGGTATACGCGCTTAGGAGCAAACCTTCGGCTGCCGCCTGCGCTAGTGATCTGCTAGTCCCCCCGTGGGCGGCCAACGATACAACCTGAGCCTCGACAGTCAATGCTAAGCTAAGATTCGTATTGAACTCAGTTGTAGCCGTCACGACTCTAAGGTGCCAATCAGAAACTCTAGGCGTCTTAGCCTTGAACTCTTGTCGGAAGCACCTCCGGACACCGCTCGCGCGAGCGCCGCATCGCTTTTGCGGGCGTCCTTGTATGCGCCTAGCGCTGTATCGACCCACGCGGAAGCTAGCGAAGGGGCTAACGTCTCCGTGGAGTCAAAAGACTGCGCACTGGACGTTGCGTTTCCGTCCTGGTCCAGTGCGCCAATCCGGAATAACTGCATCGAGAAGAGCGAATAAAGCCATGCCTTTGTTCGGAACGGTCGAACCGCATCAGGACTCCGAGAAGAGTCGTAAAGATATCCCAGGGTTTCGAAGACGGAGTTAAATGTCTTTATAACGTATTCTTCCTCGTTTTCTGCTAATGACCTCTTCTCGTACGCTACGTCTATCTCAGGCTTACCGGTCTTTTGGATACCATCCAGAATGAGTAAGATGAGCTCACTTGTGAGTTCCACATCGCCCATTTGTGAAATTGATTGGTTGGTGATTATACCCCAGTCATGCCATCGCGTCTGGTTGTCGCGGGTGATTCGATAGCAAAGTTCAGAGAAGCCGCCGCGATATTTCGCCCAGCGAAGTTCCTGTGCTGACAGCTTCGTTCCGGTGCGGTTCAGGCGATCGTAGACCTCAAGGATGGACGGTTCGCTTGTTCTTGAATTAAGAATGACTGCTGAAATCCGGGTTTCCATAATCTGTAATTGTTGGTCGCGATCCAGATCGGCAAATTTAAAACCTGGATGTCTTTGCTTCACATGCTGAGGTCGGTACGTAAACATGTCCGTATCTTCGATCTCATCGCCGAGGAGTTTGATATCAATAAAGCCAATCAAAGTTCGAAGGCGCTGCTGTCCGTCGACTACGCGGCGTATAGCTCTCGCCCCGATCTCCGGGTATTCATCTTGCAGGATGAGTAAAGGTATTGGGAAACCTTTTAGTAAGCTATCAATCAGTAAGCTCTTGTCTGAAGCTCGCCAAACCGACCCGCGTTGAAACTTCGGGCGGAGTTGCAGGCTTCCGTCTTTTTGCCAGCCTACATAGTCGCTTACTCGGAACCAGCTATGCTCGGAAGATATTGCTGGTCCAGCAAGGTCTGTCTCTCGGTTCATTTCTCTCCAGCCGCGATGATGTAAGAAGAGTATAGCCATTGCGGAGTAACGGGAGGACTAGGTCGCTCGGTGTAAAACGCGTGTCGACTGTGGCTCTAAGTCGCTCGCTGACTGGGTCGGAAAGCCCTGAGACTCCGACGTGCACTACAACGAGCGAACCACATGCGGTGCTGGTGCGGAATCGAAGTTCGGCAGATTCCGCAATGTTCACCGGGCTACGTCCCCGCCGAGGCGCTGCGTCTCTGCACACACCTGCGTGAACGAAATCGAGCGCAGTCTGGGCGCCGAAAGCGTCGTCGACTCTCTCACCGGGCGGCGAATGATTTGCGAGTCCATGCTCGATGCATGCAACCACCTCGCCGCAGCGACGCACTAGAGACCATGCACCAAGGAACCACGACCTCCTCGACACGTTGACGGTGACCGCACTGATGCAGTGGTACTCCGGCGACGTCGCAGTGCGCGGCCCGCGCGTTGTTGATTTAGGCGGATAGGGCCGGCAGCTCTGACGAACACTGTTTCAGAACGTGTTCGAACTCATCACTTTGAATCATGGTGGAGTCGAGTGGCCATAGCGGTCCGTTTAGACGATTGCGGACTGTACGGGGCGTAGGTGGACTGGGAGGCGGTCGGATGTGCTCATCGTTTACTCATCACTTTGGGCCGGATGCGGATGAATTCACGCGGACGCCGATGGTCACTCGATTCGCCGAACACCCAGCTCAACGGGCCGATGATGGACGCGAGTGCATCCACTTGAATTGTTATCTCTCGTACAGCGGGTCCGGGGTTCGAATCCCTGATGGCGCACACCGAGTGCCCCTGAACAGCATATTTGCTGCTCAGGGGCACTTTTTGTTGTCCGGGTACGTGTGGGCGACCGCAATCTTGGCAAGAATGGACAACTCTGTGACCTGCGGGTTCGCAAGCGCCGGAGGGCGTTTCGGAGACTTGACTCTTAATCGCGAATACCGGGAGTCAGGTTCCGGCTGCTATGCCGCTGACCTGCGAGTTGTGTGCCGGATTCGCACCGCCGGGTAGCTGATGGACGCCTGTGGACGCTCCAGTCATCACTTACTCATCTTTTTGAGCATCTACAACCGAACGCGGCCAGTATCCGTAGGCATTCCGCGGGAGGTGCTCGAGCAGTATCGGCATTGAGACGACGGACGAGCATGAGACGAAATTGGCAGTTCCTGCGGTGTCGAGACGGTTCTGGTGTTCGGTGGTGCCCACCTCGGGAAGTTCGAGGGTGTTGTTCAGTCCGCAGTCACCACGTGGAAATGATGGCTGCACCGACGGCTCGACGAGCTACATGTCGACAGGTGCCGCCGCGAGAACCGACTCCAGGCACCGGGCTTCGAAGATCGAGTGGCGAGGTAGCTGCCGGCGTCCGGGGTCAGTGCCCAGGTCAGGAGGAGGTCCGGAGCTCAGCGAGGCCGACCGCCGGGATCGAATCGTGCGTATCGGATCGGATCGGATCGGATCGGACTGGCAAGAGGTGCCCTGCTGGTGCACCCCTCGACAGTGACTCCCCGACACGGGGTTTTGGCGATTGACTAGTCGATGTGAGTCGCGCTGAGCGCGAACGATCCGACGCGAGAATAGGACTGTGTGATGACCGATCAACCCAGGCAGGTAGGAGGTGGGCGGTCGATGTTCGGAGATTTCGCTCCGAAGCTCGCTGAGCTCACCGACGACGTACTTTTCGCGGACGTGTGGAACAGGCCCGAGCTCGCCGCCCGTGACAGGAGTCTGGTCACCGTGGCCGTACTCGCGGCGGGAGGCGACACCGCGCAGCTCGAGTTCCACCTCGGCCGCGCGATCGAGAACGGCGTGACGCAGAGCGAACTGATCGAGACGTTGACGCACGTGACGCTGTACGCGGGCTGGCCCAAGGGTATGGCGGCAATGGGCGTCGCCAAGAAACTCTTCGATGAGAGTGCCAGCTCGGACGCATCCTGAGGTACAGCCGCTCCCTGGTAGGTATACGACAGAAAGTAGGCCCTCGATGAACATCGAACCCGCAGTTCCCACCACCAAGAACCCCGCCGAGCAGTTCGCCGGCGATGTGTGGCTGGACCCGATCGCGGTGCCGCACGAAGCGAATCAGACGATGGTCGTTGCGACGGTTCGATTTGCACCCGGCGCTCGCACGGCCTGGCATTCACACGAGAACGGACAGTACCTGCGCGTCACGCAGGGAATCGCGCGATTCGGAAGCCGCGACGGCACGATCATCGAGGTGCATCCAGGCCAAACCCTCTACACCCCTCCCGGCGAAGAGCATTGGCACGCACCAGCTCCCGGCGTGTACATGGAGCACATCGCGATGCTTCAGAACGGTGAGGATCCGACCACCACGACGACGTGGGCCGAGCACATCACCGACGCGCAGTACGAGGGCCGCTCATCGCAGCGGGGCCCGAACGATCGAGTCGGTCCCGTCGGGGACGTGGAAGGTGTTCCCTGCCAGGGGATCCCACTGTCCGGTTCGTGCGAATATCTCATGTCTCATCCAACCGAAAACGTAAAGAGGTAAGCATGGTGCAGAAACTCTTGATCTCTGGGGTCGCAGCAGTCGGACTGTTGCTCACGACCGCGGCCTGCTCGCAAGCATCGGACGAGGCAGGTAGTGACGGTCTGACCGGCGAGTGGCGGATGACCTCGCTCGAGGTCGGAGCAGAGGGTGATCTGACGCCCACACCGTATTCGGGGCAGGTCATCTTCACGGACGAGACGATGTCGGTACAGGCAATGAACCCGGACATGTCCGCACCGGACACCCCCTTGACGGTCCAGGGATACGAGGCGTACTTCGGTGACCTCACCACCGACGCTGATGCCGGAACCCTCACCGTCACAGTGGAATCGGCGGCAGTGCGCGATTTGATCGGGCAGACGTTCGAGCGGAACTACGAGGTCGACGGTGACACCCTGGTGCTGACACCGCGCGATCCCGCCGAAGGGTTTCGGGTGACCTACGAACGACAGTCCGCGTCGTGACGGCATCGGCCGTGCGGAGCCGAGCCTTTTCCGGTCTGGTCGCGGCGTCCTCGGTTCTCGCGCTGGCGGCCTGTTCCGCCGGGATCGCCTCGGAGTCGACGGCTGAAAGGTCCAGCTCCACCAGCGCGAGCGTCACGAGCCCAAACGTCACCAGTGCGAATGTCCCCGCCACGGTCGACGCTGCGAACGAGCAGGTCGAGAACGGAGAAGCCATGCAGATCGACATCCAAGTCGGCGAACGGATCGTCGTCGGAACGTTGAACGACACCGCGGCCAGCCGTGACCTCGTAGCCCAACTTCCGCTGACGCTCAATCTGTCCGACCACGGTTCGGTCGAAAAGACCGGGCCGCTTCCGGGAGAGTTGTCGACCGACGGAGCGCCGGGCAGTGCAGATCCGAACCCGGGCGACATCGGCTACTACGCACCGGGTAACGACTTCGTCCTCTACTACGGCGATCAGAGCGAGTTCCCAGGCATAGTCATTCTCGGCAACATGGACGAAACAGGTTCGGACACTGTCGGTTCCATCGACGGTGATGTGACGGTGACCGTTTCCCGTTCGGAGTAGCTCACTGCTGTGCAATCGGCACACATATCCCACCGGTTGAACGGCTCCGTCGGCCCGATGGGATAAGACGCGTCGGGTAGGGTGCCCGGATCTTCGGATTTCCGGAGTATCAAGGCGGTATTCAGCTCCAGTCGAGCAGGAACCGAGCGTTGATTTGGCAGCCCGTTATCCACAGACGGTGCGCTCATATTCGCGAATACCGAGGAAGAGTTGCGAAACAAAACCATTCGCGGACTGTTGATCTGGGGGATGTCGATGATCGTCATCGCCCCGGTAGCGGACTGGCTTCTCTTCGTTCTGCCCGCTGATCACGGACGGGGCCCGAGTCCATCGCAACAGGGCCGGAACGGCGAGACCACGGCGCACGTACTCGCAGGGCCTTCCTCGCACGCTGACGACGCTCTACCGTCGAGGGTGTGGACCTGGCGCGGTATCGACGAGATGACGTGAGCTGTGATCGCGTGCCGTAGTTGTAACGGTAGGACAGAGAGAAGGAATTCGTGTCGCGTGTATTGATCACCGGATCGACCGACGGCATCGGCCGTGCCGCTGCCGAATCGCTGCTCGATGCCGGGCATGAGGTGGTTGTTCACGCCCGCACACGGCAACGGTTGTCGGCGGTGGAGGACCTGACCGCCCGCGGTGCGTTCGGCGTTGTCGGCGACCTCGCTCACTTGGATCAAGTCCAGGACGTCGCTGAGCAAGCGCACCGTATCGGTTCCATCAGCGCTGTCATCCACAACGCCGGTGTCATCGACGGGGCCTCGCTTCTGCCGGTCAATGTCGTGGCACCGTACGTGCTCACCGCTCTGCTTCGGGATCCGGGGCGGCTGGTCTACCTCAGTAGCAGCATGCACCGGAGCGGGCATGCAGACCTCGCGGGCGCGGACTGGTCCGGATCGAAGGAATCGGCCTCGTATTCGGACAGCAAGCTGCTGATCACCACGCTCATGGCCGCGGTGGCCAGGCTGTGGCCCTCGGTGCTGGCGAATGCGGTCGATCCCGGTTGGGTGCCGACCAAGATGGGCGGACCGTCTGCCAGCGATGATCTCGAGCTCGGCCACGTGACCCAGGCATGGCTTGCAACCACCGACGATCCGCAGGCTCATGTCTCGGGGCGCTACTGGCACCACCAGCGCACCGAAAAGCCCCACCCCGCGAGGCACGACGAACGATTACAGAACGAACTGCTCGCTGCTCTGGCGCAGCACACCGGACTCGACCTGCAGCACAGCTAAATCGACCTGAAGGAGAACACCCTCATGACCGTCACCTATGACTTCACCGGCAAGACCGCGTTCGTCACCGGTGCCAGCGCCGGAATGGGCGCGGCAACGGCCCGCGCGTTCGCCGAAGCCGGTGCCGAAGTCGCCATTGTCGACCTCGACGGGGACGCTGCCCAGCACCTCGCAGACGAGTTGAACGCCAATGGTTTCACGGCGATTGCGGTGCAGTGCAACGTCTCCGACGAGGATCAGGTTGCCGCGGCAGTCCAGGCCACCGTCGAGGCTTTCGGCACCCTGGACATGGCGTTCAACAATGCCGGAATCATGCTTCCGCCCGTCGATTCCGCAGACGAAACCGCCGACGCATTCGACAAGATCGTTGCCGTGAACCTTCGGGGTGTGTGGGCGTCGATGAAGCACGAACTCGTACAGATGCGTGAGCAGGGGTCCGGTGCGATCGTGAACTGCTCCTCGCTCGGTGGCCTGGTCGGTGGAGCTGGTCGCGCCACGTATCACGCAACCAAGCACGGCGTCATCGGTTCCACCAAAAGCGTTGCGCTGCAATACGGGCAGCATGGAGTACGAGTCAACGCGGTGTGTCCCGGAACCATCAGTACACCCATGGTCGAACGAATGATCGCGGGCGGAGAGCTCGATTCCGACTCCGCCGCGAGCGGCGTGCCGTTGGGGCGGCTCGGGCGGCCGGAGGAGATTGCGGCGGCGGTGCTGTGGCTGTGTAGCGATGCCGCGAGCTACGTCACCGGCGTGGCTCTCCCCGTCGATGCGGGGTACACCGCGCAGTAGAGCTCGACCATGGTCGACGACTCGTGGGGTGGTCCAGCAGACCACTGTTCAGCTCGACCTTTCGTAACCTTTATAAGTCGACCAACCCCGAACGTATCGCGCAGGATTTCGACGTGTTTGATTTCGAGCTCGACGACGACGAGCTGGCCGCCGTAGATGCTCTTGACCGAGGTGTATGCGGGGGACCCGACGACGTGGACCCGACCACATTCGACGTCGAGATCACCGAACCCTGACCGGCATGCGTTGGGGGGGCTACGGTCGAGCCTCTGCGTGTTGCGCCGCCCAGGATCCGAGTAGATGCAAACGATCGGCGCTCGGCGAGCCTGGCTCCGCGGTGTAGACCATGAGGATGGATCCGGGATCAGCGGTGACGACGAGCTCCTCGTAGGCGAGGTGAATTTCGCCGACGACCGGGTGGTTGAAACGCTTCTTGCCGGCCCCATGCGTCCGAACGTTGTGGGCACCCCACAGCTTTCGGAATGTCTCGTCCCGCGTGGAGAGTTCACCGACGAGATCCTGAAGGCCCTTGTCGTGGGGGTCGCGGCCGGCTTCGGCGCGCATGATGGATACACACATCTCGGCAAAGGTGTCCCAGTCGGGATAGAACTCCCGGGACAACGGATCCAGGAACTGGAATCGAGCAAGGTTCGGCGTTCGTCCACCGTCTCCGATGATCGGGGCGTAGAACGCCCTACCGAGTTCGTTGGTCGCCAGCAGATCTTGACGCTGATTGCGAACGAAAGCCACGCCTTCCGTTATCGAGTCCAGCGCCCACTGCAGACTGATTCTCTGGTTGGTCGGGCGCGAGGCCTTGCGACGCGGCCGTCCGGAGGTCGGAATTCCGTCAGCGGCTCGTGCGAGGTCGAGTAGATGTGCGTGTTCGGTGTCGTCGAGCTGCAGGGCGCGTGAGAGTGCATCAAGCACGGACGCCGACGCACCGCCGATCGCGCCGCGCTCGATGCGTGCGTAGTACTCGACGGAGAGGCCGGCCAAGGACGCGACCTCGCTCCGTCGCAGCCCGGCGACCCGGCGGTTTATTCCGCCTACGATGCCGGCCGCGTCGGGCGTCAGCCGGGCCCGGCGCGTCATGAGGAACTCGCGTACCTCGGCTTTGTTGTTCATACATCCAAGGTTATGGCTGATCGTGACCTCGCGCGAGGCCCTGTCGGGGCACCCTTCGCGACGACGCCGGAAGTGAAGCCAAGGGGAATGAGGCTCCTGGCGTTCATCGGTGCGCTGGGTTCACGGCGTACTCACCGCGATCGTGTCGAAAGACTCCATGCTGCAGGGATTTCCGCGCAGGCAATCCAGCGACTGCAGTCACCTCTCGGCCTCGATCTGGATGCGCAGTCGCCGGAAGAAACCGCGGTATCCATTTCGGCGCAGAAAGCCGCCTGTGCACGCACATCGTGTGCGCGCACAGGCGGTATTTCGTTCTATCGTTGTCCCGGGCTGATCAGGCCAGTGTCGCCGTGTCGATGACAAATCGGTATCGGACGTCGGAGGCGAGCACGCGCTCCCAGGCGTCGTTGATCTTGTCGGCGGAGATGACCTCGATCTCGGCACCGAGATGGTGCTCGGCACAGAAGTCGAGCATTTCCTGGGTCTCGGCGATGGAGCCGATAGCGGATCCTGCGAACGTCCTGCGAGAAGGAATGAGCGAGAAGATCTGCAGCGGAAGTGGTTCCGCAGGAGCCCCCACGTTGACCATCGCGCCGTCGACGGCGAGCAGCGACAGGTGTGCGTTCAGATCGATTGGGGCGCTGACGGTGTTGATGATCAGGTCGAACGTGGACGCAAGCGTCTCGAAGGTGCCGGGGTCGCTGGTGGCGTAGTAGTGGTCTGCTCCCAGACGGAGTCCGTCTTGCTGCTTCTTCAGCGACTGCGAGAGCACGGTGACCTCGGCACCCATGGCACGGGCGATCTTGACGGCCATGTGGCCCAATCCGCCCATACCGACCACGGCGACCTTCCTGCCGGGTCCGGCACCCCAGTGGCGGAGGGGGGAATAGGTGGTGATGCCGGCACACAGGAGCGGCGCGGCAGCGTCGAGCTCGATGCCCTCGGGAATGCGGACGACGAAGTGCTCTGTGACGACCACCTGCTGGGAGTAGCCACCCTGCGTGGTGGTGCCGTCGCGGTCCGTGCTGCCGTAGGTCTGGATGTTGCCGACGAGGCAGTACTGCTCGAGTCCTTTGACGCACTGGGCGCACTCGCCGCAGGAGTTGACCATGCAGCCGACTCCGACGCGATCGCCGACGGCGTGTTTGGTGATCTCGGAGCCGATCTCGGTAACGATGCCGGCGATTTCGTGTCCGACGACCTGGGGGTAGCTGATCGGTCCCCATTCACCGCGTGCGGTGTGGATGTCGGAGTGGCAGATGCCGGCAAATTTGATGTCGATGCGGACGTCGTGAGGTCCGACGTCACGGCGCTCGATTGTGTTGGGGGAAAGTGGCTTGTCGGCTGCGGTGGCGGCGTAGGCCTTTACGGAAGTTGTCATACTTCGATACAACAACAGCGGATCCGATCGAACCAGTGTCTGATGAGAGGTGTACCGAAAGGGCACCCCTCGGTTGTCTCAGTCCGGGAGCCGAAAGGTCTATGCCCCCCGGTGCCGCCATGACGTTGGAGACCGCGGCGAGCGACAGGTCCGAGGTGGTCCGCGGCATCGTCGGTCACCGACAGCTTCTAGTGTGGTGGAACCATTGATAAGGGAGCACAGTTCGTGGGCTAGCTGACGTGCGTCGGGCAGTGAGATTCGTTCGGAGTCGTCACTTCCACAGAAGTCATCGATGGCCGGGGATGCTTGTCGCTGCTACCCACGCCACGCCACGCCACGTCACGGAAATCCAGCGTATGAAAACTCGGAAGCCCTGGCCATTGCTGGTTCGACACCGATCTCGAACCACGTCCAACCATGCTGAGCAGCAGATCGTCGTCGGCATTTTCACAGTCCAGACGATCGCCGCATCGCGACGCGTTCGGTCAGCGAACTTCGACTTCGTGGCCGGCGACCGACTGCGGCGGTGCAGACGCAGCATCGCTATCGCGACGTGCCCGGTCAATGATCACGAGCGCGGCCAGCGGAACCACAAGCAACACTGCGAACAGTGCACCCACTACGGGAATCGCAGCGGGTCCGTATCGGCTGATCGCTCGCGCTGTGACCCATGTGCCGACGGCGGTGCCGAGGTTGAACATCGACGTGCACAGCGATGTGGCCAGAGTCGGCGCGCCCTCTGCGAATCGGACGGCCATCGACATGAGCACTGGGTTCGTACCCAAGCCGGCCATTCCCGCGACAGCGAGAAGGGCGATCGATGGCGCAGCGTACGACGAGAAGACGCTCAGCAACCCGAGTGCGATCACGACTATGCCGCCACCGGTCAGCGCGGTGAGGTAGGGCGCGCGGTCTGCGAACCGACCGCTGTTGAGAGTGCCGGTGACGGCACCGACACCGAAGACGGCGAGACCTACGGGAAGAAGCCCGGCGGACAGGCCGGAGCGTTCTGTGAGCAGAGGTGCGATGAACGAATAGGTGGACATGACGGCCGTCGAGATCAGCACGCACGCTGTCATGACCACCCAGAGTCGTGCGGTGGCGATCGATGCGAGTTGTGAGCGCAGAGGGATGACCGTCGACGACGAACGACCACCGGGAACGACGCGGGCAATCGGCACTGATGCGAGTACGGCAAGTACCGCGAGGATCCAGAACGGACCGCGCCAACCCACCAGCTGGCCGGCGACAGAGCCGAGGGGCACCCCGATCACCGTCGCGAGAATACCGCCACTGAGGACCAGGCCGATGGCGCGCACACTGGCGTCCGGTCCCGCAACGCGGGACGCGACAGATGCGGCGATCGACCAGAATGCGCCCGTTGCGAGTGCGGTCACGAAGCGAGCCACGAGGATGATGGACAGGTCGTCTGTGAGTGCGACCACGATGTGTCCGGCGGAATAGACGGCGAGCGCGAGCAGAAGAGCCGTCCGTTCGGGCATCTCGAGTGCCGCCACCGCGATCAACGGGGTGGCGATCATGCCGATCGCGAACGCAGTGACCAGCAGCCCGGCTTCGGAGATGCCGATCGCGAGGTCGGAGGCGATGTCGGGCAGGAGTCCGGCAACGACGAATTCCGACGTGCCCATGAGGAACGTACCCATTGCGAGGACGTAGACGAGGAACGGCAAGGACTTTCGTTCATTGGTGGAATGAGACACAGCTGAGTTCTTTCGGGTGGGGTCGTATTGTGTCGAGCTCGGACCGAGTGCAGGCGAGATCGGCGGCCTACTCTGGGTGCGATGCCTACTTACCCCTCTGGAGGCGCAAACGTCGCGGCTCGATTCGTCTTCGACACTATTGCCCACGAAGCGCTGCTAGAAGGCACGGACAGGGAACCCCACGTCTGTCGATCGAGTAGATGGAGCGTGGCGGGGATGCCGAGATTCGAGTTCACTTCATCGGCTCGCGATCATGAGAGCGCAATCTGTTCGCAATCAACAGTTTTGACCGGATAGTGCTTACGATCTCTCTGACTTTTTCACTCGGTGCGGGGCGAACTTGCGAAAATTTTTTGCGCGACTGCATGCTCGATGTCGAACGTGAGTGACCTGATTCTCGATGCGGGTGGCAAGTTACGTCGCCCGCAACCAAGTAGCTGATACGAGCCGCAGCTGGGAAGGCAACGGCGTGCGTTCTGCACACCGAGGTGATGACCGGGAGCAGGTCGACGGAAGTCATCTTTTACTCATCACTTTGGAGCGCACCCAAGTGGATTCACGCGGACGCCGATGGTCACTCGAATCGCCGAACACGCAGCTCAATTAGCCGATGACGGACGCGAGTGCATCCACTTGAATTGTTATCTCTTGTACAGCGGGTCCGGGGTTCGAATCCCTGATGGCGCACAACGAAATGCCCGTTCACCAGAAGTTGGTGAACGGGCATTTTTGTTCGGTAGCCCGCGTCGTCAACCCACTCGACCGTCTACGCCGCTAAGCGCTCGAATCCAGTCGAGCGGCAGGGAGAAACCGTCAGCAACTCGGCCGGCCACCACACCCCTTCGAGTCGCTCATCCCTCGGCATCTCGCAACAGCCGGCTGTACTCGGCTGAGCCCTCCACTATTCGAGGGAGTCGCCGACCTGAAACTGTCCGCTGCGCAACAGCTCTTGCGTGGAATCGATTCCAGTGTGGTTGACGATCATTGCTATGTAGACCTCCAGTGTGTGAAACAGGCCGTCGGGCATCGGACCCTCGCCGTCGGGGTCATCGCCGGCTTCACGCATGCGATCTCGCCAGGGGCTGTCAGGTTCGTCGAAACCCGGCCCGTCCTTCAGGAGCGCATCGAACATAGCGGTTCGAGCACCGTCGACCCACTGGGCGACATTGCTGTGGCCGACCTGAGTGGCGAACGTGAGGGCCTCGCCACCGATCGACAGCGGTGCCATCAGTTCATCGGCCAACCCTGCCACCGACCTGCAAAGCTGTGCCCATGGCGTTCACCATCAGGCTCACGACTTCGATCGCGGCCAACCCCGCTGACGTGTTCGATCTGGAGTCGGATGCAATCGTTCACGCCGAGTCTCAGGGAGCGTACGGAGAGAGCGTGCGAGTCGATTCGAAGCGGAGTGCTCTTCGTTTGGGCGATGAAATCGACATCCGCTCGAGGCATCTCGGTGTGTGGTTCACCTTGACCAGCCGCATCACCGAGTACGAGCCCGCGAGATATTTCGTGGACGAGCAGGTCACCGGACCCTTTGCCTCGATGCGCCACGAGCACTTCTTTCTCGCACGCCGGGGTCACACGCAGATGGTCGACATCATGTCCGTCGAGTTCCGTGGCGGACGACTCGGCGCTGCGATCCTGGATATTCCAGGCAAGTTGTATCTCCGGCGCGTCCTGTGTGTTCGGAATGCGTACATCAAGAAGCGCGCCGAAGCGAAGCGTTGAAGCGACGGCCGGCAGGGGTCTGCAAACTTACACCGACACAACGGTTCTCGACCCTGTTTCTCGCCCCGTTCGGCTGCAATCGGTTCGAAAGATGCTGATCGGTATTTTTTGATGCAGACTGACAACCCGGACATAGTTCACGCGAACCAGGAGGATTGCCATGCGATCGACCAGTCGGATTCTGATCGGAGTGCTGCTCTGTGCGCCAGCACTAGCGGCGTTCCCAGCGACGGCATCAGCGGCGCAATCGACAGACGTGACCTATGCGTTCGAGGTCGACGGATCGACGGTGACCAACACGATCACCAACAACTCCGGTAGCGACCTGGCCTGCGGCACATCGTTGGCTCCGGCACCGGGCGGAGTGCTGCCGCCGGTGTGGGAGGTCGTCGGCATCGGACAGTCGCTGTATTCGACCGACGACGGGGGCCAGATCGGAATCAGCACCCAACACGTCACCAATATCCCGGCCGGCACCTATGTCGCGCTCGCATCGTGCGGTACCGAAGGCGTCGATCCGACAACAGCGTGGGTCTCCGACTATCCCGGGCTGTCCGACGTCCTCGCGACCCTGCCGTGGAACTCTTATACGGTGCAGCAGGCTTCTCCGATCGTGACGATCGAAGACTGAGCGCCTGCACAGGATTCGAGCCTCGGAAGCCGCAACCTCCGAGGTGTCGCTGCCCCGTTCTTGTGGACGGTCAGCGGCCCTTGGATCGGAGGAAGTCCGCCACCGTGGTGACAGCGGCGGGGTTGCGTGGTCCTTCTACGAGCGCTGCGTAGGGGAGGGCGATGATGTTGTTCTCGCGTACAGCGGTGGTGCCGGACATCAGGGGTTGTGCGCGTAGTTGTGCGATCTTGGCGTCCACCGAATTCGACGGTCCGGCACCGTAATCGACGATGACGATGAACTCGGGGTCGCGTTGGGCTGCGGCTTCCCAGGACGCGGTGGTCCAGGAATCGTCGAGGTCGTCGAAGATGTTGCTGCCACCGGCTTCTCGGATGATCTGCGACGGAGCTGCGGTGCGGCCGGAGGTGAAGGGCTCGGGATCGGCGCTGTCGAACAGGAACACCCGCGCCGGGTCTCGGCCGTCCGGAGCCCCGGCGTTCGCGGCACCGATCTGGTTCTCGTAGTCGGTGACGAGTCGGTCGGCCCGGTCACGAACTCCGAAGAGGTCGCCGAGGTTTCGTAGGTCGGTGTAGAGCGCGTCGAGGGGCTCCATGACTCCGCGTGCAGTACTGCCGGGTTGCCGGCATGCTTCGGTGAGTTGGTAGGGAACTGCGCCTATGCTGCGAATCCAATCGGGAGTCACACCGGTCGACTCCTTGTAGCCGTAATTCCAGCCGGCGAAAACGAAGTCCGGGTTCGCCGACTGAATCACCTCACGGGTGAAGGCGTCGGCCAGTTCCGGTGCCGCGTCGAAGGCGCTCTTCCACGGCGAGGAGTCGATGTCTCGCTCCTTGCCCGGGTAGCTGGTGTATCCGACGAGGCGGTCGGCGAGGCCGAGGGCGAACATCATCTCGGTGATGCCGGTGTCGTTGGTCAGTACCCGCTGTGGGGTACCGGTCACGGTCAGCGGCTCGCCGCAGTTGGTGACCGTCACCTGATCGCCACCCTGCTCGGTGGCTGTGTCGACCTGGGCTCCGCACGAACTGACCAGTGCTGCAACAGCGGTCGCGGCAATGGCGATCGTGCGAGGCCGGCGAAAGAGGTGGGTCATCGAGTGTCCTTGTCGTCGAAGAGAACCTGGGGAACTCCCAGGCGTGGGTGGGTGACGATGTGTCCGCCGATCCCGAACCAGGTCGAGAGCACCTTCTCGGTCACGACTTCATCGGGTGAACCCGCACAGACGATGCGGCCGGCGTGAAGTACGACCAAGCGGTCGCAGAATTGGGCGGCGATGTTCAGATCGTGAAGCGCGGCGATCACGGTGATCTGCAGGCTCGCAGCGGCGCTCAGCACTGCGTATTGGTGTCGTATATCGAGGTGATTGGTGGGTTCGTCGAGCACGAGCACGTTCGGTTGCTGGGCGAAAGCCCGTGCGATCAGGACGCGTTGGCGTTCGCCTCCGGACAATGACAGGAACGATCGGTCCAACAGATGTTCCACATCGGCGACGGTCGCGGCACGAGCGCACGCGGCGTCGTCGCGGGTGCGGTCGCGTCCGAAAGCGCCGTTGTGTGGAAGACGTCCGGTGGCGACGACCTCGCGTGCGGTGAAGTCGAAGTGCATCGAGGAGTCCTGGGTGAGTGCTGCAACCTGACGTGCGTTCTCTCGCATGGTGATTGCGGTGATGTCGCGGCCATCTACCTCGATGCGTCCGGTCGAGGGCTCGGTTGCTCGATACAGACACCGCAGCAGTGTCGACTTGCCGCTCCCGTTCGCGCCGACGATGCCGACGATGCTGCCGGCGTCCAGGCTCATGGTGATGTCGTCGATGATGCGGGTGCCGCCGATATCGACTGCGACGTCGTCGTAGTCGACGCGCATCAACGGTCGCCGATCATCGCGCCGCGGCGACGCATCAGCAGTACGAACGCCGGAACTCCGACTGCCGCGGTGATCGCCCCCAGGGGGAGCTCTTGCGGCGGTAGAATCGTTCGGGACACCAGATCCGCGGTGACGAGGAAAGCCGCACCCAGGACCGGGGTGATCACGACAAGCCTGCTGTGGTCGGCCCCGACCAGTAACCGTGCTAAGTGAGGGACGACCAGACCGACGAATCCCACTGCGCCACAGATGGATACGTAGCACCCTGTCATCGCCGCGGATGTCACGAAGAGAGTCAGCCGTAGCCGTGCTGCGTTCAAGCCCAGTGCCGCGCTGACTTCGTCTCCCATCGACAGTGCGTTGAGTCTGCGGGCCGTCAGAGCGGTCGCGGCTACTCCGGCCACGGTGACTGTGGCGGCCAGCGGGACGCTGGCCCAGGTAGCACCGGCGAGGCTGCCGAGCAACCAGAACATCACGCTGCGAGCGCCGTCGCCCTGAGGTGCCAGGAAGATCAGCACGGTCGTCATTGCAGAGAACCCGTAACCCAACGCGGTACCTGTCAGGACCAGGCGCAGTGGCACCAGCCCTACCGGGGAGCGTGCCATCACATACACCAGGGCGGTTGCGGCGAGTGCGCCGAGGAACGCTGCACTCGAGAGGGCGTAGATGCCGAGGGCGCCGAACGTGCCGAGCAGGACCACCGACGTCGCGCCTACCGATGCACCCGACGAGATTCCGAGAACGTAGGGGTCTGCGAGCGCGTTGCGCACCATCGCCTGCACCACCAGTCCGACCACTGCGAGACCTGCTCCGATGAGCGTCGCCAGCAACACCCGCGGCAGCCGAGAATCGACGACGATGCGGTAGTCGGGAACGTCACCGACGGCGATCGTGCCGCCGGACAGCTGGGCCCACAGATAGCCCATGGCGTCGGTTGCCGGGATGTGCGCGGCCCCGAACATCAGTGCCGACAGGGCTGACACTGCCCAGATCGCGGCGGCGAGCACAGTGAGGGGCAGGACCGATCTGGACTGCATGCGCAACTTTCTCCGCTGATCCCTGACCTGGCGACCTGCGAAAAGCACGGTATCCGAGGCGAATCCGCGCAGCGCGAACGACGACCTCGTCGACCGTGTCCCTCGGGATCGACAGGCGACCACGCCGGCGGCGCAGCCGCGGTGGCAGGTCTTCGGACTCGCGGACACGCCGTCCGACGACGTTCTCGGACGACTCCTACTGGCGGTCGCTTCCCGGGACCAATCCCAGTGCTCGATGACCGCGGTCGTTTCCACTCACCGCTGCGGGGCAGTTCCGGGTTCTCACCGGATTCCCTCTTACGATCCGATGACCAGCACGGCCATCGAAAACCAACGCACACGCACGATAACAGCTCATGCGTGACGCGTTGTGTCGGTCCGCTTCGCTGCAAGTCAGCGGATGTACTTCGCGGCGGATGAGTCGAAGCGTTGGGAAGAGTAGTAGTTTTCTGCCCACCCTCCACTGGAATAATCGAACCTTCATCGACGCTGATGGGTTCGTCCATCCCGAACCGAGAGGTACCTAATGCATCTGGGCGTAGACAGCTTCGTCTCTTCCGTGACCGATCCGACCGATGGCCGCGTCATCGCGCCGGAGGAGAGGATGGGGCACCTACTCGAGGAGATCGCCCTCGCGGATCAGGTCGGTCTCTACTCGTTCGGCATCGGCGAGCATCACCGCAGCGAGTACTACGATTCCGCTCCGTCGATCATTCTGGCCGCAGCTGCCGCGCGCACCGAGAACATCCGGCTCGGCAGCGCGGTCAAGGTACTCAGTGCCGACGATCCGGTGCGAGTGTTCCAGGAGTTCGCCACCCTCGACCTGATCTCGAAGGGCCGGATCGATTTGGTGGTCGGACGAGGCTCGTTCACCGAGTCTTTCCCGCTGTTCGGACTCGACTTGGCCGATTACGATTCCTTGTTCGCCGAGAAGCTGGATCTCCTGCTGCAGATTCGCGACAACGAAGAGATCACGTGGTCCGGCCGGCACCGGCCGGCGCTGAACCGTCAGGGGATCTATCCTCGTCCGCTGCAGGATCCGCTACCCATCTGGGTCGGTGTCGGCGGAACCCCCGAATCGTTCGCTCGTGCAGGGCTTTTGGGCCTACCCCTGATGATCGCCATCATCGGTGGAGAACCGCGCCAGTTCGCGCCGCTCGTCGACCTGTATCGGCGCGCCGGCGCGCAAGCGGGTCACTCGCCGGAGAAGCTGAAAGTCGGATTGCACGTGTTCGGATTCGTCGCCGACACCACCGAGGCGGCAGCCGACACCATCTACCCGGGCTGGAACGAGATGTTCACCAAGATCTCACGCGAGCGCGGGTTTGCTCGACCGAGCCGACAGCAGTTCGACGCCACGTCGGGACCCAACGGCGCGTTCTTCATGGGAGACCCGAAAACCGTGGCCGACAAGATCGTTCGAGTGAGCGAGCAACTCGGCGGTGTGGATCGACTGTCGCTGCAGATGACCAATCCGCGTCTCGCCCACGGTGATCTGTTGCGCGGCATCGAGCTACTCGGTACCGAAGTCGCTCCGCTGGTAGCCGACGCGTAAGCGGCAGCGAGCGAGAATCAGTTTGCGACCCATTCCATTTCGTCCACACCGGCGACCGGGGTCGACAGCGAACGTATCTCATTCGCATACATCGTGCGCTTGATCTCGCCGAGCACAGGGCCGCGGGTTCCGATCAAATCCGTTGCCCGCGAGAGTGCGTCGTCACGCAGCCGATCCTCGGTGGACACTGCGTCCACCAAGCCGAGGGCGGCTGCGTCCACTCCGCCGTAGCGTCGGCCCGTGGTCAGTGCTTCGTGAAACGTGTGCGGTGCGAGCTTGGCTCGGACCATGTCGACTGTTCCCGGGCTGTACGTTGCGCCGATGTTGACGCCAGGAAAGCACAGGAAGCCGCGGTCGGAGCGCATGACGCGGTAATCGTGTGCCATGACGAAGAATGCGGCGCCGCCGTAGGTGTGCCCCTGCATGGCCGCCACCGTCTGCATCGGGAGGGTCAAGAACCGCACCAACAATTCCTGCACCGTTCCGATGAATCGGTTGATCTGGTCGAGGTTCTCGGCACCCCAGGACAGGTCGACCCCGGTCGAGAAGTACTTGCCGGTCGCCGTCGTGACCAATGCAGTCGGGCCACTACTGGCTTCTACCTCGTCGAGCAGAGTGTTGACCTCGGTCACCCAATCCGGCCCCATCCGGTTCTCGGTGTCCTCGACATCGCGAGTGCCGAGATTCAACACGAACACGTCCGCGACACGATCCAGGTATGGCATGTCCCGAAGGTACCCAGCTTTCGTTGTTCTATCCCACAGCGAGGGAAGGTGGACGTGTTTGCCGGCGGAAACACCGGGTAGCTGTATCGACACAGACGATCGAACGGAGGACCGGCATGCCGACCAACGATGACCAGCCACAGCTCAAGGATCAGGATCTGTACGAGAAGCTCCGCGACGAAGGAAACTCGAAGGAGAAGTCGGCGCGCATCTCGAATGCCGCGGCCAACGAGGGCAGAAAGAACGTCGGTAAGAAGGGCGGCGAGTCCGGATCGTACGAGGATTGGACCGTCGACGAATTGACCGATCGAGCGAAGGAGATCGGCCTGGAGGGCTACTCCAAGCTGAACAAGAAAGAGCTGATCGAGGCGCTACGCAATCACTGACGTCATTCCGGCCGCAGAGACGAGTAGTACTCCTGCTGTGCGGGGTAGTAGTCGTCGAAGCTCGGCAGCGGTGCGGCGTCCCTGGATGCGATCAGCATGTCCAGGTAGTACTCCCAGCCCGGACCTATGTCGCCGACGCCGTCCGTGCTGTCGAGGCCGTGGGTCAGCACGACGAGTGTGCCGCGGCCCTTCTCGGTAAGCCTGACCTCGAGCGGCCAGCCGCCCTCGTCCGACATACTGACGGCCAGTCGTTGGGGCGGCTCGCAGGCGTCGATCGACATGTCGGCGACGGGTTCGCCGTCCTCGAAGACCATGGTGACGCGGATGCTGTCGTCGGTCACCCGTTCCCAGGGTCCGAACCACAACGCGGTCCGAGAGGATTCCGTGAGGCTGGACCACACATCCTCTCGTGACGCGGCGATGGTTCTGCTGAGCTCGAGGGCGTAGCCGGTCTCCGTCTCGCGCAGCGTGCCGGTGGGTATCGGTGCCATCGGGTCATTATGCGTCGTGCGACGATCCACCGTCGAGCACAATCATCTTGTCAATCGGTGAATTCGATCCGCACAGATATCGGGTCGGTCTGGAGGGCGCGAAAACCTGCGCCGATGAGCCGCCCGAACAGTGGGTTCGCGGAAAAAGAGCGCGCTCGCGCACTGACGTCGTCGTCGGGAACGAACGTAGCTGTGCCCGCTCGCCAGCGATCGCCGACACGGATCCTGATACGCGGGTCGTCGCCGATGTTGGCTCCCCAACCGGACCTGGTTCCGTGCTGGGAGATCACCCACGCTCCCGCCCGGTCGAACGATGCAGAGACCGGTACCTGTCGGCGCAGACCGGATCGACGGCCCACGGTCTCGATGTCGGTGACCAACGATGTTCTGACTCCGACGGATGCCAGCCCGTTCACGAGCGGGTTGGCGACGTGCTTTCCGATCCACCGCTCCCGGCGGAACTTCGCAGCTGCGGCGGACGCTGTCGTGGTGCCCCCGGCGCGCCGACTACGAAACGCGTCCCAGCCGTTGCGCTGCACCATTGCTATCGCTGTTCGCCAGGCGGGGCGTCCCGAATCGGGTTGCCCTCCATCGCCGATCAGCTGCAGTTGGTCGGTGTGCCACTGCAAGTCCAGAGCGCCGTTGATCTGTTTGAAAGCACCAGCTTTCGACGGAACTCGCAACGCGACGCGCGGGGTCTCGACCTGATCCAGTGAGCCGTCGACCAGTGAACGGGCTACTGCCGGGGCAAGAGCAGTCGGGCGACCGAGACCGACGACGTCGCACTCTCCCGATCGTACGGCCGCACTCATCACCGAACGGGTGCGGAAACCACCGGTCACCGCAAGCGGAACGCTCCCGGCTGCGTCGCGCACCGTGTGGGCGTATTCCAGGAAGTAGGCTTCGCGATCGCGAGTGCTGGAGTTGCCCATCATCGCGGGCGATTCGTAACTGCCGCCACTGATTTCGATCAGATCGATCGCTTCCTCGGCGAGATGCTCGACGGTGATGCGAGATTCCTCTTCGCTGAATCCGCCGCGCTGGAAGTCTGCAGAGTTCAGTTTGATTCCCACTGCAAAGCCGGGGGACACGGCCGCTCTGATGGCGCGCACGACGTGAAGAACGAATCGCATTCTGCCGTCGAGGTCTCCGCCCCACGCGTCCTCGCGTCGGTTCGACAGGGGTGAGAGAAACTGTGACACCAGGTATCCGTGGGCACCGTGGAGTTGCACTCCATCGAAGCCGGCCGCCTCCGCTACCGACGCGGCCAGGGCGAACCTGTCGATGATGCCTCGAATCTCGTTCTCGCTCAACGCGCGAGGTGTCGGTAGTCCGGGAACGCCGGACGCGATTGCAGACGGGGCGACGGGCGTGGCACGGGTGACGATCGGATTGGCCTGTCTTCCAGGGTGATTGAGCTGCACCCAGATGGGGACGCCACCGTCGGAGGTCGACTTCGCCCAGCGCGCGAGCGCATCGTGGTCGCGGTCGTCTTCGATGACGACGTTGCCTGGTTCGCCCAGATGAGATCGGTCGACCATCACGTTTCCGGTGACCACCAGACCGTAGCCACCCGCGCCCCAACGGCGGTACAGCGTTTCGAGCCGGGTATCGGGTGCGTGCTCGGCAGTCCCCAAGCCCTCGCTCAAGGCCGCTTTCATCACACGGTTCGGGAGGGTCAGCCCACAGGGGAGTGGGAGTGGGGTGCTCAGTTCGACGACGTCGGTCTCGGTGGGCATGGCTCGACTCCGGTTCAGGGATAGCGTGACGGGATATGATTGCCGTCATAGTCGTATGTGACTGTAAATGTCACTCGGTGTCACGTCAATGATCGTGTTCGGGAAGGTGATGGATGGCAAATCGAAGCAGTGCCCGCGAGGACATGCTGCGCAGTGCGGCGCAATTGTTTCGGCAGCGTGGAGTCGAAGCGACGTCGTTGGCCGACGTCATCGAGCACGCAGGTGCCCCGAGGGGCTCGATCTATCACCACTTTCCTCGGGGCAAGCCTCAACTGGTCGAGGAGGCAACGCGAACGGCCGGCGCGGTGATGGGGGCCATGATCTCCGAGGGGTTGGCCCAAATCGGGCCGGCGGCGACGGTGCGCGCGATCATCGAGGGCTTTCGCAGTGAACTGTCGAGCACCGATTTCGTGTCCGGTTGCCCCATTGCTCCTGCCGCACTCGAGGGGGCGAATGCCCCCGGTGCCGTCACCGCGGCCGGGGAGTCGTTCTCGTCGTGGGAAGACACGATCGCCGCATCGCTCTGGCAGCACGGGTTGACGAGAGAGCGGGCCCAGGCGCTCGCGACGTTCTCCATATCGGCGATCGAGGGTGCGCTGATCGTGGCGAAAGCGCAGCGATCGACCACCGCGCTGGATCGGACGGAGGGGGAGTTGTTGGCTCTGCTCGACGCGGTCCTGGACGCAGCGGGTGGGCAGAGTTCCCGATAGCGACTATTGCTATAACGCCGAGTTACAGTTACTTTCCCTTCAGGAACTATGTTGACTGTCATAGCCGGAAGGGATCTCATGCCGTCACTCACCACTTCTCGACACCGCGTAGAGGGTACGAAGCTTCGCGGCCGATATCTGGCTCTACTCGTGATCTGCGCAGCGGAGCTGCTCGTCGTACTGGACAACACCGTCGTCAACGTCGCCCTGCCGTCGATGGGGCTACAGCTACGCGCCGACATCAGCGGCTTGCAGTGGGTGGTCGACGCCTACACGCTGACGTTCGCGGGATTGCTGCTCGCTTTCGGCCACCTCGGAGACCGATACGGGCGCAAGAAGGTGATGATCATCGGCCTGGCGGGCATTGCGCTGATGTCGGTGGGCGGCGCGGTCGCCGCCGACCTCGGGCAGGTCGTTGCCGCCCGCGCCGCGATGGGAGTCTGTGCGGCGGCGGTCTTTCCGGCCACGTTGGCTCTCATCATCAATATCTTCACCGACGCCAAAGAGCGAGCCCTGGCCATCGCTGCGTGGACGGCGATGGCAGGTTTCGCCATCGCCATCGGTCCGACAGCGGGCGGCTTTCTGCTCGAGCACTTCTCGTGGCATTCGGTGTTCTGGATCAATGTTCCGGTTGCCCTGCTCGTTCTGGTGGCCGCACTGGCCTGCGTTCCGGAGTCGAGAGCCGAACATGTGGGCAAGTACGACCCTGTCGGAATCGTGCTGTCGTTGACGGGCATCACAGTCGTGGTGTGGGCGATCATCGAAGCGCCGCACAACGGTTGGTTGTCACCGGCGAGCATCGGAGCCTACACCGCGGGATGCGTCGCGCTTGCCGCGTTCGTGTGGTGGGAGTTGCGAACACCGTCTCCGGTACTGGACCTGAATCTGTTCCGAATCAGACGATTCTCGCTGCCCGCCTTGGCCATTGCTGTGGGGTACTTCAGTATGTTCGGCTTCCTGTTCATGATCACCCAGTATTTTCAGGGTGTCATGGAGTTGACGCCGTTGCAGTTCGGCGTTCATTCACTGCCGTTCGCGGTATCCATCGCGGTCGGAGCACCACTGGCCACACTGATCGCGCAGCGAATAGGAACGACAGCCGTCATCGTCTTCGGACTCGTCGTGATGAGCATCGGCATGTTCATTGCGGGCCAGGTCGAGGTCGAAACCCCGTACCTGGGACCGGTCGTCGTCTCGATGATCTTGATGGGCCTCGGGTTGGCGATCGTGCAAGGCCCGGCCACCGAATCCATCATGTCGTCGGTGACGCTCGACGAAGCAGGTGCGGGCTCGGCGGTGAACGACACCACCCGTGAGGTGGGTGGAACACTCGGCGTCGCGGTGCTGGGCTCGATCGTCGCGTCGATCTACACCACGAAAGTGGGCCCCCGAATCGACGCCATTCCCGACGCAATCATGGAGCCCTACCAGAAGGCCTTTGCCCGTGAGACCGTCGTCAGCGTCCTCGAAATCGTCGAAGCGCCGACCAACCCGATCTTCGCGACACAGAAGGCGGAGCTCGTGTATGCGATGAAAGCCGCGTCTCTGGAGGGATTTCAGCTCGCGTCGTTCGTCACCGTCGGGGCCGCCATGGCATGCGCGATCGCTGTGGCGTTCTTCCTGCCATGGCGGCGACCCGAAGGAGACGGGGTGCTGTTGGCGTGGCGGGCACCGAAGTCCGAAGACACCGAGATCAGTTGAACGGGGTGCCCCCGGTGACCGCAATGGTCTCGCCCGTGATGTAGCTAGACTCGTTCGAGGCCAAGAAGACGTAGGCCGGAGCCAACTCCGCGGGCTGGCCCGGGCGGCCCAACGGAACCGTCTCGCCGAACTCGCCGTACTTCTCTGCAGGCATGGTCGCCGGAATCAAGGGAGTCCAAATGGGTCCGGGCGCAACGGCGTTGACTCGAATGCCACGGCCGGCGAGGTCGCCGGCCAGGCCCTTGGTGAATGCGACAATGCCTGCCTTGGTGGTGGCGTAGTCCAGCAACTCCGGCGACGGATTCGATGCCTGAATCGAGGTGGTGTTGATGATGGTGGAGCCCGCACTCATGACGGCAGCGGCGCGCTTCGATATCCAGAACAAGGCATACAAGTTGGTCTTGAGCACACGGTCGAACTGGTCGGTGGTGATATCGGCGATGCCGCCCATCTGGGCCATCTGGAACGCGGCGTTGTTGACGACGATGTCGAGGCCTCCGAGAACCTCCACGGCAGTGTCGACCAATGTGGTGCACTGCGTTTCGTCGGTGAGGTCGCAGGCGATCGCTCGGCCCGACCGTCCAGCGGCTTCGATCAGGTCGACGGTCGTTTGGGCATCGGGGCCCTCGGATTCGAGATGAGCAATGACGACATCGGCACCTTCTCGCGCGAATGCCAGCGCCACAGCTCGTCCGATCCCGGAATCACCACCGGTGATCAACGCTTTTCGGCCGTGCAACCGATCCGAACCCCGGTACGACTTCTCGCCGTGATCCGGTGCGGTGACCATGTCGCGAGTCAATCCCGGATGCTCGAGCTCGGGCTGTTCGTCCCGCTCGGGCACGGAGAAAGCAGTGGTGGGGTCGCTCTTGGTGAACTGGTCGGACATTGTCGATCCTTGCCTCGTGTGAAAAGGACTCATTGCGGCAAAACGAAAGCCGCCCCAGTTCTCGAGACGATTCACGGTCGTTACCGACTGGAGTCGCTGTCCGTCCGAGGTTTGCCGGTTGTATCGGCACGCAAACCTCGAGACTCAGCGCGCGGAGGGATCTTCCCCGATGAAGCTCGCACCCACCGCATCGAGCACCCGGCGCGCCGGCCGGGTAGGAGCGAAGACCTCGACGCGTCCGTCGGAACGTTCGACAGCATCGACGATCACGCTCGCGGCACCCGAGTACATGAAGTCCACCGCCGACAAGTCCAGCAGCACAACCGCATTGCCCCGTAGGGCGCCGTCGAGAGCGTCCACCAGATCTGCTCGTGCACTCATGTCCAGCTCGCCGACGGCGCGAACAACGGTCAGATCGGGGGAGTAGGACTCGATACCGATCGAGTGGCGTCGATGGGGGACGGTGGAGCGAACATCGGTGAAATCGGAAACAGTCACGGTGCGAACCTCTCAGTTCGGGTGGCCTATCGAACCGGCGTGCGGGGAGTGGAACCCGAGGGCTGCAGGTTCCGGTGCGCGCTGTCCCGTAATCCTGGCAGCGGAACATCACCGAACCGAGCCCGCATCATCACGGATTCATCGCTACTTGGTAACGAAAAGGTAACGCAGTTCGATGCCCGACGTCAAGGCAGTGTGTGACCCGCTGCGCGGAACAAGCCGTACCATTCCGCCCTGGTCAGGCGGATATCCGACCCCGCAGCAGCTTCTACTATCCGATCCGGCGTGGTGGTCCCCAGGACCACCTGAATGTCGGCCGGGTGGCGTGTTATCCACGCGAGCGCTATCGCAGCCGGTGTCGTGTCGTATCGGCCGGCAATGTCGTCGAGCGCATCGTTGAGGGCCGGGTAGTTCTCGCGATCTCCGACGAACACACCCGACGAGGTCCCGCTCTGCAGTGGCGACCACGCTTGCACGGTGATGCCGCGTGCCCTCGCGTAGTCGAGCAACCCGTTGTCACGATCCACCGACTGGTCCAGCGCGCCGATATTGGCGGTCAGGCCCGCAGCGATCAGCGGCGAATGGACGACGCTCAACTGCACTTGATCGAACAGAAGTGGTTGTGTGACTGCCGTTTCGAGCAATTCGATCTGACCGGGAGTGTGATTGGAGACGCCGAAACCGAGCACCTTGCCCGACGTGTGCAGTGTGTCGAATGCCGCCGCGACCTCGTCGGGCTCGACCAGGCTGTCCGGTCGATGCAGCAGCAGGGTGTCGAGATGGTCGACGCCGAGAGCCGAGAGCGATCCCTCGACGGTCGACACGATGTGGTCTTCGGAGAAGTCGAAATAGCCGTCGCGAATGCCGACCTTGCTCTGAATGCTGACGCGCTCACGCTGCGACGGAGTGAGTGTCACCGCTTGTCCGAAGCGCTCCTCGCACCCGTGGGGTCTGCCGCCGTAGATGTCGGCGTGATCGAAGACGGTGACTCCCACGTCCAGGGCGGTGTCGACCAACCTGCGGATCCGATCGTCGTCCAGATCGAGAATGCGCATGAACCCGAGGACGATGCTCGACACGGTTGTGCCGGTCTGGGGGTGCGAAAAGGTGCGCAAGGTGAGTCTCCCTCTGTGTGGACGTGATCGCAGTCGAGTGTGTCAAACCCGGTCCCGGTGCGGACGAGGCCGCTATTGCGCAAGGCGTTGACAATATTGCGCAACTTCCGCCATCGTTGTGCTCGGCATCACAACGAACCCAGGAGGTGAACCGTGGCACCCACGCTCACGCAGGTTGCGCAACGTGCAGGTGTGTCGCTGTCGACGGCATCGCGCGCCTTCAGCAACCCCGATCGGATCGGGGCGGACACGTTGGCTCGGATCATCGCCGTCGCCGACCAGATCGGCTACGTCGCGGCCTCGGGTCGGTCCTCCGACACCAGGGTCGCGGCAACGACGGTCGCAGTCGTGGTACCCGACATCGGCCACACTGTCTTCGCGAGCTTCGTCAAGTCTGCGCAAGCGCAGGGCTGGCATCGCAGGCAGACCATCGTCCTCACCGACACCGACGGAAGCGCAGACCGTGAGCGTGAAGTGATCGGTGACCTGCAGGGCCGAGTCGACGCTCTGATCGTCTGTGCTCCACGACTACCGGCCGAGGACATCGTGCAGCTGGCGGGCGACACACCGCTGGTGCTGGTCAACCGATCCTCCAGCGAATGCGATTGTGTCGTGGCCGATTCCGAGGACGGTATCCGGCAGGCCGTCGATTACCTGGCAGCTCTCGGTCACACGCATCTCGCGTACGTCCAGGGATCACCGCAATCGTGGTCCAACGAGCGACGCGTCGACGCCGTCGAACAGTTCTGTGCAGCACGAGGAATCGTGCTCGATGTACTGGGGTGGCAGCAGGAGACCTTGGCCGGCGGCCACGCTGCGGCTGCCAGCGTCGTCGCCACGGGTGCTACCGCCGTCATGACCCACAACGACCCCATGGCCATCGGCGTCATGAACGGGGTTCGGTCGATGGGCCTGGCAGTACCGGAAGACCTCAGCGTCATCGGCATCGACGATTCGCCCCTGGCCGAACTCGCGCATCCCGCTCTGACGAGTATCAACGTTCCGATGGGCCGTGCAGGCCTGGTGTCGTCCGATCTGGTGTTCCAGCGGGCAGTCGAACCGGAGTCGTCGCCCAGAACCATCCATCTCCCTACCCAACTCGTGGTCCGCGGCTCATCGGGGCCCGCTCGGATCCGCACTCTCGCACCAGGAAAGGACGACACGAAATGAAGGTCGTCATCGCAGATTCCAACCTCCTACCGCATCGTAACCGCTTCGAGAGCCGAGTCGCCTCCGATATCGAGCTGTCGTGGCACGAGAAGTTCGACGTCGATGCACTCGTCGCGGACATCGCCGATGCGACCGTGTATGTCGGCGGAAAGTTCCCGGCCGCACTGGCCGAGGCGGCACCCGACCTGCGGCTGGTTCACGTTGCCGGGGCAGGCACGGACGGCGTTTCCTTCGACGACCTGACCGCTCGGACATTGGTGGCCAACACTTTTCACCACGAACGCTCGATCGCCGAATACGTCGTAGCCACCGCCGTCGTGCTCCGGCGCGGGTTTCTCGGCCAGGACCGCCTCATGCGGGAGGATCGGTGGGCGTCACCGGTGTACGACCGCACGCTTCGGCAGTCGACTTCGCTGGGTTCGGCAACGGTGGGATTCGTGGGCTTCGGTCATATCGGTGCGCAGACGTGGCGGTTGCTGCGGGCCTTCGGTTGCCGGGGCATCGCGGTCACAGGAAGCGGATCGGTGAACGCAGCCGAGAACGGATTGGTCTGGGCCGCATCGACCGATCGTCTGTCCGACCTGATGACCGAAGCGGATGTCGTCGTGGTGTCCGCACCACTGAACGAGCGCACCACCGGCATGATCGGCGACACCGAACTTGCAGCTCTCGGACCGGACGGCGTGCTGATCAACGTCGGGCGTGGCCCCCTCGTGCAGCAGGATGCACTGTTCGACGCGCTGTCCGCCGGATCGCTCGGTAGCGCCGCCATCGACGTCTGGTACGACTACCCGTCGGCCGACGGCATCGGTGCCCCCTCGCGACATCCGTTCCACACGTTGCACAACGTCCTGATGACACCCCATTCTTCCGGCATCACACGCGAAACCTTCGAGGGCCGGGTCGACGACATCACCGCCAACATCGGTCGACTCGCCGCGCGTGAACCGTTGACCGATGTCGTTGCCGGAGAGAACTTCACGGAGAAAGCAGAGCACTCGTGACCGACACGATCGTCGCTGCGGACGTCATCGTCTGCAGCCCCACGCGCAACTACGTCACGCTCAAAGTGACCACCGCAGACGGCGTCGTCGGTTACGGCGACGCAACGTTGAATGGCAGGGAACTCGCGGTGGCGTCGTACCTACGAGATCATGTCGCGCCGCTCCTCATCGGCCGAGATCCCGCACGCATCGAGGACACCTGGCAATACCTCTACCGCGGTGTCTACTGGCGCCGTGGGCCGGTGACGATGGCCGCGATCGGTGCCGTCGACCTCGCCTTGTGGGACATCAAGGGCAAAACCCTCGGGCAACCCGTCTACCAGCTGCTCGGTGGAGCCGTCCGCGACCGCATTCTCTCGTACACCCACGCCACCGGCTGGGACACGTCGGAATTGATCGATTCCGTCGATCGACGTCGAGCACAGGGTTTTCGCGCCGTGCGGGCCCAATCGGGTGTTCCCGGCCTGGAGTCCGTGTACGGAGTGCACCGAGGCGCGCAGGGATACGAACCCGCAGGGCGTGGTGCCGTTCCCTTCGAGGAGGTCTGGGATACCGATGCCTACCTCAATCACGTTCCCGGGGTGCTCGCAGAGGTGCGCGAACACGTGGGATTCGAGCTCAAGTTGCTGCACGACGCGCACCACCGACTGACACCGCAACAGGCTGCGCGACTGGGCAAGTCGCTCGAGGACGTCGATCTGTACTGGCTCGAGGACGTCACCACCGCCGAGGATCAGAGCGCCCTGCGGCTGGTGCGTCACCACACCACGACCCCGCTCGCGATCGGTGAAGTGTTCAACACCATCTGGGACTGCCAGCAATTGATCTCCGAGAAGCTGATCGATTTCATTCGGGTGGCCATCGCGCATGCCGGCGGTATCAGTCATGTCCGAAAGATCTTCTCGCTGGCCGAGGTACACCAGGTTCGCTGCGGACCGCACGGGCCCTCGGACGTCTCGCCGATCACCCTCGCGGCGAGCGTGCACCTCGGAATGGCCACCCCGAATTTCGGCATTCAGGAGTTCATGGGCTATGACCCACTGGTCGACGAGGTGTTCCCGCACGCATGGTCGTTCGCGGACGGCTACCTGACCCCCGGTGACGCCCCCGGCCTGGGCGTCGACATGGACGAGTCGTTGGCCGCGCGGTACCCGTACGAGCCCGCGTATCTCCCGGTCGCTCGTCGCCTCGACGGCTCGATGACGGACTGGTGACGAGATGAGCGAATCCAGACTGTCTCGTTCGGCACTCGCTCGCTCGGGGGCCGTCCCAGCACGACCTGACGGCACCGGAATCGTCCATCTGGGGCTGGGCAACTTCCATCGCGCGCATCAGGCCGTGTACACCGCTGCGGCACTGGCACAGGACGGCGGCTCGTGGGGAATTCTGGGTGTAGCGAACAGATCTCGCACGATTGTCGATGCCATGCTCGCTCAGGAACTGCTCTACGGCGTCGTCGAGATCTCGCCGTCGGGTTCGAGGGTGAGCGTGCCCGGAGCGCACACGGGAGTCATGGTCGCCGCCGACGACCCCGCCGCCGTCGTACGGGCCATTGCGGACGAGGACGTCCGAATCGTGACGATCACCGTCACCGAGTTGGGCTACACGCTGTCGTCCCGGACGGGCTCCCTCGACCTCGAATCGACTGCAGTGCAACAGGACCTGCAGCGGCCGGAAACGCCGACGACCACGGTGGGGCAGCTCGCGAGGGCCCTGGCGATGCGGGCGCGAACGCACGGGGCTCCGATCACCGTGGCCAGCTGCGACAACCTGCTGGGGAACGGTGATCGCACCGCAGCACTCGTGCGTGACTTCCTCACCCGATGCGGTGCGGACGACGTGCTCGAGTGGCTGGCCGCGGCAGTGACGTTCCCCAACTCCATGGTCGATCGCATCGTTCCGTCCAGCAGTGCGTTGTACGACGCCGAGTCCACCGCCGAGCTGGGCGCTGTGGACACCATTGCCGTGCCGGCGGAGCCGTTCACGATGTGGGTGATGGAGGACGAGTTCGCCGCAGGACGTCCCCGCTGGGAAGCCGGTGGTGCCTTGTTCACCGAGGACGTCGAACCGTACGAATTGATGAAGGTTCGACTGCTCAACGGAACTCACTCTCTCATTGCCTATCTCGGCGCACTCGATGGTCGCGCGACAATCCCGGACTCGATCGGTCGCCCGTTCGTGGAGGCCGCAGCTCGAGCGGTGTTGGTCGACGAATACCTCCCGACCGTGCCCGTTCCGGACGGGGTGGATATCGACGACTACATTGCCCAGCTGTTCGTGCGGTGGTCCAACTCCGCTCTGGGGCACAAGACCGCGCAGGTCGGTTCGGACGGCTCGGCGAAGCTCGCGCAGAGGATCCCGGACCCAGCGCTCCACCACCTACGAAACGGTGTTGTACCGCAACACCTTTCCTTGACCATCGCCGCCTATCTCTGCTGCGTGTGCCCGCACGACGGTTTCGACCCGGGCCCGCATGCGCATGCGATGGCCGACCCTGCACGTGCGCGTTTGGCAGGACTTGCCGCTTCGGCAGCGTCCAGTGAGGATTTCGTCCGCTCGGTTCTCGAACGCGGCGACATACTCCCCATCGAGTTGGCGCAGTTTCCCGAATTCATCACACGCACAGCGGAATTGATGGATACTGTTGTTCGTCACGGTCCGATGGCCGCAGCCGTCGAAGCGGCGAGTTCTTCGCTCCGCCCCGTCGTCACGGCATCCCGGACCACACTCGACTGACTCATTCTCCTTCCTTCGTTCGGCCGAGGCCGAAACTCACCCGAGGACAACCATGGACACGACCACAGAACCGTCGGATTCTCCCAGAATCGCTCCGGCCCAGCATGATCCTTCCGCCGTACGACGCGCAGCGTGGGCCGGCCTCATCGGAACCACACTCGAACAGTACGACTTCGTCATCTACGGCACGGCGTCCGCGCTGATCTTCAACAAGTTGTTCTTTCCCAACATCTCTCCGGCGGCCGGCATCATCGCCAGCTTCAGCGCGTACGCCGTCGGATTCCTCGCCCGGCCACTGGGTGGACTGTTCTTCTCACGCTACGGTGACCGGCTCGGTCGCAAGTGGGTTCTGGTCGCCACGCTGATGCTGATGGGCGGCGCGACCATGGCCATCGGTCTGCTGCCGACGTTCGAGCAGGTGGGACTACTGGCCCCGGTGTTGCTGGTCCTGTGCCGATTCTTCCAGGGCTTCGGCGCTGGTGCCGAACAATCAGGTGGCGCAACGCTTCTGACGGAAACGGCCGCGATCGGAAAGCGTGGCAGATTGGCCGCTCTTGTCATGACCGGCGCGGCGCTCGGCACCGCTCTCGGAGCCATCGCCTGGATCCTCGCCCAGTTGCTTCCCGACGACCAGCTCATGTCCTGGGGCTGGCGGATGGTGTTTCTGAGCAGCATCCTGGTCACAGTGGCCGCGTTCATCATCAGACGCAAGCTCAACGAGTCACCGGTGTTCCAGGAACTGAAGGCGGCACAGGAGCGACCCAAGGCGCCGGTGAAAGAGGTGTTCACCAACGGCAAGCGACCGCTGTTCATCGTCATGTTCATGACCGTCGGCATCAGCGCTCAGTCCTACACGTACCAGGTGTTCATGGCCTCCTACATGAAGAACGACATCGGCGTCGATCCCACGTTCATACCCAAGGTTCTGCTCATCGGCGCAATCTGCGGCGGCATCGCGGCCTGGGGCTTCGGATGGCTGTCGGACAAGGTGGGTCGTAAGCCCGTGTACATCGGTATCGTCAGCCTGCTCGTCGTTCTTCCGGTTCCCACGTTCATGGCTCTGAGCACCGGTTCGCACGTACTGATCACCCTGGTGATGATCATCGGATTCATCCTGGCGTGCCAGGGGGCCGTCGGTGTCACGATGAGCTACTTCCCGGAGATCTTCGGGGCTCGATACCGGTACGCCGGAGTCACTCTCGGCCGCGAGTTCGCGTCCGTCTTCGGCGGCGGAATCGCCCCGTTGCTGTGTGCGGCACTGATCACCGCGTTCTCCGGATCCTGGGTGCCGGTCGCGGTCTACATGATGATCATGGCCGTTTCGGTGCTCGTCGCCGCAACCTTCGCACCGGAAACTCGGGATCGCGATCTGACCGATCCGGCCAACGCAACCGATCCGGTGCTCGACCGGGTCTGACCTGCCCACCTCGAACGGAACGG
This sequence comes from Rhodococcus sp. IEGM 1354, assembly GCF_030056855.1. Taxonomy (NCBI): domain Bacteria; kingdom Bacillati; phylum Actinomycetota; class Actinomycetes; order Mycobacteriales; family Nocardiaceae; genus Rhodococcus; species Rhodococcus sp. IEGM 1354. Next base: position 101,639 of record NZ_JASHKT010000002.1, read on the forward strand.
ACGACACGATGACCACCGAACCGAATCCGGTGCCCGACAGAACGATTGCCTTGATCGCGTACGGCACCGATGACATCCGCGTCGAAACAGTGGCGGTGGCCGACCCCTCGCCGGACGAGGCCATCGTCGCAATAGCCTACGGCGGAATCTGCGGATCCGATCTGCACTACTGGAAGCACGGGGCGGCAGGACAATCGGTACTGAAGGCACCTATGCGGTTGGGACACGAGGCTTCGGGCACCGTGGTTCGGCGCGCAGGAGACGGCAGTGGCCCCGGTGAAGGCACCCCGGTCACCGTCCATCCGGCGACTCCCGCCGCCACCGGAGCGAAGTATCCGGTCGATCGTCCGAACCTGTCTCCCGGATGCCGCTACATGGGAAGCGCCGCGCAGGTACCGCACGATGACGGACTGTTCATCGGTCACATCGCCGTCCCGACCCGAATGCTCAGAGTGTTGCCCGACGGCCTGGATCTGAGAATTGCTGCGTTGGCCGAGCCGGCGAGCGTCGCGTGGCATGCCGTCGAGCGCGCCGGGACGGTGTTCGGCAAGACGGTTCTCGTCGTCGGGACAGGTCCGATCGGTGCCCTCATCGTGGCGGTCGCTCGTCGAGCCGGTGCAGCGCGGATCGTCGCGGTCGACCTCGAGGACTACGCCCTGGAAGTGACGCGTCGACTCGGAGCACATCGAACGATCGACGCCCGCGACGAGGCGGCAGTCGCCGCGGTCGAGGCCGATGTGACGTTCGAGTGCTCGGGCAATCACCGCGGTCTGGCGTCGGCAATCGACGGCACGGCTCGTGGCGGCCGTGTCGTCATGGTCGGGTTGCCGGCGGCGGGGCCCCAGCCGGTGCCACTGTCTGTGGCGATCACCCGGGAGATCGACCTGATCGGCTCGTTCCGGTTCAACAGCGAGATGGACGATGTGATCCAAGCACTGGCCGACGGTTCACTCGATGTGGCACCGGTCGTCACTGCGGAGTATCCGGTGGCGGACGCCCTCGACGCGTTCGCACTCGCTGCCGATGCATCCCGGTCGAGCAAAGTCCTGTTGACGTTCTGACGGGCTACTACTCGAATTCGGTTCGTATCGACTGTGTCGTGAGCTGCAGCATCAGCACGAAGCCGGTCAGCGTCACGACGATCGGGGCCCACAGCACCACCGCCACGAATGTGTCCACATCGCGTTCCAGCACTATGTACACCGCGACGATCGATGTTCCCAACAGGCACAGGGCGATGTGCGCAGCCAGCCGCCATTTGTCGAAGAAGAACCCGGCCAACATTCCCATCGGGATCAAGAAGGTGCATTTGCCGAGGGTGACTTCAGGAGCGAAATTCGCGGTGATGGTGGCTCCGAAGATCGACAGATCGGCGATGACGACGAAGGCGAAGGCTTGCCCGAGCGTCGGCCACGGACCGAACCACCAGAACGCGCCCATGACGTACGCGGCGATCATGCACGTCCATTGCACGATCGAGGGGATGGGAGTGGTCGCGCCGTACCCGAACGCCAGCTCGAGGGTGACGACGACGGCCATCGCAAGGGCGGCGGCGGACACGATCCGCTTGACGAGCGTCGTGACAGCGAGCGACGTCATCACGCCCATGCCCCATTGGTAATGCTCGTTGGACCTCGTCAGTGCGCGAGTCACAGTGCCCCCTCGTTCCAATCGGGAGTCGATTGAAACACAGTCGCACCGGTCGACGTTCGGCTTTCACCGAGTTCCGGCCGACGGTGGGGCTCGATCAGCTGGTCAACTGGTGTAACAGCTCTGGCAGTGTCTCGCTGATGTCGTGCCGGCTGGCCACCCGATAGCGGGCGGCCTCACCGAGCAGCCGCCGTCGATCGTCGTCGTCGACGACCGCCGAGACGGCGGCAGCGAGAGCATCGGAGTTGCCGGGCTCGACCAGAATTCCAGCACCGTCGGCGAGAAATTCGTGCGTGCCACCGTGGTCGGTTCCGATCACCGGCAACCCGTGCGACATCGCTTCCAACACCGACAACGGACCTGCCTCGGGAGAAGTACTGGCCGACACGACGACATCCCACCTGCGGAGAGCGGACTCGGCGTCGGTGTGTCCGAGGAACTCGACACGTCCGGCAAGGTCCGGTTTCGCGGCGCGCGCGCGAAGTTCGTCGACGTATTCGCGGTCTCCGGGGAAGCTTCCCCCGGCCAATTCGACTCGGACGTCGGGGAGCATGGCGACGGCGTCGAGCAGCACGCGGTGCCCTTTCCACGGCGTCAACAACGCCAGCATTCCGATCACCGGCGGAGAGTGCAGCGCACCGCCGAACCGCGGGACCGGCCACGGCACGCCATTGTGTGACACCACCACGGGGAGGCCGGCCTTACGCAGAGGTTCTGCGGTGGCCTCGGACACCGATACCGCAACGCGAACGGCAGGCCGGGCGAACCGGACCACCACGCGCTGCTTCAGGGAGGTCATCGTGTCGTGGACGAGCCACGACGCCCCGCGAGCGGGCCGCGCAAACCGCGCCACCGGAAGCGCGAACAACGAGTTGACGACCGTGGCGGTGCCCGGTGCGCGGGCGATCGTGCGCACGGCGCGCGCCGCCCCGACCCATCGTGCGACCATCCTGATCGCCGCGACACCGCGCGCGGCACCACGTTGCCCACCCAGTCCGAGCTCGTCGATGCGGACGTGCCGCGTTGTGTCGGGTAGACGATCTGCCAATGGGCCTGCGGGGCAGGCGATCACGGTGGCATGGCCGCGACGCGTGGCCTCGTCGATCAAATCCAGCAGCACCTTCTCGGCACCGGACACCTGGCCGGTGTGCGCGAGGAAGAGAACTGTCGATTCGTCGGTCATGTATCGGCCCGTCTGTGCGGCGAAGGTGGTTCTGGCGGATCAGTACGCATCGCGGAGCAGTGCCACTGGGTCTTCACACATTCTGCGTAGCGCTGCATCCATGACGGCCACATCGACCATCTTGTTGCAGAACGAGGCCGTATAGGTTCGCCCACCGGCGATTTCGGCGATGAGCATCGTGCAGCCGTCCGGGCCGTCCGGTTCGAGCGACGCGGCCATTTGCGGAGGCCTGCCGTCGTCGGCCCAGTCGAGGTGGTCGAACACCCGGACTTTCCCGAGGTCGCTCACGGCCAGCCGCAAGGTCTCGGGTACCTCGACGACCGAATTCTTGTCCTGCGACGGTGCAGACGGCCGAATGCGTGACGCCACATCGCGAAGATGTGACATGCCCAGTACGGCAATGGGCCAGCCGGATTCGATCACCTCGCGCATCGATGCGGTGATTCGGACGGGTGTCGTGTCGGCAGGAAGATGCAGTGGGATGCCGACGGCAAAGTTCCCGTGCGCGCCCTGCTGGGCCGGATCGAGGTAGCGGCGGCTGTTGAACAACACCATGATGTGATCGTCGACGTCGACGGATTCTGCCCGCAGCGCCGCGCTCCACAGGGCAATCGAGATCGACGCAGCGGTCGCTCCGGGCAGGTTGTCGGCCGTCCAGTGCTTGAGCTCGTCGACGTGGGCTTTGCTCATGTACCCGGCTCGGCTGACCTTTCCGGCTTCCCAATTCTCGATCCGACGACGGGGACCGGACCCGCCGTTCGGTGCCTGGCGGTGTCGAGCACGCAGCGACCAGAAGTCCGCCAGCGTCTTCGGATGTCGAGAGTAGTGACGCCACAGAGCTTTCCATGTCGTGCTCGGTGGCAAGCCTACGGCGAGCCCGGGAACCAGTGATCCGTCGGCATCGTCGCAGAATGCCGCCAGCATCAGGACGCCGATCTGGCCGTCCCCGATTCCGTGCGAATAGTCGAGGGCGAGGTGGTCGTCGAACACGATTACCTCGAGTGGACCGCGAGCACCCTGTCGCGACCGAATGTCGGTGAGCATCTGCCCCAGGTCTTGGGTGTCGCTACTGCTCGAGGTGACGTTGTCGCCGGCGATGTTGCTGCGGTATCGCCACCGTCGCGCATCGGAGCGTGGTTCCAGCGCGATGTGCGGCTCCGCGTCGACGTGTTCGGCGGCGGTGAGCGTTCGACGCGTCCGTTCGATGTCCAGGCCGCGGACGGGGCCGACTGCGGTGACTATCCGGGTGTCGGCGAAGACGCGATCAAGTGCGGTCGAGCGATAACTGCGCTCAGCGGACGGCATCGACGACCTCCTGCATTCGACTGCGAAAGTTGGCTCGCGAGAAGCCTTCCGCCCATGTCCGAATCGCGGCGCGATCGTAGTCGGCGGGATCGAACGAGCGCATGGCCTCGGCGAACCCGGCGATCACGGCCTCGTCGGAGCCAGGCTGTACATGCAGGCCGGTCTCGCCGGGGATCACCGAGTCCACGGCACCGCCGTCTCCCAGTGCGATGACCGGTGTTCCGGTTGCCATGGACTCGACCGGGACTATGCCGAAATCCTCCACTCCGGGCATCAGCAGGGCGCGCGTCGTTCGGTGCAGTTCGAGGAGCTTCTCGTGCGAAACCCGGCCCAGGAAGATCGTTTTGGGTCCGGCCAGTTCGCGGCAGGCGTTCATCGCACGGCCGTCGCCCGCCACCACGAGGGGAACGTCGGCCTCGGCGGCGGCGCGCACCGCGATGTCCGGCCGCTTGTAGGGAACCAGGCGGCCGGCAAGCAGGAAAAAGTTCTCACGCTCGATCGACGGATCCGGAGTGAAGCCCTCGGTGTCGACCGGAGGGTGGACCACCACGGCGTCGTCTCTGCCCCACCAGTCTTCGATGCGCCGAGCGACCGCTGTCGAATTGGCCACCACGGTCGTCAGTTTCGGCGCGGCTGCGATCTCGCATCGACGGGCAACGGCCGACAGCGCCGTCAGTATCGCCGCTCCGGCTCTGCCGCCGCCTTCACCTGCGCGAAGTTCGGGGTCCCAGGCCCAGCGTGCCGGGCTGTGCACATAGGCGATCACCGGGGAGTCGGTGGCGAACACTGCCTGAGTCGCGAAGGCGTGATGGCTCACCACGACGGCGTCGAATCCGCTCAGCGGCATGCGACGAAAGGCCAACGGCATCATCGGAAGAACGGGTGCGTACGACCGTTGGCCCAATGCGTTGTACACCCGATTGAGGGCGGACGTGTGCGGCGCGCGGCTGATTCCGGAGGGAACTCCGGACGGGCGCGAAATGGGCGCGAACACTTCGGCTGCAGGCCAGTGCAAGGCCAGTTGTTCGATGACGTGTTCGGATCCTGCGATCTCGGTGAATCTTTCGTGTACGACGGCAATTCTGTCAGCTGGCATGGCGTTGGCCTTCCGGCGCGATCGTCTGCGCGGTCTGTTCTGCTCGTCGGGTCGAGTTCTTGTTCTGCAATACCAGGTGTACGGGGATGTCGAAGTCGTCGAGCCGTCGCAGCGCCGCAGTTGCTGCCTTCTTGTCCCGTCCACGTTTCGACACCAGCACGACGACGGTCTCGACGTCACCTACGTCGGTGTACTGCCACCACTGTTCCGACAAGCCGAATTCGGCGGTGGCTCGATGGTGGCCGGTGGTCGGTCCGTGGCCGTGCGTCGACTCGAAGACTGCACCTTCGCCGACCAGGACGAGAATCACGCTGTCGCCCTTCGGAGCTGCGTGTCGCGCACTTCTCGATGCCGGTCGGTCGCCACGCTCGAGGGCAGTGATCCGGGAAGCCACGACGGGCGGTACCGTGTCGCCGGTTGCCGGGTCGAAGTGTGCACCGTATTTTCGGGACACCCGACGAGCCCAGGAGCGAGAGGGCTTGCGGCCGAGTCTTCCTCGAAGCAACACGATCAGTTCGGCCGCGACGATGAGTGCAGCCAGAGCTGCGACAAGTGCCTCCGAGACCGGTTTCGGTGAGACCGGAGTTGTGCTCTGCTCTGGTTTCGACAACACGACCAGTCGATCTCCGCTGGCAGCTGCTTCGAGTTCGCTCTGCTGGGTGCGCAGTTGGGCCAGTTCGGACAGTGCCGCAGGTCGACTCGGATCGTCGGCAGGCAGGGCGTCCACCCGAGCCTGTTGCGCGTCGACGGTGGACTGTCCCTCTGCCGTTCGTTCCTGCGAGTCGCGGATCGCGTTGGCGGAGGACGTACTTGCCATCGTCGACACCATCGCCTCGGCCAGTTCCGCGGCGAGTTCGGGAGATCGGGTCGTCACCGTCACTGTCAGCAGCGCGGGTGAGGTGCCAGGAGACAGTTCGACGCTCGAGGCCAGTTGCGACGCGTCCATATCGGCGTCGACCTGTTCCAGGACCTGATCGAGAACGCCGCGATCGGTGGCCAATTCGATGAACGGTGCGCGCATCTGCTCGATGAACGCGTCACCGGGAACGAGCGTTTGGGCAGGTTCGATCTCCGCGACGATCGATGCGGCGTACTGCTTGTCGGTGAGTTCGCTCCTGAGATAGAACACGCCTGCACCGACCAACACAGCAATGACCACGGCGGGCAGCAATGCCCGGCCGAGTTCGCGCATGTGTCCTGCGAGGTCGATCGGTGGGGGCACGTCGCCCCGGTGTACGGCATCGTGGACGGACATCAACCGCGTACCCTTCCGTCGTCGATGCGAGCGGATGGACCGCTTCGGTGGTTCGTGGAGCCGACAGGCTCGATGATAGCTGGGTGTGGATACAGTCCGCGTAGCCGTGCCGACTGCGAATGAAACTGCATCTCAACGACATTGGAATAGCAGGGGAGGTGGTCGGAAAAGATCGTGAAACCGAACTTCGGCTCCGAAGGCTGCCGCCGGAATCGGGCGATTCGTCTGTTGTGTGTCCGCTTCTCACTGCGAGTGCGCACGATGTCGTCCTTTCTCGGCTGATCCCGGCATCGGTGACTCGACGATCCCGATGGCAACGAACGCGCCGAGCGAGGCCGCGACCAGTATTGCCGCCCCGGCGGACACGAGCAGCCACAGGCCGGGGTAGTGCTGTACCAGGAACCAGCCGCCGACGGTGGCGGCCGCGGTGACCACGATGACGACCGAAAGAGACTGCACCGGAAGTAGTCCGGGGATGGGCATGCTTCGCGCGATCACGATCCACAGCAGGACGAGGGTGGTTCCGATCGTTGCGACCGTGGAGATGGCAGCTCCGTCGTACGACATCCGTGGGATCAGCACGAGGTTCAACCCGATGTTCAGGGCCAGGCCGACCAACGCAACCACGGGGTAGTGACGCTGCATCCCGGCCGAGGCCAGCAGAAAGATTCCCAGCATCACCAACGACATCAGTGCCGCGCCGATGACGAGCAGCCGGGCCGCGTGCGCTCCGTCCACGAATCTGTCGCCGTACAGCAGGCCGATCAACGGCTCGGCGGACGGTACGAATGCCGCCACGGCCATTGCACCGAAGACTGCGAACAGCAGTGCGGCCGAACGGGTACGCGCTCGAAATGCCGCGGTGTCGTGGGGCCACGACGCCACGAGCAGGGTGCTGATCGGTGCCACTGCCGCCAACACGAAGGTGTCGATCATGTCGGAGAATTTGTAGCCGATCGAGTACAGACCGACGGCCTCGAACGTGTCGAGGAGGCTGAGCATCAGCATGTCGATCTTGAGCATGGCAATGGTGAGGGCGAAGCCGATGGCGAGGGGCACGGCCTCTCTCAGGTACGGGCCCCAGCGGCGCACCTCGATGTGCCTCGACGGTCGCAACCCCATGGAACGGTTGCCTATGCCGAACCCCTTGGTGATCAGTTTGAACACTTCGTTGACCACAGCGGGCAGTACGAAGATCAGCAGGGTGGGAGCAAGCACGGCAGCCAACACGGTCAGGGCCAACTGGATTGCCTGACCGGCACTTTCGGCGACGGCCACCAGAATCAGCCGGTGACGACTCTGGAAGAGGACGCTCAGAGCGTGGCCCGGTGTGGCGAAGACGACCACCAGTCCACCCAGCACCGTGGCGAGGACCACCTCGCTCGGATACTGCAGCAGGAGAACGTATGCCACGGCCAGTACGTAACCCACCAATCCGAGGACGGTACGCAGTGCCAGAAACGACGACGCGGTTCGACCGATTTCCTCGGGATCGTCGTCCATCAATTTCGCCAGCACGACGCGTCCGACTCCCAGGTCGGTGACGACGGACATCAGGCCCAGCAGTGCGAAGACGAAGCTGAACTGGCCCCACTCGTCCGCGCCGAGGGACCTCGCGACGACGACACTGCCGACCCAGCCCAGCGCCGCGATGATCACTCTGCTGATCAGAACGGCAATCGTCGCCTTGGCTGCGGCCTTCGGATCCGCTGCTATCGCGCGGTAGTCCGGGGGCTGCTCGGTGCCGTCGAGCGCGAGCTCGTCCGACATCAGACCACGCCCGCGGCTCGATACGCGTCGGCAGTGAGCTCAGCCGTTCGACGCCAACTGATCTCGCGGGAAGCAACCGCTGCCGCGCCGACGAGGGCTGCGCGTGCGTCCGCGTCGAAAGCGATGGGTTTCATCGCGTCTACCCAGTCGTCCACGTTCTCCGATGCGACGAGCACGGCACCGTCGCCGACGACGTCGGGGAGGGCACCGACTGCACTGGCGACGACCGCGCCGCCCGAGGCCATGGCCTCGACCGGTGGGAGCCCGTAGCCCTCGTACCGAGAGGCGTACGCGGTGACGGTCGCAGCTGCATAGAGGGCAGGCAGGTCCTCGACATCGACGTACCCGAGCCCGCGGGAATTGCGGGGAGCGTGGGGACCGGTCGAGCCGGCTCCGGCCAGCAAACACGGGATGCCCAGACTCTCCGCTGCGTCGGCTACCAGCTGGACGTTCTTGCGAGGCTCCACCGTTCCGACCTGCATCACGAAACGGTCCGGAAGGTCGTACTTGGACCGAACAGCGTCCACTCGGCTGTCGGTGGGAACTCCGGCCCAGGCTGCGGGTGCCAGGCCGACGACGGTGGCGTCGCGGCCGCTGACGGCCTTGATCCGGTCGGCGGTGAACTGCGAGACAGCGATGAGCAGATCGGCACGGCGCAGAGCTCGCCGCACCAGTCTCTGTTCACCGAGCGCGCGAAATCTACTGGAGGCCGACGGCATGTCGATGACCGAAAGATCGTGCACCGTGGCGACTGTGAAGGCCTTCGTCAGAAACGGAAGGTCGACGTCCAGGCCGTGTACGACATCGCACCGGCCGACGGGGAGTGCGCCGAGCACCGCCCGAGCCGCACCGCTGGTGACAGGCCGTTCCATCGCCCGAACCGAGGGTGGCAGCTCGCTGACGGCGTCGCGCTGCACGACCGCGGTGAGATCGGCGTCGGGCAGACGATGCGGTAGCTCGTTCAGGAGCTCGCGAATGTAGGTCTGTACTCCACTTCCGCCCGGCCTGAGGGCGAGCGCCCCGAAGACGATTCGTGTTGCGCTGCTGCGCATCCCACCACTCCTAACAAGAGCCAGAAATAGACATCGATCGGAAAGATCTCGAAATACGTGGAGACCAGACTGGCGAACATGGCGGCGACGATCGAAGCGCCGACGCCGAGAGCGAGCGCGCCGTCGTCGCCCCGTAGTGCCCGGGACAGGCGTGTGCACCACAGCAACGATGTGACCAACAGTGCCACCACCGCCCAGAGGCCGATCGGCCCCAGTTCGAGCAGGGCCTTCACGTAGTAATTGTCGGGTTGGTAATTGGTCGAGAGTCCAGATCGAGTGAACGCTCGGCCCTCGGCGGTGGAAATGCGGTCTGCTGCAGATCCACTCGATCCCAGACCCGTGCCGAAGGGATGAATCAGGATGCTGGCGATGATGTTGGCCCAACCGTCACCGCGTTGACCCAGACTGCTGGACGAGAAGAAGACCGACGTGATCTTGGGTACGAAGGGGACCGTGACGGCGACGGCCAGTGCCGCCAGAGCAAACGGCGCGGCGAGGTATCGAAAACGCACGGCGATCAAGTAGATGACCCCGACCGCGAGCCCGAGAATCGCTCCACGGACGATCGAACTGGACATCGCGACCACCATCATCGGAGACGCGCAGAGAAACAACAGGTTTCGACGACGGCGCGGATCGGCCAGTGCGACCGCACCGCCGACGAGTAACGCCAACATCACGTACAGCCCGAACGGGAACGGCAGGTTGAACGTGCTGAACGTGCGCAGTAGCCCGCCTGATGTTCGGACCTGCGTGCCGTATTCGTAACCCAGCGACACCAGTGCGGCGGGCCCGGCCACCAGTTGAGCGATGCCGACGGCAGACGTGAACACACCCATGCCCATGAGAACCGAGACGAGGTGGTCACGGTCTTTGGCGTCGAACGGCGCGAGCCACATGACGACCACCAGCAGAACGTAGAAGAAGGTGACCTTGATGCCGAACAGACCGACTATTCCGAACGTGGCGAATGCAGACACGCTGCCGAACACGACGAAGACCGCGGCCGCCGGCCACCACGGCACGAACACCCGAGCAGGCGAGCCGGGGACATGTCGTGGTCGGCGTAACCACGCACACAGAACCGTGAAGACGACAAGGCCTTCCTTCCAGCCCGACACGACCCCGGGAAGGGGAACGAGAACCAGAAGTCCGTGCAGTGGAACCAATCCCGCCAACAGCAACACTCCACGCTGCGGCCGGCGGTAGATGGCCGATGCCACCGCGCAGCCGAGCACGAGGACCACCGCTGCGCCGAAAGCAAGCGCAACGTACGTGATCACGAGGTGACCCGAACGTGGCGGTGTTCGGCGTAGACCACGATCAGTCCTCGGCGCGTTTCAGAACGGCCAACACGGTGAGAAACAGGATCTTGACATCGAGCCAGATGGACCAGTTCTCGATGTAGTAATTGTCCCACTCCGCGCGGTCGGCAATGGAGGTCTGGCCCCGAAGACCGTGCACCTGCGCCCATCCCGTCACGCCGGCCTTGACCCGGTGCCGTTCGCCGTACCGACGGATCTGCATCTCGAACAGGTCCACGTATTCGGGCCGCTCGGGCCTGGGGCCGACCAAGCTCATGTCGCCACGAAGGACGTTGAGAAGCTGGGGCAGCTCGTCCAACGAGGTCTGTCGCATGATCTTTCCGATACGGGTTCTCCGGTCGACACCCTCGACGCCGCCGGGCGCGTCCCCGGCCTTCCGCTCGAACGCCGCGTCGGATGCCCGCGGGGGCCGCATGGACCGAAACTTCAGGCAGTCGAACGGCAACCCATCGCGGCCGATTCGCTCCTGGGCGAAGAAGATCGGGCCGGGGGAGCTCAGGCGCACGAGCAGCATCAGCGTCAGGAAGACGGGGGAGAGCAGCAGGAGTCCGAATGCCGTCAGGACTCGATCGAGTACACCCTTGAGGGCGAACTGCCACCCCTTGGGATTGACGTGCGGCAGCACCATCAGCGGCAGGCCGCCGATGTGTTCGACACGAGTGTTGACGCCGACGGCGTCGTACAGCCTGGGCACCACCCACACCCGCATTCCGAGTCGGTGCGCAGTCCTGATCGCGCCGACCAATACTCGGTCTTCTGTCGGAGCGAACGCCACTATCAGCTCTTCCGCACCGGTCCTGCGCGCAATTGCTTCGAAATCACTCGGGAGTCCGAGGTGCGGCAGATCGGGGAGCTCGCCCCCCGGCGAGACGTCGGCGATCGGGGCTTCGCCGACGTAGCCCACCGGAGCGAGACCGTACTCGGGGAATTGTCTTGTGCGCGAAACGAGTTGATGTGCGATCGGATCGTTGCCGAGGACGATGGTCGGCGCTGCCGATCCGAACCGGGTGCGAAGCATGCGCTGGACGACGATGCGTACGAGACGGGCGATTGCGATCGTGAATGCGCTGAGCAGCCACAGTCGCAACACGACCGCGCTGGGCCGGTAGTCGGTGTCGGCCAGGAACATCACCACCGTCAACGCGAGGACGGCGAACGCAACAGCCGTTTCGGCCGGCCCGATCTCGTCGAGGAAGTTACGACGAAGGCTGCGCCTGTACAGCGACTTGCCGGCCATGATTCCGATGAGCAGCGGCAGGAAGAGCCATGGCAGCCAGCCGGTCTCGACGAGACTGCCCGAGTACCACAGCAGTGCTCCGGCCACCGCGACCGCGGCACCGAGCACGTCGACCGCGACGTTGATCGCGGTGTTCAACGGATCGGCCCGTAGTCGGTCCGCGAGTGCGCGACGGGCTACGACGACGTCGGGCTCGGCAGCCCGCGGGCGAGTGTGCGGTGATTCCAGTGTTTCGGGCACGGCTTCTTCCGGTGGTCAGTTTCGAATGAGGTCGGTCCTGAATATCCCAATTAATGTATACCGCCAGGAAAGAGGACACCCGGTCGACTTCATGAAAAAAACTCGAAGTCGGTTGTAGGTCGAAAATGCTAATTCCCGTCGGGGAAATCGTCCTTTATTCGAAAACTCGCTCGCGAATAATCCAGGCCAAATCCTGAAGAATCTGGATGTGACCTGTCGTCCACTGCCGCGGCTGTCGATCCCACACACAGAGGGTGCCCACGGAATGGCCGTCGTCGTCGACGAGCGGAACTCCGAGATAGGACACGAGCAGATTGCCCTGGACCGACGGATGGTCCTTGAGGACGTCGTTGAGCCGCGCATCCTCCACCACCAGTGGTTGGCCGAGGTCGATCGCGTAGCGGCAGATGGATCCGTCGAGAGGAACCTCCTGCGCGCCACCGAGTTCCGACGGAAGTCCGAGGGCACTCTTGAAGTACTGACGTCGGTCGTCGAGCAGAGAGAATGCGGCCGACGGGGCGCTCAAGGCATCGGCGACCATCGCGACGATCCGGTCGTAGCCGGCGTCGGAACCGGTGTCCATCAAACCCGTTCGAGCCACTGCGGCCAGCCTGTCGGGGTCGTCGATCGGGGTACCGAACGCCCGGGTCACCTCGGCGGGGCCGACGCCCTTCTCCGCGCCGGCCTGGAGAGCCCGGAGCAAAGCACCTACCTCGGAATCCTGATCGTCGGACAGTTCGCGAACGAGTCGATCGACCACGGCCCGCCGAATGAATTCTTCGGTCCCGAGGCCGGATTTCTCCGCCTGCCGGGCGAGTAACTCGTTGAGACGCTCGTCGAAACCGGGAAATCCTGTTGTCATTGGGCATATGGTAGTACAGGCAATGTCGTCCTACCGATGACTGCGGGGTCGAATTCTGCGTCAATCCGAATCGTTGCCGTAATTGCCACAAAGCGTATGACAATCCGTTTCGGCGAAGATCGCCTATCGGTGTTGCTATCATCCCGCAGATGAAAGCAAATGCTCCTCTGCGGGTGATGGCCGTTCTTGCGGCTCTGGTGTTGCCGTTCGCTGCGACGCCGGCAGTGGGTGCAGCTCCCGTCGTGCGGGCTCAGGCCGGTCCGGTGAACTGTGGCGGGCAGTCCGACGCCATCCGGATCGGAGTCTCGCCGGGCGCGTCGATAGGTAGCCTCTCCCCAGCAGATCTGGATCGCGAACTGACGCTTGCCAAAGCCGCAGGAGCCTTCGCAGTTCGTCTCGACATCGATTGGTCCGCAATCGAATCGACACGGGGCGCTTTCGATTGGAGTCGAACGGACCGAGTGATCGATGCCGTCGTGGCCCACGGGATGTGCCCGCACGGCATCATCGCCTACACCCCCAGATGGGCGCGAGTAGCTGCCGCGGTCAACGATTCTCACTCCCGTCCTGCAAACCCGTCCACTTACGCGGCTTTCGCCAAGACGGTGGTTCAGCGGTACCAGAACCGCATCAAGATCTGGGAAGTATGGAACGAGCCGAACATCGTGACGTTCTTCAAGCCCGTTCCCGACGTCACGGCGTACTCGGCGCTGCTTCGAGCGGCCTACACGGCGATCAAACAGGTGCAGCCCGCTTCGACCGTGCTCGTCGGTGGGATGGCACCGTCCGAGGACACGAACGGCAACATCGCGGGCACGTCGTTCCTGTCGAAGATGTACGCGCAAGGATCCAACAAGTACTTCGACGCCTTCAACGTGCATCCCTACACGTGGCCGTTCCTACCCAACGACCCCAGCACAGCGTCATGGAACACCGCCATGAAGATGTGGTCGATGCGAGACACCATGGTTGCCGGCGGTGACAGTGGCAAACAGATCTGGATCACCGAATTCGGCGCACCGACCGGGACCAACCCCAACAGCGTCAGCGAGCAGGTGCAATCGGACAGCATCGGGATCGTCCTCGACGCCGTCCTCGGCAACGATTGGCTCGGACCGGCTTACGTCTACAGTCTCCGAGACGCCGGGTCCGACACCGCCGACACCGAACAGAACTTCGGCTTGGTTCGCAGAGACTGGACCCCCAAGATCGCCTACGGTCGCGTCGATGCCTACGCCGCGGAACATTCGGCACCGTAGAACGATCGATTCCGCTGCCGGTGTTCGTGGGCTATTGTTCGCCCATGAATTCGCAGCCGGGGGGCGCGGTCCCTGATCGCAAGGACATCACGTTCGACTCGAACGGCGTCGACTGTGCGGCATGGCTGTACCTGCCCGACGGCACCGAGCCGGCCCCGGTGATCGTCATGGCGCACGGTCTCGGCGGAACCCGGGGAATGCGACTCGACGCCTACGCAGAACGATTTCGCGCCGAGGGCTACGCGTGCCTGGTGTTCGACTATCGGTACTTCGGAGACAGTGGCGGGCGACCGCGACAATTGCTCGATATCGAGTCCCAGTTGCAGGACTGGGCGGCAGCGATCGCGTGCGCCCGGGGTCGGCAGGACGTGGACGGTTCGCGAATCGTGTTGTGGGGCTCGTCGTTCGGCGGTGGTCACGTCATCGTCGCGGCAGCACGGGATCAGCGTGTCGCCGCGGTGGTCGCGCAGTGTCCGTTCACCGACGGCATCGCCTCCGGGCTCGCATCGAACACATGGACCTCGGTCAAACTGTCCGTGCGGGCCGTGCGCGATCTGCTGGGATCGGTGATCGGGCGGCCGCCGGTGATGGTGGCGACCGCCGGGCGACCGGGGACTACCGCATTGATGACGTCACCCGACAGTTACGACGGGTACCTCGCGCTCGCTCCGGACTCCGACGAGTCGTTCCACAATCGGGTGGCCGCCCGCTTCGCGCTGCAGATCGTGCGCCATCGGCCCGGACGTCGAGCGAAGGACGTCCGCTGCCCGATACTCTTCGTCGTCTGCAACACAGATTCTGTGGCACCGGCGAAGGCCACACTGCGATACGCCCGGACAGCCCCGCTCGGGGAGATCGAAACCTACGACGCAGGCCATTTCGACATCTATCTCGGTGCTGACTTCGAGCAGGTGGTCGCAGACCAAATCGCCTTCCTTCTGCGTACCGTCCCGCCGATGGTGGCTGCGGATCAGTAGACGTCGCGCACGTACCGCTTCTCAGCAGCGAGAGCCTTGACGTACGCCTCGGCACTGCTCGGGGCCAGTTTCCCGTGCTGTGCGACCACGCCTTTCAGGGCCGCATCCACGTCTTTGGCCATTCTCGACGCGTCGCCACAGACATAGAAGTGGGCACCGCGGTGAATCCAGTTCCACAGCTCGCTGCCGTGTTCACGCATGCGATCCTGCACGTAGACCTTGTCCTTCTGATCCCGGGAAAAGGCGACGTCGAGACGGTCGAGCGACCCGTCGCTCAGCATCGCGGTGAGTTCGTCGCGGTAGTAGAAGTCGGTGTCCGCGTGCTGTTCGCCGAAGAAGAGCCAGTTCGGGCCGGTGTGCCCGAGCGCGCGCCGCTCGTGCAGGAACGCCCGGAACGGTGCAATGCCGGTGCCGGGACCGACCATGATCATCGGCGTGGTGGGATCCTCGGGCGGTTTGAAATGGGTCGATTTCTGTACGAATATCCCGATGTCATGGTTGGCGGCATGGTCGGCCAGATACGTCGAGCACACCCCGCGTCGAGCGACACCGTGCACGTTGTATCGCACAGCCGAGACGGTCACCTGCACCTCCTCGGGATTCTCCTTCGGGCTCGACGAGATGGAATACAGACGCGGCTGCAACGGCTTGAGAACGCCGAGCCAATCGTCCACCGACGCGCGAACCGGATGTGCGGCAAGTACATCGATCGATTGCCGTCCCCACATCCAGTCGGTGAGCGTGTGTCTGTTGTCCGGATGCAACATGGCCTCGAGGTCGTCGTCCGCGGTACGCCGGTGCACGAACTTCAACAGATCCGGTGTGGCACGGGCGATCTCGAGGTGCCGACCCAACGCCGTACGGAGCGGCATTTCTCCGTGGTCGGCCAGGTCGACGACGGCGTCGCCGTCGAGTCCGGTGGCACCGAGCCACTCCTGCACGTACTTCTCGCTGTTGCGCGGCCAGACCCCGAGTGCGTCACCCACCTCGTATTCGAGGGTGCCCGCAGGAAGGTGGAATCCGAGTTGACGGACGTCCTTGAGCGATCCGCGTGCGGTGAGCACTCGATTCCGAACGAGGGTGGTCACGAGGGGCGACTTCTTGCTGTACCGCGGTTCTACGTCAGCGGCCGCAGGCCGACGTGCGGGTGCCGCAGGCGCGGTGGCGGGGTCGGACGTTGGCGAGTCACCTGCCAGCAGCGCGCTCACCGAGTCGAGCCACTCGGCGGCCTCGTTCTCGTAGTCGGGCTCGAGGTCGACCCTGCCGAGTAGTCGCCGCGCACCGAGTTGCTCGAGGCGTTCGTCGATCTTGCGGCCGTGCCCGCAGAAGTCTGCGTAACTCGAGTCGCCGAAGGCCAGCACGGCGTAACGGATTCCGTCCAGTGCGGGTACCGAATCGGTTGTCAGGCTCTCCCAGAAGGTTGCGCCGTTGTCGGGTGCTTCGCCGTCCCCGGTGGTACTGCTGACGATCAACACGTCGGCCTCGGCCGGTAGTCGGTCTGCGGTGAACGAGTCCATGGAGTGTTCGGTGACGGCAGACCCAGCAGCTCGCAGATGAGAAACACTGGACTGGGCGAACTCCTCGGCAGTTCCCGTCTGCGAGGCCCACAGCAGGAGCAGTGGTCTGCCCGCTGCCGACGAGGTGTCCCCGGCGGTTGCTTCGGTGCCCGGCGAGGGAGTGCGCGAGAACAGGCCTGCGAGAACACCGTCGAGCCACGCGTGCGTCTCGGGAGTCAGCGGGGTCCGTTCGGGCAACGAGGGGATTCCCGGCGCGGAGCGACCTGCGTCGGTCCGAAGTCCCTCCAGCAGGCCTGCCATGTAACTTTGCTCGATGACGGTGAAAGGTTCTGCGGGTCGGCTCGGGCGGCCGACCACCATGGCGAGAGCGTCGACCGGATCGTGCACGTCCTCGGACGTATCGGGCGAATCAAATTGAGCAGCAGATACTTTCGTCAGCGACACGGCGCAGGCCTTGAATTCGGGTTGCTGCGAGTAGGGATCGACGGCGTCATTGGTCACCGCGTTGATCGCCAGGGATTCACCGAACTCGTCGCTCCAGTGGAACGGTGCGAAGCAGCCGCCGGGCAAGACGCGATCGGTGACCACGGCGGGCAGTACCGCACGGCCTCGACGCGACGACAGTTCGACGGTATCGCCGTCGGACAGATCGAGCCGGCCCGCATCGGTCGGGTGTATTTCCACGAACGGGCCGGGGTTCAGCTTGTTCAGCTTCGCGACTTTCCCGGTCTTGGTCATGGTGTGCCACTGATGGGGAAGTCGCCCCGTGTTGAGCAGGAACGGATAGTCGTCGTCCGGCATTTCGGCCGGTGCCATGGCGGGTCGGGCGAGAAACTGCGCTCGACCGCTGGCGGTGGGGAACGACAGGGCAGGAATCGAGCCGTCCTCCGATATCCGCAGGGTTTGGCTGATTCCGTCGTTGAGGTACCGGATGGGGTGTCTGGTGGTAGTCGACTCGGGCGGGCACGGCCACTGAATCGAACCCTCGCGGAGTCCGTCGTAGGTGACGCCGCGAATGTCGTAACCGGTGGAGGGGTTCGAGAACTGCTTGATCTCCTCGAAGATCTCTTCGGCACTGGAGTAGGTGAACGACTCGGAATAGCCGAGGGCGCAGGCCATGTCGGCGATGATCTTCCAGTCGGGGAGTGCTCCGCCGGGTGCTTCGACAGCCGGCTGGAACAGCGTGAGGTTCCGCTCGGAGTTGACCATGACACCATGGGCCTCGGTCCACAGCGCGGCGGGCAGCATGACATCGGCGTATCGGTTGGTCTCGGTGTCGGCGAAGGCGTCTTGGGTGATCACCAGTTCGGCACGTTCGAGACCGTCGATCACGGTTGTTCGATTAGCCACGGACGCAACAGGATTGGTGCAGATGATCCAGCACGCTTTGATGTCGCCCGCAGCCAACTTCGAGAACATCTCGATGGTTCCACCACTTACGTCGGTGCGCAGTGTTCCGGGCGGGATTTTCCAGGCCTGCTCGACGAACGCGCGGTCGGTGTCGTTGGTGACCGCCCGTTGGCCCGGCAGTCCGGGGCCCATGTATCCCATTTCCCGGCCACCCATCGCGTTCGGCTGACCGGTCAACGAGAAGGGGCCGCTTCCGGTCCGGCAGATAGCACCCGTTGCCAGGTGGAGATTGCACAGTGCGTTGGTGTTCCAGGTGCCGTGGGTGGACTGATTGAGTCCCATCGTCCAACAGCTCATCCAGTTCTCTGCAGTCCCGATCATCTCCGCTGCGGCCCGCAGATCTTCCTCGGCGAGACCGGTTGCAGCGCAGACTTTCTCGGGCGTGTAGTCGCGAAGAAACTCCGGCATCGCGTCCCAGCCGTCGGTGAACTGGGCGATGAAGTCAGGGTCTGTGTTTCCGCTGTCGACGATCAGAGCCAAAAGACCGTTGAGCAGCGCCAGATCGGATCCCGGTTCGAGCGCGAGGTGCAGGTGCGCCTTGTCGGCGGTGGAGGTACGCCGAGGATCGACCACGATCAGTTTCGCACCGGCCTTGACCCGGTCCATCATTCGTAGAAACAGGATGGGGTGACAGTCGGCCATGTTGGAGCCGATGACGAGGAACACGTCGGCGTTGTCGAAGTCTTCGTACGAGCCCGGAGGACCGTCGGCTCCCAGTGACTGCTTGTAGCCGGTCCCCGCGCTGGCCATGCACAATCGTGAGTTGGATTCGATCTGATTGGTACCGATGAACCCTTTGGCCAGTTTGTTCGACAGGTACTGAGCCTCGATCGACATTTGCCCCGATACGTACAGCGCAACGGAGTCGGGTCCGTGTTCGTCGAGGATCGTGCGGAGCCTGCGGGCAGCATCGGTGATGGCCACCGAGGTGTCCGTACTCTCCGGCCGGTCACCGCGCCGGTGGCGAATCCGAGCCTTGTCGAGGCGGCCCGGCGCGGCAAGCATGTCCGCGGTGGTGCTTCCCTTCGTGCACAGCCGGCCGAAGTTCGCCGGGTGGGTCTTGTCGCCGACCGACTTGGTGATCGTGGGCCCGATCGGCAGCGTCGACCGGGACGTCGACTGGGACGGCGTCGCCGACGGTCCACCGACCTCGAGCACCATGCCGCATCCCACGCCGCAGTATGCGCAGAGTGTCTTCACCGTGGTGACCATGGCTTCCACAGTGCCCGGTGCAGTGTGCGCGGCCATTACACATCGGTTAGCCGGATATGACGTTGTCCTCACCGGGCGTCGAACGAGGCGGTGATGTGCCGTCGGGGCACCGCCTTGTGCGGCAGGGAGGTAACACCAACTTTCTGCAGTGCGATTGGTACTCGAACGTTATTCATCGAACGGGCTGTCGAGTGGAATGTGTGGATTCTGCGCTGGCAGAATCGTCCGGGTCAGGCTCGAAGTGGGAAAGTGGTGTGTTCATGAGGGTGTCTCGAGGATTCGTACTCGCCGCGGTGGGAGTTGTCGCTTCGGTGGCGGTGCTGTCCGGGTGCAGCTCGCAGACGGACATCTCCGAACCCTCCGTTCCGATCGATTCCAATCCGATGACCGAACTGATGAAGCCCAAGCTGACCGCGAGCGTGCTCGACGGAGCAGTCGGATTCTCACCGGCGGACCCGGTGACCGTCTCGGTTGCCGACGGCAAATTGTCCTCCGTGACGATGCTCAACCCCGACGGCGAGCCGGTGTCGGGGGCCATTGCTCCGGACGGGCTGTCGTGGACCAACACCGAACCCCTCGGCTACAACCGTGAGTATCGAGTGCAGGCCGACGCGTACGGACTCGGAGGATCGTCGAGCACGGTGTCGAGCTTCACCACGAGCCAGCCGGGCAATTTCACCAAGCCCTACGTTCTGCCGAACCCGGGCGACGTGGTGGGTATCGGGCAGCCTGTCGCGGTCCAGTTCGACGAGGCGATCACCGACAAGCTTGCTGCCCAGAACGCGATCACGGTCACCACGACGCCGGCCGTGGAAGGCGCGTTCTACTGGGTGAACAACAAAGAGGTTCGCTGGCGACCACAGAACTACTGGGCACCGGGCACCAAGGTCGACGTGGCCGTCAATGTGTACGGGCGTGATCTCGGTGACGACATCTACGGCCAGGAGAATGCGACGACGTCGTTCACGATCGGCGACGCGGTCATTGCCACTGCCGACGACAACACCAAGCAGGTGACGTTCAACGTCAACGGCCAGGACGTGATCACTATGCCGACGTCGATGGGCAAGGATTCCACCCCGACGGACAACGGCGTCTACATCATCGGTGATCGATTCGAGCATCTCGTCATGGACTCGTCGACCTACGGTGTGCCGGTCAATTCGTCCACCGGGTACCGCACTCCGGTCGACTGGGCGACGCGAATGTCCTACAGCGGCATCTTCTTTCATTCCGCACCGTGGTCGGTGGGGCAGCAGGGCTACTCCAACGCCTCGCACGGGTGTCTGAACCTCAGTCCGACCAACGCCAAGTGGGTCTACGACAACACCAAACGCGGTGACATCGTCGTGGTGAAGAACACGGTCGGTGGAACGTTGTCGGGCACCGATGGTCTCGGCGACTGGAACATTCCCTGGGACGAGTGGAAAGCGGGCAACGCCACCACGGTCTGATCGATATCGATCGGGTGGATCAGCTTCGATCGCGGGTCTGGTAGAGCGAAGGATCGATCCCGAGTGTCTTCAGGTACGCGACCGGTTCGATGCTCGAGCCGTTGTTGCGGACCTCGAAGTGCAGATGCGGTCCCGTCGAATTTCCGGTGCTGCCGACCGCCCCGAGGACATCTCCCGGTGCCACCTCGTCACCGACCGCGACGGCAATGCTGGACTGATGGCCGTAGTAGGTCTCGGTATTGCCGCTCTTGACCCGAACGAGCTTGCCGTAGCCGTCGCCCGCGTCTCCGGCCTGAACGACGGTTCCGCCGGTTACCGCATGGATCGGGGTGCCGCTGTCGGCAGCCAGGTCCACGCCCTGGTGGTACTGAGCACCGTTCCCGGTCGGATTGTTGCGTCCGCCGTAACCCGAGGTGATGCGGTATTTGCCGGCGTCGATCGGCAGTACGGCACCGCCGAGCCCCACCGTGGGCGGCGCACTGGGAAGTTCGATCTCGGGCACATCCGCGGGAGTTGCAGTATCCGGCACCGACAGCACGTCGCCGTCGAGAACGATTGCCGCCACCTGGTTGATGAGCACGCCGGTGGCATCCAACACGGCCGCGAGAATCGCGGCTCGCTGCTGGGCGTCGGGCTGGGGGATCGGGATCTGAGGTAGTTCGATCGTGGGTTGAGCGGTGGCCACCGCCGGGCTGAGCATGCCGGTTGTGCCGATGCACAGTGCTGCCGACAAGATCGAACCCGCTATGACTCTGTGCATTCTGCGACCCACGAAAAGCCTCCTCGTCTGCGTCCACCGGGCACCCGTCGGATGGGTGCCCGCAGGGCGAAAGAACATGTTCGGTGACGCTTCGGGGCACGCTGAACTCACGTAGCAAAAAACACATGAATCACATTGGTACTTTTCTTCCCCAAAAGTGCCATTGGTAACCGTACGTCACAGAAACCCCATAGGAAACTCGAAAAGTGAATTACAACAACGTAATTCGAGGTCAGGGTGGGTACGCACTGTCCGCTCGAACACCCTTGCGAAGGGTGGAGTGAATACACAAAAAGGCCGGCCTCGCGAGGAGACCGGCCTTCTTCGTATGGGGTGAGCGACGGGACTCGAACCCGCGACATCCAGGATCACAACCTGGTGCTCTACCAGCTGAACTACGCCCACCATGTCTGCATCAGTAGAACCGTTTCGGGCTCTCCATCAGCAGCGTCGACAATACTAGCGGGTTGAATCCCGGGTTGCTAATCCGACCCCTGCTGCGTGTCGAGATCCTGAACGACCGCCGCGATATCGCTGGTCGACGGCCCCGGGGGCGCGACGAAGGCGGTACGACGGTAGTACTGCAACTCCTTGATCGACTCCTTGATGTCGGCCAGAGCGCGGTGCGCCAAGCCCTTGGGAGGCTGCCCGTAGTAAATCCGCGGGTACCACCGTCTCGAGAGCTCCTTGATCGAGCTGACATCGATCATGCGGTAATGCAGGTACCTGTCGAGCGCGGTCATGTCCCGGGAAATGAACCCGCGATCGGTCGCAATCGAATTCCCGGCCAGAGGGACCGTCCCGGACACCGGGACGTGCTCCTTGATGTACGCGAGCACGCGCTGTTCGGCTTCCTCCAGGCTCACCGTCGACGCGCGCACCTCGTCGGTCAAGCCCGACTTGGCGTGCATGTCGGTGACGACGGCCGGCATGTTCGCCAACGCGTCGTCGTCGGCGTGGATGACGATGTCGACACCCTCCCCGAGGATGTTGAGCTCACTGTCGGTCACCAACGCCGCGATTTCGATCAGCTTGTCCTTGCTCAAATCCAAGCCGGTCATTTCACAGTCGATCCACACGAGTTTGTCCTGCACTCGCTCCACAGTAGTGCGCGCACCACAGCCACTAGGGTTTGCGGTGGCGATCGACCCCGTTCAGCGTCGACGCACGTTCACGAAAGGATGCGGACATGACAGGCGACCCGACTCAGCCGGCACCCACACTCAGTCCTGCCGAGAAGGCGAAGGCGGCCAAAGCGGCGGCCGTGGAAGCCGCACGGGTGGCTGCCGAAGCTCTGGCTGCAGCCGACGCTGCCGAGGCCGAGGCGCTTGCCGCGGAACACGGGTCGGCACCGGCGGCGCACGGTAAGGCAGGCGAGATCGCCGCCGGATACGTATCGGCAGGTGCAGCATTGGAACTGGGAACCGTCGTTCTGGACGGTGTCACCGACGCCGCTGCCCGCATTCGAATCCCGTTGGCGACGTTGAACAGGCACGGTCTCGTTGCCGGGGCAACCGGAACCGGTAAGACGAAGACACTCCAGGGGATAGCCGAACAGCTCTCTGCCGCAGGGGTTCCCGTCGTCATGGCCGACGTCAAAGGCGACCTGTCGGGCTTGTCCGAACCGGGCGAGGAGAACGAGAAGATCCGCAGCCGCGCTGCGGACACCGGCCTCACGGACTGGGCTCCCGCCGGACACCCGGTGGAATTTCTCTCGCTCGGGACCGAGGGGATCGGGGTACCGGTCCGCGCCACCATCACCGCGTTCGGACCGATTCTGCTCAGCAAGGTGTTGGGGCTGAACAACACTCAAGAATCGACCTTGGGACTGATCTTCCACTGGGCCGATTCCCAGGGCCTCGCCCTGCTCGACCTCAAAGACCTGCGGTCGGTGATCATGCATCTGACCAGTGACGAGGGCAAGACCGACCTGAAAGGTATCGGCGGCGTCTCGTCGGCGACCGCCGGGGTCATCCTGCGTGCCCTGGCCAATCTCGAGGCCGACGGCGGCGACACGTTCTTCGGCGAACCGGAACTCGAGACCGAGGACCTGCTCCGCGTCGGACCGGACGGAAAAGGCGTCATCACCCTGTTCGAGCTCGGCGCTCAGGCATCACGTCCGGTGATGTTCTCCACCTTCCTGATGTGGGTACTGGCCGACCTGTTCCAGACGTTGCCCGAGGTCGGTGACGTGGACAAGCCCAAGCTCGTGTTCATCTTCGACGAGGCACACCTGCTCTTCGCCGACGCGTCGAAAGCCTTTCTGCAGCAGGTGGAACAGACCGTCAAGCTCATCCGCTCGAAGGGCGTCGGAGTCTTCTTCTGCACCCAGCTGCCCACCGATGTCCCCAACGACGTGCTCTCGCAACTGGGCGCTCGTATTCAGCATGCTCTGCGCGCCTTCACGCCCGATGACCAGAAGGCGTTGAACAAGACGGTGCGCACGTACCCCAAGACTGACGCGTACGACCTCGAAAAAGCACTGACGTCGCTGGGGACCGGCGAAGCAATCGTGACGGTGCTCTCGGAGACAGGCGCGCCGACACCGGTGGCGTGGACGAAGATTCGTCCGCCCCGCTCACTGATGGACACCATCGGCAACGACGCCATCGCGGTGGCCGCGTCGTCGAGCACTCTGTCTGTGAAGTACCGGGAGACCATCGACCGCGAGTCCGCCTACGAGCGCATGAACGCACGGGTGGCGGATGCGCCCGCTCCGGTCGAGAAGTTCGACATTCCGCCTCTGCCCGCCGATCTGCCGGACCTGCCGCCGAATGAGCCGGACGGGCCGTCGGCCGCGGAGCGCATCATGGGCAACCCGGCAGTCAAGAGCTTCCTACGATCGGCTGCCTCGGCGGCCGGCCGCGAGATCTCGCGCAGCATCTTCGGAACCGGTCGGCGTCGGAGGCGCTGAGCGTGCTCAGTCGGGAGTGGAGCCCGCGGAACGACCAGGATTCGGGTACTAGTTGCCGAGCTTCTTGTAGAAGCTGCCGATGATCGGTGCCGAAATGCTGCGCGGGCTGTACTGCCCGGCTACCGACATGCCCTTGCTCAGCAGGCCGGGAACGACGCGCATCTTGTTCTTCGCCAGGCCGTCGAGGGACAGCTTCGCGGTGTAGGCGCTGTCGATCCACAGGAAGTCGGGAACCATCTTGTCCACGATCGACGCATCGGCCGGGTCGGGTGTCTCGGTGCGGACGGGGCCCGGAGCGAGCAGTGTGACGTTGACGCCGGTGCCCGCGAGCTCGCCGCGCAGTGACTCCGAGAACGTGTTGACGAAGGCCTTGGTTGCCGCGTACGTCGCGTTGTTGGGGATGGCCATGTTGCCCGCCGCAGATCCGGTGATGAGGATGCCGCCGGCTCCGCGACCGATCATGCCGGGCATGACGGCGAGCGTGAGGTCGTGTACGGCAACGGCATTGAGCTCCACCTGATCGCGCTCGTACGCAGGATCGAGTCCGGCCACCGGTCCGAACGTCGCGATGCCTGCGTTGTTGCACAGGATCGAGATCTCACGCTCGGACAGTTCGGTGACCAGCTCCTGGCGCTGCTCGCGGTTGGAAAGATCCGACGCCCGCACCTCGACGGCAACGCCGTGCTCGGCCGTGAGCTTCGCGGCCAGAGCCTCGAGCAGTTCGCCGCGTCGGGCCACCACGATCAGCGAGTGACCACGGGCGGCGAGTTCGGTGGCCAGAGCTTCACCGATACCGGAAGAGGCTCCGGTGACAACGGCGCGGGCATCGGGGTTGGGCTTGGGCAGGCTCACGGTGAGACAGGCTAGCGGACAGATCAGATCGTGGCCGCGAGCCGGGTGCCTTGCTCTATCGCCCGTTTGGCGTCCAACTCGGCCGCGACGTCCGCACCGCCGATGATGTGCGTGGTGGTACCCGCGGCCTTCAGCTCGTCGACCAGATCGCGAACCGATTCCTGGCCCGCGCAGATCACGATGGTGTCGACCTCGAGCAAGCGTGGGCGCTCGTGCTTCTCACCGAACGAGATGTGCAGGCCCGCATCGTCGATCTTCTCGTAGTTCACCCCCGAAAGCTGATGCACGCCCTTGGCTTTCAACGCTGCGCGATGAACCCACCCGGTGGTCTTCGCGAGACCGGCCCCGATACGTCCCGGCTTGCGTTGCAGGAGGTAGACCTCCCGAGGAGATGCGGCCGGCACCGGAGTCGTCAACGCCCCTGGCGCGGCCTCGGGCTCGGTGACTCCCCACTCCTGCTTCCATTCCTTCAGGTCCAAAGTGGGGGAGGCGTCGGTGGTGAGGAACTCGGAGATGTCGATGCCGATACCGCCGGCACCGATGACCGCGACCCGATCGCCGACGGCCCTGCCGTCGCGCACCAGTTCCGCATACGAGAGCACGGACGGGTGATCGATTCCGGGTATCTGCGGCATCCGGGGAGTGACACCTGTGGCCAGGACCACCTCGTCGAATTCGCCCGCGGCGAGTTCTGCGGCGGTAACCCGGGTATCGAGGTGTACCGCAACATCCGCGTCGCGCAGAGCGGTGGAGAAGTAGCGAATGGTCTCGGCGAACTCTTCCTTGCCGGGAATGAGACGGGCGATACCGAATTGGCCGCCGATCTCGCTCCTGGCCTCGAACAGGCTGACGGCGTGTCCGCGTTGCGCAAGGGTGAGCGCCGCAGACAGTCCGGCGGGCCCCGCCCCGACGACTGCCACCTTCTTGGTCTTCTTCGTCGGCAACAACTGCAGGTCGATCTCACGGCCCGCACGGGGATTGACCAGGCACGAGACCTTCTTGTGGACGAAGGCGTGGTCGAGGCAGGCCTGATTGCAGGCGATGCAGGTGTTGATTCGATCCGCGGAATCGGAAGCAGCTTTCTCGACCCAGAACGGATCGGCCAGCATCGGCCTGGCCATCGCGATCAGCTGGGCGTCGCCTCGGGCCAGGATGTTCTCGGCGATCTCGGGCATGTTGATGCGGTTGGAC
The DNA here is from genome assembly GCF_030056855.1 of Rhodococcus sp. IEGM 1354. Lineage (NCBI taxonomy): Bacteria > Bacillati > Actinomycetota > Actinomycetes > Mycobacteriales > Nocardiaceae > Rhodococcus > Rhodococcus sp. IEGM 1354. Next base: position 128,160 of record NZ_JASHKT010000002.1, read on the forward strand.
GCGGCGACGGGGATGCTCACGTATTTTTCGAGCTTGCCGGTGATGTCTGCGAATGCTGCTCGCGGAACCGAGGTGACGATGGTCGGCACCCGCGATTCGTGCCAGCCGATGTCGGTGTTGATGATGTTCGCGCCTGCGGCTTCGACGTTCTCGGCGAGCGCGACGATGTCGTTCCAGCTCTGGCCCTCCTCGACGAGGTCGGCCATCGACAGCCGGAACACGATGAGAAAGTCGGATCCGACGGCGGCACGGATTTGCTGCACGATCTCGACGGCCATTCGGCGACGGTTCTCCGCCGAACCACCCCACTCGTCACGCCGCTTGTTGGTGCGCTCGGAGAGGAACTGATTGATGAAGTAGCCCTCGCCGCCCATGATCTCGACGCCGTCGTAGCCGGCGCTCTGCGCGAGCCGGGCGCAGCGTACGTAGTTTCGGATCTGCCAGCGGACGCCCCTCGACGTCAACCGCCGCGGCCGAAAAGGATTGATGGGAGCCTTGATCGACGAGGCCGACACGCTCAGCGGCTGGTAGGAATAACGTCCGGCATGGAGGATCTGGAGCGCGATCTTGCCGCCTTCACGGTGCACGGCGGCGGTGATCCTGCGGTGCCGACGGGCCTCGATGCGGTTGGTCAGCTTGGCCCCGAACGGCAGCAGCCACCCGGTGCGATTGGGGGCGTAACCCCCGGTGATGATGAGTGCGACTCCGCCGCGGGCACGCTCGGCGAAGTAGGCAGCCAGGCGGCCGGTGTCGCGGGCGCGATCTTCGAGGCCGGTGTGAATCGATCCCATGATCACGCGGTTCTTCAACGTGGTTGCGCCGACGTCCAACGGCGACAACAGAATCGGGTACGGGCCAGTGGTCTGCTCGGTCTTCACAGTTTCTCCAATACCTCGGTGCACCATTCGGTGAATCCTTCTTCGACACGAATCCCGCCGCGGAGCACCAGGTATTGATGCAGCGCGGTACCGGTCAGGGCAGCGGGGGCCGGAAAGTCCTGCTTCTCGATCAGTCGATACACGTCGAGACGAGTGGCATGTACGTCGCGGTGGCGGGCGACCTCGACCTTGAGGGCGTCGACATCGCCGTTGGCCGCGCCGCGAATCTTCACTGCGAGTTCTTCGCGAAGCTGCGAGGGATCGCTCGGTGCAGCAATCCATCGATCGAGTTCGGCTCGGCCGGCAGCGCTGACCGAGTACACGGTTTTATCGGGTCGGCCGTCCTGTGCGACTGCCTCGCCGGTGATCCAGCCCGCTCCATCCATCCGCGTCAGAGTGCGGTAGATATGCTGATGAGTTGCACTCCAGAAGAAGCCGATGGACTTGTCGAACCGTCGGGCGAGCTCGTACCCCGAGCCGCTGAGCTCGGTGAGGGAGACCAGAATCGCGTGTTCCAAAGCCACACCCGAGAGTATGTATGCAACGTGGTGACTATGCAACTAGGTGCACTCAAGTCTGGGCCCGTCGCGGGCTAGTGTTGGCAACCATGGGAACCCAGCCGGAGGCCGCTGTCGTCGGAGTCGCCACAACGCGTAAGCAGGTCACCGCCTGGGGGTTCTGGGACTGGGGATCGGCCGCGTTCAATGCCGTCATTCTCACGTTCGTGTTCTCGGTGTATCTCACCGATGCCGTCGGTGACGACCTACCCGGATCCATCTCGGCGACCACGTGGTTCAGCTGGTCGATCGCCGCGTCCAGCGTCGTCATCGCACTCCTCGCCCCGGTCTGCGGGCAGTACTTCGACGCGCGCGGCAAGCGCAAATGGCTGCTGGGGCTATTGACCGCGTTGACGGTCGTGGCCATGGCCGGCTTGTTCTTCGTACAAGACGACTACCACTATCTGTGGCTCGGGCTGCTGCTGCTCGGTCTCGGATCCATCATGTTCGAGCTGGCCAGTATTCCGTACAACTCGATGCTGCGGCAGGTCTCCACCCCGGCCAATATCGGACGCGTGTCCGGATTCGGTTGGGCAATGGGCTATTTCGGCGGAATCGTCCTACTTCTCCTGTGCTACCTGGGCTTCATCGTCGGCGACGGAGACACTCGGGGCCTGCTGGGGCTGACCACCGACGGTGGGCTCAACATCAGGCTCGTCGCAGTACTCGCGGCCGTCTGGTTCGCCGTCTCGGCCATCCCCGTGATGTTCGCGGTTCCCGAAGTACCCAGAGCCGTCGCCGATCCCACGGCTGCTCGAGCCGGGTTCGCGGAGTCCTATCGAGTTCTCTTTCGTGATGTGCGCGAGTTGTGGAGCGCAGACCGGCGTGCCGTCTACTACCTGATCGCCAGCGCACTGTTCCGAGACGGACTGGCGGGCGTGTTCACCTTCGGGGCCGTTCTCGCCGTCAGCGTCTACGGCATCGGCGCGGCGGACGTACTGCTGTTCGGCGTCGCCGCCAATGTCATCGCAGGCCTCGGTGCCATCGTCGCCGGGCGGTTCGACGACAGAATCGGACCCAAGAAGGTCATCGTCTTCTCGCTCACGTCCATGATCGCGGCCGGAACCATTCTGCTGTTCGTGTCGGGACCGACGATGTTCTGGATCTTCGGGCTGATCCTGTGCCTGTTCGTGGGGCCCGCGCAATCGTCTGCGCGCACCTTCCTGGCGCGACTGGCACCTCCCGGGCGCGAAGGTCAGTTCTTCGGCCTGTTCGCGACCACGGGTCGTGCCGCGTCGTTCCTCGCGCCGTCCCTGTTCGGTCTGTTCGTGTGGATGTTCGACGCCGACCGCGCAGGTATTGCCGGGCTGATCATCGTCCTCGCCGCCGGGCTGCTGGCATTGCTGAAAGTTCGCGCTCCGGAACAGGGTTAGACCGACCCGATACGATCCAGAATCTCGGTTGTGAGTTTCTCGGGAGCTTCCTCGGGGATCCAATGGGAGATGCCGTCGAGTTCGACGAATCGGTACGGCGCATCGACGAATTCACCGCAGCGCTCGGCACCGGCTCGGCCGATGGCGGTGTCGCCGTTGCTCCACACGTAGGTGGTCGGCACCGTCACTGCGGGTAGGTTCGCGAACTCCCGCGTCATCGCGGCATACCAACTGGACGCAGCCGTCAGTGCTCCCGGCACCGTCAGATGCCGAACGTATTCGTCGTCCAGGCTCTCGGCCCCGAACATCGCGCGGAGCCGTTGCGCGTCGTTCTCGGTCAGCACTCGTTCGGCCTTCTCCGGTTCGCGAAGCAAACCGAAGTACTGCGACCGCTGTTGCTGGTCCGGGTCCTCGCGAATGGCCCAGTTGAACGCCGCGGAATGCGGAACGGATGCGGCAGTGAGGCTTCGGACTCGGTCGGGATGCTCGGCAGCGACATGCCAGGCGACCACAGCACCCCAGTCGTGACCCACCAGGTGCGCCGAGTTCAGGTCGAAGGCGTCGAGCAGACCGAGGACGTCCTCGGTGAGACGCTCGATGCGGTAGTGCTCGACGCCGATCGGTCGGGCACCGGGGGAGTAGCCCCGCTGGTTGGGAGCGATCACGCGACAACCCGCGGCGACGAGTCCAGGTGTCACGCTGGTCCACGACGCGTTGGTTTGCGGAAAGCCGTGCAGCGCAACAACCGGAACTCCATCCGAGGGGCCCGCCACCGCAACTTCGAATACGTACTCGCCGATAGTTACCTCGGACATGGACTTCCTTTCGTGGACGTATTCTTCGCGAACGGTCAGGCCCGTCGCGGTTCCCACTTGCTCATCCCCAGCATGATCATCCGGATCTGCTTCTCGGTGCGTTCGATGAGGTCTTTCTCGTTCTGACTACCCGGTCGGTCGACTTCCAACAGGCCGACCACCGCCGTCAGCATCGTCGAGACCAGCAGGTCGGCCGTCATCTCGAGATCGGCGATGTCCCACTGTTCGAGACCGGGCATTCGGGAGAGATCGATGGTCAGCTCGCTGACGAACAGCCGAAGCTCGGTGGCGAACGCGCGACGCACCTCGGTGACTCCGCCGTAGCGCTCACGGCTGAGGAAGCGGAACTGATCCTCGTGGCTGCGGACCTGGCGAACCAGGATGCCGAAGGATTCGGTGGCCGTCTTGGTGCTCGGGTTGCGCCTCGCGTCGCGCAACATCTGGCGCAGCATGCGCATGCTGTCCTCGACCAACGCCACCCCGAGGTCTTCCATGGACGCAAAGTGTCGATAGAACGCGGTGGGGACGATGCCGGCCGACCGCGCGACCTCACGCAGGCTGACGCTCGCGAACGAACGTTCGCGAAGCAGATCGAGTGTGCCGTCGATCAAGGCCTGCCGCGTGCGCTCCTTGCGCTCCGCGCGGGTACCCGGTTCTGTCACGGCGTCCAGTTTATGGGCGGGCACTCTGTGATCTCCCCTCCGGTTGCTTCCGCGGTCCCCGTGAACTTCGCATGAGGTCTGTAATGGCGGTCACATAAACGTTGACAGGTACCGGTGTCGCTCTGTCACACTCATGTTAGTGCACAATCGTTCACTGAATGGGTCGTAGGGTTCGATCCGGTTAGGGAGGATGGAATGACGCTTCAAGAACGTCCGACGCGACCCACGGGTTCGCGCAAGTTCTCGCTTCTTTCCCTGTTCGAGGCCATGGCCACGCCCCACGCGCTCGATCGGTACCTGGAGCTGGTCGACCCCATGACGACCGTTCGTGATCTGCGCGGCGAAGTGACCGAGATACACCGGTCCACCGAAGATTCGCTGACGCTCACCATCCGCCCCACCCGACAGTGGAAGGGCTTTCAGGCCGGCCAGTTCGTTCAGGTCGGGGTGGTCATCGACGGCGTACGTCAGACTCGCTGCTACTCGCCGGCCTGTTCGCAGTACCGCAAGGACGGCCGAATCGAGCTGACGATCAAGGCGCACCCCGAGGGGCTGGTCTCGCAGTATCTGCACAAGAACGCCCACGTCGGCCTCGTCGTCAGCCTGTCGCAGGCGGACGGCACCTTCAAGCTTCCCCAGCCACGCCCGGCGCGCACGCTGCTGATCAGCGGCGGCAGCGGCATCACGCCCGTGCTGTCCATGCTCAGGTCGCTGCTGGACGAGGGGTACAGCAGCGACCTGACCTTCCTGCACTACGCGTACACGGAGAACGACGTCGCGTACAAGCAGGAGCTCGAGAAGATCGCCGCCGAGCACGACAACGTGAACCTCGTCTTCGCGTACACCGAGCAGACGACCGGCGGGGACCTGCACGGGTTCTTCGGCAAAGAGCATCTCGACGCCGTGGCACCGTGGTTCGCAGACGCGGACACCTTCCTGTGCGGTCCGCCCGGGCTGATGAAGGGCGTGACGTCGTTCTTCGACGACGCAGGGCTCGGCGACCGACTGCACCTCGAGGAATTCACTCCGTCCTTCGCCACCGTGAGCGACGACGTCACCGGAACCACCACGTTCTCCGGAAGTGACGTCGCCGCCGAGAACGACGGTGCCACGTTGCTCGAACAAGCAGAAGGAGCCGGTCTGTCGCCGGCCAACGGGTGCCGAATGGGCATCTGCTTCACCTGCACCTCGGTGAAGAAATCCGGCTGCACCAAGAACATCAAGACCGGTGAGACCGACACCGAATCCGACAAGAAGATCCAGCTCTGTGTGTCCGTTGCCGTCGGCGACGTCGACATCGACATCTAGTCCCGGAGCTCCCGCCCACCACCCGATCGAATTGGAGATCAGCAGATGCTCGGAACGATTCTCTCGATCCTGCCCACCGCCGTCATCCCCTTCCGACGCAACGAAACGCTGCCCGACGAGCCGACCGTACTGACGTACGAACAGGTCGAAGAGCTCGGCCGCGAACTCGACGACCTGCGCGCCCGCACCGTCGCGAAGCTCGGCGACGAGGACCGCGAATACATCTACAAGATCATCAAGGCGCAGCGCGGGCTCGAGATCACCGGACGCGCACTGATGTACCTGCCTTTCGTCCCGCCGGCATGGCTTGCCGGTGTCGGCGCGCTCGGCGTCGCGAAGATCCTCGACAACATGGAGATCGGCCACAACGTCATGCACGGCCAGTACGACTGGATGCGTGAGCCGGGCCTCAACTCCGAGGTGTTCGAGTGGGACACCGTCTGCCCGGCAGACCAGTGGAAGCACTCGCACAACTACATGCACCACACCTTCACCAACATCGTCGGCATGGACCGCGACATCGGGTACGGCATCCTGCGGATGGATCAGGACCAGAAGTGGAACCCGTACTACCTCGGCAACCCCGTGTACGCATTCCTGCTCATGACGTTCTTCGAGTGGGGCGTCATGCTGCACGACCTCGAGACCGAGAACATCGTCGCCGGTAAGCGCAAGTGGCACGACGTCAAGCCGTTGCTGCAGGGCATGTGGCGCAAGGCGGGCAAGCAGGCGCTCAAGGATTACGTCATCTTCCCCGCTCTGACCGGGCCGTTCTTCGCCTCGACCGTGGTCGGCAACGTCGCTGCGAACCTGATTCGCAACGTGTGGACGTACTCGATCATCTTCTGCGGCCACTTCCCTACGGGGGTGCAGACCTTCAGCCAGGAAGAGACCGCCGACGAGAGCCGGGGCGAATGGTACGTCCGTCAGATGCTCGGATCGGCCAACATCGAGGGCTCGCCGCTGTTCCACATCATGTCCGGCAATCTCTCCCACCAGATCGAGCATCACTTGTTCCCGGATCTGCCCGCGCACCGGTACCCGCAGATCGCACCCGAGGTCAAGGCTCTGTGCCAGAAGTACGACCTGCCGTACAACACCGGCGGCTTCTTCCACCAGATCGGCACCGTGTGGGGCAAGATCTTCAAGCTCGCTCTGCCCAACTCGCTCACCGGATCGGCGGCCCCGGCCAGTGTTATCGTCGAGCGTAAGAAGACCGACGCAGCGTGACGACTTCGAAGGGGGCGGTCCTGGTGGTGGGAAGGTTCGAGCGCAACAAGGACACCGTGCAGGATTTCACCGAGTCTGCGGCGACACACGTCGGCAGAATCGTGGTGATCATCGCCGGAGCGGTCCGTGACGTCACTCGCGAGATCGGTGATCTGATCACCGATGGAATCGAAATGCGCGAGGCCGCGAAGAAGGCCGAGCGTGACGCGCCGCTGGGCACCGTGATCAACGGGGAGTTCGAGACCCGCGACCGGCACTGACTCACCGCACGATCGACGAAGCCGCCCGAGCACTGCTCGGGCGGCTTTCTCGTGTCGCGGGCGCAGATGGCTAGCGGCGGCGCAGTCTCCACAGCGATGTGGTCTCGCGCGACCTGGCCTCGTGCAGAACATCGGAGGCGTCGGTCGCTCGAGAATGCGATGGCACGGTGTCCATCCGGTCGACGACGGTCAGGCCGGCCTTGTCGATCGACGCGAGAAGGTCTGTGCGCGTGACCAATCCGAGCAACTCAGCGAGGTCGGACAACACCAACCAGGCCTCGCCGTCGGGCGTCAGATGCCCGCCGAGGCGGCTGAGGAACGATTTCAGCATGCGAGAACCGGGATCGTAGACGGCATGCTCGATCCCCGACGTCGGCTTGGTGGGGATCCACGGCGGGTTGCAGACGATCAATCCCGCGCGGCCGCTCGGGAAGATGTCGGTCTGCACCACCTCGACCCGATCGCTGTACCCGAGTGCGTCGAGATTGGCGCGGGCGCACGCGACCGATCGGGGGTCCTTGTCGGTCGCCACCACCGCAGGTACGCCCCGGCGCGCGAGTACCGCAGCCAGCACACCCGAGCCCGTCCCGATGTCGAAAGCCCGGCCCGTGGCAGGTAGCGGTGCGTCGGCGACGAGCTGGATGTACTCACCGCGGACAGGCGAGAACACTCCGTAGTGGGGATGAACGGACGCGTCCAGCGCCGGCACGAACACTCCCTTGCGGCGCCACTCGTGTGCGCCGATGATCCCGAGCAGTTCCCGTAGTGACAGGACGCAGGCCGAGGCATCGGGACCCAGTGCTTCTGCTACGGCCGATCGCACCTCCGGCGCTCGGCCGAGATCGAGCCGCAGATCCGAATCGAGTTGCACCAGAAGCATTCCCAATACCCGTGCGCGCCGCGCCTGGTACTGACGATGCAGGTGGAACCGCTCGGCGGGCGACGCGTTCTCGGGCTGTGTGGCCGGTGGTACCCGCCGCGTCATGGCCGACAGGAGCTGGCGCGCGTTGTTGTAATCGCCACGCCACAGCAGGGACTCGCCGATCGTCGCCAGCTTGTAGGCCACGTCCGCCGTCGTCGCGTCGTCGACGATCCGTATCACCCGCGGTGGCGGCGCACCGTTCTCCGACTGCCATCGCGCGGACCGTTCGATGCCGTCCTCGACCCACGTGACGCTCATGCTGCAGTGTGCGGGTACTCCGCACTGCGATGTTGGAAGGCAAGGATATTGGGGTTCACGATGACACCCTCCCTGATTTCGATGGAACGCTCGATGGTGGCGTCCTCATTCCACGCCGCGGGCCCGTCGAGAACCACGCGAAGGTAAGGCAGCAACGATTCGCTGATCTCCCACGTCGCCGAATTCCACAGATAGGACGGGCTGTGGTCGACGGCGTAATAGTGCACGTTGTCACCGACGGTGAACATCGGGTCGGCGAACGACGTGGGCCGAGCCCATTCGAATCCCATTCCCTCGTCACACGAGACGTCCACGACCAGGGTGCCCGGCGTCAATGTGGGCAGGTCCTCGTTCGTCAGGAACGTCAGTGGTGAGTTTGTATCCTGTAGAACGCAATTGACGATCACGTCGTGGTCGGACAGGAACTGCGAGAGTGGGATTCGACCGTCGGGAGTCAGCGCTCGGCTCTGGCGGGGATCGGCGTCGTCGAGATCGAAGTTGACGATGTTGGCCGAGTGGATCGGCGAACCCACCGCCGTGACCCCACGCTGAGTGAGGACATCGACGTCGTGAATCCCGTGTGCACTGAGCGCGGTGACCGCGCCGCGAGCCGTGGCCCCGAAACCGATAACGGCGGCCCGCAACCTGCGGCCGTAGTCCCCGGTGGAACCGATCAGCTGCAATGCGTGCAGCACCGAGCAGTACCCGGCCAATTCGTTGTTCTTGTGGAACACATGAAGATTGAACCAGCCGTCCTGCGTCCAGTGGTTCATGGCCTCGAAGGCGATCAGCGTGAGCTTGCGATCGACGGCGATCTGGGTGAGCCTTTCGTCCTGCACACAGTGCGGCCAACCCCAGAGCGTCTGGCCGGGTCGAAGAGACTCGAGATCTTCGGCCTGAGGCTTCGGCAGCAGAATCACGTCGCACCGAGCAATGAGCTCGGCGCGGGTGCCGATGCCCGCGACCTGCGTGGCCAGGTGCTCGTCGGAGATTCCGAACGGTTCGCCGTAGCCGGATTCGAGGAACATTCGGCTTCGAATGTCGGCGTCGATGCGATCGAAATGAAGAGGATGAATCGGTAGTCGACGCTCATCGGGCTTGCGCGAACGTGAGAGGACTCCGAGAGTGAGCTGATGCACGTGTAACCCTTCGTTACGCGAAGTCAACCACAGTAACGCGGGTCGGCCGGCGTCAGCGCTGGTCAGAGGGTGCCCCCGGCAGGATTCGAACCTGCGACCAAGGGATTAGAAGTCCCATACACGTATTCCTAACATAGGCGCTGGTTGAGCGTCAACCGTCAGGAAATAACCGCTGTACAGGCAACATCTACGGAGTCCTCGATAGAAACGGATCGGAACGGTTGGGAGCGGATCAGAATCGCCCTTGCCCCAGTTTTGCCCCAGTTTTTAGACAGTTTGCCCCACAAACGCCTACGATGAGTCCATGCCGTGGGCCGAGCAGCTTGAGTCTGGACGCTGGCGTGCCGTCTACCGGGACGGTGCTGGCCGAAAGAAGTCGGCCGGCACATTCCCCCGCAAGACCGACGCAGTATCCGCAGCGCACAAGGCCGCCTTGTCGAACCAACCGGCAAGTTCGGCAATGAAGTGGGGCGACTGGGAACCCCAGTGGCACGAAACTCGGACGGTGGAGAAGTCCACGAGAGTCACCGAGGAATCGAAACTACGGGTCCATGTGCGCCCACGGTGGGGCAATGTGCCGCTGGGGCAGATCACGCGTGACGATGTGCAGCGGTGGGTTGTCGAACTTGGCATACCGAAAGTCGATGGCGGTAAGGGTCTGTCGCCGTCGACTGTGCAGAAGCTCTATCGACTGTTGTCGGGTTCTTTGCGAGCAGCAGTGAACGCAGAGCTGATCGCGCGTAACCCGTGTTCCGATATTTCGTTGCCGAGGATTGGGCCTACGCCTGACAGGTTCCTTGAAGCGGATGAGGTCGAGGCTGTCCGCGCACCGCTTGATGCTGCCGACAGGTTCGTGATGGACGTGTTGGTTGGAACTGGCCTGCGTTGGGGTGAGGCTGTCGGGCTTCACTGGGAGCATGTGGACCTCGCTCGGACGGTTATCAGCGTGGAGTGGGCGTACAGCCGTGAGACGGGGGAGATGAAGCCGCCGAAGGATCACCAGCGGCGTTCGGTTCCTATCGGTGACGCACTTGCTGCCGAGCTGTCACGCAGGGTTGAAGATTCGGGTTGGGGTGTGCCAGCTCCGTTGCCTTACCGGGAGGGCCGGCGCGTCCGTTCGGGGTTGGTGTTGGCGCATTCGGATTCGCGCCCGCCGGATGGCTCTAATTTCTCGAAGCGCTTTGAAGCTGCGTGCCGTGTCGCTTGGGTCGGTAAGGGCAAGGCGCGCAGGACTGTGGGGCACGTTCGCGTTCACGATTTGAGGCACACGTATGCGAGCCGCCTATTGCGGGCGGGTGTGTCCTTGGAGCAGGTATCGAAGTTGCTTGGTCATGCGTCGTTGTTGACTACTCAGCGTTATGCGCATTTGGCGCAGGCTCAGTGGAACCAGGTTCGGGACGCGCTCAATTAGCGTGCAAGTGCGCGGTGTCAGTATTGACACTCACCGTCACTGCTGAACTGCAACAACGTGTTCGAGTGCAAAATTACGCAGTCAGCGGCCTTGCTTGCGCGTCCATGGAGCCGTAATCTCGCACTCCAGGTCGAACCTGTGTTCGATAAACGATCTAGGTCGTTACCCGACGACGCAAAAGTCGCAACTTCCGCTTCAAATTCTCGACCCTGGCGTTTGTCCGCGCTGGGGCAATTACGCACGTTAGGAAACGTGGTGCCCACAGACAGGCTAGAACAACTCCGTCAGCGCCCAATCCTCGCCCTGACCGGCGAAGATTTGAGAGACCTTGCCGAGCGCGGATACGTCTACGTAGGCGCGTTCGAACGGTGGATCAGGCGACCCGGCTACACCGATGGATGGATCGTGCGTCAGGCAATGGACGCAACGGCAGACGAATGGGACGGCATGCCAGTTCACGAGTGGTGCGTGCGCAACTACTGGCGGCTTGACCGTGACGACTTCCGCGTGCAGCTTGCCCGTCGTCAGCGGATCGCTGAGTTGGTGGCGTCCTGATGGCCGAAATCACTATCACACGAAAGACGGTGGTTCGGCCTGGACGCAGAACCGCCTACAAGTTCCACATTGCCCGATTACAGGACAGTGGCCGCTACGTGCGGCTTGACCTATCCCCTAAAGCTTTGCGCGCGCTGGCCGACCAGATTTACGACGCGCTCACTACTCACGAAGAGGAAACCCGCAACGATGCCGGAACCACGCAAGACGACTGAACGAATTTTCGAGGTCAAGCGCCACGGACTGCCACTACCGGGGGAATCGGGATACGTGAAGGTTTGGAACAACTTTCTGCGCTCCACCCTCTCGCCTAGGGGTGCCAAGATCGTGGGCTACCTGCTGTCCCAAACGGATGGATACAAGCCACAAAAGAAGCACATGGCCAGCACTATGGAGATGAACGGACGGACGGTGAACGGTGGGATTAATGATGCCGAGGCATCCGGCTACTTGGTCAAGCAGCCCGTGATTGGGCGCGGAGGCAAGGTAGTGAACACGGTCTATCACGTGTCACAAACAGTGTTCGCGGCAGCCGAGCGGGCCGCACTATCCGCACCCATCGTGGCAAACGTCGCGTCAACCGGAGTGCAGAATGTGCAGTCCGAAAGTGCAGAATGCGCAGTCAGCGGAGTGCAGAATGTGCAGTACATAGAAGAACAAGAGAAGACTAAAGAAGAACCCCCTACCCCCAGGACCGAAGAACCTATGCACGAACCTGCCCAAGGCGGTTGTGGACGAATAGACGAACTAAAGTCCCGACCCGTCACGACCCTCTCGAAAGATGAACTAGACGAACTAGCCGAGGCCGGTTGGAAGTACCTGCCGATGGTCGACAGGTGGGTGCGTAGGCCAGCCAGCGAACCCCGCCCGTTCGATGCATTGACGCAAGTTCCGAACTGGGTAGGGGCGGATATACGCGCCACAGCCGACCTCAAAAATGTCCCGACAATCGAAGTCGCCAGGAAAGCCCTCAGTGTAGAACGCGACCCTACCGTGAATCGTAAGGAAAGTGTTCTGCGGTCGTGGGTTGAGCGGGAGGCTGTGCGTCCCGCTCTGACCGCTGTCCGTCGAGGCGTCTATCAGGCCGACTGATGGCGGTTTGGCTGGATAGATACGACGCGGAACGGCTCACGAGTCGGAGTGGTCGCACGCTCCGAGATTGGTCGCGCTTGGGGTTGGTACGTACAGGCAAGCGTGGCGGTCGAATCGTCTACGAACGAGCCAGTTTGAGGGTCGCTCAGCGGGAGGCGGCGCGGCGGTACAGGGATCGTCCCGTTGTTGCCGGCCCCGGCAGGGGGCGTGTCGCTGGTGACCCGGTGAACGATCTGACGTTGTTCTGAACCCAAAACGTCACTGCCGCTCGGGTGGGTACTGTTGATGATGTGAGGTTGTTGAGCGTTCACCCCCCGTTCCCATGGGCGCTCCAACCTCACCTCTAACTTTTGCTCGAAAACCTCTGCCAACTTGGCAGCGCTTTATCTGCCGAGGAGGTGGAACAGATGGACTTAGTTCGTTGGGTCACGGAACGTGAAGCCGCCGAGCTGGTAAACCGTAGCCCGCGCACACTACGAGTGTGGCGGCAACGCGGACAAGTGAACGCATTCCGGCAGGTCGGTATTCGCGGTCTGATTCTGTACGAAAAGGACAGTGTTCGTGAATGCGCGGCGGCGCAGGCGATGAGGTTGCATCAGAGCCCTGGGCGACCACCTACTGAATAACAGAATGCCGATTGCAAGCCCTCAGTTAAACACTGGGGGCTTTTTTCATGCCCGAAAGAGGAACGTGTGACAACCACGCTAGAAAAGCCGCTCACAGACGAAATGCGAACCCACATCGAATCCATAGTCGACACGGCACCACCGCTCACCGAAGAACGACGCAGCCGAATCACTGCCCTCTTTCGCGCAGGAGCCGCCAAATGACAATCCGCCTCAAGCTGCTCGACTTGCAAACGCTGATCGAGGAAGCCGCCACCTTCACGTCTCCCGATGCGTCATTACCCATCTCCGGCGTTCTGTTCGAGCGCAGCGGTGACCACCTCATCGCGGTATCGACCGATCGGTTCCGGCTTTGCGTATCCCGAATCGAAGCCGAATTCGAGGGAGGACGCGAACACGCACCGTTCGTCCTCGCGAGCCCTGAACTGCAATCGCTGCGGGCAGCGGTCAAGGTCGCCCGCTCAGCGCTACGCACACTCCACGCACGCAAATCCGCTGTAGTCGAGCTGAGCGCAGTCGGAATCGGCCTGGTGGTCGAACTGCCCGCGTCAAGCTTCACCGCAGCAACAGCCATAGCAGACGACTGGCCCGACTGGCGCGCCCTGTTCCAGCGCTACACGTACGGCAACGTCCGAACGCACGCCAAAACTAATGCGTCCTATTTGGCCGACTTCCGCAAGCCCGCACGAGACAAGGCGAACGCAATGCTGATCGAGTTCGCGGACGCCAAAGACGGCCCAATGCGAATCACCATCGGAGACCATTTCGTTGGCCTGCTTATGCCAAACAATGAAGCTAGCGGTTTTCCGTTGACTATTCACGACGATTTGAGACTGCAATGAGAATTAGCGAGAAAGATTGGCAACGCGCCGTAGCGGCCGTGCACGCCGTTAAGCGCGGCGACCTGAAAGCCTACAACGGACAGGTGAACGCCTCTATCCGTGACGGCGGGTGGCTCAGATTCACCTACGCGCTAGCCGAACTCGGTGAGGCCAAAGAATGAGCCCCAGAGGCAGGTGGAGCATTGCCAGGACGCATCGAAATCCCGGCACGAGCACCAGCGGTAGACGCTTTGCAATCTTTCAAGGGTGCAACTGGACTAATGGTACCTACACTCCCGGCAAGCTTCGCCGTATGGCGGACGCAATGCAGGATGCGGTTGACGGCAATTACGGCCAGACCCATGAATGGGACGTGAGTCCAGGAAATGAAACTACGCGCATGGTCGACAACGGGCGACTGAATATCGCGGTTTCGGTCGCTGAGTTCGAGCGGCTTGTCGAATTGATCGACAATCTTTTAGAGGAATAGTGAATGAATTCTGAACGGTTCACCAATAAGCCTTTCCGGCCCCGCAAATACGGCGGCGCAATCATCGAAAACGGGCAACGGATTGCGTACCGGAGTCAAACCACCACCAGCGTCGGAACCGACGCACCCACCAACCCGAAGGACGAAAACAATGACCGACCTTACTGAACTCACCACCGCCGAGCTGGCCGAAAAGGTGACCGTTCTCGAATCCCGCCTCGAACTACTGCTGAGCTGCTACCAAGAGCTTGCCGAAGACCTCGATTCCAATGTCGAAGACGTGGACACGCTCACTGACCGCCTGGCCGCTGCGGCACACGTCCTGATCGGCGGTGGCGAAGTTGAGTGACCTGATCGAAACCGAGGTCGAGCCGGTGGTGACCGATCTTGACAAACAGCTCACCGAACCCGAGGTCAATCCCGAAATGGAGACGTTGCGGCGTGACCTCGAAGCGGCACAGCTCGAACTCGAAACCACGAAGAACACGCTGACTGCTACCGCGACCGAGCGGGATCGACTGTTGCTGTCTCAGCTCAAAGCCGAGGTAGCCCGTGAGAACGGGTTGCCTGCCGGGGTGCTGGCCGGCAATGACCGCGCCGAGCTAGAGGCCCACGCGGAGACGTTGAAGGAATGGCAGAAGGCGCAGCCGACGCGAACCGGACCCGCGCGCCAATCCCGAAGCGGACTCGCAGGCGGCTACATGCCGACGCTGAGCGGCAGGGAACGCGCCGCCCAAGCTCTCCGAAACTCCTGACACACGAAAGAACCACGATGACCGAATCAGAATCCACCAGCGCCCGCCTCGCAGCGGACTACGCACCGTACGTCGATATGGCTGGGGTGGCGGCACTCAAGGCATCCCACCTCGAAGCGATCCGCGATATCGAAGCCGATACACGTCTCAGCGAAGACGGTAAGAAGATCGAGCTTGCCAAGGCGTACCAGGAAAATCAGGCGGCTATGGACGGTTACCGGGCTAGGTTCGAGGCCGAGACCGACAAGGCCAGCGTGACTGCCGGCAGACGCCTGTTTGGTCCTACCTCAGGCGACTCCGCGTCGTTGCTGTCCCATCGTGACGCCCTGGACCGCGCGGAAAAGATCACCACCGAGGATGACGCCCGCGATCAGATCGACCGTGCCCGCTACTCCGGTGACGAATCAATGGTCCGAGCACTCACAATGCAAGCCCACCGCAAGGGGTGGGACTCAGTACTGGGCGAGGTTGAGAAGGCGGCACCGGGCACCAAGGCGAAGCTGGACGCCTACCGGGCAATCCCAGGCGGCAACAAGCTGACCGTGGCGACGGTGTTCAGGGTGAGCGTCCCGAGCCAGTTCCGTAGCGGCGCAGACGGTGCAACCGATACAGCAAGCTTGCGCATGTGGGCACGGAAGTGAGCGGCGACTGATGGCAACCAAACCAAAGCCGCAAGGGCTAGTAGAGGCCGCTGCATCAGGGGACACAGCGGCCACGTTGACGGCGCTGCGTGATCTCTTGGCACGAACCATCGTTGATACCGGGTCAGCACGCGAGCTTGCCTCACTCTCACGCCAATTCGTGCACGTGCTCGGGGAACTCGAAGTCCACAAGCCACCAGTGAAGACAGCGCCCACGGGGCTGGACCAGCTAGCCGACCGACGCAAAGCACGCGGCGACACAGGCCCACGAGTCCAGCCACGACGTGATGCACGAAACGCAGACAAATCGTCGTACCAACCGTAGGCAGAACCAGGGCTACGAACACGCCCTCAGATCGTCTCCAACTACACCCACACGCCGACCCACCCGCAAGGTCACGAGCCACCCAAACGGGGCTCAGCGTTGCGCTCAAGGGGTGGGGGGTGACCCCCTCTCGACCCTGCGGAAGCCCCTCAGGCTTTGCTTCCCGTATACCCCCGAGCACATTTCCTCCAACCGAATAACTCACGCGAAATGGGTTCTAGACATGGACCGTTGCTCGCCACGGGGCCACAGCACGAAGCAAGAGAAGGAGACGGATGGAAACGGTGACGCGCACGCACCGGGCGACTACCATTCGGGTGGAGCGCCGGGTCGAAACCGTCTGCGGGACTCATGGCGACCCGGCCCGGAAGGCCGTCGCTCAGGCGACAGCGAAAGGTTCGGCCTATCTGTGATGATCGACACATTTGAGGGGCTTGGAGCGACCGTCTTGTCGGGACCACATGCAAAGATTCGGAAATGACAACACTCCAACTAGTGCGGGCACAGCACTATGCGGTTGTCAAAAACCCGCAGGCTGACGCACCCGCGACATTTGCACGCGGTGCCACATTGCCAGTGCTGTTGGGTTCCCAAGACCTTGTAAAGATCGCAATCCTCCTTCGAGGCGTGTCGTTCATCCCTGCCCGTCTAAGCCTGGTCGACCGTACTTTCACTGCACTGGACAGTGATACATACGAAGAAGAGCAAGGCGTCCTACTTCGGCTAATTCGCAGAGCTGACGAGCTCGCGATTACCAACTATCTATGGAACGAGCTTAGTGGGTTTTACATCGCCGGGATTGACTTCATCAACGAGAACAACCCCATCATGCGTATTAGCGTTCGCCAAAAAGGCGTGCTCAACGCCTCAGACTATCAAACTGGAGAAAATTTCGCAAATATTTTAAACTCCGCGAGATTTAATGAGTGACAGTTCAGGCTCCGGTCACACGTTCGTCGGATGGTTGCTCGAAGCCGTAAAATTCTCTGTATCGGTTGCGATATACCTGCTGGGGGATGGTCTGTACTCGGCTGCAGTAGGAGAGGTGAAGCCGGGCGGGCTGCCCGGCGAGGTCATCTCAACACTTGCCATCGCACTCCTGTCTGGTCTCACCGCGGCGGTGATGCTTGAATTTACTGTCGGGCGGCCTCGAATTCTGGTTTCGTGGTCATTGGACTCGTGGGACAACCCCAGCAGGTGCCCTGTCATCGACTTTGTTTCGACGTCCGACCGCGGGATGAAGCTGGTAGTCGCTTGTCGCGGACGCTCGATTCTTGGATTTATTGTTCATCTAGTCGCGCGCGGGTCGGATGTTAAATGCAACATCGCGTTGTCACCCCCGAGTCGGGTGACATACACCGGGCAGGTTGTGTATCCCGAAGCGACAGTATCGAGCGATGGGGTGTTGTTCAGGCTGCCAGGGTTCCACAAGGGGCGGCAATATGGGTGTGAAATCTCGCTCGGCTGTACGGGCGCGTCGCGAGTTCCGATAGAACTTGACTGCCATATAGATGTGTCGTCACCCAATGCATGGCGCACCCTGGTATACCGTCTCATCAAGATCGAGTCTAACGTCGACGGTTTCACCGTGAGGAGCACCTAGTGGGCGTTCTGTCCAAAGGCCGCGTGCAGTTGACACCTGTACGCTTCAAGTCGTCACATTCTTTGGATGCCATCGCGGACGCCGCAGCTGCAGCCTCGTATCCTGAACCAGCCGAGGCTGGCGGCAAAGGGTGGGGCAGCACCAGGGACGAAGCCGACTACGTCGGGAATCAAGTACCCGCACGGTTGAAGGTCGCACACCCGTCGGTGCTCGAACCAACGAACTACCTTCCGCGCCGTCTGCGGCTCCGTTATTACTGGCACACGCTTGAACCCAAAGCGCTTAGGTTCGAATCCGGCCGGGACGATTGGCGTGTGTCGCACACCTTAAGCGCTGCGGATGTAATCCTTTTTGAGGCGGAAGAGGGCGAATCTTCCGCAACTGGATTGATAAGCATTCGGGATACAAAGATACTTAAGAGTCACGTTTTCGGGCCATTGGCTGATCTCATTCGAAATAGTAGCGGGATTGGTAGCATAGAGACTGACAGCCTGCCGGAAGCGCTCAATCCCGATTTTTTCAAGTGGCTATTACATAGGACCCAGGCGACACCGGATTTGGGTGGCGGATTGGGTGTATCATCAATGACTTCCCTCGACACGTCAGGCGATTCCGGTGGTACAAAGTTCACTGAAGAGACTGCGTTAGAGCGGATTGAATTAGCTGCTGCAGTTGCAATTGGTCGCCGTGAATTTGGCCCAGCGAAAGTGGCGGTAAGTCAGACTGGAATTGGTAATTATCTACTGCTTGACTTGTTTCGCGATGGTGGTTTTGCGATAAAGAAAGACAGTATGTACGACTCGCCACCAGACCTTCCGGACGAAGACGCTGGTTTTTGGCTCGCTGAGCATATTTGGTCCGTCGTGCTGCCAGCACTGCGAGCTGCGTACGCCTCGGATACCAAATGGGCGGCCGACGGTGCTAAGAATTTCGAGTCGCAAGCGATCGACATTATTTGTCAGATTCTAATCAAACTTGGGCGTACGACGCTGATGGCACCTCAGGCTCCCAGCAAATCCTGAATCTATTTTGGTCTGATTCGGACAGCCTTCATCTTCAAAGAGCGAAACGCGCGGAACTCGAAGCGAAGTCGCTGGGATCGGCACCATTACAGGGCAATCGTGACAGCTACATGCGGCAAAGGTCTACCTTGGCTGATGACCGCAGAGGCGACTAGCTTGTCAAACGCGTGCGTCAATCAGGTATGCAATGGGGATTGAAGGCAGCAAGCCCGCGTGACCCGTGGTCGTATTCCGAGGTTTAGTCCACCTGGCCGCGCCGACCTATGGCAACATCAGACCCGGTGGTCGGGAACCACGCAACCTAAAGCAGCAACCATGCGCAAGACCGCAACCGCCGTGCTCGCCGCCGCAACCGCGATACCACTCGCATTGTCGGTTGCAGCGCCGGCTTGGGCCGTAGCCGGCGGCACCACAGCCGTGTTCACCACTACCGTCAACGAGAACGGCAGCAATACGGTGACCGGCGTCTTCAAAGCCCCGGAAGGCGACCGCTTGATGGGGTGCGCGATGGGTGACTTTACATTTGGCACTGATTCAGGGATTCCACTGTACGACGACGACATTCTCTTCGGTTCTTCAACGCCTACTCTCACGCTAATTGACACGGACGTACCTGACGGTACCTACGTGATCGATTGGACCTGCTTCCAGGAGAACGGAATCTACGAGGGGTCGACGAACTACGACCCGGATGGCGTTGCGCCCACAATTCTCGTCGTGCCTGAGTCGGTGGAACCCGAACTGCCGGTCGAGCCGGGAACGCCGGAATCAGGCTGCACGGGCTCCGTTTGCTTACCTTCAGGATCGTTCGGCCTCTGACCTGCCCTCGGTTGAGGGTAGGCGAATGCTGTACGAGCAGCTGGGCCATAGCCCACAATTGCGCAGTTACGCGCTCTGCGGGTAACGTGCAGGTCAGTGACCGTGGTCGGTTACATTGAAAGTGGACGAGACGCTGCGCCAACAGCGTCCCGCCCGATGGACCATCAGTTGTTAAAACAACTGAGCCGCTTCAATCAAGGCCCTGGTTAGTTGGATGAGTAGCTTTGCTATCTCCGCCACCCTGACCAGGGTCTTCCCATTTTGGCTTGTCTTCGGCACAGTCCATCACCTCCCTTCCGGGCTCCCATCGGCGTAAATCCGATCGAGACCCCGGCGAGGTAGGTAGTGCTAATCGTAAGGGTTGTCTGGACATATGCCGGAATTACACGAGGTCAACCGGGTTTAGCCCCCGCTCTCCAAAGGAGGGCGGGGGCCTTTTCTGCGTTACGACTACCGAATCTCGATGGTGAGCCGGTACACGCTCACGCCGTCCTCGACTGCAATCAAGCCGCCTGCCGGGTCGGGTTCAGCGGTCCAGCTTTCGGCTATGAGCCAGTTGACCAGTTCGGCCAGGGCTTCCGATTCGGTGGCGTAATTCTCCCCCTCTGTCTCCACACCGTCTGCGGTCAGTGGGTGGGCAAGCACTGTGTACATGAGCGGGTCCGTTCTGGTGGCTGTGCGGGCGACTGGGGGCGGGCCGATCACCCGCCCCCTGGTTGGGCTACTTGATGATCGCGGCGAAGACCTGCACGCCGTCACTGTGGCGTTCGACGTAGTAGCCGGTCATGGTGGCGTCCGATTCGGGATCGTGGCGCAAGCTCATGTTGTTCGCTACGGCGAAGTCGTACAGGTAGCTGAACGCGTCGTGTTCGTCCGTGCCGTTGCCGGTGAAGGTGAACTCTGCGAAGTCGCCGGAGTCGGTAGTGGGGTAAAGAGCGAGGGTGGTGGTAGCGATGGCGAGTGGCGTTGCGGTGGTGGTCATTTCGTCTCCCGAGGTTCTTGGTGTGATACGAGACTAGCGCGCTAGACTCGCTCAGTGCAACCCATGGCCGCAACTCTTTCCAGCCCGCTAGACTGACCTGCATGGGAACACTGGACGACCTGCGGAATCAGAGAGCGGAACGCGCGGAACTCGAAGCGAAAATCGCTGAGGTAGACGCTCGCACAAGGGAATCCGTGGCGGCTGCATTCGACGCGGGGTTGCACTGGGAGGCCATCGCTGAGGCGACTGGGTTCTCCAAAGCGCGAGTGTATCAAGTGCGCAAGGGAACTCGGCAGTAGTCGGGCAGGCTCACCAGAGGTTTGCGGCTATCCCTCAAGTTGGGCGGCGTGCCGCCTGCGGACAGAAACCGCGAGAGTGAACGAAACCAGAACCACGAAACACGCCAGGATGACCGTGTTGCCGGCCAGGTAGGCCGACACGATGCCAAGCATGATCCCGAGGTAAGCGAGTAACGCCGGGACGTTGAGGGGCCTCTGCATGGTCGTCGCCTTCCTATCGCACACGCCCGATTCTAGCGTGCGCCGGTCATCCAACTCTCAACGTCCTCGACCTTGAATCGCCACGACCCGTGCGGAGCGCAGCGCTGGTAACCGAAGTTCGCCCGCGCGTGCTGCCAACAGCACGGTCTGCGTGTGACACCTTGCGTGCTCTGCTACCTCGCGGGTTGTCAACCATGCGGTCACGGCAGCCAGGATGCGGCCATGGCGTTAGTGGCGCAACCGGTAGGGGAACCTGAGACCTACTCTCTAGCAGAGGGATTGGTAGTCCTCCGACGCTTGGGGGGGTGCGTGTCGGTCAGTCTGCGTTTGCGCAAAAGAGGGCTTAGTACACCGCTATTGCCTTCACGACTAACAGAGGTCCGGTGAGAACCACTTCGTCCATGGAGACTGTCCGACCCATGATCTTGTGTGCGTTCTCCAACAACTCTTCGATCTGGAAAGCTCTGCGTGCAGCTCTGTTTACGCCGGACAGAAAAAACTTATCTAACGAGTATGTCTGATCCTCGCCCTTGAACGACTCGACCTGGCCGAAAACGGCAACCTCACCTTCGAGGTCGTCCACCGTGTAACCCTTGACTAAGTGCGCGGGGTTGAGCAGGGCAATCGCTCGCGGGTGGTCGCTAGTCGCTTTCGAGTCAAGGACAACGGGTCCAGTCGGTTTATCCTGGTTAAGGAAGCTTCCGATGAACTCGTTGGGAACGCTTGGCCCGTCAAACATAGCCGGATTTTCCCCCAAGCCGCGAATCATCGCCGAGAAGATGTTGGCCACGTCAGTTGCCGGCGAAATTTCCCACTCACGTTCAAGCTCGACTAGTTGGCGTTTGCGACCGAGACTAGCGTTCGTCTCAAGTGAGCGCCGTTCCTCTAGCGTGTCGATGAGCCGATTCAGAGCACCAGACGGGTGATCAGAGATTTTTCGGCTCTGCGTCACTTCGGTCGAACTACCTTTGGATGCGTTTGCTTCGAGTGAGGGACTGCCGGGTATCGGAACACTGATCTTTCCACCCGCGCCTTTAGCGCGTTCGGAGCTGTCTCGCTGGGTAAACTCAACGTCCGTCATAACGTCGATATCGTGGTAGTTCGCGAGTGGTACGAGTTCATCGGTATTTAGATACTTAGGTGATCGGAACAGTTGCATCGTGGCCCTCGGTTCGTCTCGGTGAATCAACGAGTCTGGTTGGTTTTGTGAGCGACGCTAGCAGTGGGCACCGACAAAAGCCGCTGATCGCTGCAACGATCAGACCTACTGGGCGCTTTCGCGCATCTGCACCAGCAGAGCTTGCACGAACTCATCGCAACCAGGCACACGTGCGGCTTCATCTCGCTTAACGAGTGGGAACACAATCGGGTCGGTGGTGGTCGTGACCTCCCACTCAGTGACCGTATCGAGGCAGCCGGGGTCTGTATCCCACGCCTGCAATGCTGTGATTCCTACGGACTTGATCTGGTCAAAGCCGATGTGTTCCGCCGTGACTCGGGGGGTTTCGTTGCCTGCCAACGGGAAGCTGGTTTCTTGGCGATAGTTCCAAGGCCGATCACCGGATGATTTGCCGACCGCCGTCGCCACGACAAGGGCGTGCGGCAGCAGCAGTGCCCCTGCCCATGTTGTCGGACCGTTGGATTTGTACGCGAGGTCGACGTGGATGCTCAGAACTTCGCTTCCGCCCGTGAGGGAGTACAGGGCGGCGCGGAGGGCTCGCGGGGCGAGGTATCCCAATACGTCCCATGAGTCGTTGGGCTGGTTCAGGGTCTTGCTGTCGATTTCCATGAGTCGACTTTATTGAGTGGGTCCGACAACATGAACAGACCGAACGCGAATGCCCGTCCAGATCGGTAGGCGGAGGCATCGCGCTGTCCGTGACTAGGTGTGACGACTCAGGCGGCTTCGATTGCTGCTACCGACTTGTTGAGAATCTCGATCAGTTCCTTTGCTTCCGCAGTTGTCAGGTCGAGCCGTGGGTCATCGCCTGAAACGCGAACGATGTCCTGGAGGTCGATTCGCACCAGGTTGATGTCTTCCAGCTTGGCGCTGAGAGTTGCGAGGTTGACGAGTGCATCGGCACCGACTGTGACGATGAAGTGCTGCCCCCCATCGGTTCCTATCGATCCCATGTACTGCCCCGAGATTTCGTAGGTGGGTGCTGCGGTGTTGTTGTCATGGTGGTGCCTTTCGTGTTGTTGGGTGGAGCGGATTGGGTGAAACGGTATGGGTCATTCGCAGTAAACATCAACGCGCTAAACGCCTTTCGAACGATTGTGTCGTCATCACCGCAGCTCAATGAGTAGACGGAGGGTCATAAGTGACACTCTCGGGGGCTTTGGCCGGAACGGGCACCTACGGCGGCGGTGCTTCACCAGACGGAGCTTCGCCCTGTGTCTTGATGCCCCAGTGCGGGGTGCCCCAGTGTTGCCCGCTGACCACTCATCCCATGCCTTTTAGCCGCTCACGCTTGAGTGCGTGAGCGGCTGTCAGGTGACCTCACTGTCGGGGATCAGTCGGCGGTGAAGCTCCCACGCCCCGGAACGCAGGATTGTCAGCACATGCAACGGGGGCAGCTGGTTAACGTCGGGCGTGCCTGAGAACGACGTGGAGCGACTAGCGCGAAGGGTCTGGTGTGACGGGCTAAAGGCTGAGCAGGCCGTTCAGGCGCGGGTCCAGTTCGCCCTCAAGGTCTTCCAGCACCGTGACGGCGCGGGCGACACTGTGTAGGAGCGCGCGTGCGGTGGTCGCGGTGAGTTCTTCACCTGCGTCCACATACAACCGGGACACGTTGCCGGCGTCGTGCCATGTGGAAACTTCGACAACGATGGGGTCGCCCTCAGGCTGTGTGATGGTTTCGGAGAAATGGTTGGTGCAGTTCGACATTTGGTGTTCGCTTTCGTTCGGGGGAGTGCGCGGGCACGACAAATAGGGGGGCCAGTGAGAACTGACCCCCTTGCGGGTTATCGGGTTTTGCAGATGGTGCAGGTGACGGGTACGGGTGGTGTCGGAGCGGTCACGGTCACCAGGAAGGCGCGGCACGATGCGCAGAAGAGCTCTACTCGTTCGGGATTGTTCATGCGTGCCAGCCGAGCGCGAGAGCTACGTGGCAGATGCCGACGAACGCAGGGTAGATGCTGAGGCCAGCGAGGATGGTGAGGACATGAGCGCGGGTGGCACTCGTGTTGCTGAGTGCCACCCGACTTGTGCCCCCGGCAGGATTCGAACCTGCGACCGTCGGATTAGAAGGCCGATGCTCTATCCCCTGAGCTACGGAGGCGGCACGGGTGATCGTAACGGACGCAGGAGTTAGGGCCGAAACGTTGCCCTTGCTTTGCCCCAGGGAGAAAGTGTTTGCGCTGGTTGCTCCGCTATGCGAAGGCTTTAGAAGGCCCTTGCTCTATCCCCTGAGCTACGGAGGCTGGCACGCGCGGACAGGCCCGCTTGAGCACGGTTGACGAGTGTACCTTTCCGCCTACGGCGGCGACACCGGCATGGGTTGAGGGAGCTGTGCAGTGGGAAGCCTGTGATGTCGTAGACGTTCCGGCCGGCACCGAAGGAGGTTCGATGCACGACATTCTGGACGAGCTGCTGCACGCCTGGCAGACCGGCGACGCGGTCGCGGTGGCAACGGTCGTGCGGACGTTCGACTCCGCGCCGCGTCCTGTGGGTGCGTCGATGATGGTCGGCCAGGACGGTGCGGTCGCCGGTTCGGTGTCCGGCGGCTGCGTCGAGGGTGCCGTGTACGAGTCGGCGCAGGACGTGATGCAGTCCGGCACCCCGATACTCACTCGATACGGGGTGTCGGACGACGACGCATTCGCAGTCGGGCTCACGTGCGGGGGAACGCTGGACGTGTTCGTGCAGGCGGTGTCGAAGCACACCTTTCCCGAGTTCGGCGACGTCGTGGCGAACGTGCGCCGCAACGACCCGGTGGCAGTGGCTACCGTGATCGCTCATGCCGACGCAACACGGGTCGGTCGGAGAGCAGTTCTGACGGAGTCGGGTATTCGCGGTTCCCTCGGCAGCTCGCGGGCGGACGCGGCCGTTGCCGACGACGCGAAAGGGCTACTCGCAGCGGGTCGTTCGGCTGTTCTGACGTACGGAACCGACGGCCAGCGCCGCGGTCAGGGAATGCAGGTGTTCGTGTCCAGTCATGCGCCGTCGCCGAGAATGCTCGTGTTCGGTGCCATCGACTTCGCTGCGGCGGTTGCGCAGCAGGGTGCGTTTCTGGGCTACCGCGTCACCGTCTGTGACGCCCGTTCCGTCTTTGCGACCCCGCAGCGCTTTCCTGCTGCCGAGCAGGTGGTGGTCGCGTGGCCGCACGACTACCTGAACCAACAGTGGGCGGCGGGGGAGTTGGACGAACGGACCGTGGTCTGTGTGTTGACTCACGACCCGAAGTTCGATGTGCCGCTGCTCGAAGTGGCGTTGCGGATTCCGGCCCTGGCCTTCGTCGGAGCAATGGGCTCGCGTCGAACCCATGACGACCGCATCGCCCGGTTACGGGCGGCAGGAGTGACCGAGACCGAACTCGCGCGATTGTCGAGCCCGATCGGACTCGACCTGGGTGCACGCACGCCGCAGGAGACCGCGGTGTCCATTGCGGCGGAGATCATCGCCCAGAGATGGGGCGGGAGCGGCACGCCTCTCCGGCAGCAGCACGGACGCATCCACCACGACTCGCTGGACGCCGAAGACGGTGCAAAGTACGACGCTGTGTAGGACTCGCGTTTCGACTACTGCCGAACACCTCTTACTCTGGTGGTATGGCCACACCGGATCTCGACAAGACCGACCCGTCGCACGCCGGGGACTCCACCGGCGATGTGCGGTCGGACGAGGGTACGGGCAGTGCAGATCCCCGCTCGACAACCACGTCGGTGTTCGTCACTGCCGGCGTCATCGCCGGTGTCGTCGCTGCCCTGATCGTCATGCTGTCCGCGTCGGACGCGTTGGTCCTGCTCGGTATACCTGATCCCGGCCCGGCCACCACCTACGGACTGCCCGCCCTGCGTGCGATCGGTGAGATCGCAGCGGTCATCGCGGTCGGCTCGTTCCTGCTGGCGGCGTTCCTGGTTCCGCCGCAGAAGAACGGCGTCCTCGACGTGGACGGTTACCGGGCGGTTCGCACCGGCTCGGTCGCATCCATCGTCTGGGCCGTATGTGCGCTTCTCCTCGTGCCGTTGACGCTGTCCGACACCTCCGGCCAGCCGTTCGCCGAGGCCGTGAAGCCGGCGAATCTGTGGATCGCGCTGGATCAGGTGGAGATCGCCAGTGCATGGCGGTGGACGGCCATCATGGCCGTCGTGGTCGCCGTTGCCTCGCGGACTGTACTGCGGTGGTCCTGGACGCCTGCGCTGCTCGGATTCTCGCTGGCCACTCTGCTGCCCATTGCGCTCAGTGGTCACTCCTCGGCGGGCGGATCGCACGACATCGCGACCAACTCGCTGATCCTGCACCTCGGTGCCGCGTCGTTGTGGGCGGGCGGGCTGTTCGCACTGCTTGCACATGTCCGCAGACGCGGCGCGCACACCGACGTCGCTGCTCGGCGGTTCTCCACGATCGCCGGCGTCTGCTTCGTCGTCATGGGCATCAGCGGAGTCATCAACGCCCTGGTTCGGGTGTCCCTCGCCGACCTGTTCACCACGACGTACGGCCTGCTGATCGTGGGCAAGATTCTCGCGTTGATCGTGCTCGGCGGATTCGGCTGGATGCAGCGGCGCCGCGCTCTGCCCGCACTGATCGCCGATCCCACCGCCCGTGGACCGCTGCTCCGGTTCGCCGGGGCCGAGGTGCTCGTTCTCGCCGCGACCGTCGGTCTGGCCGTCGGCCTCGGGCGAACACCACCGCCCGCCGAGATCGACCCGAACCTGACGCCGACCGAGGCCGCGCTCGGATACGACCTCAGCGGACCGCCGACGTTCGCTCGTATGGCTTTCGACTGGCGCTTCGACCTGATCTTCGGCACCGCCGCGATCGTGATGGCCGTGGTGTATCTGATCGGGGTCCGTCGGCTGCGACTGCGCGGCGACGCGTGGCCCGTCGGTCGCACCGTCGCCTGGGTCCTGGGCTGCCTCACACTGCTGATCAGTACGTCTTCGGGCATCGGACGCTATTCCACGGCAGTGTTCAGCGTGCACATGACCGGACACATGATGCTGTCGATGCTCGCGCCGGTTCTGCTCGCGCTCGGCGGTGCACTGACATTGGCGTTGCGTGTCCTGCCCGCAGCGGGCAAGGACGGCGTCCCGGGGATGCGCGAGTGGCTGCTGATGGGCCTGCACAGTCGACTTTCGCAGTTCGTCACCCACCCGCTCGTCGCGGCGCTGATCTTCGTGGGCGGCTTCTACGTGCTCTACCTCGGCGGAATCTTCGGGGCCGTACTGGACAGTCACGGAGCTCATCTGTTGATGAACCTGCACTTCGTGCTCAGCGGATACCTGTTCTACTGGACCGTCATCGGCGTCGATCCGTCTCCGCGCAAGATTGCCCCGGTCACCAAACTCGCCGTGGTGTTCGGCTCACTGCCGTTCCACGCGTTCTTCGGTGTGGCGCTGATGAGCATGAACACCGTCATGGGTGCCTGGTTCTACCGCACGCTCGGCCTCGACTGGAACTCCGACCTACTGGGGGACCAGAAGCTCGGCGGCGGCATCGCGTGGGCAACCGGTGAGGTGCCTCTCGTGCTGGTCATGCTCGCACTGCTGATTCAGTGGTCTCGCAGCGACGATCGCGACGCCAGGCGCGGCGACAGAGCAGCCGAGCGTGACCACGACGCCGACCTGGCCGCGCACAACGCGATGTTCGCCGAGCTGGCTCGTCGCGATCGCGACGGCGGGCAGTAGCGTCGTTTCAGTCGCTGCCGGCGATCTTGTGCAGAAGTCGGTCGAGCTCGGTGCGTTCGGCCGGCTCGAGGCCGTCGAACATGTCCGCGGACACCTGACGTCGTGCCTCGTCGACGCGGTCGAGCAGGGCGCGGCCTGCGTCGGTCAGCTCGACCAGAACTGCGCGTCGATCACTCGGGTCCGGCGCTCGCGTCACCAGTTCTGCCGCTTCGAGTGAGTCGACGATGTCGGTGGCCGATCGCGCGACGATGCGGAGGTGCTCGGCCAGATCACGCAATCGGACCGATTCTCGTTCGCGGGCCAAGACGTGCATGGCCCTGCTCTGCGACGGGTTGAGTCCGAACGGTTCCAGCGCAGTCATGTGGCTTCGCCGAATTCTTCGGGCAACGGCCATGAACGAATCGCTCAGGTTGGGCGAGTGTCCGGTGTCCATAGGACGGATCATAGCGAGGCTTGCTCGCAACCTCATAGTGAGGTAACCTCTGCATATTACTTCAGCTACCACGGAGGTCTACTTGGAAAGCCGTCCCGAACGCGTACCACTCGCTTCCGATCCAGCGCCCGTCCGACGAGTCCTGGCTCTGTTCACGCCCTACCGGCGCAAGATCGCTGTCGTCAGCGCGATCATCGTGGCCAGCGCCATCATTGCGCTCGCCTCTCCGCTACTTCTTCGCGAACTCCTCGATCATGCAATTCCCGACCGCGACGTCACGCTCGTCAGCCTCATCGCGGTCGGCATGATCGCTGTTGCAGTCGCCACCAACACTCTCGGCGTGGTGCAGACCTGGATGTCCAACGGAGTCGGTCAGCAACTCATGCACGATCTGCGCGTGCAGGTCTATTCGCACCTGCAGAGGCAGTCCCTCGGATTCTTCGCGCGAACGCGCACCGGTGAGGTGCAATCGCGTATCGCGAACGACATCGGCGGCATGCAATCCGTCGTCACCAACACCGCTACGTCCATCGCGCAGAACGCCACGACGGTCGCTGCGACCGTGGTCGCGCTCTTCCTGCTCGATTGGAAGCTCGCCACGTTCTCGCTGATCATCCTGCCGATCTTCGTGCGAGTCGCTCGACGTATCGGCGACGAGCGTCGCAAGATCTCGACCAAGCGGCAGAAATTGCTCAGCGATCTGTCCGTCCAGATCGAGGAATCACTGTCCGTCAGTGGAATTCTTCTGGGCAAGACGACCGGTTCCGCCCAAGCGTTGACCGACAAATTCGCCGACCGGTCGCACGAGGTGGCGGGTGTCGAACTGGCCGCGATGATGGCGGGCAAGTGGCGGATGGCGACAATTCAGATCAGCTTCGCCGTGATGCCCGCTCTGGTGTACTGGTTCGCCGGCATCACCATCGGTCAGGGGAGTGCATTGACCATCGGCACCCTGGTCGCGTTCACCGCATTGCAGACCCAATTGTTCCGGCCCACCATGCAATTGCTCAACACCGGCGTTGAAGTACAGGCATCCTTGGCGTTGTTCGGCAGAGTCTTCGAGTATCTCGATCTGCCCATCGATGTCGCCGAACCCGAGCACCCGATCACACTCTCGCGAGAGAGCGTGCGCGGCGATGTCGCTTTCCGCGGCGTCGACTTCACGTATGCCGCCGCGACTGTCCCGACGTTGTGCAACATCGATCTCGACGTACCGGCCGGGAGCACGCTCGCGCTCGTCGGCGCAACCGGATCGGGCAAGACCACGCTGGGATACCTCGTTGCCCGCCTGCATGATCCGACAGCCGGATCGGTGACCATCGACGGTGTCGACTTGCGGCACCTGGCGTCGGAGAACATTGCCGACCTGGTGGGCGTCGTCTCTCAGGAGACCTACCTGTTCCACGCCACCATCAGGGAGAACCTGCGGTTCGCCAAACCCGACGCCACCGACGACGAGATCGTTGCCGCCGCTCGGACTGCCCAGATTCACGACTTCATCGACGGCCTCGACGACGGCTACGACACGATGGTCGGCGAGCGCGGCTACCGATTCTCCGGCGGTGAGAAGCAGCGCATCGCAATCGCCCGAACTGTCCTGCGCAACCCGCCGATTCTGGTGCTCGACGAGGCGACGAGCGCCCTGGACAATCGCACCGAACGCGCAGTGCAGACAGCGCTCGACGGTTTGATGCACGGCCGTACCACCATTCTGATCGCCCATCGCCTGTCCACCGTGCGAGCAGCAGACGCCATCGCGGTACTCGATCACGGCATCGTGCGCGAGGTCGGAAGCCACGAGGCTCTGCTCGCCGAAGACGGTATGTACGCCCAATTGGTCCGTGCCGCAGACGATGTCGTGGACAGCGTTGCTGCATGATCAGGGCTGTTCAATGAGCTGGGCTGCCGCGTGAGCGAGCTTCGAACGATCGCCGGCCGGGTAGAGTGCGAGACCGAGGTCAAGAGATCGCGGTTCGTCACCGTGGTGGACAGGGCGAGCACCGAGGCCGACGCTCGCGCGGTCATCGCTGCGGCACGGAAAGCGGATCCGACTGCCGGACATCACTGTTCGGCATTCATCGTCGAATCCTCGGCTGCAGGCATCGTTACCGTCCACGAAGACAAGGCCCACCGCATCGAGCGATCCAACGACGACGGCGAACCCAGCGGCACGGCAGGAACGCCGATGCTCGAGGTGCTGCGTGGTCACCGGTTGACCAACGTGGTCGCGGTGGTCGGCCGATATTTCGGCGGCACCAAACTCGGTACCGGCGGATTGGCCAGGGCGTACGGCGGTGCGGTCACCGAGGCGCTGACCCAGGCCCTGTTTCTCACCCGAGAGCGACGCGACGTGCTGACGCTCGAACTCGACCACGCCGAGGTGGGACGGCTCGAATCGGAGCTACGCGGACACGGGGCGTCGGTGCTCGATACCGCCTACGCTGCACGAGCCGTGCTCACCGTCGCCGTCGCAGACGCCGATTCGACTGCAGCGCTGGTGGCTGCGCTCACCGCCGGACGGGTGGTGCCGGCTCTCGGTGGGCACGTCTACGTAGAGACAGCCGAGTAGCACACCGGTCCGACAGAAGTGGCGTCATGACTCGCCGATTCCGGACGTTGATCCACAGGCTCAGCGGTTGTCCACATTTCGCGAACCGGTCCGTCACGGGCCGCTCCGGCGTAGCAGTGTCGATCTCGATCGCAATCACGCGACCTTCATCGAGAGGAAGACACCATGTACGAAGCTCAGTGCGCTGTTGTGGGCACCGTCATCACCAATCCCGTCAAGCGCTCCACACCCACCGGCGACGAGGTCCTCAGCTTCCGGATGGCGAGCAACGCCCGCCGGCAGGACCGCAACACCGGTGAATGGACCGACGGCGGCACGCTCTATCTCACGGTCACGTGCTGGCGTCGACTCGTGCGCGGCGTCGGCGCATCGTTGATGAAGGGCGATCCGATCATCGCCTACGGACAGCTGCGCACCAACGAATACACCAATCGCGACGGCGTCGAACGATCCGACCTCGAGATGCGGGCCAGCGCCGTCGGTCCGGACCTTGCGCGCTGCAACGTGGCAATCCATCGGACCAGGACGGTCGCGCCCGAAGTACCTGCAGACGAGGCACTCACCGACGACGATCGGGGTGCCGCCGAACCACCGGAGCACGAGCCGGATCGCGATCGAATCGGTGACGACATCCGCGAGGCGGTACCCGCCTGACGGCCCGCCGACATCCGTCGTCCCCGGTGGATGCAGCCCGCGCGCGACCGCGGACGACGGATGTGGGCTCGGCGCGGACTCGGTCGATGGTGTTCCGACGCGCCCGCACCGATAAGCTGGGCGGCATGGCTGAATTCATTTACACCATGAAGAAGGTGCGCAAGGCGCACGGCGACAAAGTCATCCTCGACGACGTGACGATGAGCTTCTACCCGGGAGCGAAGATCGGCGTCGTCGGCCCGAACGGCGCCGGTAAGTCCAGCATCCTCAAGATCATGGCGGGAATCGATCAGCCCGGAAACGGTGAGGCGTTCCTCGCTCCCGGTGCCTCGGTCGGCATTCTCATGCAGGAGCCGATTCTCGACGACACCAAGACCGTTCGCGAGAACGTCGAGGACGGACTCGGTGAGACGATGGTCCAGCTCAAGCGCTACAACGAGATCGCCGAGCTGATGGCAACCGACTACTCCGACGAGCTCATGGAGGAGATGGGCGAGCTGCAGGAAAAGCTCGACCACGCCGACGCCTGGGAGATCGACTCGCAGCTCGAACAGGCGATGGACGCGCTGCGCTGCCCGCCGCCCGAGTCCCCGGTCACCAACCTCTCCGGTGGTGAGAAGCGCCGCGTGGCCCTGTGCAAGCTGCTGCTGAGCAAGCCCGACCTGTTGCTGCTCGACGAACCGACCAACCACCTCGACGCCGAGAGTGTCCTGTGGCTCGAGCAGCACTTGGCCGCCTACGCCGGTGCCATTCTCGCCGTGACTCACGACCGGTACTTCCTCGACCACGTCGCGCAGTGGATCGCCGAGGTCGATCGCGGACACCTGTACCCGTACGAGGGCAACTACTCGACCTACCTGGAGAAGAAGGCCGAGCGTCTCGAAGTCTCGGGCAAGAAGGACCAGAAGCTGCAGAAGCGCCTCAAGGACGAACTCGCCTGGGTTCGCTCCGGTGCCAAGGCTCGCCAGGCCAAGAGCAAGTCTCGTCTGGCTCGCTACGACGAGATGGTGGCCGAGGCCGAGAAGACCAGGAAGCTCGACTTCGACGAGATCCAGATCCCCAACCCGCCGCGCCTCGGCGACGTCGTAGTCGAGGTCAAGAGCCTGGACAAGGGCTTCGACGGCCGCGTGCTGATCAAGGATCTGTCGTTCACGTTGCCGCGCAACGGAATCGTCGGCGTCATCGGACCCAACGGTGTCGGTAAGACGACGCTGTTCAAGACCATCGTCGGGCTCGAGGAGCCGGACGGCGGCGAGGTGAAGATCGGGCAGACCGTCAAGCTCAGCTACGTCGACCAGAACCGCTCGGGCATCGACTCGAAGAAGACGGTCTGGGAAACGGTCTCCGACGGCCTGGACTTCATCACCGTGGGCAACTCGGAATTCCCGTCGCGCGCGTACATCAGCTCGTTCGGGTTCAAGGGCCACGATCAGCAGAAGCCGGCCGGAGTGCTCTCCGGCGGTGAGCGGAACCGTCTGAACCTGGCGATGACGCTCAAGCAGGGCGGCAACCTGATCCTGCTCGACGAGCCGACCAACGACCTCGACGTCGAGACACTCGGATCGCTCGAGAACGCGCTCGAGGAATTCCCCGGTTGCGCCGTGGTCATCTCGCACGACCGGTGGTTCCTTGACCGCACTTGCACCCACATCCTGGCGTGGGAAGGCGGCTTCGGAGACAACGAAGCTGCCTGGTACTGGTACGAGGGCAACTTCGAGGGCTACGAGGCCAACAAGGTCGAGCGTCTCGGGCCCGACGCAGCACGTCCGCATCGCGTCACGCACCGGAAGCTGACCAGAGACTGACATGTCGGCACAGACCTTCACCTGCACACTTCAGGTGCGGTGGGGTGATTCCGACCGCCTCGGGCACGTCAACAACACCCGGTTCGTCGAGTACCTCCAGGAAGGCCGCGTTCAGTTTCTGAACGTGGCGCTGGGGGGCTCGGAAAATCGCGGCGCGGTGGTGGTTCGTACGTTGACCACCAACTTCCTGCATCCGATTCTCGACGACTCCGGCCCGCTGGTGATCGAGCTGTGGATCACTCGCATCGGAACCACGTCGTACGGCGTCCGGCACGTCGTCACCGATCGAAACGGAACGGTGTGCGCAGACGCGGAGGCACTGATGGTGGCCTTCGACCTCGACACGTCCTCGTCCAGGCCGCTGCGCGAACACGAACGAACTGCACTGAGCGAGTATCTCCACAGCGATTCGCCGTGACTGCCGGATCGGCCTGACGCGCTGGTTCTCGAGATCTCTGCGCTTGCGGGGTCACCCGCACTAGGGTCGAGGGGTCATCGACGACCGGCGATCGGCGGGCGTCGGGAAATCCTCACGAGGGAGTACTCGAAAACAATGTCACGCTCGCTTGACCTGACCGACGACGACTGGGCCGACGGGCTCGACGACAGGCTTGTGGCCGAGTTGGCGACATTGCGTACGGAGTATTTCGAGCACACCGACGCCACGGCGCTCGCAGTGTCCGCGCATACCCCCGACATCACCACTTTTCGGCGGCATGTTCGGCTCGCCGCACAGCGGCTGCCGGGGACGGCAAACGTGGCGGTCCATCGACCGAACGAGTCTGCAGCACAGCAGGCAGCGGGAAGTTACCTACAGATCGTCACCGACGACATGCCGTTGCTGGTCGAGTCGATCATGTCGCTGCTCTCGCGTCTCGGCATCGAATACACCGACGTGGTTCATCCCATCCTCTCGGTCGATCGCAACGCAGAGGGAGTGCTCACCGGGCTGAGCTCTGCCGGCATTGCGGAATCCTGGATACACGTGCAGCTGCACCCGTCCACATCCGACGGTGCCGTCGCGCAGCTGGAAGGGGAGACGAGTCGAGTACTTGGCGATGTGCGTCAGGTCGTCGGTGACACCGACGAGATGCGTCGCGTGCAGGCTGCCGTGGCCGATCGGTTGGACGGTGTCGCTGCAGCGTCCGGCGACACCGACTCCGAACCAGCCGTCGCACACCGGGATGCGGCTGCCTTGCTGCGTTGGCTGGGCGACGGCCATTACACCTTGCTGGGTTACCGCCGATACACGATCGACGGTAGCGACGGTGACCGAACCGCAACCGGTGTGGAATCCAGCAGCCTGGGTGTCCTTCGCGATGCCGGCCAACATGGAGACGGACCCGAACCGGTCGGTGAACGCGATCTGGTTGCTCTGACGCAAGGTCCGAACCCGGCCACGGTTCATCGTGCTGTCTACCCCTATTTCGTCAGTGTGATCGACGCCGACGACTCCGCCGAGCATCGGTTCGTCGGCGTCTTCACCGTCACCGCGCTGCACGAGAACGTCCTCGACATTCCGGTGATCGAGCGTCGAGTGCGGTCGGTGATCGCCAGGGCCGGTCATGATCTCGGGTCCTTCTCCGGTCAGGCCATGCTCGAGGTGCTGCAGTCGATGCCGCGGTCGGAACTGTTCGCAACCTCTGCCTCGTGGCTTTTCGAGACGGCGAGTGCTGTTCTGGCGCTGGGTCGCCGGCGCAAGGTCAAGCTGTTCGTTCGACCCGATGCGAGTGGGTCCTTCGTCAGTGCTCTGGTGTATCTGCCGCGAGATCGCTACACCACTCGCGTCCGACTCGCGATCCAGGACCGACTGCTCCGGGAGCTCGGTGGTACCTCGCTCGACTACACCGCACGCGTCACCGAATCGGATCTAGCGCTGCTGCACGTGACGGTGCGCCGAGCACCGGGCACCGCGTCTCCCCACCTGTCCGCCGACGACATCGCCCGGATCGAAGCGGCGCTGACCGAGACCACCCGAACGTGGGAGGACTCGTTGGGGGACGCCGTTTCTCTCGACCGAGCCGTCGACCCGGCGCGAATTCAGCGCTACACCGAGGCATTTCCCGAGGCGTACAAGCAGGATTTCAGTCCGGCCAGAGCTGTCACGGACATCGCCCGCCTCGAAGCACTGGGCGACGAAGCGATCGACATGCAGCTCTACCGCAACGAGCGGTCGGCCGTGGGTAGCTGGCGCTTCTCGCTGTACATCGGCGGTGCCGGCGTATCGCTGTCCCAGGTGCTGCCCATTCTGCAGAGTCTCGGTGTCGAGGTCGACGACGAGCGACCGTACCCGGTGGTCCGCCCGGATGGAATGTCCTGCTGGATATACGATTTCGGTCTCTCCGCCTCACGTGAGATGTTGCGCTCCGCCATCGACGGTGACCTCGACGCCGAGCTGTCCGAGGCAGGCACGGCCGATCGCGAGAGCCGGGTCCAGCATCGATTCACCGACGCATTCGCGGCGGTGTGGAGCGGCGCGGCAGAAGCGGATCGTTTCAACGAACTGGTGATGCGTGCAGGTCTGCACTGGCGGCAGGCCGTGGTGTTGCGTGCCTACGCGAAGTACCTGCGGCAGGCGGGTTTTCCCTACAGTCAGTTCAACATCGAGGGCGTCCTCCTGGCGCATCCGCGCACCGCTCGGCTGCTCGTCGGGCTGTTCGAGGCGCAGTTCGACCCCGAGACCAGTGCCGAAGCGGACGCGCAGGCCATCGGCACTCAGCTCGGCGAGCTGATCGACGAGGTCGTCAGCCTCGATGCCGACCGCATTCTGCGCAGCATGTTCGAGCTCATCCGAGCGACGTTGCGCACCAACCACTTCGTGGTGGGATCCGACGGTGCACATCGCCCGTACCTCTCGCTCAAGTTCGACCCGCAATCCATCGCGGAGCTACCCAAACCGAAGCCCACGTTCGAGATCTTCGTGTACTCCCCGCGCGTCGAGGGGGTCCATCTCAGGTTCGGTGCGGTGGCCCGAGGCGGGTTGCGCTGGTCCGATCGGCGGGAGGACTTCCGGACGGAGATTCTCGGGCTCGCCAAGGCTCAGATGGTCAAGAACGCAGTCATCGTGCCCGTCGGGGCCAAGGGTGGATTCGTCGTCAAGCGTCC
This sequence comes from Rhodococcus sp. IEGM 1354, assembly GCF_030056855.1. Lineage (NCBI taxonomy): Bacteria > Bacillati > Actinomycetota > Actinomycetes > Mycobacteriales > Nocardiaceae > Rhodococcus > Rhodococcus sp. IEGM 1354. The sequence goes on from NZ_JASHKT010000002.1 coordinate 164,619, forward strand.
TCCGGTGACCACAGGTGAAGCCGACCGAGATCGACAGGCATACGCCGAGGAAGGCAAAGCCTGCTACCGACTGTTCATCGCCGGGTTGCTCGACATCACCGACAATCTCGACCGCGCTACCGGGTCGGTATCGGTACCTACCGGGGTGGTGCGCCGCGACGGAGACGACACCTACCTCGTCGTCGCGGCGGACAAGGGCACCGCGACCTTCTCCGACATGGCCAACGGCATCGCTGCCGAGTACGGATTCTGGCTCGGTGACGCGTTCGCGTCCGGTGGATCCGCCGGATACGACCACAAAGCCATGGGAATCACCGCCAAGGGTGCGTGGGAGAGCGTCAAGCGGCACTTCCGTGAGCTCGGAATCGACACGCAGAGTCAGGATTTCACGGTCGTCGGCGTCGGCGACATGAGCGGAGACGTATTCGGTAACGGCATGCTGCTGAGCCGACACATTCGCTTGCTCGCGGCGTTCGACCACCGGCACATCTTTCTCGACCCCGATCCCGATCGGGAGTCGTCGTTCGCCGAGCGGGAGCGCTTGTTCGCCCTGCCGCGGTCGTCGTGGGCGGACTACGACACCTCGCTCATCAGTGCCGGCGGAGGGGTGTGGGAGCGGACCCGCAAATCTGTACCCATCAGCGCCGCAGCACGGTCGGCCCTCGGGTTGGACGAATCGGTTGCTGCACTGTCACCACCCGAGTTGGTGAACGCGATCCTGAAGGCCCCCGCCGATCTGCTGTGGAACGGCGGAATCGGCACCTACATCAAGGCATCCAGTGAGAGCAACGCCGAAGTCGGCGACAAGGCCAACGACGCGGTGCGGGTCGACGGCCTGGATGTGCGAGCGGCCGTGGTGGGGGAGGGCGGAAACCTCGGTGCCACCGCACTGGGCAGAATCGAGTACGCCGCAGCCGGCGGCAAGATCAACACCGACGCCGTCGACAACTCGGCGGGCGTCGACTGCTCCGATCACGAAGTCAACATCAAGATCCTGCTCGAGACAGCCATCACCAACGGAAACCTGGCGCGCGAAGACCGCGACGAGCTGCTTGCGTCCATGACCGACGAGGTCGGGCGATTGGTGTTGTGGGACAACATCATGCAGAACGAGTTGCTCGGAACGTCCAGATTCGACGCACCACATCTGGTGACGGTGCACAGCCGGGTGATCGAGGATCTGGAGACGCGTCGAGGGCTCGACCGGGAGCTCGAGGCTCTGCCCACCGAGGCCGATCTCCGTCGTCGCAAGCAAGACGGTCGTGGACTGACGTCGCCGGAACTCGCGACGTTGATGGCGCACGTGAAATTGGCATTGGAAGCGGAACTGCTCGACAGCGAGCTTCCCGACAGCGACGTCTTCGCCCCCCGGCTACCCAAGTATTTCCCCGAGCCACTGCGGGATCCGTATGCAGATGCCATCAAGGCGCATCCGCTACGGCGTCAACTGGTGGCGACGACGCTCGCCAACGAGGCCATCGACTGCGGCGGAATCACCTACCCGTATCGCTTGACCGAGGACTCCGGTGCCGCAGGCACCGACGCCATCCGCGCGTTCGCCGCTGCCACCGAGATCTTCGGCCTCGACGAGGTGTGGGATTCGATTCGCGCGGCCGACGTACCCACCGCAGTGTCGGCCGAGCTGCTGCTCGAATCGCGTCGCATGCTCGATCGAGTATCCCGGTGGCTGTTGGCCAATCGGCCGCAGCCGCTGGCGGTCGGGGCCGAGATCAGTCGCTATGCCGGGCAGGTTCGCGCGCTGCAGCCGCGGGTCGCGTCATGGATCTCCGGTCACCAGGCGGTCGATCTGGACCGGCGCTCGGGGGCCGCGATGGAACGAGGTGCTCCGGCCGAGCTGGCACGTCGGATCTACGGCCTGCTCGACGTCTACTGCCTGCTCGACATCATCGATATCGCCGACATCGTCGACCGGGACGGAGCGGAGGTGGCCGAGCTGTACTTCGCGCTCGACGCGCACATCGGCATCGACTGGTTGCTCACCGCGGTCTCGAAGCTGGCCCGCGGCGATCGATGGCATTCGTTGGCGCGCTTGGCTCTTCGTGACGATCTGTACGCCTCCCTTCGCGGAATCACCAAGGCCGTGTTGGCCGCAGGCGAACCGGACGAGTCGGTCACGGAGAAGATCGCCGAATGGGAATCGACCAATTCGTCGCGGTTGGCCCGCTCGCGCGCAGCGCTCACCGAGATCGCCGAGACGGGCACGCTGGACTTGGCGACACTCTCGGTTGCCGCTCGACAGGTGAGAAACATGGTTCCCTGACACCATGGAACTTCCGTTCGATCGAGAAGAGGTAGCAACCGCGTGAGTGTGCCCGACGACCATCTGTCCGACAAGAGACCCGCCACCGAGCGGGTGGGCTTTCACGCCGCTGTGGATGTGCGGTGGTCGGATATGGATGTGTATCAACACATCAACCACGCGCGGATGGTGACGTTGCTCGAAGAGGCGCGGATCCCGTGGCTGCTGGTGGACGGTAGGCCGACTGCGAATCTGCGTCACGGTGCCGTCATTGCCGACCTGCACGTGAAGTATCGCGGGCAGCTGCGACACGAGGACGGACCCCTCGACGTCTTCATGTGGATCGATGCGGTCCGCGCGGTGGACTTCGTCGTGGGGTACGAGGTGCGGGCACGCGGGGCATCGCTGGATATGCCGGCAGCGGTGGTGGCGTCGACGCAGATCGCGGCGTTCGACATCGATGCGCAGCGACTGCGTCGACTCACCCCCGCCGAGCGCGAGTTCCTGGTGAGTTGGCAGCGTGTATGAGCGCGTTCTGACCGTTCCCGAAGCGGTCGAGCGGGAGAACCTCCAGACGTTCTGCAGTAGGGCATTGCGCTTGGACGAGGCTGCTGTCGTTCGGTTGCGTACTCGGGCCGTCGGAGGCGTGTCGTGTTGGGCGGCAACCGGTTTCGATGCGCTCGCTGCGCGCGTGATAGCGGGAACCATCGTGCCCGACGACACCAGTGCGGGTGCCGATGTGTTGGTGTCCGCACTGCAGAACGCGGACGACGGCGTGATCGACCCGGGTTTCTCGATGGACTCCGCGTGGCGTGGCACCCTTCCTCCCGACAGCGGATTCGAGCATCTCGACGACGTCCCCGCCCGGGTGCTCATCGGACTCGCACAGCGCGGTGCCGCATTGGCGAAGGAACACGGCAGCAGTCACGGGCCGCCGAGCTCACTGCTCGAACAGCAGGTGTTGCACGTGACCGGTGACGGCGACGACGTCTCGGTCACCATGCGCACCGTATTCGCTTTGACCGCAATGGGTTTCGTGCCGCACGACGGCAACGATCCGTTGACGATCGACGTCGACCCGGAGAGGATCGCCGCCGCAGAGGTGGTACGAGTACGTGCCACGAAGGTGTGGTTGCGTCTCGATGCCAGGTTCGGGTCGGTGTTCGTTCGCCGCCCGGGCCGACAGTTGTCGCTCACTGTCGAACGCTGAGCGTGGCCGGTCGGCCGGTTCGGACGAGCCGGCCGGCCGGCTCAGACGAGCCAGGCGGCCGCGTTCGCGGGAAGCATCCCGTCGACCAGCGGAGTGCTGGTCAGCAACACTTCGCCGGGTGGGAGTGGGATCGACTCGTCGGAGGCGTTGAGGGCGCAGATCAAGCCCCCGCGGCGCCGGAAGGCCAGGCACCCGGGAGGGGCTCCGTACCAATCGATTTCGCCGCCGGTGAACTCCGGCCGCAGGGTGCGCAACTCGAACGCCGTGCGGTACAGGCTGAGCATCGAATCGACCTCTTCGAGCTGCGCCTCGGCGGTCAGACCCTTCCACTCCGGCGGCATCGGCAACCAGGTGCGATCGGTGGAGAACCCGAACGGCGGGGCATCGCCCTCCCACGGCATGGGGACTCGGCAGCCGTCGCGTCCGCGCTCGGTGTGCCCGGATCGCTCCCATACCGGGTCCTGCAGGGCACTGTCGGGCAGCTGCACGTTCGGTAGCCCGAGCTCGGCACCGTTGTAGACGAAAATTGTGCCAGGAAGGGCCAATTCGACGAGAATCATGGCCCGGGCCCGGTGGTAGCCCAGGTCTCCGTCGCCGTACCTGGTGACCTCGCGTTCGACGTCGTGGTTCGACAGTGTCCACGTGGGGGTGCCCCCGACCAGTTCGACGGCCGCGAGCGAGTTGGAGATCGCATCGCGGATGGTCTCGGCGTCGAAATCGACACTGGCCAAGCGGAAGTTGAAGCCCAGGTGCAGCTCGTCGGGGCGGATGTATTCGGAGAACCGAACGTTGTCCTGAACCCAGATCTCGCCGACCGTCACCGCATGGGGGTATTCGTTCATGACGGCTCTGATGCGGCGGTGCAGTTCGTGGACTCGGGGGTTGTTGAACCGGGGATCGTCGTCGTCGTTCTTCATCAGTGCGTTGAACTCGAGGCTCATGTCGGCCAGCTCGGCAGGTTTTGCCATGCCGTGGGCGACGTCGAGTCGAAATCCGTCGACGCCTCGGTCCAGCCAGAACCGAAGTGTGCGCGCGAAGTCGTCGAAGACCTCGGGGTTGTCCCAGTTCAGGTCCGGTTGTTCGGGCGCGAAGATGTGCAGGTACCACTGACCGGGGGAGCCGTCCTTCTCGTCGACTCGCGTCCAGGCGGGACCGCCGAAGATGCTCGGCCAGTTGTTCGGCGGCTGCGAACCGTCGTCACCGAGCCCGTCTCGAAAGATGTAGCGCGCTCGCTCGGCGCTGCCACGAGGGGCGTTCAGAGCCGCCTGGAACCACCGGTGTTCGTTACTGGTGTGATTGGGCACCAGATCCATCGTGACCTTGATGTCGCGGGCGTGAGCCTCGTCGAGCAACGCGTCGAAGATCTCGAGACTGCCGAACATGGGGTCGATGTCGCGGGGGTCGGAAACGTCGTAGCCGTGATCGGCCATGGGCGACCGCGTGATCGGTCCGATCCAGATGGCATCGATACCGAGCAATTCGAGGTACCCGAGCTTGTCTCTGATGCCGTCGAGATCACCGATACCGTCACCGTTCGCATCTGCGAACGACCGGGGATAGATCTGGTAGAAGACGGCGTCCTGCCACCACGACAACTCGGTGCTTTCGATCGGATCGGTCACAACTGGCAATAGTGCCAAACGAATGGGCTGCGAACGATTCGAGGGCGCTGGCGTGCACCCGGCAATGCAATGGCGGTCGATCCGAAGGTAAAGGATTGTGCTCATTCACATGACCGACACGTATCCGCACGTTTGGAAAGTGTTGTATGTTCTGCAACGTAAAACGTGCAGCGGCCGGTGCCGCGCCCGACGGTGAGGACGCGACGACACCATGAGAACCTCGACCATAGAAGCCGTGCGGCTGGAAGATGTTTCGCTCTCCGACAGTCCCATCGAACCCACCTGGATCCTCGAGGGAAACCCGCGGGCTCGCGTCGCGGAGTGGTCCAGGAGTACCGACGGCACCACGACCACCAATGTGTGGGATTGCACGGCCGGACGCTTTCGGTGGTACTTCGCGGTCGACGAGATCGTCCACATCATGGACGGGTCGGTCGTCGTGTCCAGTGAAGATCACGCGCCCCGGACTCTCGTCGCCGGCGACGCGGCGTTGTTCCGCGCCGGCACCTGGTCGGAATGGCGAGTCGACAACTACGTCCGTAAGCACGCTATCCTGCGGCAGCACCTGCCCGCGCCGCTGAGCTTCGTGCTCGGGGTAGCCGGCTCACTTCGCCGTCGGCTCGGCCGCCTCAGAGGTGGCGCAGCGGGCCCTCGGCGGGGCGCGTCGCTGTAGAAGATGACGTCGTAGGCAGGAACGCCGTAGCTATCAGATTGCCGAGTTCATCATCGAATTGGCAGCCATCTCCATGTAGTCGACGAGTTGCGTTCGGTGCGCAGAATCCAGGACGGCCGGGTCGATCGAAGCGATCGCGATGTGCATGCATCGAAGCCAGGCGTCACGTTCGAGCGGCCCGATCCGAAACGGATTGTGACGCATCCGCAATCGTGGATGACCCCGTTCGTCGGAGTACGTACGAGGCCCGCCCCAGTACTGCTCGAGGAACATTCGCATCCGCCGTTCGGCCGGTGCCAGGTCCTCCTCGGGATACAGGGGCCGCACGATCTCGTCCTTGGCCACTTCTTCGTAGAACTTCGCCGTGAGCAACCGGAATGTCTCCGCACCGCCGACCGCGTCGTAGAACGTCTGCTGCGGTTCGGTCATCACACTCTCTCTGTTCGTTCCTCGTCGGCGTCGGTCACACTCATTGTCCCTCAGCTGCTGCTCTCGACTGCAACCCCACCCGGACGACCCAGCGCATACGGGGCTTTGATACCGGCATCGTCGAACGACTGCAGGATGTCGCGGTGGAGGCGGCGCTGCACTGCCCATTGGCGGCCGGGTCGGGTCTTGATCGTGATCCGGATGGTCACGGTATCGGCGCTGACGGCATTGACGCCGAGCATCTCCGGGGGCTCGAGGATGTCACCGTCGAAGTCGCCGGAGTCCACGACCCCGGTGGTGGTTCTCTCGGCCACCGCGCAGGCCTCGTCGATGTTGGCCGTGTGGGAGACAGGGAGGTCGAGGACAGCTACCGCGAACCCTTGGCTCATGTTGCCCACCCGCAGAACTTCACCGTTTCGGCAGTACCACACGGTGCCGTTGACATCTCGGATCGTGGTGACTCGCAATCCCACGCTTTCGACCGTGCCGATCGCCTCACCGAGATCGACGACGTCACCGACCCCGTATTGATCCTCGAGAAGCATGAAGATTCCGGACAGGAAGTCACGGACCAGGTTTTGCGCACCGAAACCGAGGGCGACACCGACGATCCCCGCCGACGCGATGAACGGGGCGACGTTCACACCCACGACGTCGAGCACCGACAGCACGAACCAGGTCAGGATCATGACCGACACCGCAGATCGGAGCACCGAACCGATCGTGTTGGCCCGCTGTCTGCGCCGTTCGTTGAGTATCTCGCCCTTCACCGTTCCCGAGGACCGGTCGCGTAACGGCCGGAGAAGTGCAGGTGATCGGCCGGAGTCGTGTCGAGTGAAGCGGTCGATCATTCGGTGCAACACGAGCCTCAGCACGATCGCCAGAACCAGATAGCCGAGGATCTGCAACGGACGGTCGACCAGCCAGTCGCGTCCGGTGTCGGTCAGTTCGAATGCTCGGGTGTCGAGCTCTCGCAGCAGCGAAGGTTCGGGTAACGGCGATACGGACAGAAGGGTTGATACAGCCACCCGAAAAGTCTACGGAGACACAGAAATCTTGCCAGTCACGCAGCGCATAGCGGTATCGATCCTCGAACTCGCTGATCGGAAACCGGAATGTTCACCGATCGGCAACAGAAAATGCGCAGAAAAAGGCTGTGCGCGGGCGGTGTATTCGTGTTCCACTGTGAACCGTGTTCCACGCAAGCCATGCGCGGGCGCCGACACTCCCTGGAGTAATGCATGAAGAACTCTCAACACCGCCACCGACAACTCCCGCCCACTGAGGGCCGCACCACGCATGACCAGCGTGAGACGGCCTCGGGGGCTTCTCCGCTGCGCGTGGTGCCGACGGCCCACAACGCCACGGGCGACGACGCCGTGCCGGCGTGGGTCAAGCGCCGTGTGCTGCTCCTCAACGCAACTTTCGAACCACTGACCGCGCTTCCGATGCGCCGGGCGGTGGTTCTTCTCGTTTGCGGCAAGGCCGACGTGATCCACGACGATCCGGAGGGGCCGTTCATCCGGTCGGCCGATTACTCCGTCCAGGTGCCGTCGGTGATTCGGTTGCGGACGTTCGTCCGCGTTCCCTATCGGGCGCGGGTGCCGATGACCCGCGCGGCACTGATGCATCGCGACAGATTTCGGTGCGCGTATTGCGGTAGCAAGGCCGAGACCGTCGATCACGTCGTGCCTCGCAGCCGCGGCGGCGGCCACTCGTGGGAGAACTGCGTTGCGTGCTGCGCCTCCTGCAACCACCGCAAGGCGGACAAGCTGCTCAGTGAGATCGGGTGGACGCTGCGAGCCCAGCTCGTACCGCCGAAGGGCCCGCACTGGCGTCTGCTGGCGACCACGAAGGAGTTGGACCCGAGCTGGTTGGCATACCTCGGCGAAGGCGCTGCCTGACTGTCGGCCGTTGGCTCTTTTCGGTCACAACACCAGCCCCGACGTGGTCCGACGGGCAATTGTCGACTAACGTCACACCCCGTGAGCATTTTGGAGACCACGCTGATATTCGGGGTGATTCCGGTTGCGGTGATCGGAATCGTCGGCGCGTTGTCCTACTTGACCGACAAGCAGCCGGGGATGGACGTCCCTCCGTACCGGCTGACGGACGAGTGGACGCGCGAGCCATTGCTGTGGAGCGCTACGGACGAGGTGACTCCGTTCGGAGGCCACGGATCGCACGACGCGGACACAGCCGATTCGATCGGAGGTGCTGCAAGTGGCAAGTGGTGAACTGGTACGTGGCGGTGACATCCGGGAAGAAGACCTGCCGTTCGGGGCTGCGCTGACGGCGAGTGGTCGCGTATCGGTGGCACACGAGTTCGGCACGCCGAGCCCGGAGCACCTGCCTTTCGCGACGCAGGATCTGGTCGCGCTCGACGACGCACTGAGTGAGGCGACCCGGCGAACGAAGATTCGGTTCAACATCTACGTCGGTGACCTGGGAGTCGATCCGGCTGCGGGAGCGGATTCGGTCTTCCCCGGCACCCCCGATGCGATTCGTTCGGTTCTGATCGCTGTCGACCCCAACCGGCACGCGCTCGAGATTCGGACCGGAAAGCGGGTTTCCAACCGCGCTACCGATCGGGTTGCTCAGCTCGGCGTCACCGCTGCGCTCGGCCCGTTCCGCGACGGCAACCTCATCGACGGTCTCGTGACTTCGGTCCGCGTGATGGCAGCATCCATCCTCGCGCCGTAGCTCTACGCGCTGCATCCCCGCAGTTCTCGGCCGGCGTTTCCGGCGACGACGAGGGCCGGTTGCGTCTCACCTTCGCGGGTGAGACGCAACCGGCCCTCGTCGTGTGTCTACCTGTGATCAGGCGGCGTCGTATGCCCGGGCCGCGAGTGCCCGAACGACTCCGGCCCGGCCTTCGATCACCAGTCGGCGCAGAGCAGGTGGAAGGTCGCCATCGAGGAACCTGTCGGCGGCGGCCAACGACTGCTCGCTGATCGACCACGAGGGGTAGAGACCAACCACGACGGTCTGTGCGACTTCACTCGATCGACGAGCCCACACGCCGTCGATCGCCTCGAAGTAGCGGTCGACGTACGGCTCGAGTAGTTCGCCCTGGCCGGGGCCCGCGAAACCACCGATGATCGATCGCGCCGTGATGTTCGGAACCGCGTCGTCGTCGACGACGGTCGTCCATGCCCGCTCCTTCACCTCGGCACTGGGACGCGCAGCTCGTGCAGCGGCAGCCGACCGCGCCCCGGCGGCGGTGTTGTCCTTCTCGGCTTCGGCGTCGATGACCGGCGAATCGAGCCCATCGGCATCGATGGCTCCGGCCGCCGCAAGGGCGGTGACGATGCGCCACCGCAGATCCGTATCGATGTCGAGTCCGGCCAAAGACTGCCCCTGGGCGTCACCGTCGAGGAGTGCGCGCAATACCTCGACATGGCGCTCGCCGAGTTCGGTACCGGTCAGAGCGTTGACGAACGCCAACTGGTGATCCGAGCCCGACTCGGCACCGCGGGCCAGCTCGAGCACTGCGTCGGCGAACTCCGGGACTCCGTGTTCTGCCGCCCACGCCGGATCGGCGTAGCTGGTGATGGCCGTCTGCGCCTGAAGCAGAAGACGTTGCACCACACCCACTTCGGTCTCGCTGCCGATTCCGCGCTGGACGAGAGCCACGAAATCGCGTGCCTTCATCTCGGCGGACCGAGTCATCTCCCACGCGGCCGACCAGGCGAGAGTGCGGGGGAGCGACTCGGCGATGTCGCCGATCCGATCGACGAGAACACCGAGGGAATCCGGATCGAGCCGCACTGCGCAATACGTCAGGTCGTCGTCGTTGACCAGCACTAGCTTGCCGCGCGATACACCCACGAGCGCTTCGACATTCGTCGATGCGGCAGCATCGAGGTCCAGCTCGACGCGGTCGGTACGCACCAACTTGCCGTCGACGTCGTCGTAGATGCCGATCGCGATGCGGTGTACGCGATGCTCGCCCGCGCCCGGTGCTGCGCCGGTCTGCGCCACTGCGAACCGGGTGAACTTGCCATCCGAGTCGACGTCGAAATCGGGGCTCAGAGTGTTCAGGCCGGTGGTCCGCAGCCACTGCGCACCCCAATCGGACAGGTCGCGACCCGACGACTTCTCCAGTGCCGCCAGCAGATCCGAGAACGTTGCGTTGGCGAATGCGTGATCGACGAAGTAGGCCCGCAACCCGGCCAGAAAGTCTTCCTTACCGACGTACGCAACCAGTTGCTTGAGCACGCTGGCACCCTTGGCGTACGTGATGCCGTCGAAGTTGACCTCCACGGCGGCCAGATCAGGGATGTCCGCGGCGATGGGGTGCGTCGAGGGCAGCTGGTCCTGTCGGTATGCCCAGGCCTTCTCGACGTTGGCGAACGTCGTCCACGCGTTGGTGTACTCGGTTGCCTCGGACTGACACAACACGGAGGCGAACGTCGCGAACGACTCGTTGAGCCACAGGTCGTCCCACCACGTCATGGTCACCAGGTCGCCGAACCACATGTGCGCCATCTCGTGCAGCACCGTCTCGGCGCGTCGCTCGTAGGAGTACCGCGTCACCTTGGACCGGAAGACGTAATCCTCGAGGAACGTGACGGCCCCGGCGTTCTCCATGGCCCCGGCGTTGAATTCGGGCACGAAGAGCTGGTCGTACTTGCCGAACGCATACGGGGTGCCGAAGTTCTCGTGGTAGAAGCCGAAACCCTGCTTCGTCTCGGTGAACAGTCGCTCGGCATCCATGTGTTCGGCAAGCGATGCGCGGCAGTAGATTCCGAGAGGGATGGTGCCGTGATCGTCGGTGTAAGAATCGGTCCACTCCGCGTAGGGACCGGCGATGAGGGCAACCAGGTATGTGCTCATCAGCGGCGTCGTGTCGAACACGTGCTCACCTGCGGCCGGCTCGGCGCCGTGCGCTGCGTTGGAGATGACGGTCCAGCTCTCGGGAGCGGTGACCTTCAGATCGAACGTGGCCTTGAGATCGGGTTGATCGAAGCACGCGAACATGCGCTTGGCGTCCGCAGTCTCGAACTGCGAGTAGAGGTACACCGAACCGTCCGACGGATCCACGAAACGGTGCAGGCCTTCTCCGGTGTGCGAGTAGACGCAGTCGGCATCGACCACGAGCTCGTTGTGCTCGGCGAGATCGCCCAGTGCCAGGCCCGTCGACTCGTCGTAGTTCGTCGTGTCGAGCGCTGTGCCGTTGAGCGTCGCCGACCGGATGGTGCCGGCGACGATGTCCACGAATGTCGACGCTCCGGCGGTGGCGGCGAACGTGATGGTGGTGAGCGAGCGGAACGTCTTCTCGCCGGGATTGCCCTCGCCGTCGGTGAGATCGAGAACGATCGCGTACTTCGTTTCCCCGATGATCGCCGAGCGCTCGGAGGCTTGGTCACGCGTCAGGTTGGGAGCAACCACTTCAGTCGACACCTCTTCGTGTAGTTATGGGTAGTGCCGTCCATCCCATCACGTCCGCCGTGTCGCGCGCTGGCTGACGGGTCGCGCGGAATGTCCACGCGGTGGCCGGGTGTTACGACATGAAGAGACAGTGACATCGACTTTCGAGGAGCAGACAGTGGCCGGTTCAGGACAGAAAGACACCGCTGATTTTTGGTTCGACCCGCTGTGCCCATGGTGCTGGATCACCTCACGTTGGATTCTCGAGGTCCAGCAGGTGCGCGACATCGACGTCAATTTCCACGTCATGAGCTTGGCCGTACTCAACGAGGGCCGCGACCTGCCCGAGGAGTACGCCGCGATGATGAAGAAGGCGTGGGGTCCAGTGCGGGTGGCCATCGCTGCGGCGAAGAGCAACGGCGACGAGATCCTCGCGCCGCTGTACGCCGCCATGGGCACGCGAATTCACAACGAGGGCAACAAGGATTTCGACGTCGTCATCCGAGAGTCCTTGGCCGAACTCGACTTGCCCGCCGATCTCGCCGCGGCAGCCGAGAGCACCGACTACGACGAGGATCTGCGCACCAGCCACCACGCAGGAATGGACAAGGTCGGCCCTGACGTGGGCACTCCCACCATTCACGTCAACGGCGTGGCGTTCTTCGGCCCCGTGCTCTCGCGGATCCCACGCGGTGAAGAGGCGGGCAAGCTGTGGGACGCGTCGGTGATCTTCGCGGCGTACCCGCACTTCTTCGAGCTCAAGCGCACCCGCAACGAGGACCCGCAGTTCGACTGATCGCGTGGCCCTCGTGCGTGGAAACTCGTAGCAGGAGCCGAGTTTCCACGCACGAGGGGTTGGGTGGTTTACGCGCGAGTGGCTAGGCGACGATCCGATCCGAGCCGCTGTCGGTGCCGAACGTCACATGCTCGCCCAAGTGGAAGCGCCTGGCCGACCACGCCGCTGCGGCGGCATCGAGGACGTCGTCGACGAGCGGCCCGTTCGGCAGGTCGTCCAGATCGAGAGCGCCGGCCCATCGTGTCAGTGCGGCCAACCGTTGCCCGACGCCGCGGCCGGTCTTCTTCGACGCGTAGACCGTGGTCGGTGACATCGCTCTGAACGAACATTCGGGATGTACTTCGACGTACCTGTCCGGATCGAAGTCCGACTCTCGCCACGCCCGAACTGCGGGCAGGATGTGCCACGTTTGCTTACTGATCGCCTTGCCGGTCTTCGACCGCGAGATCGAGCACGCCTGTTCGTACGACACCGCGTCCAGAACATCCGCGACCGGGGTATGAAAGATCGAACTGCGCGCCGTACCCAAGAACTTCTTCGCCTCCAGTTCGCTGACGCGATAACCGTCCACAGGTAGCGACAGAGGCATGTCGACGCCCACTCGCGCGCAGTCTCGGGTCTGCTCCAACACGTCGGAGACGGAGGAGCAGGCCGTCCACGTCACTCTCGTGCCGTCGAACACTGCGACCACCCACGCACCCTTCGCGCCGTCGACACCGGCGAATTTCTCGGCTCGTGAGTTCACCTGTCAGACTCTAGGCATGCGCGTATACCTGGGTGCCGACCACGCCGGCCTCGAGTTCAAGAATCAGATCATCGAACACCTGACGGCAACCGGGCACGAGCCCGTCGACTGCGGTGCGTTCGACTACGACCCCGTCGACGACTACCCGGCCTTCTGCATCGACGCAGCCCGTCGCGTCGTCGCCGATCCGGGCAGCCGCGGCCTCGTACTCGGCGGATCAGGAAACGGCGAGCAGATCGCCGCGAACAAGGTGCCGGGCGCACGCTGTGCCCTTGCATGGAGCGTCGAGACCGCGAAGTTGGCTCGCGAACACAACGATGCGCAGCTCATCGGCATCGGCGGCCGTATGCACACGTTGCCCGAAGCACTGGCCATCGTCGACGCGTTCCTCGGCACCCCGTTCTCGGGCGAGGAGCGTCATCAGCGCCGCATCGACATCCTGTCCGAGTACGAGCGCAGCGGCGAAGCACCCGAGGTTCCGGGAAAGCCCGAGTAAGTGCCGGAAGGGCATACCCTGCACCGACTCGCTCGGTTGCATCAACGTCGGTTCGGCGGGGCACCGGTGGAGGCGAGCAGTCCCCAGGGACGGTTCGTTTCCGGTGCCGCGCTGATCGACGGCCTCGTGCTCGAGAAGGCCGAGGCGTGGGGTAAGCATCTGCTGCACCGCTACGAATCCGACCTGATCGTGCACATTCACCTCGGCCTGTACGGAAAGTTCACCGAACACGCTGTGCCACTGGACGATCCGGTGGGTGCGGTGCGTCTGCGCATCGTGGGGGAGAAGTACGGTGCCGACCTGCGCGGCCCGACGGCCTGCGAGATCTACACCGAGCAGCAGGTCGACGCCCTCCTGGCGCGTCTGGGGCCGGACCCGCTCCGCAAGGACGCCGACCCCGACGCCGCCTGGGCACGAATATCCAAGTCACGCACGGCCATCGGCACGTTGCTGATGGATCAGAAGGTGCTCGCCGGCGTCGGCAACGTCTACCGCGCCGAGATCCTCTTCCGGCACGAGATCAACCCGATGCGCCCCGGAAAGGACCTCGACCGAGCCGAATGGGACGCCATCTGGCTCGATCTCGTCGATCTCATGGCCATCGGAGTCCGGCGCGGTCGCATCATCACCATCCGGCCCGAGGACGATCACGGCGACACCTACGGTGCCCGCCGACCGCGTTCGTATGTCTACCGCCGGGAAGGCCTCCCGTGCCGCGTGTGCGGAGCCGAGATCCTGCACTCGACGATGCAGGCGCGAAACCTGTTCTGGTGCCCCGTCTGTCAGGCGACGTGAGGCGGGCGAGCTAGAACCCGCCGAAATCCCCTCCGCCTCCGCCGCCGTCGAAGAAGCCACCGCCGTCTCCGCCGTCGAAGAAGCCGCCGCCGTCGTCACCGGGTCCGGCGTCGCCACCGTCGTAATTGTCACCAGCTCCCCCGTCGGAACCGTCCGCAACCAGGTCGCCACCCGATGCGGTCTCGTCCGGCACCCCGGCCATCCCGGAGAACATCGCCGAGAACAGGAACATCGAGCCCATTCCCCATGCGCCGGCGACCAAGGCCGGACGCCACCACGGCTCGGAATACCAGCCTGCGGGGACGGGTCGGCCCGCCACTCGTCCGCCGGGGTAGTAGTTCGGGGTCCGGTCCGACGGATCCGGTGAGGCTGCGATCTCTCGTCCCTCGAAGTCGACCTTGCGTTCCTCGGTGACGCGACCTGCCTGCTGTTGGCCGTCGATGCCCTGTACCTCGGGGCCCGGGTCCATTCCCATCGCCAGGCGCGCGGCGCGAATGTAATAGAGCCCTTCCAGTGCGGTCTGCTTGGCCAGCCTCGCCTGCTCGACGGTCGTCGCCTGGTCGATCTGCGAGCCCGCTGCGATGTTGCGCTCGGATGCGTCGGCGAGGGCCTGCTTGGATGCGGTGTCGGAGCCGACCAAGTTGTACACCTGGCCGCCCAGCCGTTCGATCGACTGGCGGGCGTCGGCCTTCGCGTCGGCCAGTGCGGTGGCCGCGGCCGCGGCGGAGTTCTTCTTGCTGCGCAGCACCAGCAGTGCCACGACGGCCACGACGATGACGATCAGGACGATTTCCACTTCTGAGCCTTCCATCGGCGATACATGTCCAGTTCGTCCGATTCACTCGAACACTGTCGACGATACGCGGACACGAAAAAGCCCCGCACTCGTGAAGTGCGGGGCTTTCGATGGAGCCGATGACGAGAATCGAACTCGCGTAGCCTGTTTGGAAGACAGGGGCTCTACCATTGAGCTACATCGGCGTGCAAACAACAGTCGTGGGATCGCCAGTTCCGTCGCCTGCGTTTCAAGACTGTACCCAAAGCGGTTGCCGGATTCCAAACCGGCCCGTCGAGCCCGGTCTCACGGAACGTCATGGGTGGGGCGCCCATGAGGGGCTACTATCGGTTGCTGTTCAATGGTGTCCGTACGACGGGGTGTGGCGCAGCTTGGTAGCGCATCCGCTTTGGGAGCGGAGGGTCGCAGGTTCAATTCCTGTCACCCCGACAAATGAGAGCCGCGGGCACGGCTCACCGTGCTCGTGGCGAGCGGAAGACAGCAAGCCAGAACTGCCAGCAAGCAAGAATCACCACAAAGGAGCATGTCCCGTGAAGAGCACCGTCGAGCAGCTGAGCCCGACGCGAGTCCGTATCAACGTTGAGGTGCCCTTCGAGGAGCTCAAGCCTGATTTCGACCGCGCGTACAAGGCTTTGGCTCAGCAGATCCGCCTCCCCGGATTCCGTCCCGGCAAGGCTCCGGCCAAGTTGCTCGAGGCGCGAGTCGGCCGTGGTGCAGTACTCGAGCAGGTCGTCAACGACGCTCTTCCCTCCCGCTACTCCGAGGCCGTGACCAACGAGAAGGTCAAGGTCATCGGCCAGCCCGAGATCGAGATCACCAAGATCGAAGACGGCACCGAGCTCACGTTCACCGCCGAGGTCGACGTGCGTCCCGAGATCGAGCTGCCGGATTACTCGACCATCAGCGTCGTGGTCGATCCGCTCGAGATCAAAGACGAGGCCGTCGACGAGCAGCTGCAGTCGCTCCGCCAGCGTTTCGGCACCCTCACCGGTGTCGATCGTCCGGTCCAGTCCGGCGACTTCGTTTCGATCGATCTCTCGGCCACGGTCGACGGCGAGAACGTCGAAGAGGCCACCGCCAGCGGGCTGTCCCACGAGGTCGGTTCCGGCCAGCTCATCGAGGGCCTCGACGACGCGATCATCGGCGTCTCGGCCGACGAGTCGAAGGAGTTCACCTCCACGCTCGTGGCCGGTGAGTACGCGGGCAAGGAAGCCGTCGTCACGGTCAAGGTCGTGTCCGTCAAGGAGCGCGAGCTGCCCGAGGCCGACGACGAGTTCGCCCAGCTCGCCAGCGAGTTCGACACGTTCGACGAGCTGATGGCCGATCTGAAGACGCGCGTCGAGCGAGTCGCGAAGGTCGAGCAGGCCGGTCAGATTCGCGACAAGGTGCTCGAGACGCTGCTCGAGACGCTCGAGATTCCGGCTCCCGAGGCCGTCGTCAAGGCGGAGGTCGATTCCCAGGTGCACGAGGCCATCCACGGCCTCGACCACAACGAGGAAGCGCTCGCCGAGTTGCTCGAGTCGCAGGGTTCGAGCCGCGAGGAGTTCGACAAGGACGTCAAGGAGGGTGCCGAGAAGTCGGTGCGCACCCAGCTCCTCCTCGATGCCATCGCTGAGGCCGAGAACACTCAGGTCGGCCAAGACGAGCTGACCGAGCGGATCATCTTCCAGGCCCAGCGCTACGGCATGCCGCCCGAGCAGTTCATCCAGCAGGTGCAGCAGGCCAACCAGCTCGGTGCCGTGTTCGCCGATGTCAAGCGCGGCAAGGCGCTTGCCTCGGTCGTCGAGCGCGTCACCGTGACCGACACCAACGGAGCCAGCGTCGACACCGCCGAGCTGTTCGGCAGCCCTGCCGATGCTCCCGACGAGGTCGAAGCAGCTGATTCTTCCGAGGGCGAACAAGAGAAGTAACGCTCACAGCGAACGACGGCGGTTCCGGGACTCCGGAGCCGCCGTCTTTCGTTAGTGTCTGTGTCAGGAACCAACGATTTGTTATGGAAAAGGCAGGTACCGTGACTGTTCAGAATCCGGCGGCTTCGCACGAGCAGAGTCCCGTCATGACTTCGGCCGCAGCAGGGCTGAATCTCAGCGACTCCGTGTACGAGCGTCTGCTTCAAAACCGCATCATTTTCCTCGGTACCCAGGTCGACGACGACATCGCCAACAAGTTGTGCGCGCAGATCCTGCTCCTGTCGGCCGAGGACCCCACCCGCGACATCTCGCTCTACATCAACTCGCCCGGTGGCTCGGTCACCGCAGGTATGGCGATCTTCGACACCATGGAATTCGCCGAGTGCGATATCGCCACCTACGGGATGGGCTTGGCTGCCTCGATGGGCCAGTTCCTGCTCTCGGCCGGCGCGAAGGGCAAGCGGTACGCCCTGCCGCACGCGCGCATCATGATGCATCAGCCTTCGGCCGGTATTGGCGGCAGCGCTTCGGACATCGCGATCATGGCCGAGCAGTTCGCGCACACCAAGCGTGAGATGGCCGAGCTCATCGCTCAGCACACCGGCCAGACCGTCGAGCAGATCACTGAGGATTCCGACCGTGACCGGTGGTTCACGGCACAGGCGGCCAAGGAATACGGGTTCGTGGATCACGTCGTCAGCCGCGCGCGGCAGGCCGGCGGAGTCGGCGAGTAATTCGGCCGCTACCGGCGACCCTCGATCACTCACATCTTGGAGAAACGATGACAAACCTGTTCGATCCCAACCAGTTGCCGTCCTCGCGGTACATCCTTCCGTCCTTCGTCGAGCACTCGAGCTACGGCGTCAAGGAGTCGAACCCGTACAACAAGCTGTTCGAGGAGCGCATCATCTTCCTCGGCGTCCAGGTCGACGATGCGTCTGCCAACGACGTCATGGCACAGCTGCTGGTGCTCGAGGGCCTCGACCCCGACCGTGACATCACGATGTACATCAACTCACCCGGCGGCTCGTTCACCTCGTTGATGGCCATCTACGACACGATGCAGTACGTTCGCGCCGACGTGGCGACAGTGTGCCTCGGCCAGGCTGCTTCGGCTGCCGCGGTACTGCTCGCAGCCGGCACCCCCGGCAAGCGCGCGGCTCTGCCGAACGCACGAGTGCTGATCCACCAGCCCTCGAGCGGCGGAATCCAGGGCCAGGTCTCGGACCTCGAGATCCAGGCCGCCGAGATCGAACGTATGCGTCGACTCATGGAAACCACCCTCGGCCGCCACACCGGCAAGGATCCCGACGTGATCCGCAAGGACACCGATCGCGACAAGATCCTCACCGCCGAGCAGGCCAAGGACTACGGCATCATCGACACCGTGTTCGAGTACCGCAAGCTCTCGGCGCAGAAGTAGCACGCAGGTACCACCGGTCGGATCGCCTCGAGATCCGGCAGACGATCGGACGCCGGGCACGAGTGGACAACTCGGCCCGGCTGTCTCGATTCACGCCCCGAATGCCGTAATTGGTGAAAACGGGCGGCGAATCACCGGAAACAACCCGCCCATGTTCGGCGAACACGGGTAGCGTCGCATCCAAGAACTCGGTCGGAGCATCTCGAACTCGGCATGCCATCGATCGAGAAGTAGCCCGTCCTTCCGCGTATGCGGTCGGCCGGGTCGTACGCGGACAAGGAAGTAGGAACCTCCGAATGGCACGCATCGGTGACGGTGGCGATCTGCTGAAGTGCTCGTTCTGCGGCAAGAGCCAAAAGCAGGTCAAGAAGCTCATTGCAGGACCAGGGGTGTACATCTGCGACGAGTGCATCGACCTGTGCAACGAGATCATCGAGGAGGAGTTGGCCGAATCGAGTGAAGTCAAGCTCGACGACCTGCCCAAGCCTTCCGAGATCAAGGACTTTCTCGAGAATTACGTGATCGGCCAGGACGCTGCGAAGCGCACGTTGGCCGTCGCTGTCTACAACCACTACAAGCGCATTCAGGCCGGCGACAAGGCGCGCGATGTGCGCGGCGAATCCGTCGAGTTGGCCAAGTCGAACATCTTGATGCTCGGTCCCACCGGGTGCGGCAAGACGTATCTGGCCCAGACACTCGCCAAGATGCTCAACGTGCCGTTCGCCATTGCCGACGCCACCGCACTGACCGAAGCCGGGTACGTGGGTGAGGATGTCGAGAACATCCTGCTCAAGCTCATCCAGGCCGCGGACTACGACGTGAAGCGGGCCGAGACCGGCATCATCTACATCGACGAGGTCGACAAGATCGCTCGTAAGAGCGAGAACCCGTCGATCACTCGCGATGTGTCCGGTGAAGGTGTGCAGCAGGCTCTGCTGAAGATCCTGGAAGGTACCCAGGCCAGCGTCCCGCCGCAGGGCGGACGTAAGCATCCGCATCAGGAGTTCATCCAGATCGACACCACCAACGTGCTCTTCATCGTGGCTGGTGCTTTCGCCGGACTCGAGAAGATCGTGTCCGATCGCGTCGGCAAGCGCGGTCTCGGCTTCGGAGCCGAGGTGCGTTCCAAGGCGGAGATCGACACGCAGGATCACTTCGCCGAGGTGATGCCCGAGGATCTGATCAAGTTCGGTTTGATCCCCGAGTTCATCGGCCGTCTGCCGATGATCGCGTCTGTGACCAACCTGGACAAGGAATCACTGGTCACCATCCTGTCCGAGCCCAAGAACGCGTTGGTCAAGCAGTACCGCCGACTCTTCGACATGGACGGCGTCGAGCTCGAATTCACGTCCGAGGCACTCGAGGCGATCGCCGATCAGGCGATCCTGCGCGGCACCGGTGCTCGTGGGTTGCGCGCGATCATGGAGGAAGTACTGCTCCCGGTGATGTACGACATCCCGAGCCGGGACGATGTGGAGAAGGTCGTCGTCACGGCAGAGACGGTCAACGACAACGTCTTGCCGACCATCGTTCCGCGCAAGCCCGAACGCCCGGAGCGACGCGACAAGTCGGCCTGACCCGCTCCGACGCAACACCGAACGAGCCCCGATCATCGAACGTGATGATCGGGGCTCGTTCTGTGTTGTGGAGGTTGTCGGTCGAGGTTGTCAGCCGAGTACCGAGATGTGCGGGTGCAGCTCCGGGTCGACCGCGGCACACCGCTGCGCCACCAACGGGTCGTGGCCCGGTACGACATGCTCGGGGCTGTCGGCGAGTTCCCTGATCCGGTCGAATGCACCGAACATGTCCGGCAGGCAGTGCAGAATCGCGAAGGGACTGTCGGATTCGATGTTCTCGTAGAAGTGACTCGCATCCGACGCCAGCACCAGGGTCCCGCGTCCGGTGTGCACGCTGACTACCTGCATGCCTGCGGTATGCCCGCCCACCGCATGCACCGAGAGTCCCGGTGCCAGTTCGCGGTCGCCGTCGACGACGTCGAGTCGCGGACTTCCCGTGACGTGGTCGATGTCGGGCCGTGAGTGCAACCAGCGTTCCTGCCCAACGCGGGTCGCCCACGGACCGTTCCAGTAGTCGAGCTCTTTCTGCTGGACGACGTAGCGGGCCGACGGCAGATCTGCGACGACTCCGGTGTGGTCGTAGTGCAGATGGGTCAGCACACATACGTCGATGTCACCGGGGGAGATTCCCAGCTCTCCGATGAGGTCCACGGGGGAGCCGACGTAGTCCAGTCCCTTCATCCGTGACGCCGTCGCCGGTGCGAGACCGGCGTCGACGAGGACGGTCTCGGTGTCCGACAGCGCGAGCCACACGTAGTACGCGGTGGGGTGCGGCTCGTGACCGCGCTCGTCCGCATAGTGGAAGTGCGTGCTGCGCAGGGATGTTCGGCTCGCATAGCGCACGGCGTACACACGCCATTCACCGCTGCGGTCCGGTCGCAGTCCGTCGATCATCGCGGGTCAGTTCGACGTCGTACGGGCGACCGACTCGCGCCGAGTCGTTCGAGTGGATCGTCCGAGCTCGTCGGTGGGCGTGCGATAGGTCTCCTTGGACGTGGACACGATCGCAACGTTGACGGCGCAGAACACGGCGGTGACGATGGCGACCGGCAACCACGCACCGATCTCGGCCCCGGCGATAGCACCGGCAATGGTGGGCGCGAATCCTGCTATGGCGAAACCGATCTGGGTACCCAGCGCAGTTCCGGTCAGACGTACCCGAGCCGGGAACATCTCGCCGTAGAACGAGGGCCAGACACCGCCCGTCGCGCTGTGGACGAATCCGAACATGACGATGCCGAAGACGAAGATGAGCGCGTAGTTTCCGACCGAGATGGACCAGAGGTATCCGAACATGAGGATTGCGCAACCGATCGATCCGAACAGGAACACCGGCTTGCGACCGACGCGATCGGACAACGACCCGAAGAACGGGAGTGCGAACAGCGCGACGACGTTGGCGAGTACGCCGACCCACAGCATCGGAGTTCGTTCCAGGCCGACTGTATTGACAGCGTACGACAGCGCATAGACGGTGAATATCGTACTGACCGAGGCGATCACGGCGGCAAACATGACTCGAAGAACGGCGGGCCAGTGCTCGGACAGCAGTTCGGTCAGCGGGAGACGCTGCGGCTCGGCGGACGCCACCTCTTCCTCGAAGACGGGGGTCTCGTCGAGCGAGCGCCGAATCAGGAATGCGGCGACAACGACGAATGCGCTGAGGAAGAACGGGATTCGCCAGCCCCAGCTGAGCAACTGGTCCTCGGGGAGCATGGCGACCGGGAGAAAGACTGCGGTGGCAAGGATCTGACCGCCCTGGGTGCCGCTGAGGGTGAAGCTGGTGAAGAACGCCCGTCGGTGGTCGGGTGCGTGCTCGAGGGTCATGGAGTTGGCGCCCGCCTGCTCACCGCCCGCAGAGAAGCCCTGGGCCAGGCGCAGCAGGACCAGGATTATCGGGGCCGCGAGGCCGATGGATTCGTACGAGGGAAGGACGCCGACTCCGAGGGTGGCGACTCCCATCAGCAGGACGGTGGCAACCATGACCTTCTTGCGGCCGTAACGGTCACCGATGTGACCGAGCACCAATGCGCCCAGTGGGCGGGCCAGGTATCCGACCCCGAAAGTCGCCAGGGCCAACAACGTTCCGGTGGCGGGGTTGGAACCGGGAAAGAACACGCGGCCGAAGACCAGCGCAGCGGCGGTGCCGTAGATGAAGAAGTCGTAGTACTCGAGGGCGCTGCCCACCCAGGCCGCGGTTGCGGCTTTGCGCGGGTTGGCTCCGGGGCGCAGGGGCGGGTGACCGGACGTGAGGGGATCCATCGGTGTCGTCTCTTTTCGTGTGACGGGAAGCCGGGCGCACAGTTCGACATCCACGACCTGAGCGGTCGCTAATGTACGAAATAGTTAACTCCGGGCGCTCTTAGATATTGAACGTGATCCATGCCACGTGTCAACCCCCGATGCGATGCGCGTCGCTCGATCTCGGCGTCAGGCGTCGGCGGAGGTGAGGAACGCGATGATCATGTCGCCGAGCATGGCCCGCAGTCGTGTGCGATGCGCCGGGTCGGTGAGGTCGCGCCCGAACAGTGCCTCGAACGTGTATCGATTGGACAGCCGGAACACACAGAAGCTGCTGATCGCCATGTGGATGTCCAACGCGTCGACATCGGTTCGGAAGAGCCCGTCTGCCTGCCCGCGCGCAAGAATTGCGGCCAACAGCTCGGCGGCAGGATTGCCGAGATTGTTCAGCGCCTCGGAGGTGCCGATATGTTCGCCGCGCAGAATGTTCTCGGTCGATACCAGCCGGATGAAGTCCGGGTTCTGCTCGTGATGGTCGAAGGTGAGCGATGCGATGGCGCGGATCGCCTCGACCGGACCGAGTCCTTCGACGTCCACGGCTCGTTCGCGCTCGCGGATGCGGAGGTAGGACCGCTCCAGAACGGCCTTGTACAGGCCTTCCTTGTCGGTGAAGTAGTAGTACAGCATCCGCTTGGTCGTGTGTGTTCGCTCGGCGATCTCGTCGATGCGTGCGCCGGCGAAGCCCTTGTCCGCAAACTCCTCCGTGGCTACCTCGAGGATGTTGTGTCGGGTCAGGTCGCTGTTGCGCCGACGTTTGACGGCCGGTCCGCTGTCGTCGGAGGTGTGGGTTGTACGCGGAGCCATGGGTCGACTCTATCGCCGCGAATTGCGGAGAAAGGGTGTGTGCGTGCCGTCACCGTAGTACCGTCGAGCTAACTCACCAATTAGTACATTAAAGCTCGAGGAGATCGACATGCCGGAATCCCTGCTCTGCGGGCTGATCGGGACGGGTATCGGCAAATCGCTCACGCCCGCGATGCACGAGCGAGAGGGTGCCGAGCACGGTCTGACCTACCTCTATCGGATCATCGATCTCGATCGGCGCGGGCTGACCGTGGACGACCTACCGCGTCTGGTGGCCACGGCAGCCGACCTCGGATTTCGCGGCCTCAACATCACCCACCCGTGCAAGCAACGGGTTCTTCACTGCCTCGACGATCTCTCGGAGGATGCCGCGCGTCTGGGTGCCGTCAACACCGTTGTGTTCTCCGACGGGCGCGCGATCGGTCACAACACCGACTGGTCCGGGTTCGACCGAAATTTCGGACGTGGCTTACCGGGAGCCGATCTGAGTGATGTGGTGCAACTCGGAGCCGGGGGAGCAGGTGCCGCCGTCGCGTACGCAATGGCACGCCGGGGAGCCGCCAAGCTGACACTCGTCGACGCCGATCGTTCTCGGGCGCAGCAACTCCGAGACTCGCTGGCCTCGATGTTCCCCGAGTCCGAGATCTGCTCGACCGGCGTCGATCGGCTCGGCGACGTGCTGAGCACGGCGTCGGGGTTGGTGCACGCAACGCCGGTCGGAATGCTCGCACACCCGGGATCTGCTGTGCCGCAGGAATTTCTGCGGCCGCAGATGTGGGTTTCGGAAGTCGTGTACAGGCCGGCCGAGACCGAATTGCTCGCGCAGGCAGCGCGAGCGGGGTGCCGAACCCTGAGTGGCACCGGCATGGCCGTATTCCAGGCAGCAGACGCCTTCGAGATATTCACCGGCCGAATTGCGAACGCAGATCGGATGATCGCGCACATGGGCACCCTCATCGACAGTGAAGATCGCGTCGCTGCCGCCGGGGCCACCGCATGACGACCATTGCCACGTCGGTGGCCACTGTCTCGCTCAGTGGGTCTCTGGACGAGAAGATGCGCGCCATCGCCGATGCCGGGTTCGACGGGTTCGAGGTGTTCGAGCCGGATCTGATCAGCTCACCGGACCTGCCTGCAGACATTGCGAAGAAGGCTGCAGACCTGGGCCTGACCGTCGATCTCTATCAACCGTTCCGGGACGCCGACTCCGACGACCCGGACCAGTTCGCTCGCAACCTCGTTCGCGCCGAACGCAAATTCGACGTGATGGAACAGCTGGGATGCGACCTACTGCTGGTCTGCTCGTCACCGTTGGCCGGCGCAGTGCGCGAGGACGACAAGTTGATCGAACAGATGGCCACTCTCGCCGAGCGTGCACATCGCCGCGGACTGCGGCTGGCCTACGAAGCGCTCGCCTGGGGTAGCCACGTCGACACCTACCGTCACGCCTGGGACATCGTCCGGCAGGTCGACCACCCAGCGCTCGGGACCTGTCTCGACAGCTTTCACATCCTCTCCCGCGGCGACGACCCATCCGGCATCCGCGAGATACCCGGCGAGAAGATCTTCTTCTTGCAACTGGCCGATGCCCCGCACCTGGTGATGGACGTCCTGCAGTGGAGTCGCCATCACCGATGCTTCCCCGGTCAGGGGAACTTCGATCTGGCAACCTTCGGAGCCGACGTCGTGGCCTCGGGCTACACGGGCCCGTGGTCGCTCGAGATCTTCAACGACGTCTTCCGGCATTCCGACACCGGCCGAACGGCGTCGGACGCACACCGTTCGTTGCTCCACCTGCAGGAGCAGGTCCGCGGCGTCGATACCGTCGTGCCGAATGCCGATCTGTTCTCCCCGCCTCCGCCCGGCCCGATCGAGAACATCGTGTCCCTGCGTATCGCCGCAGGCCCCGCCAAGGCTGCCCAATTGGGCACCACCTTGCGTCACCTCGGCTTCGACCTCACCGCCGCGCACAGCGAACACGGACTGTCACTGTTCACCCAGGGCCCTCTCGCCGTCGCGGTCGACACGACCGTCGACACCCTGTGGACCGCACCGGGCGTCCCCGCCCACCTGCCCGCACTGGCCCAGATCGGGGTGCGCAGCGAGCGGCCCGATCTGTGGTTGACCAGAGCCCGCGCTCTGGGTGTCCCCGCCGCGACGGTCACCATGCCGGGCGTGGCCGACGCGACCGACGCGGTGGTGCGGCTCGCTGTCACCGGTGCAACCTCGCTCGACCTACGTACCCGAGACAGCGCCGGTGCCTGGCAGTCCGCATTCGACCTCGCTCCCAGAGTGCCTGTGCCGCAAGAGAAGCCCCTGGTCTCGCACGTCGACCACATCGCCCTCGCAGTTCCGGCCGAAAGCTGGGACGGCGTGATGCTGTTGCTCCGCTCGGTGTTCGGCATGGTGCCCCGTGACGGTCAGGACGTCGTGGACGCGATCGGAATGGTGCGAAGCCAGGCCCTCACCCTGACGACCACCAACGGCACCATTCGCCTCTCGCTCAACATGGTCCCCGGTCGACCGTCCGATGCCGACCCCCTCCCCGCAGCCCGCCGCGGAGGCGTCGGACATGTGGCGTTCGGATGCGAGGACATCTACGCCGCAGCCGAGGCGATGACCGAACGCGGTCTCACGCCGTTGCGTATCTCGCCCAACTACTATCGCGACCTGAACGCACGGTTCGGCCTCGGTCCGGACACCCTCGACGCGATGCAGCGGCTCGGCATCCTGTACGACGCCGACTCCGCAGGCGGCGAGTTCTTCCACTTCTTCACCGGCACCGTGGGCGACGACCTCTTCTTCGAGGTGGTGCAGCGGGTAGGCGGGTACGAAGGCTACGGGGAGACCAACTCGGCTGTGCGCCTGGCTGCGCAACTGCAGCAGTGAGTAGCGATCAGGACAGTCGCTCGAACACCGCGGCCAGGCCCTGTCCGCCGCCGATGCACATCGTTTCGAGTCCGTAGCGGACCTCTCGGCGGTCCATTTCGCGGAGCAGGGTGGCAAGGATTCGGGCACCGGTGGCCCCGACCGGGTGGCCGAGCGAGATGCCGGAACCGTGCGGGTTCAGCCGCGGGTCGTCCGACTCGATACCCCAGGACCGAGTCACGGCCAGCGCCTGGGCGGCGAAGGCTTCGTTGAGTTCGATGACGTCCATGTCGTCGAGAGTGAGCCCCAGGCGTCCGAGCGCTTTCTCGCTGGCGGGCACCGGGCCGATTCCCATGGTGCGCGGAGCGACTCCGGCAACGCCCCAGCTCGCGAGCCGCGCCAGTGGTCGAAGTCCCAGCGCCGCGGCCTTTTCGGGGGTGGTGACGATGGCGATCGCGGCACCGTCGTTCTGCCCGCTGGCATTGCCCGCGGTGACCGTCGACTCGGGGTCGATCGATGCACGGATTGCCTTCAGCTTCGCCAACGACTCCACGGTCGTGTCGGCCCGTGGATGCTCGTCGGTCGAGACCAGAACCGGTTCCGACTTACGCTGGGGTACAGACACACCCACGATCTCCTCGGCGAACACGCCGCTGTTCTGCGCGGCGACCGCACGCCGATGCGACTGCACGGCCAGCGCGTCCTGATCGGCGCGGCTGATGGAGAACTCCTGGCGAAGGTTCTCGGCGGTCTCGATCATGCCGCCGGGCACCGGAAAGTTCTTGCCACCCGCCGTCACTCGGGCCCGCGCAAGTCGGTCGGAGAGGGCGACCGCCTCGGCCTTGACGCCCCACCGCATGCCGGTCGCGTAGAACTCGGTCTGGCTCATACTTTCGACGCCGCCTGCGAGAACCAGGTCGTTGCCGCCGGACTGCACCTGCATGCACGCCTGCAGTACTGCTTGTAGGCCGGAGCCGCAGCGTCGGTCGATCTGCATGCCGGGCACATCGATGCCGAGATCGGCGTCGAGGGCGGCGATTCGACCGATGGCCGGTGCATCACCGTTCGGTGACGCCTGACCCAGGATCACGTCGTCGATGTCCGCTCCGGAGATGCCCGTTCGCGCAACGAGTTCGGTGATGACCGTGGCCGCGAGGGCCTGGGCGGAAATGTCGCGGAACTGGCCACCGAAACGGCCGACGGGGGTACGCAGGGGCTCGCAGATCACGGCTTCAGGCATGGGTGTTTCCTCGCTTGTCGTTGGCTCCGGTACTCACCCGGAGCAGATCGGTCTCGATGGCGCGGGTGGCGTCGAGCAAGGCCGGGAGTAGTTCGGCGCGCACGGCGTCCGCAGAATGACGTGCAGCTTGAGTCGAGACGTTGGCTGCGGCGACAACCACGCCGGCGCTGTCGCGGATGGGTGCGGCGATCGAACGCAGTCCCTCTTCGAGTTCTTGGTCCACCAGGCAGAAGCCGTCGACCCGCACCCGTTCGAGTTCCCGCGCGAGCGAGGCCGCGGTGGTGATCGTCTTGCCCGTCAACGGCGTCAACCGCACTCGCTCCAGGTACGCATCCAGTTCTTCCGCGGGAAGACCGGCCAACAGCACCCGGCCCATCGAGGTCGCGAACGCCGGAAACCTGGTGCCGATGTTGATGCCGACGGTCATGATGCGGCTCACCGGAACCCGGGCGACGTACACCACGTCGTCACCGTCGAGTATCGACACAGAGGACGATTCACGCACTCGTTCGGCGAGAGCCTCTAGATGTGGGCCCGAGACCTCGGGGAGCGAGAGACTCGACAAGTAGCTGTACCCCAATTCGAGTACGCGCGGGGTGAGCCAGAACATCGAGCCGTCGGTACGCACGTATCCGAGTTCGACGAGTGTGAGCAGAAAGCGCCGGGCGGTGGCGCGGGTCAGGTCGGTCGCTCGGGCCACGTCGGCCAGCGTTCGACGCGGATGCTCGCCGTCGAAGGCTCTGATCACTGCCAAGCCGCGTCCGAGAGACTGGACGTAATCCGAGGACGGCGGTGTGTCCGCGGCACTCACGAGGTTTCGCTCTCGGTGATGGCGGCCTGAGCCAATGCGAAAGCGTTGTTGCTGTTCGGTACTCCCGCGTAGACCGCGGTGTGCAAGAACACCTCGGCGAGTTGGTCGGGTGCGATACCGGCACGCAACGCCGCTCGGATGTGCATGTCGAGTTCGTGGTGGTTACCCAGGGCCGTCAGAACGGCCAGAGTCAGCAGTCGGCGGGTGTGGTGGTCGAGTCCGGGACGAGCCCAGACGTCGCCCCATGCGGTTCGGGTGATGAAATCCTGGAACGGGGCCGTGAATTCGGTTCTCGATGCGATGCTGCGGTCGACGTGGGCGTCACCGAGCACACTGCGCCGCACTGCCATACCGGTGTCGTGGGCCGCCGATCGTCCGGCGGAGTACGCGTTCGCTCCGACGTGAGCGGCAATGGCCGCCGTGACGCGGCCTGCCTGTTCGACGTTGGCCAGATGTGCCGCCGGGTCGAGTGTCACGAACGTCGATCGTTCGATGCCGTCGGCGATGATCCGCAGATCGTCCGGAGTGGTCGACGGATCCTGCCGACCCGCGATCACGAGGGTGGGAGCGGTGATCCTGGCGAGGTCCGCGCGAGAATCCCACTCCGACAACGCCTCGCAGCATGCCGCGTACCCCTCGTCGGAGGTCTCGGCGATCATGCGTCGACACCGTGCGACGAGATCGGTGTCGCGGGCGGCGAGTTCGGGCGTGAACCACCGTGCGAGTACGGCGTCCGCGAGGGCGGATGTCCCCGAGGCGCGGACGGTCGCGGCACGGTCGATCCACTGAGCGGGTTCACCGAACTTGGCCGACGTGCACAGCAGAGTCAGAGTGCGTACTCGCTCGGGGCGATGAATCGCAATCCATTGAGCGACGGCACCGCCGAGGGAGAGCCCGACCACGTGCACTCTGTCCAGAGCGAGCGAATCCAGCAGAGTCAGAACATCTCCGGCGAGATCGGCCACCGAATAGGGGCCGGGGGGTACCGGTGATCGACCGTGCCCACGTAGATCGACCGTCAGCACGTGGACAGAACCCGAAAGTGCGCCCACCTGCGGGTCCCACATCGATCGGTCCGAGCCGAGCGAGCCGATCAGCACGACGGTATCCGCACCGGGGTGCGGCCCCTCGGTGCGGTGGTGAGCCAGAGTCACTGTCATCAGATGTCCTTCGAGTCCGTGGGGCGTTCGGTGTCGAGTGCACACGCAGCGAGGACGTCGTCGACCAAGTCGGGTGCGTGACCCACATAGCCTGCTGGATCCAACATCTCGCGCACCACAGCCGGCGTCAGGAACGCGGTGATGGCGGGATCCGTGTCCAGTGGCGCACCTGCTGCGCATCGGTCGGTGACGATGTCGCGGGCGTGCTCGGTGTGCGGTGCCAGCGCCGCGGTGACCCGTTCGGCGAGAAGTGCACCTCCCGTCGCTTCGAGGTTGCGCGCCATGGCATCTGAATGCACATGCAGACCGGTCAGGCTCGTCGCTATACGATGCGCACCGCCGCCGGTGAGGCGTAGCAGATCGGTGACGGTCTCCCATTCGGCGTGCCACGGTCCAGCGGCGCGCTGCTGCTCGTGGTCCATGTTCGCCAGCACCGTCGCAACGGCTCCCGGCACCCGGCGGGCCGCAGCCCGCGCGGTGATGGCGGCGATCGGGTTGCGCTTGTGTGGCATTGCCGACGAACCTCCCGGCGCGTTCTCCGACACCTCGGCCAGTTCGGTGGAAGACATCGACACGATGTCCCCGGCGATCTTCGCAATGGAGCCCGCGGCAATACCCAACGCGCACGCCAGATCTGCGACGGTGACGCGGTCGGTGTGCCAGGGCGCAGTCTGTGGTGCCAGACCGAGGGCGTCGGCGAGCGCGGCGGCAATGGCCGGACCGTGCGGATGTACGGCGGCCATCGTTCCGGCGGCACCTCCGTATTGAACACAGCACGACCGCCGGACCGCAGCGAGACGGTGACGCGAACGAGTCAGCGCCCCAGTCCAATTGGCGGCAACCAGCCCGAAAGTGGTGGGTAACGCCTGCTGGCCGAGGGTGCGCGCGACCATCGGTGTCGTTCTGTGCGTCAGCGCCAGGTCTCGCGCCGCGGTGTACGCATCGCCGAGCGAGGCCTCGACGACCGTGAGTGCGTCACGTGCGACGAGCATGGACGCGGTGTCCATGATGTCCTGGCTGGTTGCCCCTGGGTGCACGGCAGCAGCAGGAACTCCATGCTCCGACACGGCGTTTCGCAGCACCTTCACCAGTGGTATCACCGGATTCCCACCGGCCACTGCAGCCGCTCCGAGTGCTGTGATGTCCAGAGATTCACCCAGCTCGGCCGAGACCGCGGTGATGATGTCCGCATGCACGACGTCGACCACGCCGACCGAGGCAGCGGCCCGGGAGAGGGCTGCCTCGACGTCGAACATCGCCCGAACCCAGCCTCGGTCGCCGACGATCGGTGCGATGATCTCGCTGCCGAATATCGGATCGAACAGTGCACCTCTATCGGAAGCCATGGTCCTCTTTCGCCGCATCGTCGATCAGTTCGTCAGCGTGCATCACAGCGCGAAGAACGGGGTCTCGTCTCCGTCCGGATCGGTGTTCTGTAACACGATATCGAGGTGGTAGCCGCCGTCCACTGTGGTGGCGACGAGTCGGGCCCGCTTGTCGGCGGGCAAGGCGGACAGCACCGGATCGATCTCGTTGGCCTCGGCCTCGTCCGGGAAGTACATCCGCGTGACGACCCGCTCGAGCATTCCGCGGGCAAAGATTCCGACGTCGATGTGGGGTGCTTCGACGAGGTCGTTCTCGGCGGGCAACGGCCCCGGTTTGATGGTCGTGATCGTCATCGTTCCCCGTGGATCGGCAAATGCTCGACCGAAGCCGCGGAAACCTGCGACACGTGGTGCCACCGCACCCCGTGGATCGTCCTGATGGTCGAAGCGTCCGTCGGAGTCGGCCTGCCAGGTCTCGATCATCGCGTCGGACACCGGTTGACGAGCCCCGTCCACGAGGGTGAACGTCAGGGTGATCGCCTCGGCGGTGCCGGGAGGTACGACGTCCTGTCCATCCGGCCACAGCAGACCGATGTGGACGTAGGGCCCGACCGTCTGAGAAGGCGTCTGACCGAACGGTGCAGTGGTGAAATCGGCACCGGTCACCACCGGGTACCTGGGAGCGAACTCGGGGTCAGTCATCGTGGTCGTCCTCCTCGAACGGGGTGGCGTTGCGTCCGCGCAGAACGATGTCGAACCTGAACCCGAGAGCCCAGTTCGGTTGTGTTGCTTCGTAATCGAAGGTACTGATCATGCGAGCACGCGCGTCTTCGGGGGCTGCGTTGTAGATGGGATCCTGGAAGAACATGGGGTCGTCGGGGAAGTACATCTGCGTCACCAACCGCTGGGTGAATGCGTGACCGAACAGGGAGAAGTGGATATGGGCAGGCCGCCATGCGTTGTGGTGGTTGCCCCAGGGGTACGCGCCCGGTTTGATCGTGGTGAACCGGTATCGGCCGTCGGCATCGGTGAGTACTCGGCCCACGCCGTCGAAATGCGGGTCGAGAGGCGCTGGCCAGCGATCACCCGAGTGTCGGTAACGCCCGCCCGCGTTGGCCTGCCATACCTCGACGAGCGTGTTCGGGATCGCTTTGCCGTCGCTGTCGAGCACTCGTCCGTGCACGATGATGCGTTGACCCTGAGCTTCGCCACCTCGCGCGAGTGTCAGGTCGGCGTCGGAATCCGTGACTCGTCCCTCGCCCAGAACCGGGCCGGTGATTTCGGTCAATCGTTGGGGGAGGAGCGTCAACGGCTGCGCCGGATGCCGCAGAGCAGTGGTCCGGTACTCGGCGAAGTCGCGTGGTGCATGGACACCCGTCTGGTCCCGGTACTCGGGCGGGAGATGAAGCATCGACAGCTCCTGACGATCGTGGTGATCAAGCGCACTCGCCACCGTATACATGTGTTCGCATGGTGGCAACCTGTTCACATAACGCACATCATCGGGTACCGTCGCTGCCATGTTGGACAAAGTCGTGGCCAGTGCCACAGAAGCGGTAGCGGACATCCCCGACGGGTCGTCGATCGCCGTGGGCGGGTTCGGGTTGGTGGGAGTGCCGGAGATCCTGATCGCCGCGGTGCTCGAGCAGGGAGCGACCGACCTCGAAACCATCAGCAACAACTGCGGAACCGACGGCTTCGGTCTGGGAGTGCTGCTGGCGCAGCACCGCATTCGGCGCACGATCAGCTCGTACGTGGGGTCCAACAAGGAATTCGCACGGCAGTACCTCGGTGGCGAACTGGAGGTGGAGCTGACCCCGCAGGGCACCCTCGCCGAGCGGCTGCGAGCCGGTGGCGCCGGTATTCCGGCGTTCTTCACCCCCGCGGGCGTCGGGACGCAGGTGGCCGACGGCGGTTTGCCGCTGCGTTACGACGGCAGCGGCGGCATCGCCGTGGCGAGTCCGCCGAAGGAGACCCGGGAATTCGACGGGATCACCTATGTCATGGAGCGCGGCATCGTCGCGGACTACGCCTTGGTCCACGCCTGGAAGGGCGACCGGCACGGCAACCTGGTGTTCCATGCCAGCGCACGGAACTTCAACCCACCCGCCGCCGCGTCTGGTCGGATCACCGTGGCGCAGGTCGAGCACCTGGTCGAGCCGGGGGAGATCGGTCCGGACGAGGTGCACACCCCGGGCATCCATGTGCAGCGGGTCGTGCATGTCGGCCCGGTCGAGGTCGGCATCGAGCAGAGGACGGTACGAGCATGAGCGAGAAGATGTCCCGCGAACAGATGGCCGCTCGGGTGGCGCAAGAGCTCGGCGACGGGCAGTACGTCAACCTCGGAATCGGCATGCCGACCCTGGTGCCCAACTACATTCCGACCGACGTCTCGGTGATTCTGCATTCCGAGAATGGCGTGCTCGGCGTCGGCCCCTATCCCACCGAGGACGAACTCGATCCCGAGATCATCAACGCGGGCAAGGAAACCATCACGGTGCTTCCCGGCTCGTCCTACTTCGACTCGTCACAGTCGTTCGGAATGATCCGCGGCGGTCAGGTCGACGTCGCCGTGCTGGGTGCGATGCAGGTCAGCGCCACCGGCGACCTCGCGAACTGGATGATCCCCGGGCACATGGTCAAGGGGATGGGTGGTGCCATGGATCTGGTGCACGGTGCCCGTCGCGTGATCGTCATGATGGAGCACGTCTCCCGGAAGGGTGAACCCAAGATTCTGCAGTCCTGCACTCTGCCGCTGACCGGGAAGGGCTGCGTGCACAGGATCATCTCGGACATGGCGGTTCTCGACGTCACCGACGACGGACTGCGCCTCGTGGAGACCGCGCCGGGAATCTCGGTGGACGAGGTCAGGAACGCGACCGCAGCCGAACTACTCGTCGATGTCGCTGGGGAGTGGAGCCTGCGGAACGACTCAAGAGATACCGTCTGACACCAGTACGCGGTCGGCGCGGGAGTAGATGTTCATCGAACGGCCGCGGAGAAAACCGATCACCGTCAGTCCGGATTCGGTCGCGAGATCGACCGCGAGAGACGACGGCGCTGACACCGCAGCAAGTATCGGAATCCCGGCCATCACCGCCTTCTGTGCCAGCTCGAACGAGGCACGGCCACTGACCATCAATATCGTGCCGCGCAGCGGAACTCGATCCTGCTCGGTGGCCCAGCCGACGACCTTGTCCACCGCGTTGTGGCGCCCGACGTCCTCGCGGAGGACGAGCATGTCGCCGTCCGCAGTGAACAGCGCCGCAGCGTGCAAGCCGCCCGTGGTGTCGAAGACCTTCTGCGCTGCGCGCAGGGTGTCCGGTAACCCGGCGAGGGTATCGGACGTCACCACGACATCGTCGTCGGTAGGAGAATGCTTGGTACGCAACCGAATTGCGTCGAGCGATCCCTTGCCGCAGACCCCGCACGACGAGGTCGTGTAGAAATTGCGTTCCACCCCGGTCTCGGGGGCTGCCACACCCGGTGCCAGCGTGACGTCCAGGACGTTGTACGTGTTCGCGCCCTCGTCATCGACGCCGTCGCAGTACCGCGCCGCCGCGATATCGGCACGCGATGCAATGACGCCCTCGGTCAGCAGGAAACCGTGGGCCAGTTCGACGTCGTGGCCCGGCGTACGCATCGTGACGGCAAGGGCTCTGCCGTCGACGCGCAGTTCCATCGGTTCCTCCACCACCAAGGTGTCGGGACGGTCGACTCGGTGTTCGCCGCGTATTCGGACGACGGGTCTGCGAGCGGTGATCCGGCCCATCAGTGCCGACTCGATACGCGGCGACGTCGAAAGCTCATACCTCGATTGTGGACCCTCGTGTCATCGGTCCGACGACTCGGTTGCCATTGCCTGCACGAGCGACACCAATCGCGGGTGTTCGGCGAGGTCGTCGACCAGCACTGCCGAGCCGTCGGAGTCGGCGAGCGGGACCTTCCAGTTGCCGTACTGGGTCTCGTCCGTACCCGGTTGGTTCTGAATGCGATGTTCACCGACCGCGTCGACGAGAGCGACGCCGATCAGCAGCGACGGGCTGCGCTGGACCAACCGGTGCAACGCCTCGACGGTCTCGTGGTTGTCGGTATCGGCGGCGAGTAATCCGCGGGTGCGGGCCAGGTCCAGAACCGCCTCTCGCGCACGGGAATCCACTTCCTTCTCCGCATCGATGTCGCGCTCGAGCAGGCCGAGTCGGGACCGCAGTTCGATGTGCTCGCCCTCGAGGTACCCAGCGGTGGGAGGCAGATCGTGCGTCGTCACCGACGTGAGGCACAGAGTCCGGTAGTCCTCGGGCGGGATGGGTCCGGAATCATCGGCCTCGAACCAGAGGATGGAGGTGCCGAAGATTCCGCGCTCGGTGAGGTATTCCTGCACCATCGGCTCGAACACCCCGAGGTCCTCGCCGACCACTACCGCACCCGCGCGCTCGGCTTCGAGGGCGAGGATTCCGATCAGCGCCTCGTGGTCGTATTCGACATACGTTCCGCCGCCGGCGTTCTCGGCCTCCTGCGGAATCCACCACAACCGGAACAAACCCAGGATGTGGTCGACGCGGATGCCCCCGGCGTGACGCAGAATCGTGCGCAGCATGTCTCTGTACGGGACGTAGGCCATCTCGCGCAGTCGGTCCGGATCCCAGGGTGGTTGATTCCAGTTCTGGCCCTGCTGGTTGAAGTTGTCCGGCGGCGCTCCCACGGTGACGCCGGACACCAGCACGTCGCCGAGCGTCCACGCATCGGCCCCGCCGCGGGCGACTCCCACCGCGAGGTCGTGCATGACACCGATATCCATCCCGGCGTCGAGCGCGGCTCGCTGGGCGGCGGCCAATTGCTCGTCACAGATCCACTGCAGCCACACGTGAAAGTCGATGCGTCCGGCCAGCTTTGCGCGTTGTTCGAGGACGAAATCGGTGCGCGGGTGCGCTGCGCGATCGGTCCATGCGGGATCGTTCGGGCCGAACTTCTCCGCCAGCGCGCTCCACACCGCAAAATCCCTCAGCCCGGTGCCCTCGCGTTCGACGAACGCCCGGAATGCGGACTCGCGGGCTGGACTGCGCTCGATCTTGTGGACGCGTTCGAGGGCGCGGAGCTTGGCCTTGAACGTCGCGTCCCGGTTCAGCTTCTTGGTGCGAACGTTCGCCTTGTCGAATCGAGCTGCGGCGTCCTGGATCTTGCCGAACTGCTTGGGCGAGAGCAGCGCCGTCTCTCGAATGTTCTCGACTCGGATGTACAACGGGTTGAAGAAGCGTCGCGTGGTCGGTAGATACGGAGAGGCCTCCACGGGCGTCGTCGGCCGGTCGGCGTGCAGCGGATTGACCAGCAGATAGTCGAATCCATGCACGCGGCCGGCGATGTCGACCATGTCCTCGAGGTCGGCGAGATCGCCGATGCCCCACGAACGCGTCGAGCGCACCGAATACAGCTGTGCCAGCAGGCCGGTGCGCTGCCTGTCGGCAAGTTCGGCGTTGGGCGACAACGACTTCGGTGTGACCACGACGACCGTGTCCGAGGTTCGGACGGTGTTGTCCTCACCGATCGTCGTCGCGGTGAGACTGTGCCATCCCAGCGGGGCATCGCCGGGCACCACGAACGTGGCACGTCCGATAAGCCGTCCGTCCACCTCGCGCGGATCGACCCAGACGTCGGCCTGAGGTACCTCGATGGCGTCGCCGTCCTCGGACACCATCGACACTTCCACCGGATTGCCGTGTGGCACATGCACCCACACCGTCGCTTCGGTGCCCTGGGTCGTGACGACCACGGGAGGAAGCAGGCGACGCCACGGTGCGTTCTCGATGTCCTCCAGTGCCCGATCGACATCCTCGGTGGTTTCGGTCGCGTAACCGCGTGCAGCCAACACCTGCCGCAGGGTCGCGTCGCTCACGTCGTGCTCGGTGTCGTCCCAGCCTCGGTACGACGTCGACGTACCGAGCCGCCGGGCGAGAGTCCGTAGGGCCTGCGAGTAATCCTCATCCGAATGTGCCACGGTGTCGATCGTGCCAGTTCGACGGGCGCACGTCACCCGCACCGGTCGGCCGTTCACCGCAGGTTCGTTCCGCGGTGCGTTCGGGGGGCGACACTCGTGTACTGCGAGGGTTGAAAGCTTCCCCGCTGGGTAGTCTTGCTCGGCACACGAGAAACGAACTGCTTGGCGACGATGGGAAGTGCGGATGGCTGGGGTCAGCAAGATCGAAGAACTGGAGCGAAATTCCGGTGCACCGGTCGAGCTGAGGGTGCGCGCCGAAGCCGACCAATTGCCGGTGGTGCGGGCCGTCGCGGAGACTCTCGTGGTGCTCAGTGACTTCACCCTCGACGACATCGCCGACGTGAAACTCGTCGTCGACGAGGTGTGCTCCCAGCTCATCAAAGGTTCGGTCGCCGACGCGGAACTCTCGTGCAGGTTCTCCGTCAACGATGCCGGGATCCGGATCGTCGTGACGTCCACGCTGACTCCGACGTCGGTCCCGAAGCAGGACAGCTTCGGCTGGCACGTGTTGCAAACTCTCGCAGACTCCATCGAACTCCGCGCCGACGACGCGATCGACGACGTTGCCGGCCGCACCGTCGCGATCGACGTGGTCAAGCGGAGGAGCAAGGTCTAGTGCCGGTGCCGCAGGAACGAAGCACACGGCGAGAGTCCGACGATTACAGCGACGTGGTCGCGCTGATCCAGCAGATGCAGGCGCTGGACGAGAATTCACCGCAGCGTTCCGTGCTGCGTGACCGCATCATCACGCGCTGCCTCCCTCTCGCAGAACACATTGCGCGCCGTTTCGGTGGGCGCGGTGAAGCACACGAGGACCTGTTGCAGGTGTCCAGGCTCGGTCTGGTCAATGCCGTCGACCGGTTCGACATCGAGCGTGGGTCGGATTTCGTCTCGTTCGCGGTCCCCACCATCATGGGCGAAGCCCGTCGCTACTTCCGCGACGCCGGCTGGTCGGTACGGGTGCCGCGACGCATGAAAGAGCTGAACTCGATGATCTCGCAGGCGGTGGGATCGTTGTCGCAGAAGCTCGGCCGCGCCCCGACCGCGAGCGAAATCGCCGCCGAACTCGGGATCGACGTCAAAGAAGCATCGCAGGCACTGCTTGCTCGCAGCGCGTATCAGACCGTGTCGGTCGATTCGGTGGTGAGCGAGGATCGCCTCCCGCTGATGGACACGCTCGGTGCCGACGACCCGGAACTCGAGAAGATGGAAAGCTACCTCGCTGTGCGGCCGGCACTGGAGAAGCTGCCCGAGCGCGAGCGTCGCATCGTGGTGCTCCGGTTCTTCGGGTCGATGACGCAAACGCAGATCGCGGAGAAGGTCGGAATTTCGCAGATGCACGTGTCGCGAATTTTGGCGCGCACTCTCGCTCAGTTGCGTGAGGACCTCGGCGAGGACTGACCCGGGCACAGCCGACGCGGAACGATCTGTTGCCACTACTGTCGTTGGCATGAGTGTCTACGACAACATCGACGAGTACATCGCGGCCCGACGTGTCACAGGGTTGGCGGTGGATCGGACTGGTTCTCGTGCGGTCGTTGTCGTTGCTGCTCTTAATGATTCGCGCACCGAGTACCGAACGTCGCTGTGGGAGATCGACGTGGACGGACGGTCTCCGGCGCGGCGAATCACCCACGGTGATCTGGGCGAGAGCGCGCCGGTCTTCACCGCGTCCGGGGATCTGATGTTCTCGCGCCGGTCCAAGGAGGAGGATCCGGCACAGTTGTGGATACTGCCCGCCGGTGGCGGCGAGGCCCGGGTGATCGAGACCCGGTCGGCGGGAGTCGGTGACGTGCGAGCAGCTCGGTCCGTCGATCGCTTCGCTGGGTTTTCGCCGGTGTTCGGCTCGTCCACGACAGACGAGGACGACTATGGCCTGCGCACGGAGCGCAAGACGAACAAGGTGGATGCGATTCTGCACACCGGTGTGCCGGTGCGTTTCTGGGATCACGATCTCGGTCCCGCAACCCCGCATCTGTTCGCAGGCGAGACGGAAACCGACCGCAACCCGGCACCACTGCGTGATGTGACGCGTGATGCGGCAGGCGCTCTGCAGGAAGCGGCAT
Organism: Rhodococcus sp. IEGM 1354; assembly: GCF_030056855.1. Classification (NCBI taxonomy): domain Bacteria; kingdom Bacillati; phylum Actinomycetota; class Actinomycetes; order Mycobacteriales; family Nocardiaceae; genus Rhodococcus; species Rhodococcus sp. IEGM 1354. Next base: position 203,291 of record NZ_JASHKT010000002.1, read on the forward strand.
TCGACATCAGCGCCGATGGCACTTTCGTCGTCTCCACGTGGTCGGTGCCCGGCCCGCTGGCAACCGTCCGCACGATGCTGGTGCGCATCGACACCGGGACGGGAGAACGGACCACGATCGTCGACGACGCGGACGCCGATCTGGGTGCTCCGGCCATCTCGCCCGACGGCCGTGCCGTCGTGTTCGTCCGTGAATCGATCTCGACTCCCGAACGAGCGCCACGAATGACTCTGCAGCAGTACGACTTCGGCACGGACTCCGTCACCGATCTCGCACCGGGCTGGGATCGATGGCCGATCGGTCCGGTCTGGCTGCCGGACGGGTCCGGCGTGTTGGTCACCGCGGACGACGACGGCCGGTCGCCGATCTTCGTGATCGAGGCGGGTGCGGAGCCGCGTCGTCTGACTCATACCGACGAGGCGTACACCCACATCCACGTGTCGTCGGACGGCAAGCGCGTAGTCGCTGTGGCCGCCTCGTATCTGTCCGCCCCGCACCCGGTCTCGATCGACCTGTCCGACGGCACCGTGGTCGACCTCGACGCCGGAATCGCCAACGGCCCGCTGCCCGGCACGTTGACCGAGATCGAGACCGTCGTCGAGGACGGCAGTCGAGTCCGAGGATGGCTGGCGCTGCCGCACGGTGTGTCGGACGATTCGCCCGCGCCGCTGCTGCTGTGGGTGCACGGCGGCCCGCTGGGTTCGTGGAACACGTGGTCCTGGCGGTGGAACCCATGGCTGATGGTGGCGCGAGGGTACGCGGTGCTGCTCCCGGATCCGGCGTTGTCCACGGGCTACGGCCAGAACTTCGTGCAGCGTGGTTGGGGCGCGTGGGGCAGTGCCCCGTTCACCGATCTGATGGCGTTGACCGACGTCGCTGTTGCCCGAACCGATATCGACGACACGCGCACCGCCGCGATGGGTGGATCGTTCGGCGGCTACATGGCCAACTGGATCGCCGGGCACACCGACCGATTCGATGCCATCGTCACCCACGCCAGTCTGTGGGCACTCGATCAGTTCGGACCGACGACCGACGCACCGTGGTACTGGGCGCGGGAGATGTCTCCCGAGATGGCGGTGGAGAACTCTCCGCACTTGTTCGTCGCGGACATCTCGACGCCGATGCTGGTCATCCACGGTGACAAGGACTATCGCGTGCCGATCGGCGAGGGCCTACGGTTGTGGTACGAATTGCTCAGCGAATCGGGATTGCCCGCCGACGACGACGGTGAGACCGAGCACCGATTCCTGTACTTCCCCAGCGAGAACCACTGGATTCTGAGCCCTCAGCACGCCAAGGTCTGGTACGAGGTGGTACTGGCATTTCTGGCGGGGCACGTCCTGGGCGAGAGCGCGTCGATGCCGCGAATACTGGGCCACTAGAATCGACCGGTGACCAGTTCAGCGCCAGAGACCCCAGACAACCCAGCCGACCGTTTGCCCAAGAGCTGGGACCCCAGCGAGGTAGAGGCCGAGCTGTACCGGGGCTGGGTGGATGCCGGTTACTTCGAGGCCGATGCCACCAGTGACAAGCCGCCCTACTCCATCGTGCTGCCGCCGCCCAACGTCACGGGCAGCCTGCACATGGGTCACGCACTCGACCACACGCTGATGGACGCGTTGAGCAGGCGCAAGCGCATGCTCGGGTACGAGGTGCTGTGGCTGCCGGGAATGGACCACGCGGGCATCGCCACGCAGTCGGTGGTGGAGAAGCAGCTCGCCGCCGATGGAAAGACCAAGGAAGAGTTCGGTCGCGAACTGTTCATCGACAAGGTCTGGGACTGGAAGCGTGAGTCGGGCGGCACCATCGGCGGCCAGATGCGTCGTATCGGCGACGGTGTCGACTGGAGCCGTGAGCGATTCACCATGGACGACGGCCTGTCCGAGGCCGTGCAGACCATGTTCAAGCGCATGTTCGACGACGGTCTGATCTACCGCGCCGAGCGGCTGGTCAACTGGTCGCCGGTGCTGCAGACGGCAATCTCCGACATCGAGGTGAAGTTCGAGGACGTCGAGGGCGAACTCGTCTCGCTGCGATACGGGTCGCTGGACGACTCCGAACCGCACGTCATCGTGGCCACCACTCGGGTGGAGACGATGCTCGGCGACACTGCTGTGGCGGTGCACCCCGACGACGAGCGCTACCGGGCTCTGGTGGGCACCACCCTCGAGCATCCGTTCACCGGACGACGGATACCGATCATCGCCGACGACTACGTCGATCCCGAATTCGGTACCGGCGCAGTCAAAATCACTCCGGCGCACGACCCCAACGACTTCGAGATGGGCGTTCGGCACTCACTGCCGATGCCGTCCATCATGGACAAGGCCGGCCGCATCACCGATACCGGAACGCAGTTCGACGGGATGGACCGATTCGAGGCGCGTGTCAAGGTCCGTGAGGCCCTGGCCGAGCAGGGCCGAGTGGTCGCCGAGAAGCGCCCGTACCTGCACAGCGTCGGACACTCCGAGCGCAGCGGTGAGCCGATCGAGCCGCGTCTGTCGCTGCAGTGGTGGGTCAAGGTCGACACCCTGGCCAAGGCGGCCGGTGACGCAGTCCGCAACGGCGACACCGTCATTCATCCCAAGAGCCAAGAGCCACGCTGGTTCGCCTGGGTCGACAACATGCACGATTGGTGTATCTCGCGTCAGCTGTGGTGGGGCCACCGAATTCCGATCTGGTACGGCCCCGACGGCGAGACGGTGTGCCTGGGACCGGGGGAGACCCCACCCGAGGGGTGGGAGCAGGACCCCGACGTCCTCGACACCTGGTTCTCTTCAGGCCTGTGGCCCTTCTCGACGATGGGCTGGCCGGAGGCCACTCCCGAACTGGAGAAGTTCTATCCGACCGGTGTACTCGTCACCGGTTACGACATTCTGTTCTTCTGGGTCGCCCGGATGATGATGTTCGGCACCTACGTCGGAGCCGACGACGCCATCACCGCAGGCAAGCAGGGCCCACAGGTTCCGTTCCGAGATGTCTTCCTGCACGGACTGATTCGTGATCAGTTCGGCAAGAAGATGTCGAAGTCTCGGGGCAACGGTATCGATCCGCTCGACTGGGTCGACCGCTTCGGTGCGGATGCACTGCGGTTCACGCTGGCCCGCGGTGCCAACCCGGGTGCCGACATGTCCGTCGGCGAGGATCACGCGCAATCCTCGCGCAACTTCGCCAACAAACTGTTCAACGCCACCAAGTTCGCTCTGATGAACGGCGCAGCGCCGGCCGAGCTGCCGTCGCGCGCCGCACTCACCGACGCCGACCGTTGGATCCTCGACCGGCTCGATCAGGTTCGAGCAGAAGTGGATTCGGCATTCGATCGTTACGAGTTCAGCAAGGCGTGCGAGGCGCTCTACCACTTCACCTGGGACGAGGTTTGCGACTGGTACCTCGAAATCGCGAAGGTGCAATTCGCCGACGAGAGCATCGCCGAATCCACCCGTGGAGTCCTGGGCAACGTGCTCGACGCAGTGCTGCGCCTGCTGCACCCGGTCGTCCCGTTCGTGACCGAGACCCTGTGGAAGGTGCTGACCGGGGGAGAGTCCCTGGTGGTCGCCACGTGGCCGACCCCAGCCGCCGATCCGGTCGATCCCGTTGCTGCGCAACGCATCGAGGACATGCAGCGCCTCATCACCGAAATTCGTCGGTTCCGCAGCGATCAGGGGCTCAAGCCCTCGCAGAAGGTCGCCGCTCGCATCGTGGGAGTGGGCGACGCGGACCTGGAGGGCCAGATCTCGGCAGTGACCTCGCTGGCCCGCTTGACCGAGCCGGATGCGGACTTCGCAGCGACGGCATCGGTGGAGGTGCGTACCAGCAAGGCCACCGTCGTCGTCGAACTCGACACCTCGGGCACAGTCGATCTGGTCGCCGAACGCGCGCGACTGGTGAAGGATCTCGCCGCGGCCGAGAAGGAGTTGGCCCAGACGACCGGCAAACTGGGCAACGAGGCATTCCTGGCCAAAGCGCCGGATGCGGTGGTGGACAAGATCAGAACTCGTCAGACGATCGCTCGCGAAGAGATCGCGCGCATCGGCGCACGCCTCGAATCGATGGGAAGCTAAGTGACCGAGCCGGACGACGCCCTGCCGTCACCACCGCCGACCCCGGTCGATCTGGCCGAGCTCGCACTCGTGGAGGCCGAGCTCGACAAGCGTTGGCCCGAAACGAAAATCGAGCCGTCGACCGCCCGAATCTCGGCGCTGATGGACCTGCTCGGTTCTCCACAGAAGGCGTACCCGTCGATCCATGTGGCCGGAACCAACGGCAAGACGTCCGTCACCCGCATGATCGACGCGTTGCTGACGGCCTTCCACCGGCGTACCGGTCGGACCACCAGTCCGCATCTGCAGATGGCCACCGAGCGGATCAGCATCGACGGCCGTCCGGTGTCACCGCGCACCTACGTGGACACCTACAACGAGATCGCACCGTTCGTCGAGATGATCGATGCACAGTCCGAGGCCGCCGGTGGACCGCGGATGAGCAAGTTCGAGGTCGTCACCGCCATGGCGTTCGCGGCCTTCGCCGAGGCACCGGTCGAGGTCGCCGTCATCGAAACGGGGCTGGGCGGACGCTGGGATGCCACCAACGTGGTCGACGGCGAGATCGCCGTCATCACCCCGATCGGTCTCGATCACGTCGAATTCCTCGGGGATGATCTGTCCACGATCGCGGGGGAGAAGGCCGGCATCATCAAGAAGGCGCCGGAACTGCTCGTGCCACGGGACACGGTGGCCATCCTCGCCAAGCAGGAACCCGAGGTGTCCGAGGTCCTCCTTCGTGCGGCGGTGCAGGCGGACGCTGCCGTGGCACGGGCCGGTTCGGAGTTCACCGTTCTCGGCAGGCAGATAGCCGTGGGCGGGCAGCAGCTGGAGTTGCAGGGGCTGGGCGGTGTCTACACCGATATCTTCCTGCCGTTGCACGGAGAGCACCAGGCGCACAACGCGTCTCTCGCTCTCGCAGCCGTCGAGGCATTCTTCGGGGCGGGCCCGGACCGTCAACTCGATCAGGACACCGTGCGCGAAGCCTTTGCGACCGTGGTCAATCCCGGTCGGCTCGAGCGAGTACGCAACGCGCCCACGGTGTTTCTCGATGCCGCGCACAACCCGCACGGGGCCGCTGCACTTGCGGCCGCCCTGACCGACGAATTCGACTTCCGCAAACTCGTCGGAGTCGTCAGTGTCATGGCGGACAAGGACGTCGGCGCGATTCTCGACGCATTGGAGCCGGTGTTCGACGACATCGTCGTCACCCACAACGGGTCCGGTCGAGCAATGGATGTCGACGCGTTGGCCGACATAGCCGTGGCCAAGTTCGGCGACGAGCGGGTCGTGGTGGCGTCGACGCTGCCCGATGCGCTCGAAACGGCGATCGGGTTGGCCGAAGAAGTGGCCGAGCCAGGCGAAGCCGTGTCGGGTGCCGGGGTCGTCGTCACCGGCTCGGTGGTGACCGTGGGCGCAGCGCGCACGTTGTTCGGAAAGGATCCCGCGTGAGCGACTCGGAGTTTCGACCACCCACGACGGACCCGTGGAAGGGATTTCGCGGTGTGTCGGCAGGCACGCTGGTACTCGAAGCGATCGTGACCCTGCTCGCTCTTCCGGTCGTGGCGACTCTCGGTGGCGGTGCAACGTGGTTCTCGACCACCTACATCGTGGCGCTCGCCGTGGTGATGATTCTGGCCGCGGGAAAACAGGGCGAACCCTGGGCGATGAAGCTGAACCTCGCGTTGCAGTTCTTCGTGATGGCCGGGGCCGTGTTCCATCTGTCGATCGGTGCCGTGGGTCTGATCTTCCTCGCCGTGTGGCTGTATCTGCTCTATCTTCGCAGAGACATCACCGAACGAATTCGACGCGGCATGCTGCCCGGGCAACGCGAGTAACACCGGACCGGTCGGTTGGGGCCATGCGCCGCGCGACCGGGTGCCGGTGTCCATTACTGTCGTCGACGTGACCGATCGCACCCTAGTACTGATCAAGCCAGACGGAGTTGCCCGGCGTTACGTAGGAGAGATCCTCGGCCGCGTGGAGAAGAAGGGTCTGAGCATCGTCGCCCTCGAGCTCAAGACCGTCTCTCGCGACGTGGCCTCGGCTCACTACGCGGAGCACGAGAGCAAGCCGTTCTTCCCCGACCTTCTCGAGTTCATCACCTCCGGTCCCGTGGTGGCCGCGGTTCTCGAGGGCCCCCGTGCCATCGAAGCCTTCCGCCAGATCGCCGGCGGCACGGATCCGGTTGCCAAAGCGGTTCCCGGCACCATCCGAGGTGACCTGGCCCTCGACGGCCAGCAGAACCTGGTACACGGATCGGATTCGGTGGAATCCGCAGAGCGCGAAATCGCACTCTGGTTCCCCGACCTGACCGCCTCCTAGAAGCCCGTCGACGAGCACTCTCCCAGTCACGCCGCACCCGCTCGATGTCCGATCGGTGCGGCGTGGCTCGTACGGATCGTCGCGTGTGGGATACTCGACGGAGATCGACCCCACAGCACATGTACGTTCACACGCTCCACCTCTGTTCACGCTCCACCGAAGTTCGCTAGAGAAAAAGTGCTCGTGGGATCGATCGGATGACTGTCGTCGACCCGCTGCCCGTCATCGCAGAGTCGCGAACGAGAGACAGGCTCGTTCGCGTTCATGCTTGATGATCAGGCGCTCGGATCGCCGAGACACCACCATCCAGCCAGGCACTGCACACGCCGTCGTCGGCCACCGAGATTCACGAGGTGGCTCAAACGATTTGTGGAGAGCGAGACCGAACAGCTGACGTCCAACCCGACGTGAGTACACAAGGATTGCCCTCGCGTGGCCGCGTCACACCCGATTTCGGATGAACGCGCCCGGGGGCCCGAGGAGACTACGTGGCCGATCAAAGCCCGCCCGAAGATGTACAGAGCACGAACGCAGGAAGTCCGGAGGACACCGACGCGGTGTCGTCCGCGAAGTCCGACGCGGCTTCCGTGCAACCCGACACCATCGAATTGCCGACCAGGCTGCGTGTGCATGCCCTGGCGAAAATTCTGGGCGTGACCAGCAAGCAGTTGCTCGTCACTCTCGGTGAGCTCGGCATCGAAGCCCGCAGCGCGCAGTCGAGTCTGAGCCGAGACGTTGCCGAATCGGTGCGCGATTCCGTCAACGGGCCCACCGCCCCCGACGCCGCCGCAGCGGAGTCGTCGGCACCGGATGCGTCGGCCGGCGCGCAGCCCGAGCCCGCATCGGTCGAGGTGCCGGCCGAGACGGCTCCCTCGGTCGAGGTCCCTGCTGCCGAGGCAACGCTGTTCACCAGCGCGCCCACGGCCGAGCCCGAGGCGGCTCAACCCACGGCCACGACCTTCGCGACGCCGGTGTTCCTGCAGCCGGCAGCGGCAGAGCCCGCAGCAGAATCGGCGGATGCGCCGACCGAGGCCCCCTCACGGCGTCGACGTAGCCGCAAGGCCGCACCCAAGGACGAGGCAACGTCCGATAACAACGCTGCGTCCGACAACAAGGCCACGGACGGGGAGGCCACGGACGAGCCCGCGACCGGCGAGTCGCCCGTCGCCGAGAACGTCTCGACGGTCGCCGCCGACACCGCCGCGCAGGACACCGCTGTGTCCGATGCTCCCGAGTCGGGTGCATCGGATGCGTCGCCCGACGATTCCGGGGCTTCCTCGGCTGCGGACGGCTCGGGAGACGACGACGACCAGTCTCAGCCCCGTCGCCGTCGCCGCGGTCGCCGCGGTCGTGGGCGTGGACGCGGAGAGCAGTCGTCCGACGACAACTCGACCGACGAGGATTCGGACGACACCGACTCCGAGACGGACAGCGGCACGTCCACCTCTCCGGCAGACGGCGAGTCCACCGGAGCGGACGAGTCCGACGATTCCGATACCGACGAGACCTCCGGCGACGACCAGCCCTCGAACTCGGGACGGCGTTCGCGTCGCTCGCGGTCACGCGGCCGCGGGTCCGATCGGCAGAACGCCACTACCGACGCCACCGCCGACGGGTCGGACAACCAGGGCGAGGACAGTGACGACGAGTCCGAGTCCGGCGCTCAGGACAACTTCGGCGACTCCGACAACGGTGATTCCGACAACGGCGATTCGGACGGAGACGGCTCCAGCCGTCGTCGTCGGCGTCGCCGCCGTCGCAAGACCGGAGCCGAGGCCGCTGCAGAAGCAGCTGCGTCGTCCGAGGACGACCCGCCCAACACCGTCGTGCACGAACGCGAGCCGCGCAACAAGAGCCGCGCACCGCGCGACGAGGTTCAGGGCATCTCCGGTTCGACTCGGCTCGAGGCCAAGCGGCAGCGTCGCCGTGACGGCCGCGATGCCGGGCGACGTCGTCCGCCGATTCTGACCGAATCGGAATTCCTCGCTCGTCGTGAGTCGGTGGACCGCGTGATGGTCGTTCGCGAGAAGGCCACCCCGGACCATCCGTTGACCACGCAGGTCGCCGTGCTCGAAGACGGCGTTCTGGTGGAGCACTTCGTGACCAGTAGCGCCACCGCCTCGATGGTCGGCAACGTCTATCTCGGCCGCGTGCAGAACGTCCTGCCCAGTATGGAAGCAGCGTTCATCGACATCGGCCGTGGCCGTAACGGCGTGCTGTACGCAGGCGAGGTCAACTGGGACGCTGCCGGTCTCGGCGGAAGCGCGCGCAAGATCGAGCAGGCCCTCAAGCCGGGCGATCAGGTTCTGGTGCAGGTCAGCAAGGATCCGGTGGGCCACAAGGGCGCTCGCTTGACGACTCAGCTGTCGTTGGCCGGACGCTTCCTCGTCTACGTTCCCGGTGGCAGTTCCACCGGCATCAGCCGCAAGCTGCCCGACACCGAGCGCAAGCGACTCAAGGAAATTCTGCGCGACATCGTTCCCCCCGAGGCCGGCGTCATCATCAGGACCGCGGCCGAGGGCGTCAGCGAGGAAGAACTCGCGCGCGACGTGACGCGGCTGCAGGCCCAGTGGGCCAGCATCGAAGAGCGGTCCGCGAACGCCGAAACAGGCAAGGGCGTGCAGCCGCAGACGCTGTACGAAGAGCCCGACATGCTGGTGAAGGTCATTCGCGACCTCTTCAACGAGGACTTCTCGAAGCTCGTCATCGAGGGTGACAAGGCATGGACGACCACGTCGAACTACGTGGAGACCGTGGCTCCGGACATGATGGAGCGCCTGCAGCGATACGAGGCCAACGGCAGCTCCGTGGACGTGTTCGCAGCTCACCGCATCGACGAACAGCTGGCCAAGGCTCTCGATCGCAAGGTGTGGTTGCCCTCGGGCGGCACGCTGGTGATCGATCGCACCGAGGCGATGACGGTCGTCGACGTCAACACCGGAAAGTTCACCGGCTCCGGCGGCAACCTGGAAGAGACAGTCACCCGCAACAACATCGAGGCGGCCGAGGAAGTCGTCCGCCAGATGCGTCTGCGCGACATCGGCGGCATGATCGTCGTCGACTTCATCGACATGGTGCTGGAATCGAACCGCGATCTGGTGCTCCGCCGCCTGACCGAGGCGTTGGGCCGTGACCGGACCCGTCATCAGGTGTCGGAGGTGACCTCGCTCGGTCTGGTGCAGATGACGCGCAAGAAGCTCGGCACGGGATTGGTCGAGGCCTTCTCCACCACGTGCGAGCACTGCCTGGGTCGCGGAATCATCGTGCATCCGTTCCCGATCGACGCCAAGCCGGACTCCGACGGTGGACGCCCGAGCTCGTCACGTTCGGACTCGAACGGTTCGGGCAACGGCAGCAGGCGTCGGCGCGGCAAGGACGCCAAGTCCGACGGAAACGATCGGTCCGACAACACCGAGCGGTCGACGCCGAACGGACAGTCGGGCACGACGGACGGGATCGACCACCCGGTGGTCGACCCGTCGATCAAGCGCGCACACCCCGTGGCTCTGGCGATGGCAGCGCATCACGACGACGTGGTGGCCGATGTCAGCCCCGCGGAGGTCTCGCAGGCACCGTCCGGCTCCGCCGGTGACAAGGACGAGTCGGTCACCGTGGTCTCGGCGGAGGACGTGGCTGTCGCGGCAGCGGCGAACGAGGACGCGGACGTCGCGCAGGCAACCGTGGACAGCGCGCAGGCTCACGAGCCGGTGCCGGCTGCAGAATCCGCCGGTGACGACGGTTCCGCGGATACCGGGGCGACGCAGTCGTCCGACGACACCCCCGTCCGGCCGGAGCCGGTGGTGGCCACCCCGCGACGGGGTCGACGGGTGGCGCGGAAGGCCGCCGCGCCGACCAGTGCTGCGCCGGATGCCGGTGTGCTGATGGTGGTTTCGGCCACGGCAGACGCCGACGATGTTGCCGACGCAGGTTCGGCGGGCGGTCACACGGTGGCCGATGCAGCACCGCTGACAGCGGCGGCCGAGCAGCCCGTCGAGCAGGTGGACGTGCCGACCGCACGTCCGCGTCGGAGACGGGCAGCGGCGCGTCCGGCAGGCCCGCCGGTGGACATCGATGTGTAGGGGTCGAGGCGGTTTGACCCTGGCCGTCTCTCTGCCGTAACCTTGATAAGTCGCTCCCGGTGACACAGTCTTGTTGTGCCTAGTGGTCCTACAAGCGGAAACAGTTCTCGAGTGGTTCGGATGCAGTTGGGTCCGGATCGGCCGAATGGGAGCAAGCAAACACGTTCAACCAGACCAGTCGCGGTGCCATGCGCAACGCGAGCAAGTTCGAAGAAGCAAGGGGTAGCCCTCCGATGGCAACGTACGCGATCGTCAAGACCGGCGGAAAGCAGTACAAGGTCGCTGTTGGTGACCTCGTCAAGGTCGAGAAGATCGAGGGAGCGCCCGGCACTGCTGTCTCGCTTGCTCCGGTCCTCGTCGTAGACGGATCCGACCTGACCACAGATGCAGACAAGCTGGCAAAGATCTCGGTCGCCAGTGAGATCGTCGAGCACACCAAGGGCCCGAAGATCCGCATCCACAAGTTCAAGAACAAGACCGGATACCACAAGCGTCAGGGACACAGGCAGAAGCTGACTGTCCTCAAGGTCACCGGCATCAAGTAACCAGGTCTCACCGGACCCGAGTTCTTTTCAGCTGATTCACCCCGAGGAGGGTATGCAACATGGCACATAAGAAGGGTGCATCAAGCTCCCGTAACGGTCGCGACTCGAACGCACAGCGCCTCGGCGTCAAGCGCTTCGGCGGCCAGACCGTAGGCGCAGGCGAGATCCTGGTCCGTCAGCGCGGCACGCACTTCCACCCCGGCGTCAACGTCGGCCGTGGCGGCGACGACACCTTGTTCGCACTCGCTCCCGGCGCAGTCGAATTCGGTGCCAAGCGCGGACGCAAGACCGTGAACATCGTTCCGGTCACTGTAGAGGCCTAGTCCTTCTGCAGCTCGCGCTCACGATGACCGGCACGGCAGGCAACTGCCCGGGTCGGACGTCCACCGCGCACGTTCACAGCTCCCGATAGGGGCGGACCAGGGTCACGAGACCGGTCCGCCCCTATCGCTTTTTTCACCCCGTTTTTCTTCCAGAAAGGATCGAAGACAGCTATGTCACGATTCATCGACCGCGTGGTGCTGCACGTCAGCGCCGGCAAAGGTGGCAACGGCTGCTCTTCGGTTCACCGCGAGAAGTTCAAGCCTCTCGGCGGCCCGGACGGCGGCAACGGCGGTCAGGGTGGCGGAGTGATCTTCGTCGTCGACAGCAACGTCCACACGTTGCTCGACTTCCACTTCTCCAGTCATGCCAAGGCCGGCAACGGAACTCAGGGCATGGGCGGAAACCGTGAGGGTGCCAACGGTGAGGACCTGATTCTCAAGGTCCCCGACGGCACCGTCGTGCTCGACAAGAAGGGCAACGTCCTCGCCGACATGATCGGCGAGGGAACGCGTTTCGACGCCGCTCCCGGCGGGCGCGGCGGGCTCGGCAACGCTGCACTGGCGTCCAAGGCTCGTCGAGCGCCCGGTTTCGCTCTGCTCGGCGAAGAGGGCATCGAACGCGAACTCGTCCTCGAACTCAAGTCCGTGGCCGATGTCGGCCTCGTCGGATTCCCGTCGGCCGGTAAGTCCTCGCTGGTTTCGGTGTTGTCCGCAGCGAAGCCGAAGATCGCCGATTACCCGTTCACCACATTGGTGCCCAACCTCGGTGTCGTCTCCAGTGGAGACACCACCTTCACCGTCGCCGACGTCCCCGGACTGATCCCCGGTGCGAGTCAGGGCCGCGGTCTCGGACTGGACTTCTTGCGTCACCTCGAGCGCTGCGCTGTGCTCGCACACGTAGTCGATTGCGCGACACTGGATCCGGGCCGCGACCCGATCTCCGACGTCGATGCCCTCGAAGCAGAGTTGGCGGCCTACAAGCCCGCTCTGTCCGGCGATGCCAGTCTCGGCGACCTCGCCGATCGACCCCGCATCGTCGTACTGAACAAGGCCGACATCCCCGAGGGTGCCGAGCTGGCCGAGATGGTCACCGCGGAGTTCGAGTCGCGGGGTTGGCCGGTCTTCACCATTTCTGCGGTCACCCGGGCCGGCTTGAAGCCGCTGACCTTCGCGCTGGCGAAGCTCGTCGAGGATTACCGCACCGCCCACCCGGCACCGGAGCCGCGCCGTCAGGTGCTGCGGCCCGTCGCACGGAACGACGACAGCTTCAAGGTCGTCAAGGATCCGGACATCCCGGACGGCTTCATCGTGCGCGGTACCCGGCCGGAACGGTGGGTGCGCCAGACGCAGTTCACCAACGACGAGGCCGTCGGCTACCTCGCGGACCGCCTCGCGCGGCTCGGCGTCGAGGATGCATTGATCAAGGCGGGCGCTCAGCCGGGCGCGTCGGTCACCATCGGCGACGTCTCGTTCGATTGGGAACCGCAGACCCCGGCCGGTGTCGAGATCACGATGACCGGCCGCGGCACCGATGCTCGACTCGACCAGGTCGAGCGCATCGGGGCCTCCGAGCGCAAGCACGCCCGTCAGGTTCGCCGCGGGCTCGATACCGAACAGGAGTAGACGAGGTGTCGGTGCGTGAATCCGATTCGCCCGCAGAGGCTCTCACCGATACCCGTCGTACGATCGCCGATGCCAAGCGCATCGTGGTCAAGATCGGATCCTCGGCGCTCACCAGCCTCGACGCCGGTCTCGACCTGGCTCGACTGAACCTGTTGGCCGACGCCATCGAGTCGCGGATGCGTAGCGGCACCGACGTGGTCGTCGTCTCGTCGGGCGCGATCGGTGCAGGCATGGCACCGCTCGGCCTCACCAGGCGCCCACGTGACCTCGCAACGAAGCAGGCTGCGGCGAGCGTAGGGCAGCTTGCTCTGGTCAATGCCTGGAGTTCGTCGTTCCACCGGTACGGACGCACGGTCGGGCAGGTGTTGCTGACCGCCGAGGACATAGCGCGGCGAACCAATCACCGTAATGCCCAGCGCACCCTGGATCGGCTACGGTCGCTCGGCGCGGTAGCGATCGTCAACGAGAACGACACCGTGGCCACTGCCGAGATTCGGTTCGGTGACAACGACCGGTTGGCGGCACTGGTGGCACACCTCGTCGGTGCCGATGCACTGTTCCTGCTCTCGGATGTGGACGGGCTCTACGACGGTGATCCTCGTAAGGGTTCGGCCACGTTGATCCCCGAGGTGACCAGCCCGGAGGATCTGGACGGCGTCGTCGCCGGTTCCGGGGGAGCGCTCGGTACCGGCGGTATGGCCTCCAAACTCTCCGCTGCGCGCCTGGCGGCCGACGCCGGTGTTCCCGTGCTGCTGGCGGCGGCATCCGACGCTGCTCACGCTCTGACGACCTCGGCAGTGGGCACCGCCTTCGCGGCGCGCCCGACGCGGTTGTCGGCGCGAAAGTTCTGGGTGCGACATGCGGCCGACGCGGCAGGTGAGTTACACCTCGATGCCGGTGCCGTGCGAGCGGTCGTCGAGCGGCGAAGGTCATTGTTGTCTGCCGGGATCACGGCCGTATCCGGCGCTTTTCACGGCGGAGATGTCGTCTCGCTCGTCGATGCCGAGGGTGTGCTGGTGGCCCGCGGGGTCGTCGCGTACGACTCCGGGGAGTTGTCCGGAATGCTCGGACGGTCCACGGGGGAGTTGGCTGCGGAGCTACAGCGCCCGGTGGTTCACGCGGACGATCTCGTCCGCGCCTGATCCGACGCGTCGGCCAATGCTGTCGCAGTTTCCGAACAGCCGGTATGCAGTGTGAGAGAGGCGAATTCGTCGCCTCGGGTAGAACCCCGATTGACGATGACGACGGGTGTGTCGGTCTTGAACGCATGTCTGACGAACCGCAGGCCCGACATCACGGTCAGCGACGACCCCAGCACCAGCAGCGCGTCGCTGCGATCGACGAGGTCGAAGGCCTCGGCCACGCGCGGTTTGGGAACACTCTCGCCGAAGTAGACGATGTCGGGTTTGAGTATGCCGGAACAGGATTCGCAATCGACCATTCGAAAATGTGCGGTGGAGGAAATGATCGCATCGGCGTCGGGTGCGATCTCGACGCCCTCGGCCGGTGCAACGGATTCGACGAAGCCCGGGTTGGCTCGGTCGAGGCGTCGGGCCAACTCGAACCTCGACACCAACCGCTCGCAATTGAGGCAACGCACGCGGGCGTAGACACCGTGGAGATCGATGACGTTGCGGCTGCCGGCTTTGGTGTGCAGCATATCGACGTTCTGGGTGATGATGCCGGTGACGACTCCTGCGCGTTCGAGACGGGTCAGGGCTCGGTGGCCGTCGTTGGGTACTGCCGCGTCCATATGCCGCCAACCCACGTGATTACGCGCCCAGTAGTGCCTTCTGAACTCGGCATCACCGATGAACTGCTGAAAGGTCATCGGATTGCGCGGCGGTGACTTCGGACCCCGATAGTCCGGAATTCCGGAGTCGGTCGACATGCCGGCACCGCTGAGCACTGCAACGGATCTTCCGTCCAGAATCGAGAACAATTGCCGATACGTTTCCGCGGGCGCGGTCGGAGCATTCACCTCGTCCAGGATAGCGAAGAGTCGTGCCACGCATCGATCGATATCGACGACGCCGGGCCCGCACCGACGATGCGTCGATGCGGGCCCGGCGTCCTGAAATGATGCGTTATGCAGGAACCTCGACAAGTGGATACACGCCGTTTTCGTCGTGCGTCTCGTTGCCGACGACCGGCGGGTTGAACACGCACAGCATCCGCATTTTCGTGCGTGGCTCCACGGTGTGACGCTCATGCCCGTTGAGCAGGTACATCGACCCCGGTCCGAGCTCGTACGTCTGTCCGGTCTCGCGATCGGTCAACGTTCCTTCACCCTCGATGAGCCACACCGCTTCGACGTGATTCGCGTAGTGGAAGTTGTTCACCGTTCCGGGCTGGATGGTGGTCTCGTGGAACGAGAAGCCGACCTTGTCACCGCCCAGAATGATTCTCTTGCTGCGCCAGTTGCCGTCCTCGCTCGAGATGTCGCGGTCGGTTCCGGTGATTTCTTCGGTGGTGCGAACGATCATGCGATGTCTCCTTCGATGTCGGTGTGTGCTGGGCGCGGCTAGGACAGAACCTTCGCCACTGCACTTTCGATGATGTCCAGGCCGCGGTCGAGCTCGTCGATCGTGGTGGTCAACGGGGGAAGAAGCTTGACGACCTCGTCCTTGGGGCCCGCGGTCTCGACGAGCAGACGCTCGTCGTAGCACAGCTGAGACACCTTGCCGGCCAACTCCGCGTCGTCGAACACCAGGGCCTGGACCATGCCGCGACCGCGGGTCGAGATGCCGTCGAACTTGGCGCACAGCTTGATGAATCGATCCTGGATGTGCTCGCCCTTGGCGAGGGTTTCCTTCTCGAACTTGTCGTCGGACCAGTAGTGGTCGATGGCTGCCTTTGCCGTGACGAACGACGGGTTGAAGCCGCGGAAGGTGCCGTTGTGCTCACCCGGTGCCCAGACGTCCAGCTCGGGCTTGAACAGTGTCAGCGCCAGCGGCATGCCGTAGCCGCCGATGGACTTCGACAGGGTGACGATGTCCGGGGTGATGCCGGCTTCCTCGAACGAGAAGAATTGGCCGGTGCGGCCGCAGCCCATCTGCACGTCGTCGACGATCAGCAGAATTTCGCGTCGCGAGCACAGTTCGGCCAACGCGCGCAACCACTCCGGACGTGCGACGTTGATGCCGCCCTCGCCCTGAATGGTCTCGACGATCACTGCCGCCGGACGGTTGAATCCACTGCCCGAGTCGTCGAGCACGCGCTCGAACCACTGGAAGTCCTCGGTGACGCCGCCGAAGTAGTTGTCGTACGGCATCGGAGTGGTATGCACCAATGGAATTCCGGCGCCAGCTCGCTTCATCGAGTTGCCGGTGACCGACAACGCGCCGAGTGTCATGCCGTGGAATGCGTTGGTGAAGTTGATGATCGCCTCGCGCCCGGTGACCTTGCGAGCGAGCTTGAGCGCTGCCTCGACGGTGTTGGTGCCCGTCGGGCCGGGGAACTGAACCTTGTAGTCCAAGCCGCGGGGGTCGAGGATGTTCTTCTTGAACGACTCGAGGAACTCACGCTTGGCGACGGTGGACATGTCGAGTCCGTGGGTGATGCCATCGCTGGTGATGTAGTCCACCAACGCGCTCTTGATCATGTCGTTGTTGTGGCCGTAGTTGAGTGCGCCTGCGCCACCGAAGAAATCGAGGTAGTCGTTGCCGTCCTCGTCGGTGATGACCGAGTTCTTCGCTGTGGTGAACACGGCGGGCCACTGGCGACTGTAGCTACGCACGCCGGACTCGACGGTCTCGAATACATCGGGCTTCTCTGTTGTCACTGTGTTCTTTTCGGTCATGTTCTGCTTGTTCCTTTCGTAATTCCGCGATGCATCCGGGCCTACGGTGTAGAGCTCTTCGGCTTCGTGGCTATCAGGGAAATCGTTGGGCGCGAACAAATCCGACTTGACGATGTCGGTGCCTCGCTTGCGTGCGAGGCTGGTGAAGGTTGCGATGGACGCCTCGTTGTCGGGGCTGATCGTGGTTTCGAGGTGCGTGATGCCCTGTGGCTCGAGGCGGTCGAGCAGCTCCATGAGCATGCGACCGGCAAGTCCCTTGCCGCGCTGGTCCGCATCCACTGCGACCTGCCACACGAACAAGGTTCGAGGGGCGTCCTGGCGGATATATCCGGTGACGAATCCGACTGCGCGGCCGTCGATGTCGGATACGACAGTGGTGGCCGCAAAATCTCGGCACCACAACACGTACGAGTAGCTGGAGTTCAGATCCAGAACCCGTGAATCTCTTGCGATCTCCCAGAGCCGGACTCCGTCGGAGATCTGTGGCTTACGAAACTTCACTGCGTCCGGCGCAGTGAGCGGGGTACCTCTCAGCAATGCAGGCTTCATAGGAAATACGACCGTAACAAGGAGACCGGAGCATATCGAGTGCGTCGGAGAATCGACGCCCGAATCGGACATGCTTTGCCTGGTTAACCGCCGATTGTGATGGTGCTCACATAATTCAGGATCGGCTGGCGGTACCCACCTGGCGCGTTTTCAAACCCGCACGTTGTGCCGGAGCCCTACTTGGGCGTTGCCAATGCGAAGGGGAGGATCGCATCCGCGCCCGCCGCCTGCAGTGCAGCGGTCGCACATGTGAACGTCCAACCGGTGTCGGTGAGCAGATCGACGAGCAGAATCGGCCCTTCTACGGACGATACGTCCGGAACCTCCCACGAGTCCACCAGGCCGGCAACTCGGAAGGCCGAGTTTGCTGCCGATACCGGGGGGTGCCCTGGTCTGACCTGCATCACGCCCAGGTTCTCCAGCTTCCCGACGGTTGCCAAGCGCTCGGCAACCGAGCGCACCAGCTGCGGGTGGGTGGGGGAGTCGAGCGCCAACACGGCAGTCGGCCGGTCGGCCCAGTCCCAGTTGGCCAGCACCGAGATGCAGGCCTTCTCCAGAGCCTCGGTGACGGGAGCGTCGGGTGCATCGAGCAGCGCACGCAAGCGTCCACCCCACCCGAGGTCGGTGAGGCGGCCGAGAACGCGACCCGGCCGGTGCGGGTTGCTGATCTTGCCCGAAAGCGATACACCCAGCTTCTTCATCCCACTGGGCCACTGCTTTCTGGGCTGGAGATCGAGTCCGGGGCGATCGAGCCGGGCCCGCGCAGAGTCGACCGACGTGGCATCGACCGCGGACGAGAGATGCTCGCCCGTGCAGTTGTCGCATCGGCCGCAACGGTCGGACTCGGTGCCGGGTGCGCCGAGATCGGGATCGTCGAGTTGCCGACGCAGGAACTCCATCCGGCATCCGTCGGTGCTTTGGTATTCGAGCATCGCCTGCTGCTCACGGTCCCTGGCTTGCTCGAGACGTTCGTAGCGGCTCGCGTCGTACGTCCACGGCTCCCCGGTGGCCATCCACCCGCCACGGACGCGTCTGACGGCACCGTCGACGTCGAGGACCTTCAGCACCATCTCGAGCCTGCTGCGATTGAGCTCGACCAGGGGCTCGAGAGCTTGGGTCGACTGAGCCTTGTCGGTATCGAGTGCCTCGATGACCTGCCGCACGAGATGTTCTCGCGGGAATGCGACGGAGGCGAAGTAGCTCCAGATCTGCCGGTCCTCGTGTCCGGGGAGGAGCACGACGTCGGCGCGTTCGGTGGCGCGGCCGGCGCGACCGACCTGCTGGTAGTAGGAGATCGGCGAGGACGGTGCCCCCATGTGTACGACGAAGCCGAGGTCGGGTTTGTCGAACCCCATGCCGAGTGCGGAGGTCGCGACGAGCGCCTTGACCCGGTTTGCGAGTAGGTCGGCTTCGAGTGATTCGCGTTCGGTGGGGTCGGTCTGACCGGTGTACGACGCCACGACGTGGCCCTGGTCGGTGAGCAACGCGGCGAGATCCTTGGCGGCCGACACCGTCAGCGTGTAGATGATTCCCGAGCCCGGCAGGGTCTTCAGGTGATCGCCGAGCCACGCTGCGCGCTCGGTGGCGTTCTCGATCCGCACCACCGACATCCGTAGTGAGTCTCGTGCGAGTCCGCCGCGTAGGACCAGGGTGTCTCCGCCGCCGACCCCGAGTTGGGCGGCGACGTCGTCGACCACCCGGTCGTTCGCGGTCGCCGTGGTCGCCAGTACGGGTATGCCGTCGCGCAGTTCGGCGATGAGGGTTCGGATCCGCCGGTAGTCGGGCCGAAAATCGTGTCCCCAATCGGAGACACAGTGGGCCTCGTCGACCACGACCAGGCCGGCGTCACCGGCCAACGAGGGCAGCACCTGGTCGCGGAAGTCCGGGTTGTTCAGGCGCTCGGGGCTGACCAGCAGCACGTCGAGTTCACCCGAGTTCACCTGTTGATGAATCTCGTCCCACTCGGTCATGTTGCCCGAGTTGATGGTTGCCGCCCGAACTCCGGCGCGCTGCGCAGAGGCGACCTGGTTGCGCATCAACGCCAGCAGTGGCGAGACGATGACCGTCGGACCCAGACCCTGGGCGCGCAGTAGTTTCGCGGCGATGAAGTAGACAGCCGACTTACCCCATCCTGTCCGCTGGACCACCAATGCACGCCGACGGTGCACGACCAGCGCTTCTATTGCCGTCCACTGGTCCTCGCGCAACACCGCATCGGGGCCGGCGAGCTCACGCAGCAGCCTTTCGGCGTCTTCGCGCAAGTTGCCTGCGGTTGCGTGCGTCGCTGTCGTCATACTGTTCATCGTGCAGCATCGGTACGACAGAGAGCAGAGCCGGCAGTGAGCGACCCGGCATCGCACCGCAATCTCGCGGTCTTGGCAACGGTATTCGTCGGCGGCGCGGCAGGTACTGCTGCTCGCTACGCGATCGAGGAACGTCTCCCGCACACGACGTCGCAGTGGCCTCTCGCCACGTTCGGAATCAACATCGTCGGTGCATTCGTGCTGGGGTTGCTGCTCGAGTCGCTGCTGCGCAGTGGTCCCGATACGGGTGCGCGGCGTCGGCTCCGGTTGCTGGGCGGTTCGGGGTTCTGCGGCGCGTTCACCACGTACAGCACCTTCGCCCTCGAAACGGTCGAGGGTGTCCGGGGTGGGTTCACCGGACTGGCGTCGGCATACGCCGTCGTCAGTGTGGTGCTGGGAGTTGTGGCGGCCGGAGCTGGAATCATGTTCGCCGGCAGGGTGATCCGATGATCGCGGCCCTGGTGATCCTGGCCGGCGCGCTCGGGTCGGTCGCGCGATTCTTCGTCGATGCGGAGGTGAAGTCACGGTTGAGCTCGCGCACGAGCTTCCCGTGGGGAACCGTCGGCATCAACATCTCGGGCTCGTTCCTGCTCGGGTTGCTCGCCGGCTGGGTGATGCTGCGCGCCGGCTCCACCGATGCGCAGGCGGTTCTCGGAACCGGGTTCTGTGGGGGCTACACCACGTTCAGTACCTCGACCGTGGACACCGTGCGGTTACTGCAGCAGGGCCGTCGGGCCGACGCCGCCCTGAATGCGATCGGCACGCTGGTGGCGTCCGTACTCGCGTGCGGCGGCGGTCTGGCGCTCGCCTCGGCTCTGTAGTCGAGGCGGGCGCGACGCTTCAGGCCTGACTGACGCGCACCATGTTTCCGGCCGGATCACGAAACGCGGCATCGCGGGCACCCCAGGGCTGACTTGTCGGCTCCTGCAGTATCTCGCCCGTACCCGCCGCGCGGATCCGCTCGAACGCGGCGTCGAGGTCGTCGGCGCGGAACAGCAGTCCCGGCAGCTCACCCTTGGCCAGCAGCGCAGCGAGTTGATCGCCCAGTTCCTGTGATCGGCCCGCATGCGGCTGCGACAACACGACCTCGATCTCCGGTTGTTCGCTGGTGGACAGCGTGATCCATCGGTAGCCGTCGTTGGCCACCTCGCTCTTGACCTCGAGTCCGAGAGCGTCTCGGTAGAACGCAACCGAGGCATCGGGGTCGTCGGTGTAGACGTGAACGTGGCTCAGTGAAAGTGTCATGAACGAAGGCTAGGACGCCCCGGCCGCAGATGCTTCTTCGATTCTGCTCGGCTCGGTCACCGTCACCGTCACCGTCGCCGTCGGGGATGTGGGCCCTCGCATCGGGCGTCCGAGAGCCATCGCCGTGCACGTGGGTACGGCGTGGCTGTCACGATGATCGCGGGCGCGGTAGGCGCTCGGTGTCTCGCCCACGATCTCGGTGAATCTCGAGCTGAACGACCCGAGGCTGGTACAACCGACTGCGAAGCATGCCTCGGTGACCGTGACGTCTCCGCGTCGCAGCAGCGCTTTGGCGCGCTCGATTCGTCGTGTCATCAGATGCGCGTACGGCGTCTCGCCGTAGGCCTCCCGAAACCGGCGACTGAAATGTGCGGTGGACATCAGCGCGGTTCTGGCGAGTGACGGGACGTCGAGCGGTTGCGCGAAATCGCGATCCATTCGATCGCGTGCGCGGCGCAGCAGGCGGAGCTCGGTCGGGTCGTACGCACTCATCGCGCGTCCGAACTGCGGAGGGATTCGATCTGGGACGTCGTTCCCGAGGACGCGCTCGCGCCGGCTCCCGTCGCAGCGAAAGCACCTGCGGCGACGGCCCATTCGATGGCAGCGCGGGGTCCGCTGGACCAGGATGCCGCGAGTGCTCCGGCGAATGCGTCACCCGCTCCGGTGGTGTCGACCGCCTCGACCTTCGGCGCGGGTACCTCGAACGATTCCGAGCCGCGATATCTCGCGCCTCGTGCGCCCAGCGTGGTGACCACATGTTCTATGTCGTTCACTCGACTCCCGATGCGCGCTTCCTCGGCCTCGTTGACCACCAGGACGTCGGTGGCCGCAACGAGAGCGTCGGGCAGATCCTGGACGGGGGACGGGTTGAGCATCGTCACGACGGCGCGGGAGTGTGCGTACTCGAACGCGGCGAGCACGGTCTCGAGGGGAATCTCCAACTGACACAGCAGGATATCGGCATCGTCGATGATGGCCAGGTCGTCGTCGGTGAGCTCGTGCACACCGCCGTTGGCTCCGGCGACGACAACGATGCTGTTCTCGGCTCGGTCGTCGACGGTGATGGCGGCGATACCGGACGCTCCTGCTGCGGTTCGCAGAGCATGGTCGTCGACGCCTGCGCTGGTGAGGGTGTGTCGCAGCGTCGGCCCGAATTCGTCGTCCCCGACCGCTCCGACGAAGCTGACGCGAGCTCCCGACTTCGACGCCGCGATCGCCTGGTTGGCACCTTTGCCGCCGGGAGCGGTGTCGAACGAGGTTCCCAACACGGTTTCGCCCGGTTCGGGCAGGGCGGGGGTCCGAGTGATCAGGTCCATGTTGATGCTGCCCAGTACGACGATGCGCGGGCTGCTCGAGCGGGGGTTCGATGCGGACACGACCGAACCCTATCGCCCTCGGCTCGACCGAACGGATCGGTCCCGCCCTGAATTCCAATTGCAGATTGTTGACAATCCGGAATCGGTGGGTGACGATGGCGTCCATGACAGCGTCGACTCGCACCCACCTCAGCCCCGCACTCAAGCAGGCGACCCCGATTGTCGTCGACCACGGAAAGGGCAGCTGGATCATCGGGACCGACGGGCGCAAGTACCTCGACTTCACGACCGGGATCGGCGTCACCAGCACCGGTCACTGCCATCCCCGCGTGGTCGAGGCAGCTCGCGAACAGGTGGGCAAGATCATCCACGCCCAGTACACGACCGTCATGCATCAGCCTCTGCTCGCGCTGACGGACAAGCTCGGAGAAGTGTTGCCTGCCGGGTTGGACAGTGTGTTCTACGCGAACTCGGGATCCGAGGCAGTCGAGGCGTCGATCCGATTGGCGCGCATGGCAACCGGTCGACCGAACATCGTTGCATTCCACGGCGGCTTTCACGGGCGAACGGTGGCGGCTGCATCGCTCACCACGGCGGGAACCAAGTTCCGATCGGGATTCTCGCCGATCATGGGTGGGGTGCACATCGCACCGTTTCCGTATGCATTTCGGTACGGATGGGACATGGACACCGCAGTCGCCTTCGCGCTGAAGGAACTCGATTACCTGTTGATGACGATGTCCAGCCCCGCCGATACGGCTGCGTTCATCATCGAGCCCGTGCTGGGCGACGGCGGATACCTCCCCACGCCCCCTGCATTCCTCGAGGGCTTGCGCGAACGCGCCGACACCCACGGCATCGTCCTGATCGTCGACGAGGTGCAGGCCGGAGTCGGACGCACCGGAACGTTCTGGGGCCATCAGCACTCGTCGATCACTCCCGACATCCTCATCACCGCAAAGGGACTCGCCAGCGGGTTCCCGATTTCGGCGATCGCCGCCTCGGCAGAGCTGATGGGGAAGGCATGGCCGGGGTCGCAAGGCGGAACCTACGGCGGCAATGCCGTCGCTGCTGCGGCGGGAGTCGCAACCCTCGACGTCGTGCGCGAGGAAGGGCTGGTCGACAACGCGGCAGCGCAGGGCCGAGTTCTCCTCGACGGCCTTCTCGCGCTGAAGGAACAGCACCCGGCCATCGGTGATGCTCGGGGGCTCGGATTGATGCAGGCGCTCGAATTCGTAGACAGCTCGGGCAATCCCGACGCCGCCGCTGCTCTGCGGGTGCAACAGGGTGCCATCGACGAAGGGCTGCTGTTGCTCACCTGCGGTGCGCTCGGCAACGTGGTTCGCATCATTCCCGCACTGATCGTGAGCGACGACGAGATGACGTACGGACTCGACGCGTTGTCGCGGACATTGAAGAACGTGCTGTGACAGCAGCCCCTGTTCGCTCCGAGGTGCCCGCACTCGTACAGCGAGTGCGAAGACTGGGCATCGACGTCGACGATTCGTCTCGACGGTTGGCCGAATACTCCTACGACGCATCGAACTACCGAGTCCCACCGGCCGCTGTCGTCTTTCCGCGCAGCGCCGACGAAGTGGCTACGGTCGTGTCGCTGTGTGCCGCCGCCGGGGTTGTCGTCATCGGGCGTGGCGGTGGAACGTCGATGGCGGGCAATGCAATCGGCCGCGGAATCGTTCTCGACTTCTCGCGACACATGAACCGGGTGCTCTCGGTCGACACCGAGTCCAGGACTGCCGTCGTCGAGCCCGGAATCGTCATCTCGGAGTTGCAACGTCAGTTGGTGACGCGGACCGACGGTGCATTCACCTTCGCGCCCGATCCGTCCAGCAAGACCCGCGCGACGGTGGGCGGGGCCGTCGGCAACGACGCGTGCGGTAACCACTCCGTGCGGTACGGACGCACCGCCGACCACACGGTGGCCATGGATGTGGTGACCGCCGATGGATACCTGCTCCGAGTCACGCGCACCGGTGTGCAGGCGCTGCGAACCCAGGACTCGGCGGCTGTCGCTGCAGCCGAACGTATCTCGAACGAGCTGCGCTCGCTGGTGTCCGACAACCTGGCCCTCCTGCGGGTCGAGTTGGGTCGCATCCCGCGTCAGGTATCGGGATTCCACCTCTCGCATCTGTTGCCGGAGAACGGTTTCGACGTTGCCCGCGCACTCGTCGGAAGCGAAGGTGCCTGCGCGGTGATCGTGTCGGTGACCGTCGCCGTCGTGCCCGTACCCCCAGCCGCACTGCTGCTGTGTCTCGGATACGACGACGTGGTGGCCGCCGCGGCGGACGTGACGACCATTCTCGAGTTCTCACCCGCCGCCGTCGAAGGAATCGACGACAACATCGCCGGCACGATGGAGTATCGCCGCGGACCGGACTCGGTACGAGGGCTCCCTGCAGGCAATGCCTGGTTGTACGTCGACCTCGACGGGGCCGATGCGACAGAGGTGCAGGACAAGGCATCTCGGTTGCTCGAGGCGCTCGGTCGGCTCGGGCGCGTCAAGGAGGGTCGTATCGTGACCGATGCGGCCGATCGCGCAGCGTTGTGGCGGGTGCGCGAGGACGGTGCCGGTTTGGCGACGCGCCTGGCGAGTGGAGTCGAGTCCTGGGGCGGTTGGGAAGACGCCGCCGTGGCACCGAAAAACTTGTCGGCGTATCTCGCGGACCTGAATTCGCTACTGGCCGAGCACGACTTGACCGGAGTGATGTACGGACACTTCGGTGCCGGCTGCATGCACGTACGGATCACCTTCGACCAACGCACCGACGCCGGACGACGAGTGATGTACGACTTCCTGCGCGCTGCCGCGCGCGTCGTCGTCAAGCACGGCGGCAGTCTTTCGGGCGAGCACGGTGACGGCCGCGCGCGCTCGGAGTTGTTGCCGGTCATGTATTCCCCTCGCATGCTCGACGCCTTCTCCCGGTTCAAGCGCATCTGGGACCCCGCGGGAATCCTGAACCCAGGATCCATCACCGACCCCGAACCCCTGATGAACAACCTGATGCTTCAGGGCATCCCGGCCCGGGAGTGGAAGACCAGCTTCGATTTGCACCAGATAGGGTCGCGACCCGATCTGGACCCGTTCGTCCATGCCACCCAATCCTGCGTGGGCGTGGGTAAATGTAGAACGACCACCGGTGGCGTCATGTGTCCGAGCTACCGTGCGACGGGTGACGAGAAGGATTCGACGCGAGGCCGGGCGCGGGTGCTGCAGGAGATGGTGCGCAGTTCTCCGACGGTGGCCGACGGGTGGGCCTCGAAGGACGTTGCGGAGTCGCTCGATCTCTGCCTGTCGTGCAAGGCCTGCTCCTCGGACTGTCCGGTCGGTGTCGACATGGCCACGTACAAATCGGAGTTCCTCGACCATCACTACGCGAGGCGGCTGCGGCCGCTCTCGCACTACTCGCTCGGGTGGTTGCCTCGATGGCTCGCGGTGACGAAGCGAACGGCACCGCTGCTCAATCGTCTGCTGACAACCCGGGTGTCGGCAGTGGCGGCACGTCTGGGTGGGCTGACGACCGAACGCGCATTGCCCCGGTTCGCGTCGTCGAGGGAACTGGCCGATGCCGTCCGAATCGACGGTGGCCGCGACGCCGATGTCGTGCTCGTCGTCGACACGTTCACGCAGGGATTTCGCCCCGAGGTCGCGGGTGCGGCGCAACGCGTTCTCGAAGATTCCGGACGCACCACCGAATGCCGAACGGATGTGTGCTGCGGTTTGACGTGGATTTCGACCGGTCAGCTGAAGTCCGCTCGCAAGCAGCTGACGAAAGCCGTTGCGGCGCTGGACGACGGTACCGACAGACCGATCGTCGTGACCGAACCGAGCTGCGCGGCCGCGTTCCGCAAGGACATGCCCGAACTGGTCCCCACAGACGCGGCGAGGAGGGTCGCGGCGCGCGTCCAGAGCTTCGCCGGAGCGGTGATAGATCAAGCAAGCGCGGGCTGGCAGCCCTCGGGCGACATGCCCGCTGCGGTCACGGTGCAGACTCACTGCCACGAGTACGCCGTCTTCGGCGATGCAACGCAGCGCCGAGCCCTCGCGGCGGTGGGCATCGAGTCGGTACGTGAGGCCACCGGATGTTGTGGTGTAGCAGGCAATTTCGGTTTCGAGAGTCGGCATTACGAGCTCAGCATGGATGTCGCCGAGCAGGCTCTCGCGCCCGCGTTGCGGGCCACCGAACCCGACACTCCTGTGCTGACCGACGGATTCAGCTGTCACATGCAGGTGCGCCAGCTCACCGGTGATTCGGGCGACGATGCATCCGTACACCTGGCACAGATACTCGATCCACGTTCGACGAAAGGACCGCGGCCATGACCGCCAGCTCGACCACCAGCCTCACGCGTCCGCACATCACCTCTCCCACAGACTGTTTCATCGGTGGTGAGTGGGCGCCGTCGGTATCGGACACCCGATTCGATGTCGTGGACCCGGCCACGGGCGAGGTCATCGCCACGGTTGCGGACGGCGGTATCGCCGATGCCGAGAAAGCGCTTGCTGCAGCCGTCGACTCCGCGGCGGAATGGGCGGCCACGGCACCACGAGTGCGAAGCGACATACTGCGGACGGCATACGAGATGATCATGGCCCGCTCGGAGGAGCTCGCTGCGATCATCACCGCCGAGATGGGTAAACCGCTCGCCGACGCGCGCGGCGAGGTGGCGTACGGGGCGGAGTTCTTTCGCTGGTTCTCGGAGGAAGCGGTACGCATCTCGGGTGATCACACCCTGACCGGAGACGGGAAGAACCGCATCGTGGTCACCCGTGCGCCGGTCGGGCCCTGCATTCTCGTCACGCCGTGGAACTTCCCGCTGGCCATGGGAACTCGCAAGATCGGGCCTGCTCTTGCGGCAGGCTGCACCGTCGTGTTCAAGCCTGCCGAGCAGACGCCGCTGACTGCACTTGCGCTGGTGCAGATTCTCCACGAGGCGGGGGTGCCTGCGGGCGTCGTCAACATCGTGCCGACCACCGATGCGTCGGGTGTCGTGGGGTCGTGGATGAGCAGCGGCGCTGCCCGCAAGATCAGCTTCACCGGATCCACGGCAGTGGGCAAGATTCTGCTCGAACAAGCGGCGGAGACGGTGATGCGGACGTCGATGGAGCTGGGCGGGAATGCACCCTTCGTCGTCATGGACGATGCAGACCTCGACCGCGCCGTCGACGGGGCCATGGTCGCCAAGATGCGCAACATGGGTGAGGCATGTACCGCTGCGAACCGGTTCTTCGTCCACCGCAGTGTGGCACAACGATTTTCGGATGCTCTGGCCGACCGAATGGGCGCGCTGAGGGTGGGCGCGGGTGCTTCTCACGGAACCGAGGTGGGGCCGCTGATCGACGACGCAGGTCGCGGCAAGGTACAGGCGCTGGTCGACGATGCTCTCGCGCGCGGTGCCCGCGCCATTGTCGGAGGTGCGGCTCCGGACGGGCCGGGCTACTTCTACCCACCGACCGTCCTGACCGATGTCGATACCGAATCGGATCTGATGTCGCAGGAAATATTCGGACCGGTGGCCGCCATCGTTCCCTTCGACACCGAGGACGAGGTCGTCGCGCTGGCCAACGACACCGAGTGGGGACTGGTCGGATACGTGTTCACCCAGGACATCGACCGGGCACTGCGAATGGGGGAGCGCCTCGAGGTGGGCATGGTGGGGCTCAACACCGGGCTGGTGTCGAATCCGGCAGCTCCGTTCGGTGGTGTCAAACAATCGGGACTCGGCCGCGAGGGCGGGAAGGTCGGAATAGACGAGTTTCTGGAGTACAAATACTTCGCGATTCCCCGCAGCTGAGGAAGGTTCTGATCATGCCCGGTTCGAGACGCCTGACACCGATCGACGCACGCAACACGTCGATGGTGATCGCGGATCAGATTCGCGATCGCATCATCGACGGGTCCTACGCGCCCGGAGAACAGATCAACGAGGCGAATGTCGCTGCGGAGCTGGAGATTTCACGTGGCCCCGTGCGAGAGGCGTTGCAGCGTCTGAATCAGGAGGGACTGCTCGTCAGCTACCGCAACCGCGGTGTGTTCGTCGTCGAGCTCAGCAGCGGCGACGTCGCCGAGATCTACCAGTCGCGCGCAGCGATCGAGGTCGGTGCGGCATGGACTCTGGTACATGGAGATCGTGCGCAGCTGATCAAGACCGCTGACGAACTCTCGGCCATCGTGATGCAGATGCAGCCGTTCATCGATCGGGCGGATTGGCGTGGCCTCGCCGAACGCGACCTTGCCTTTCACACTGCACTGGTAGCGGCCACGAGAAACAGCCGGATGTCGCGTATGTACGCCACGCTGGCGGCCGAGGCACGCATCTGCATGGCAAATCTCGAAACTGCCTACTACCGTCCCGAGGCCCTGGTCGAGGAACATCAGCTGATCGTCGATCTGCTGCTGGGATCGGATTGGGATGCGCTCGAGAAGGGCGTCCACGAACACATGGACACCGCCGTGCACGATCTGACGCGAGCCATGGTCGACGAACAGGCCGAGCAATCCGTACTCGCAACACCCGGGTAGAGCCTTCGGGCGCAACACAGCTTTAACACGGCAGCCCTTGCTCGCCGCCGGCACCAGCGGATAGCCTGATTGTCAACAATCTACTAAAAGACCTCCCGAAGGGGGTGCCCGTGAACGCCTCATCCGACGATGCCTACGTCACCGCAATCGGACCCGCACAGACTCCAGGACGGGCTGCTCCCGGCCTGGCTCGCTACCCGGACGTACCGAACAGCACGCCCATCACGTTCACCGACGAGGAATATGCCGACCGGCTCGCAGCCGTCCGTCAGCGCATGGCGTCGCAGAACCTGACTGCGCTGATCGTCACCGACCCCGCGAATCTCTACTATCTGCTGGGCTACAACGCACTCTCGTTCTACACCCCGCAAATGCTGTACGTGCCGCTGGACGGCGAGCTGTACTTCTTCGCTCGCGAGATGGATGCCAACGGTGCGTTCCGTACGTCGTGGTTGCCGCAGGACCACACCTTCGGATACCCGGAGACGTTCGTTCAGCGCAGAGACACCCACCCCTTCGTCTGGGTAGCCGCCAAGCTACGAGAGTTGGGGCTGGTGAACAACTTCGAGCACGGTCAAGTGGGACTGGAGATGGACTCGTACTACTTCAGCCCCAAGGCCTTCGAAGCGCTCGTCAAATCGCTACCCGAGTACCGGTTCACCGACTCGTACGAGTTGGTCAATTGGATCCGCGTGGTCAAGTCGCCGGCCGAGATCGCGTTGATGCGCGGTGCGGCGACGGTGTGCGAGGCCGCGATGTCGGCTGCGCACCAAGCGATTTCGGTGGGGGAGCGGCAGTGTGATGCCGCTGCCGCCATTATGAACGCACAGGTCCGCGGCACTGCCGACTTCGGCGGCGATCACCCTGCCATCGTGCCCATGCTGCCGACCGGAGCAGGTGCGGACACTCCGCACCTGACGTGGTCGGATCAACGGTTCGTCCGCGGCGAGACCACCGTCGTCGAGCTGGCCGGCGTGTTCCGGCGGTACCACGTTCCGATGGCTCGGACAATCGTGCTGGGCAAGCCGAGTCCGCGTCTGAAATATCTGGCGGAATCCACCGGTGAAGCGCTGAACGAGGTACTGGCAACGGTCCGCCCCGGGGTCACCGCAACCGAGCTGGCCCAGGTATGGAACGCCAGCCTGGCCAAGCACGGCCTCCACAAGCCGTCGCGCATCGGCTACTCGATCGGCGTTGCGTACGCCCCCGACTGGGGCGAGCGCACGGTGAGCCTACGCACCGACGACGAGACCGTCCTGGCCGAGAACATGACCTTCCACATCATCGGCGGCATGTGGATGGACGACTATGGATACGAGGTGTCCGAAGCAATCCGAGTCACAGACACCGGCGTCGAAACCTTCACCACATACCCCCGAGAACTACTGACGAAGGAGTGAGACATGACCACCTCCACCGCAGGCTCCACTCCTGACCAAAAGGGTCGTTCCGCAGGCTCCACTCCTGCAATTTCGGGTCGTTCCGCAGGCTCCACTCCTGCCATTCCCTGGGCCCTGCGCACCGACCAACTGGTGGGATCGGTGATCGACTCGTCTACATCGCTTCTCGCCGCCCAGAAACACGACATCGTCAGGTTCGCGATGGGATCTCCTGCAGCCGAGACGGTTCCGGCTGCGGCGTTCACCGAGATCGCCGGCAGTGTGCTCACAGCGGATGCTTTCGATTACGGTGCCACCGAGGGTGATCCGGGTCTGCTCGACGCGTTGTTGGCGTATCTCGAGTCCGTCGGCGAACCCACGTCCGAGGATCGGGTCGTCATCACCTCGGGCGGCATGCAGGGTCTCGACATCGCCTGCAAGCTGTTCGTCGATCCCGGTGATCTGGTCATCGTCGAAAGTCCCACGTACACCAACGGAACTGCCACCGTGCTGAGCTACGGCGGCGACATTCTCGAGGCACCGATGGACAGTGACGGTCTGATCGTCGAGGCGTTACCCGAACTCGTCGAGCGAGCCGGGCGTCTACCGAAGATGATCTACGTGATTCCGAACTTTCAGAATCCGTCCGGGGTCACGCTGTCACTCGAGCGTCGACTGTTGTTGATCGAGTTGGCACACCGATGGGGCTCGGTGATTCTCGACGACGATCCGTATGGCCTGCTGCGTTTCTCGGGGGACCCGATCCCGAGTTTCGGGGCTCTGAGTCCGGACGATCCGCTGATCTTCTCGGTGCGGACCTTCTCGAAGATGATCGCTCCCGGTCTGCGCGTGGGGTGGGTGGACGCGGCCCCCGAAGCGCGTCGGTTGATCGTCAACGCCAAGCAGGCGATGGACACCTGTACGAATCTTCCGGCACAGAGGATGGTGGCCGAATACATCCGGCGCGGGCTGCTCGAGGAGCACCTGAGGTCGCTGGCTGCGGTGTACCTACCGCGAAAGATCGCGATGCAGAACAGCATTGCGACACACTTCGGTGACGCGATGTCCACCACGGATCCCGACGGGGGCTTCTTCCTGTGGGCGACATTGCGTGGAAACGACCACGATTTCTCGACGCAGGATCTGTTCGAAACCGCACTGGCCGAGGGTGTTGCCTACATTCCAGGACCGGCGTTGTCGGTGGGCGGCAAGTTTCACGATTCGCTACGGCTGTGCTTCGCGTCGTCGACACCCGAACGCATCGAGGAAGGCATCAGGCGGTTGGCCGTCGCGGTGGACAAATCGAAGCATCTGCTCGCCTCCGACCCCACGCGATGACCGTCCCGAGTACCCAGGAGTCTCTGCTCGACACCATCGACGAGAACGAGATCGTCTCTCTCACAGCCGCGTTGATCGAGGCGGGCGGTGAAAATCCCGGCGACACCGAAGAAAAGTGCGCGAACATACTCGCGGAGCGATGTCGCGCACTGGGGTTCGACGTTCGCACGGTCGAGGTCGCTCCCGGCAGACCGAACGTGATCGCCTCGATCGGACCCGATGACGCCCCCGGGGTCCTGTTCGTCGGCCACTCCGACGTCGTTCCGGCGGGCACCGGCTGGACGACGGATCCGTTCACCGCG
Source organism: Rhodococcus sp. IEGM 1354 (assembly GCF_030056855.1). NCBI lineage: Bacteria > Bacillati > Actinomycetota > Actinomycetes > Mycobacteriales > Nocardiaceae > Rhodococcus > Rhodococcus sp. IEGM 1354. The sequence continues at coordinate 235,002 of NZ_JASHKT010000002.1, forward strand.
GTCGTGCGAGAGGGGCGCATGGTCGGGCGGGGAGCATGCGACATGAAGGGTGGAGTGGCCGCAGTGGTGGCCGCTATGGATGCGGTGAACCGTGCCGGTCTTGCAGATCGCTTCCCGATGACGTTGGCGTGTCTGGTGGACGAGGAAGACACGGGCTTGGGTATTCGAGCATTCGTGGCCGACCCGGGACCCCGTCGTTTCCAGTGTTGCGTGGTGGCCGAGCCGACGGACCTGGTGACCATCGTCGGTTGCCGAGGAGCCGCGAATATCGAGATCGACGTGCGCGGGCGTTCGGCTCATGCAGGTCGGCCGCGTAACGGTGCCAATGCGATATCCGCTGCCGCCCGCATCGTTGCCGTCATCGAGGACTGGCAGGTCGAATTGAACGAGAATCCACACGCCGAGCTCGGGCCCGCTACCTGGAACGTGGGAACCGTGACGGGAGGCACCGGTACGTCGATGGTTGCCGACCGGTGCGTGCTCACGGTCGACCGACGGTTGCTACCCGATGAGAGCGCTGCAGAGGTGGTGGACGACCTCCGAACGCGGATCGACGCGGCAGGCATCATCGGTTCGGGAATCGAGGTACATCTCGAGGTGTCGATGGAAATGCCGGGCTTTCTGACTGCTGCCGACGATGGATTGGTCACCACTGCAATGCAATCGGTTCGCGACATCGGATCTGCCGGTTTCACTGACATCTGGACGGCTTCGTGCGATGGTGGTTTCGTGGCACAGCAGATGGGTATCCGCACCGTCGTGCTCGGTCCCGGGGAGATCGAAATCCAGGCGCACCGGCCGGACGAATCCGTCGCCGTGCAGCAATTGACCGACAGCGCAAAGGCGTACGCATTGATCGCCACCAGAATTGCTGCGCCACCTGGTCTTTAGTTTTCCAAGAGGGGGTTGTTCGAGACGTGCGTCCGGCGTCGACGTAAAGTCGGACGCTGCGAAGTACCAAACCGACGCTCCACGTTGTCTTAAAGCGAGAGGTATTGGACCGTGACCGAAACTTCAGGGTCGGCAGCTTCGCCGACCGGATATCCGCCGAGTACCGACACACTCAGCGCGAACGAAACCAAAATTCTCCATCGCGCGATCGGCGGGTCCGCACTGGGCAACGCCGTGGAGTGGTTCGACTACGCGGTGTACGGCTATCTCGCCGTCTACATTGCCGCCAACTTCTTCCCGTCCGAGGACGGGGGAGCGAGCCTGCTCTCCACATTCGCGGTGCTGGCCGCGTCGTTCATCATTCGCCCGATCGGCGGCATCGTGCTCGGCCCACTCGGCGACCGCATCGGTCGTCAGAAGGTCCTCGTCCTGACCGTCTCGATGATGACGCTGGCCACGGCGGCGATCGGTGTGCTGCCGACATTCGACACCATCGGCATCGCAGCACCGTTGCTGCTGCTTGTTTGCCGATTGGTACAGGGCTTCTCCACCGGTGGTGAGTACGGCGGCGCAGCAGTGTTCATGGCCGAGTACGCGCCCGACAAGCGCCGCGGATTCTTCGGGTCGTTCCTCGAATTCGGAACCCTCGCAGGCACGGTGGGCGGTGCCACCCTGTGCACCCTGCTCAACGTCGGTCTCGGCGACGAGACCATGGAGGCCTGGGGCTGGCGCATCCCGTTCCTGGTGACGCTCCCGTTGGGCATCGTTGCGCTGTGGCTGCGGACTCGGCTCGAGGATTCTCCGGTGTTCGCCGAGGCGAAAGAAGACGGCGGCACGGTCGAAGAAGGTGCAGGCGGAGCCGTCACCTCACTCAAGGCCACCATGACGTACTGGCAGCGGATCCTGATCCTGATGGGATTCGTGCTGCTACTCAACATCGCTTATTACACGGTGCTGACATTCCTGCCCTCGTACCTCAGCGACACATTGGGGCACAGCACGACTCAGTCCAACTTCACTCTCGTGGCCATCATGATCATCATGATGTTGATCATCAACCCCATCGGCGCTCTGTCCGACCGGGTGGGTCGAAAGCCGTTGCTGCTGGTCGCCTGCGTCGGGTACTTCGTGTTCAGCGTTCCGTTGTTCCTGTTGATCATCAACACCGGACTGATCGGTCAGAGCATCGGCCTGCTCGGTCTCGGCGTGTTGCTGGTGATCATGTGCTCCTGCGTGTCGTCGACACTGCCCGCACTGTTCCCCACTCAGGTGCGCTACGGAGCGTTCGCGATCGGATACAACGTCTCGACGGCGCTCTTCGGCGGTACGGCACCGCTGATTCTGACGTTCCTGATCGACCGAACGGGTTCCAACCTGATCCCGGGCTGGTACATGATGATCGCAGCTGCCATCGCGTTCGTGCCGATCCTGCTGATGCCCGAAACCGCGGGCCGGTCGTTGCGCGGCACCCAGTGCCCCGGTGACAACGACGACGAGGTCGCTGCGTCCGGCGTCGAGCTCGTCGGCTACAAGAAGTAGAAGTGGCACCGACTCTCGTCGTTCTGCATGCCGGCGACCTTCCCGACGGACTCGAGTCCGTCGAGGAGGTCGCCGTCGTCAGATATGCCACGGCGGACACGCTGGCGGATGCGGTCGACGGTGCCGACGCGTTGCTGCTGTGGGATTTCTTCTCGCCTGCAGTCCGATCCGCCTGGCCGCGGTGCGATTCGTTGAAGTGGATCCACATCGCCGCTGCCGGCGTGGACTCGTTGATGTTCGACGAGTTGGTCGAATCCGATGTGGTCGTGACCAATTCGCGTGGCGTCTTCGATCGCCCGATCGCAGAGTTCGTGCTGGCTCAGATCCTCGCGTTCGCCAAGGATTCCGAACGCTCACGTGCACTGCAGCATTCGAAGATATGGCAACACCGCGAGACGGAACGTATCGACGGCGCGCACGCGATGATCGTGGGCACCGGAGCGATCGGTCGTGCCATTGCAAGTCTGCTGAGTGCGGTGGGGATGTCGGTCTCGGGCGTGGGTCGAACTGCACGAGAAGGCGATCGAGACTTCGGCACCGTGTACGCCAGTGATGATCTGGCGGTCCAGGTAGCGCGGGTCGACTATCTGGTTCTGGTTGCTCCTTTGACCGAACAGACGAGGGGTCTGGTCGACGCTTCGGTGTTGGCCGCGATGAAGCCCGGCGCGCGGGTGATCAACGTGGGCCGCGGCGAGCTACTCGACACCGATGCACTGCTCACGCATCTCGCTTCCGGACACCTCGCCGGGGCTGCGCTCGACGTCTTCGAGACCGAGCCGCTCCCGACAGATCATCCGCTGTGGGCGGCCGAGAACGTGGTCATCACGCCGCACATGAGCGGCGACGCGTCGGGGTGGAAGAGTCGTCTCGCCGACGTCTTCGTCGACAACGCGCAGCGATACTTCCGCGGCGAACAGCTGCACAATGTCGTCGACAAGAGGCTCGGGTTCGTGGTGTGACCGGTCTTGTGATGTGACTGTCAGTAGGCCCGCTCGTACTGCGGTGCCACGGCCGGAGCCATCTCCACACCGAGTTCGCGGGCAGCGCGCCGTGGCCAGTACGGATCACGCAGTAGCTCGCGCGCCAGCAGCACGGCCGTCGCCTCGCCCAGAGAGACGATGTCCTCCGCCTGCTTGGGCTCGGTGATCATGCCGACCGCAGCGGCGGGCATCGTGGTCTCGTTCTGGATACGCCGTGCGAACGGCACCTGGTAGCCGGGTTCGACGGGAATCTCGGCGCGTACGTTCCCGCCGGTGGACGTATCGACGAGGTCCACGCCGTGCTCGGTGAGTATCTGCGCCAGCGCGACAGTCTGATCAGAGGTCCAACTCGGAGCTTCCAAGTCGGCTGCAGCATCGGACTTCTCGGGCTCGTCGAGCCAGTCCGTCGCCGACAGACGGACGAACACCGGAAGCTCGGCAGGCCACACCTCACGGACCGCGTCGACCACCTCGATCAGCAGGCGGGTCCGTCCCGCGAAGTCGCCGCCGTAGGCGTCGGTGCGGGTGTTGCTGGCAGGCGAGAGGAATTGGTGCAGGAGGTATCCGTGTGCGCCGTGTATCTCGGCCACCTGGAACCCGGCCTTCAGTGCGCGCTGCGCAGCGTTACGAAAATCGTCGACGATCTTCGCGATGTCGTCGGCCGTCGCCTCCCGTGGTGTCGCGTAACGACCGAACGGTACGGCGCTCGGGCCCACGGTCTCCCAGCTCCGGGGATCCTCGGCGGGCAGCGATGTGCCACCGCGCCAGGGAGCCGCAGTCGAGCCCTTGCGGCCCGCGTGTGCCAACTGGATGCCCGGGACGGTACCGAACGACGAGATCTCGGTGACGATCTCGGCCAGTGCATCGGCCTGTGTGTCGTTCCAGATGCCCAGGTCCGACGGGCTGATTCGGCCCTCGGGGCTGACCGCTGTGGCCTCGGTGATGATCAGGCCGGCTCCGCCGATCGCGCGGCTCACCAAATGGGTGCGATGCCAGGCGCCCGCGACGCCGACGTTCTCGCCCGTCTCGTCGGCCGAGTACTGGCACATCGGTGCCATCCATACCCGGTTGGGGAAGGTGAGATCGCGCAATGTCAGGGGCTCGAACAGGGCACTCACAGGTGGTTCCTCCGGTCTGTCGGTCTCGACGTCGGTGACGTCGGCGATGTCCACGCTGTGCTGCAACGACGTGGAGATGCAGCTTCATTCCCAGGCCCTATTAGGGTGTAGCGCATGACTGCTTCCGTCTCGGCCGCATCGGTGCCGTCCACCGCCGACGAGCGCGAGAACGTGCACTCGGCCGCTCGCCGGGCCCGCGTCGCCTCACGTGCACTGGCGTTGCTGACCACTGCGGAGAAGGATTCGTTGCTGCACGCCGCGGCCGACGCCGTGCTGGCCTCGGCGGAGCCGGTGCTCGCGGCGAACGCCGCCGACATCGAGATCGCCCGGGCTGCGGGCACGGACGAGGGGCTGCTCGATCGGTTGCGGTTGACGGCATCGCGCATCGACGGCATTGCCGCCGGGCTGCGGCAGGTGGCGGGTCTACCCGATCCGATCGGCGAGGTCATCCGCGGATCGACGCTCCCCAACGGGCTCGAGATCAGGCAGATGCGGGTTCCGCTGGGCGTGGTGGGGATGGTCTACGAGGCGCGCCCCAACGTGACCGTCGACGCGTTCGGTCTGGCGTTCAAATCCGGCAACGCAGTGCTGCTGCGGGGGTCCTCGTCCGCGGCGCAGTCGAACGCAGCCCTGGTCGAGGCGCTGCAGGGTGCGCTCACGAGCCACGGGCTGCCGGAATCGGCGGTACAACTGCTCGGTAGTGCGGATCGATCGACGGTCACCCACCTCATTCAGGCCCGCGGTCTGGTCGATGTCGTGATCCCGCGTGGGGGAGCGGGTCTGATCGCCGCGGTCGTGCGTGATGCCACCGTTCCCACCATCGAGACCGGGGTGGGTAACTGCCACGTCTATCTGCATTCCTCCGCCGATGCCGAGACGGCCGAGAAGATCGTGCTCAACGCCAAGACCCGCCGGGTGAGCGTGTGCAACGCTGCCGAGACGGTGCTGGTCGATGCCGCGATCGCCGAAACCATGGTGCCGAGGTTGTTGCAGGCGTTCCAGATGCACAGTGTCACCGTGCACGGTGATCTACCGGGGTTGGTTCCCGCAGGCGACGACGATTGGTCGCAGGAATACCTCTCGCTCGACATCGCACTGAAGGTGGTGGACGGCATCGACGAGGCAATCGACCACATCGACCGATACGGCACCGGCCACACCGAGGCGATCGTCGCGTCGGACATCGGTGCTGCGCGCGAATTCACCCGACGAGTCGACGCGGCTGCCGTGATGGTCAACGCCTCCACCGCGTTCACCGACGGCGAGCAGTTCGGCTTCGGTGCCGAGATCGGCATCTCCACCCAGAAGCTGCACGCCCGCGGCCCCATGGGCCTGCCCGAGCTGACCTCGACCAAATGGACGGTGTGGGGCGACGGGCACGTCAGACCCGTCTGACCGGCCTGTAGCCACTCGACCCGCCAGACCCGATCTTCCAGGAGTTGTGACGTGGACCGTGCCCTACCGACGACACCACCGTTGTTCGCGAGCGTGAACGATGTTCAGGCCCGTCTGGCCGAGACGGGGTATCTGGCCGACAAGGCCACGGCCACATCGGTCTTTCTCGCCGATCGCCTCGGCAAGCCGCTGCTGATCGAAGGTCCCGCCGGAGTCGGCAAGACCGAATTGGCGCGGGCGGTCGCGCAGTCGACCGGAGCCGAACTGGTGCGACTGCAGTGCTACGAGGGCGTCGACGAGGCGCGGGCACTGTACGAGTGGAACCACGCCAAACAGATCCTCCGTATCCAATCCGGCTCCGGTACCGACTGGGACTCGACGAAGCTCGACGTGTTCTCCGAGGAGTTTCTGCTGGCACGGCCGCTGCTGCAGGCCATTCGCCGAACCGAGCCGACCGTGCTCCTGATCGACGAGACCGACAAGGCAGACGTCGAGATCGAGGGCCTGCTGCTCGAGGTGCTCAGCGACTTCGCGATCACCATTCCCGAGCTGGGCACGATCACGGCGGAGCGCACCCCGTTCGTCGTGTTGACCTCCAACGCCACGCGCGAACTGTCGGAAGCTCTCAAGCGCCGCTGCCTGTTCCTGCACCTCGACTTCCCCGACGCGGACCTCGAGCGTCGAATCCTGGCCAGCCGGGTTCCCGAACTGCCCGAGGCGATCGCGGAGCAGATGATCAAGACCGTCCGCGTGCTCCGAGGGATGCAGCTCAAGAAGTTGCCGTCGGTGGCCGAGACGATCGACTGGGGCCGCACACTTCTGGCCCTCGGCATGGACACTCTCGACGACGACGCGGTCCGGACGACGCTGGGAGTGGTGCTCAAGCATCAGTCCGATCAGGTGCGCGCCGCCGCCGAACTGCGGCTGAACTGACATGCTCGCCCCGCACGGAATTCCCGGGCATCTCGTCGGCTTCGTCGAGGCGTTACGCAAGCGTGGGATCTCGGTGGGGCCGTCGGAGACCGTCGATGCCGGACGAGTCCTGTCGGTGTTGGATCTGTTGGACAGAGAAGCGGTCCGCGAGGGGCTGGCCTGCGCGCTGCTGAGGCGTCCGACGCACCGCGGGGTGTTCGACGCGTTGTTCGACCTGTGGTTTCCGGTGGCGTCGGGTACCAGGGATTCGGGGCAGATCGACACCGCGCTGCCTCGCACCGAGACGGGCGAGGTCGACATCGATGCGTTGCGTGAACTGATCGTCGAACTGCTCTCGGACGACTCGGCGGAGGCGGCCGAACTGACCCAGATGCTGGCGGCCCAGATGGTCGAAGAGCTCGGTCAGTACAAGTCCTCGAACGGGCCGTCGTTCTCGGCCTATCAGGCGTTGCGTGATGTCGCTCCCGACACGCTGCTCCGCAAGATCCTCGACGGCCTGCTGGGCCGAAGTGACGATACGCCGGATCGGCCCACCGACGACTACGAGTCCGAGGTGGCCAAACGGACTGCAGCGCAACGCATTGCCGACCTACGCAAGATGGTCGAGAGCGAGACGAGGCGACGGTCGGCCGAGAAACTGGGCCGCGACCGGGTAGCGAGCTACGGTGTGCCGAAACTGGCGGAGGAAGTCGATTTCCTGCGTGCCTCGGACGCGGAGATGGTTGCATTGCGGCGTAACGTCGCACCGCTGGCGCGGTTGCTGGCCTCGCGACTTGCGGTGCGCCGCAGTCGAAGCAGGCACGGCTCCATCGATCTGCGACGCACCCTGCGCAAATCCATGTCGACCGGCGGTATTCCCATCGACCTGGTGGAGCGTAAGCCGCGTCGGGCCCGGCCGGAACTGGTTGTGCTGTGCGATGTCTCGGGGTCGGTGGCCGGATTCAGCAACTTCACCCTGCTGCTGGTGCATGCTCTTCGTGAACAGTTCTCCCGAGTGCGAATCTTCGCATTCGTCGATTCCACCGACGAGGTGACTCGGTTCTTCGATTCCGGGGCCGACCTCGGGGCCGCCATGAGCCGGATCGTGCGTGAAGCGGACCTGGTGACCTACGACGGCCATTCCGATTACGGGCATGCCCTGACGACGTTCGACGAGAAGTACGCGCAGGTCGTCACCAGCCGCAGTTCGGTTCTGGTTCTGGGTGATGCCCGGACGAACTATCGCGAACCGAAGCTGCCGGCGTTGGCCCGAATCGTTTCGGTGGCCAAGCACGCGTACTGGCTCAACCCCGAGCCCAAATCCCAGTGGGGATCCGGTGATTCGGCGGCCAAGGTGTATGCGGACGTGATTGCGATGCACGAGTGTCGATCGGCCCAGCAGCTCGCGACGGTGGTCTCACGACTGTTGCCGGTATGAGGCGTGTAACCGGTGTCGCTGCCACGGACGTAGAATCGTCGGTTGTGCAGCACGAATCCGGCCCCGGTGAGGACACGAACACCACGCCGACTCTCCGGTTGGGGGTCATGGGCGGCACTTTCGACCCCATTCACCACGGCCACCTCGTGGCTGCCAGCGAGGTGGCGGCAACGTTCGGTCTGGACGAGGTCATCTTCGTCCCCACCGGGACTCCGTGGCAGAAGGAGGGGCGGTCGGTCAGCCCGGCCGAGGACCGCTACTTGATGACGGTCATCGCCACGGCGTCGAATCCTCGGTTCTCGGTGAGTCGGGTCGACGTCGACCGAGAGAAGTCGACCTACACCGTCGACACCCTGAGGGATCTTCGATCGCAGCACCCCGATGCAGAGTTGTACTTCATCACCGGTGCCGACGCGCTCGAGTCCATCCTGACGTGGCAGAACTGGGAGGAGCTCTTCGAGCTCGCGAAGTTCGTCGGAGTGACGCGGCCGGGGTTCGAGCTCGGCGTCGATCATCTGGCCAACCATCTGCGATCGTTGCCCGCGGACACTCTCACATTGATGGAAATCCCGGCACTCGCGATATCGTCGACGGACTGCCGACGCCGCGCCGGTGAGAATCGGCCGGTCTGGTACCTCGTGCCGGACGGCGTCGTGCAATACATCTCGAAGAGGAATCTCTATCGACCACGAGGCGCGCAGCGCCTCGACGGATCCGTCACCATGTCGGAACCGGCGCCACAGAAGAAGCAACCGGCCGGGTCGGTCACCAGCGCAGTGACCGCAAACCCGAGCCATACGAGTGGGAGTACACCGAAGTGACTGCAACAGCCGAAGCCGCCGAAATGGCGCGTATCGCCGCGCTCGCAGCCGACGACAAACTGGCCAGCGACGTGGTGATCCTGGACGTCTCCGACCAGCTCTACATCACCGATTGCTTCGTGATCGCCTCCGCGCCCAACGAGCGTCAGGTCAACTCCATCGTGGAGAACATCGAGGACCAGCTTCGTGAGGCCGGACACAAGCCGGTCCGTCGCGAGGGCACCAGAGAGGGCCGCTGGGCTCTGCTGGACTACGCCGACATCGTGGTGCACGTCCAGCACAACGAGGAGCGCAACTTTTACGCGCTCGAGCGGCTGTGGAAGGACTGCCCGACGATCGAGGTTCCGGGCCTCGGTCAGCATCCGGCAGCGGAACCGGAGCAATGATCCGACGGCTCATCCTGCTCCGCCACGGTCAGACGGACTACAACGCCACCGACCGCATGCAGGGCCAGCTCGATACCGATCTGTCCGAACTGGGCCGCAGTCAGGCGAAGACGGCTGCCGCCGAACTGGCCGTCCGCGCGCCCATCCGCATCGTCTCGTCCGATCTCAAGCGCGCTCTCGACACCGCGGAAGCTCTCGGAGACGCGGCAGGAGTCCCGGTGTCGACGGACGAGCGGCTGCGGGAGACCCATCTCGGCGACTGGCAGGGACTCACCCACACCGAGGTGGACGACATCGCCCCCGGTGCGCGTCCGGCATGGCGTGCCGACGCAACCGTCGCCCCGCCCGGTGGGGAAAGCCGAATCGACGTCGCCAATCGCAGCGTGCCGCTGGTGCGGGAGCTCCTCGGCGGCGTCCCCGAGTGGGGTGCCGATGGCGACCAGCGGCCACTGGTGCTCGTGGCGCACGGAGGGTTGATCGCTGCCCTGACCGCAGCGTTGCTCGCACTGCCGACCGATCGGTGGCCGGTGCTCGGCGGCCTCGCCAACACCAGCTGGGTGCAGCTCGGTGCGCACGGCCCCGGCGAGAACCCGTCCTGGCGGCTCGACGTCTGGAACGCCTCGGCGCGGGTGGCCAGTGACGTCCTCTGAGGAGGCCGCCGCGCGCCCCGTGCTGCTCGTGCTGGCGGACTCGCTGAGCTATTACGGACCCGAGGGCGGGCTGCCGGTCGACGATCCTCGACTGTGGCCCAATATCGTTGCTGCAGAGCTGGATTGGGATGTCGAGCTGGTAGCCCGCATCGGCTGGACGAGCCGCGATGCGTGGTGGGCTCTGACCCAGGATCCGCGAGTGTGGGCGGTGATACCGCGGGCCGGTGCCGTCGTACTCGGAATCGGCGGCATGGACTCGTTGCCGTCGCCGCTACCGACCGCGTTGCGTGAGCAGATCCGCTACATCCGTCCGCCCGCACTTCGGCGGGTCGTTCGCGCGGGTTATCAAGCGGTGCAGCCGGTTCTGTCACATCTGGGTTGGCCGGTGGCGCTTCCGCCGCGACTGAGTGTCGACTACCTCGAGCAGACCCGCGCCGCATTGGCCTACGTGCGGCCGGAATTGCCCGTCGTCGGTACCTATCCGTCGGTGCATCGGTGCGACGCCTATGGGCGGGTGCATTCGGGGCGCGAGCCCGCGGTACGAGCCCTGCGTGCCTGGAGCGACGAAAATAGTGTTCCCATGGTCGATCTCGCGGAGGCAGTTCGTCCGAACATCGAGTCCGAGAACGCCAACCCCGACGGAATCCACTGGGGTTGGGACGCACACGTGGCTGTGGCCGACGCAATGCTGACGGTGTTGCGACCGGTGGCAGCGGCGGCAGCGATCCGGCACCCATGACCGTCGCCGTCGTCACCGACTCGTCGTCCTGCCTGCCCGCGTCCGTAGCCGCCGAGTGCGGTATCAGGGTGGCACCGCTGCATGTGTTGGTGGACGGCGTCGACCATCGTGAGGGTATCGACGAGATTCCCGAACAATCGACCGACGGAAAGCCGGTGACGACCGCGGGGGCGTCTCCGGGCGAGCTGACCGAGGTCTATGCCGCAGCTCTCGAACGCAGTCGCGGGGCGGGCGTCGTCGCACTACACATCTCCCGGGGCCTGTCGAGCACCTGGGAGGCTGCGCGGCAGGCCGCCGAGCAGATCGGATCGTTGGTGAAGGTGGTCGATTCCGGTTCTGCCGGAATGGGATTGGGCTACCCGGCGCTGGCAGCAGCGTATGCCGCAGCGGGTGGAGCCGGACTCGACGAGGTCTACGACGACGCTGTTCGCAGGTCTGCGTCGTCGAGATGTTTCATCGTCGTCGATCGATTGGATCACCTGCGCCGCGGCGGTCGTATCGGCACTGCCGCAGCCCTGCTCGGTACGGCCCTGGCGATGAAGCCGGTGTTGCACATCAGCGATGGTGCGCTGGTGTTGCGCGAGAAGACGCGAACCTCCTCGAAGGCACTGAGCAAGCTGGTGGACGCGGCAGCTGCCGCGGCAGCCGACATCGGTACGGATTCCGGGGTTGTCGTGGCGGTGCATCATATGCAGTGCGCCGAGCGAGCCGAGGACGTCTCTGGCATGCTAATGGCGCGTATCCCGAACCTGACCAGCGTCGACGTGCTGCCGTTCGGTGCGGTGCTCGGTGCACACGTCGGTCCCGGTGCCGTCGGCGTAGTCGTCGCTCCTGATCATCGGTAGGGCGTATCGAGCCGCGTCATCCACAGACTCTCGGTTGTGCACAGGGCAGTTCGCGACCACTGTTCGCCCCGGTCAGGTCCGTCGGGAGGGCGCTAGCGTCCTGAGACATGGGCGGCGACGACGATCGGGCACACACGGTGGCACGATTGAATTCCGTGCGGAGACAGAGTGATTCCGCGCGCACCGAGCCGCGCCGAGTCGACGAATTCGATGACCCCCAGGGCGAGCCGCCGATCGGGCAACCACAGGACGGCGTCGTGCATCCCGATCCGGAGTGGCTGCTTCCTGCCGCGCAGCGTCCCGAATCACCATGGTCGTCGTTGTTACCGCAGCCGTGGCGATTCGCGCGGGTGGATCCCGGCCGACCCGGTGTGAAGGCGTTGGCGGCGGCGGGTGTGTTCGTGGTCCTCGTCGCCGGCTTCGCGGTGTTTCGAGATGCGCCGACGCCTGCGCCCGCACCACCACTGGCGGTGGTCTCCACCGACGCCGCCGATGTCCGCGCGCCGGACTCGGCGTTGTCCGAATCCGGATCGTCGAGCCGGCCGCCGGACAGAACGGCCGGCACGGCACCGGTCGCGGAAACAGAACTTGTCGTCAGTGTCGTCGGACTCGTCGCGCATCCCGGTCTCGTTCGGCTGCAACCGGGCTCGCGCATCGCCGACGCTTTGGCCGCAGCGGGAGGGGCTGTGGAGGGTGCCGATCTGTTGGCGCTGAACATGGCAGCTCGGGTGTCGGACGGCGATCAGATCGTCGTGGGGTTGGTCCCGGCTCCGGCGGCCCCTCCGGTCAGCGGCACCACGTCGGGTCAGGGCGCAGGGCCCGACAGTGGTGCCGGTTCGACGACGGACCAGGCGGGCCCTGCCGCCGGCGGGGCAGTGGACCTCAATACGGCCACGGTCGCAGAATTGGATGCGCTGCCCGGTGTGGGACCGGTGACGGCAACGTCGATCGTGAGCTGGCGAGACACGAACGGCCGCTTCGTATCGGTCGATCAGCTCGCCGAGGTCGACGGTATCGGCCCGGGCCGGCTCACCAAGATTCGCGACCTGGTCCGAGTCTCGTGACCGGGGTGCCGTCGTCGACGGGCTCCGAGGAACCAGTTCCTTTCGACATCCGCCTGATTCCGGCGGCAGCGGCGTCCTGGTCGATCACTGCGACCGGTATTCTCGCCGGTTCGAGCGCGGCGGTGAAGGCCACGGTGGTGACGTGCGCGATCGTGGTGCTGGGAGCCGTTGTGCTGCAGAGGATCTCGAAGGGTCGAGCGGACACCGCGAGACACGTGTGGTCCGGGGCGGCCGCGGTGATCGTCGTGGCGTTGTGTTTCGGCGGTGCGATCTGGCTCCAGATGCGCTCGGTGGCGGAGCATCCAGTGGCTGCGGCCGCGCAGAATCGGGCATGGATCACGGCAGTGGTCGATCTCGAAGAAGATCCGCGGCGTCTGCCCGCGCCCGGGCCTCCGATGGTGATGTTGCAGGCGGAGATGACCCGCGTCGATGTCGGTGGCGAGGCGCTCTACGTCGGCGGCCGGGTATCGATCGTGGCGCCGGAGTCGCCGTGGTCGACACTGCTTCCGGGGCAACAGATCACGGTTCGGGGCCGGCTCGGGGTGCCCATGAGGTCCGATATGACCGTGGCCGTCATCCGAACGACCGGCCCGCCGGTGGCAGTACGTGAGCCCGGACCGGTCTCGTCGGCGGCGGGCTCGTTTCGCTCGAATCTGGCCGACGTGGCGCAGAATTCGCTGCCGTCGGATCGGGCAGGTCTACTGCCGGGCCTCGTGGTGGGCGATGTCTCGCGACTGGACGAGCAGATCGTCGAGAACTTCCGAGCCGCGGGTCTGACGCATCTGACGGCGGTGTCGGGTGCGAACTTCTCGATCCTGATCGGTGCCGTGCTGTTGGTGTTGCGCGCCATTGGGATCGGGCCTCGCGCGACCGTCGCGATCGCCTTCCTCGTACTGATCGCATTCGTCGTCGTGGCCCGACCGTCCCCGAGCGTGCTGCGCGCCGCGGTGATGGGGTCGATCGGTTTGCTGGCCTTGGTCACCGGCAGACGTAAGCAAGCGGTCCCGGCCTTGTGCGGCGCGGTGGTGGCACTACTCGGGTGGTGGCCGCGGCTGGCGGTCGATGTCGGATTCGTGTTGTCGGTGTTCGCCACCGCGGGGCTGGTGCTGGTGGCACCGATCTGGGTGGACTGGCTGCGGGCCCGGGGATGGCCCCGCGCAGTTGCGGAGGTGGTGGCGGTCGCCGCGGCGGCGCACGTGGTGACGGCTCCCGTCGTCGCGGCAATGGCGGGAACGTTCAGCGTGGTGGGTGTGGTTGCGAACGTACTGGTCTCGCCGGTGGTCGCTCCCATCACCGTGGTGGGCATCGTGACTGCGGTGTTGGCTGTGGTCAGTACCTCGCTCGCCGACATGACGGTGCAACTGGCATCGGCACCGTTGTGGTGGTTGATCACGGTGGCCGAGCGTGCCGCGTCGGTGCCGGCAGCATCGATCGTCGTTCCGGAGGGTGTCCGAGGAATCGCGGCGGCGACCGTCGGCACAGTCGTGCTCCTGGGCGCACTGCGATGGGCGTTGTTCCGCTGGGTGTCGGCCATGCTCGCGATCGCCCTTCTCGCGCTGTGGACCGCCCACGTCGTGTGGTGAGTGACGGGTCGAGCGGATGTCCGCGGTGTCGACGGCGCATGGCACGATCATGGTCGTGACTTCGAGTGTGGCTCCTCTGCATCTGGTACTCGGCGACGAGGAACTTCTGATGGATCGTGCGGTGGCCGCGATCGTCACGCAGGTGCGTGCGAATGCGGCGATCCCGGGGGAGGACCTGCCGGTCACCCGGCTGCGTACCGGTGACGCAAGTGCTCCCGAGCTCGCCGAACTGCTGAGCCCGTCGCTGTTCGCCGAGGATCGGGTCGTCGTACTCGAGGCGGCGGCCGAGGCGGGTAAGGATGCAGTCGCTCTGGTGCTCGATGCGGCTACCGACCCACCCGAGGGTGCCGTCGTGGTGGTCATGCATTCCGGCGGTGGCCGGGCCAAAGCGATGGTCGGTGCCCTGCAGAAATGCGGGGCTCAGGTCCATGAATGCGTCAAGCTCACCAAACCGGCCGAGCGGATCGATTTCGTTCGAGGCGAGTTTCGCGCGGCGGATGTCCGCGTCAGCGGCGAGGTGATCGAGGCTGTCGTCGAGTCCGTGGGCAACGAACTGCGTGAACTGGCATCGGCGTGTTCGCAGTTGGTCTCCGATACCGGAGGCAAAGTCGACCTTGGCGCCGTGCGCCGGTACTACTCGGGCAAGGCAGAGGTGTCAGGATTCGACGTTGCAGACAAGGCCGTGATCGGTGATCGAGCCGGCGCTCTCGAGGCGTTGCGGTGGGCGATGCACCGGGGAGTGGCGCACGTTCTGCTCGCGGATGCGCTTGCCGACGCCGTGCGCACCATCGCGCTCGTCGGCTCTGCCGGTCGCGGTGACCCGTTCCGCATGGCAGGCGAACTGGGAATGCCGCCGTGGAAGATCAAGAAGGCCCAGGGCCAAGCGCGCGGGTGGAACGGCCGTTCGATAGCGCAGGCCCTGCGCGTAGTGGCGCAACTGAACGCCGACGTCAAAGGTCAAGCAGCGGACGCGGACTACGCGGTGGAGCGAGCTGTCGCCGAGGTCGCCTCGTTGGGTGACCGCTAGCGGGGTGCCCCGCGCACGACAAAGCCCGCTGCGTCCTCGTCGGATGCAGCGGGCTCGGTCGAGCTCAGTACGAGATCAGAGCTTGTTGACTGCGAGAGCCAGTGCCGACTTCTTGTTGGCGGCCTGGTTCTTGTGGATGACGCCCTTGCTGGCAGCCTTATCGAGCTTGCGGCCGGCATCGAGGAGAATCTCGGAAGCCTTGTCCTTGTCGCCCGCAGCCTGTGCCTCGCGGAACGAGCGGATGACGGTGCGAAGGGAGGACTTCACCGACTGGTTGCGCAGGCGTGCACGCTCGTTGGTGAGAATCCGCTTCTTCTGGGACTTGATATTGGCCACGCGTAAAATCCTTCTCGTCTTCGTCGGTATTCCGGTCAGGGCGATCCATGCTGGAATGCCCGAAGTCTGCTGCTGAGCGTTGAGCCCAGCGCCGAAGATCGAGAATACCAGCACCGGACGGCAGAACCCAATCCGGAGTCGGGCTCCACAGCCGTTTCAAGAATTTAACGCTTCTACCGCGCCTAACTCCTGTCTCTGTAGCAACATTGGCAGCATGAGTCCGCGATCGGCAACGCATGCCGCCTCCAAGGCCAAAGCGACCAGAACGAAGTCAGCGGATCGTGTCGAACCCGATGCAGACGGGGTGTTCGGGGGGTACTCCGATGTCGGAAAGTACAGCCTCGCCTTCGACGAGATGTTCGACTCGGACGGACGTACCCGAACGCCGTACAAGGGAATCCACACGGCGCTCGCCCCGGCGAACGCAGTGGACCTGGACGCCAGATCGGATGCGCTCGGACGCGCGTTCGTCGACCAGGGCATCACGTTCTCACTGTCCGGCCAAGAACGCCCGTTCCCGCTCGACCAGGTGCCCCGAGTCATCGCAGCAGGGGAATGGTCGCGTCTCGAACGCGGCATCAAGCAACGCGTCAAGGCTCTGGAGATGTTTCTCGCCGACATCTACGGAGACCAGGAAATCCTGCGAGACGGCGTCGTTCCGAAACGGCTGATCACGTCGTGCGAGCACTTCCACCGTGAGGCCGTCGGCATCACCCCGCCCAACGGCGTACGTATCCACGTCGCCGGAATCGACCTCGTCCGCGACGCGCAGGGCACGTTCCGAGTCCTCGAGGACAACCTGCGTTCACCCTCGGGCGTCTCCTACGTCATGGAGAACCGCCGGACCATGGCCCGGGTGTTCCCGGACCTGTTCGCCAGTCACCGCGTGCGTGCCGTCGGCGACTACGCCTCGCACCTGCTGCGGGCACTGCGCGCATCGGCCGCCCTCAACGAGGCCGACCCGACCGTGGTGGTTCTCACTCCGGGCGTGGCGAACTCGGCGTACTTCGAGCACTCGCTGCTCGCTCGGCTGATGGGCGTCGAGCTCGTCGAAGGTCGAGACCTGTTCTGCCGAGACAACATCGTCTACATGCGCACCACCGAGGGTGAGCGTCAGGTCGACGTCATCTACCGACGAATCGACGACGACTATCTCGACCCCATGCAGTTCCGTCCCGACTCGGTGCTGGGAGTGGCAGGTCTGGTCAACGCCGCCCGCGCAGGCAACGTCGTCATCTCGAGTGCCGTCGGAAACGGCGTCGGCGACGACAAGCTCGTCTACACGTACGTACCGACGATCATCGACTACTACATGGGCGAGAAGCCGCTGTTGGCCAACGTCGACACGTTCCGGTGCTGGCTCGACGACGAGTGCGAGGAAGTCCTCGACCGCATCGACGAACTGGTGATCAAGCCGGTGGAAGGTTCTGGCGGATACGGCATCGTCTTCGGACCCGACGCCTCGCCGAAGGAACTCGCCACCATCAGCAAGAAGGTCCGCGCGGATCCGCGCGGCTGGATCGCCCAGCCCGTCGTACAGCTCTCGACGGTGCCGACGAAGATCGGCGATCGCTTGGTGCCCCGCCACGTCGACCTGCGGCCGTTCGCGGTCAACGACGGCGACGACGTCTGGGTGTTGCCCGGCGGTCTGACCCGGGTGGCGTTGCCGGAGGGGTCCCTGGTGGTGAATTCCAGCCAGGGCGGTGGCAGCAAGGACACCTGGGTGCTCGCCACTCGGACCTCTCAGGAGGAGCAGGAACTTGCCGGCGACGAGATCGTCAGCGTTCCGCCGGAGTCACCGATGGCCGAACAAGGCCCGGAGCTGACGATGGACCAACAAATGAATCAGCAGCAGCAGCAGCAACAGCAGCAGGCAACGAACTCGGACTCGAACGGCGGTGGACAGTAAATGCTCGCGCGCAACGCAGAGTCGCTCTACTGGATCGGGCGGTATGTGGAGAGAGCGGACGACACGGCCCGCATTCTCGATGTCACCGTCCACCAGCTTCTCGAAGACGCCACAGTCGATCCCGACCACACTTCGCGAGTGTTGTTACGAGTGCTCGGTTTCCAGCACGAGCCGGACGTCTCGCTCGACGTGTGGTCGCTTACCGAGGTCGTCGCCTTCAGCCGCGACGGATTGGGTTCGATCGTGGACTCACTGTCGAGTGCGCGCGAGAACGCCCGAGGTGCGCGTGAAGTCACGTCCAGTGAGATGTGGGAGTGCTTGAACACCACGTACAACGGATTGAACGAGCGCATCAGGGCGTCCAAGCGCACCGGCCCGGCCGAGTTCTTCAGCTACATCGAGGAGCGCGCCGCGATGTTCGCCGGTCTCGCGGACTCCACCCTCAGCCACGACGACGGCTACCGCTTTCTCCTGCTCGGTCGCTCGGTCGAGCGCATCGACATGATCGTTCGGTTGTTGCTCTCGCGAGCCGGTGACCGGCCGTCGTCGCCCGCTTGGGTCACTGTGCTTCGCTCGGCCGGTGCCCACGACACCTACCTGCGCACCTACCGCGGCGCGCTCGATGCCCAGCGAGTACTGGAATTCATGTTGTTGGACAGGCTCTTTCCGCGTTCGGTGTTCTACGCACTCAACGAGGCGGAACGATCTCTCGATCAGCTCGACCATCAGCCCAACAGTCGAGTCGGTGCGCGCGCAGAGGCTCAGCGTCTACTCGGTCGCGCTCGCAGCGAACTCGAATTCCTCCGTCCCGGTGAAATTCTCGACGATCTGCAGGAGCGCCTGCTCTCCCTGCAGGAAACCTGCCGTGAGCTCGGTGATGCGATCTCCAAGCAGTATTTCCACGCCGCTCCATGGGTGGCGTGGACGGACGCCGGCTCGGGAACATTCGAAGATCAATTGGAAGGTGAACTGTGAGCTGGCGTATGCGTGTCGTGCACACCACGGGCTATCAGTACGACGCACCGGTGACGTCGTCGTACAACGAAGCTCGACTGACGCCGCGAAGTGACAATCGGCAGAACGTGATTCTCAACCGAGTCGAGACCAACCCGGTGACGCGTTCCTACCGCTACACCGACTACTGGGGGACAGCGGTGACGGCGTTCGACCTGCACGCACCGCACACCGAGCTCGAGGTCACCGGATCGTCGGTGGTCGAGACCGATCCCTTCGTCTACCCGGACGAGAGTGCCTCCTGGGAGGAACTTGCGAGCGACCGGGTGATCGACCGCTTCAACGAGGTCCTCGACAACACCGAGTACGTGCCGAAGAACAGGCAACTCGCGTCGGTCGCGAAGAAGCTGTCGAAGGGTCTGCCGCCGCAGGAATCGGTCGTCGAGATCTCCAACTGGGTCAACCAGGAGATGTCGTACGTTCCCGGTACAACCGGTGTGCACACCTCGGCCGTGGAGGCCTGGTCGGAGAAGAAGGGTGTCTGTCAGGACTACGCCCACCTGACGCTGTTGATGCTGCGCAGCGTCGGCATCCCCAGTCGGTACGTCTCGGGCTACCTGCATCCGAAGAAGCAGGCCGCGATCGGTGCGACGGTCGAGGGCCAGTCTCACGCCTGGATCGAGGCCTGGACCGGTGCGTGGTGGGGTTACGACCCGACCAACGCCATCGCCGTCAACGAGCAGCACGTGTCGGTCGGACTCGGCCGTGATTACGCCGACGTCCCGCCGCTCAAGGGCATCTTCTCCGGCGGCGGTTCGACGGCTCTCGACGTGGTCGTGGAGATCACGCGACTGGCCTAGCGTCGTGCGCGTTTTGCGTACCCAGGGATACGCAAAACGCGCACGAGGTCAGTTCCAGCCGTAGTCCCGACGCAACCGATCTGCCACGGACTCGAACTGAGCTCTACCGAGGATTGCGCCTTCGCGACGAATACCGTCCTCGGGCACGTCGAGAACTCGGTCCAGACGAATCCAGCTCGGTCGCCCCTCGGCGTCCCACGCGCCGGATCCGATCGACTGCCAGTCGCGGTCGCCGTCGCGGCTGCTCTGGCTCGACAGCATCAGGCCGAGCAGATCGTTGCCCTCACGCCCGATGACCAGCACCGGGCGGTCCTTGCCCTGAGTGGCGTCCTCCTCGTAGGTGACCCAGGTCCAGACGATCTCACCCGGATCGGCCTTGCCGTCCAGATCGGGGGAGTACTCGACGGTCCGCGCCCGTTGGGCGGTCGGTCTGGTCTGCGACGCCACCGGACGGCCGGGGCGAGGTGCAGGAGCCGGCGTGCGCGACGCGCTTCCGGAGATCGCGTCCTTGCCCTTCTGCAGCGCACCGGAGTTCTGTAGTTGACGCAGTAGTCTCGGGCCCTCGCGCATTGCGATCTTGCCCAGTTCCTTGCCGAATCTGCTCCAGTTGCCAGCCATGCGGCGAGTGTAGCCATGGCGGCACCCCTGCAAACCGCCCTGACTCACCGGGCGACCAGCCACGACGGACAGCCGGGGACGGCGCACCGTTCCGCTCGTGGGACGATAGGAGAACCCGTTCGCTCATTTCGAACACGCCAGCCGAAGGATACGAGTGCCCAGCTTCGCCGACACGACGTTCACCGATCCGTCCAGGATCAGGAACTTCTGCATCATCGCCCACATCGACCACGGAAAGTCGACGCTGGCAGACCGGATGTTGCAGCTCACCGGCGTCGTCGACGACCGGTCGATGCGTGCGCAGTATCTGGACCGGATGGACATCGAGCGCGAACGCGGCATCACCATCAAGGCGCAGAACGTGCGTCTGCCCTGGGTAGTCGACGGCGAAGAATTCGTTCTGCACCTCATCGACACACCCGGCCACGTCGACTTCACGTACGAGGTTTCCCGCGCGCTCGAAGCGTGCGAGGGTGCGGTCTTGCTCGTCGACGCTGCTCAGGGCATCGAGGCGCAGACGCTGGCGAACCTCTACCTGGCTCTCGACAAAGAGCTCACCATCATCCCGGTGCTCAACAAGATCGACCTTCCCGCTGCCGACCCGGATCGCTACGCCGCCGAGATCGCGCACATCATCGGATGCGAGGCCGACGACGTGCTGCGGGTGTCCGGCAAGACCGGAGTGGGTGTCGAGGAACTGCTCAACGAGGTCGTCAAGCTCGTGCCGGCCCCAGTGGGCAATCCCGACGGCCCGGCCCGCGCAATGATCTTCGACTCGGTCTACGACACCTATCGCGGCGTCGTCACCTACGTTCGAGTGGTCGACGGTGCACTGAATCCCCGTGAGAAGGTCACGATGATGTCGACCGGCTCGACGCACGAGTTGCTCGAAGTCGGCATCGTCTCGCCGGATCCGAAGGCCACGAAGGGCCTCGGCGTCGGCGAAGTGGGATACCTGATCACCGGAGTCAAGGACGTCCGTCAGTCCAAGGTCGGCGATACAGTCACCACGTTCCGCAAGGGTGCGACCGAGCCGCTGACCGGCTATCGCGAGCCACGTCCGATGGTCTACTCGGGCCTCTATCCACTCGACGGCTCCGACTACCCGGATCTGCGCGACGCCCTCGAGAAGCTTCAGCTCAACGACGCGGCCCTGACCTACGAGCCGGAGACTTCCGTGGCTCTCGGATTCGGCTTCCGCTGTGGCTTCCTCGGGTTGCTGCACATGGAGATCACCCGCGAGCGGCTCGAGCGTGAATTCAACCTGGACTTGATCTCGACCTCTCCGAACGTCGTCTACCGCGTCGAGATGGAAGACGGTGCCGAGCACATCGTCACCAACCCGTCGTACTGGCCCGAGGGCAAGGCGCGGGAAGTGTTCGAGCCGATGGTCAAGTGCACCATCATTTCGCCGAGTGAGTTCATCGGTTCCATCATGGAACTCTGCCAGGGACGACGCGGAGAACTGGGTGGCATGGACTACCTGTCGGAGACTCGTGTCGAGCTGCGCTACACGATTCCGATGGCCGAGATCATCTTCGACTTCTTCGACATCCTCAAGTCACGTACTCGTGGATACGCCAGCCTCGACTACGAAGAGATCGGCGAGCAGAGCGGTGCGTTGGTGAAGGTCGACATCCTGCTTCAAGGCGAGGCCGTCGACGCCTTCAGTGCGATCGTCCACAAGGACGCCGCTGCGGCCTACGGCAACAAGATGACGACCAAGCTCAAGGAACTGATTCCGCGGCAGCAGTTCGAAGTGCCGATTCAGGCTGCTATCGGATCTCGCATCATTGCCCGTGAGAACATCCGCGCGATCCGTAAGGACGTGCTTGCCAAGTGCTACGGCGGCGACATCAGCCGTAAGCGCAAGCTGCTCGAGAAGCAGAAGGAAGGCAAGAAGCGGATGAAGACCATCGGACGGGTCGAGGTTCCGCAGGAAGCATTCGTGGCGGCACTGTCCTCGGAGTCCTCGTCGGACAAGCCGAAGAAGTAGGGACGGTCTTCCGCTCTCTGAAATCGTTGTAACGCAACCTTTCCAGCCCCGCACCGTGTTCTCGGTGCGGGGCTGGAGTGTTTGTGTGGGCTGGATGTTTGCGCGGGCCTATGCGATGTGGGGGCCTGCTCGGGCGTGGGATTGTCGGGGTTGTCGGTAGGGGTCGACAGTGGCCGGTGGGATGAACCAGGGGTGTTGGTCGGCGGCGATGAACACTTCCCAGCCGCTGTGGTGGATGAGTCGGTGGTGGAATCCGCAGAGGAGGACGAGGTTGTTCATGTCGGTGGGGCCACCATCGGCCCAGTGCCAGATGTGGTGTCCTTCGGTCCAGGCGGCGGGTTTTCCGCAGCCCGGGAAGGCGCAGCCGTGATCCCGGGCGGTCAGTGCGCGTTTCTGTTTCGCGGTGACGGTCCGGGCGGTGCGGGCGAGGTTCAACGGGTTCCCGTTCTCGTCCATGACGATGGCGGTGAGAAGGCAATCGCAGGCCAGTTGGCGGGAAGTGTTGCGCGAGAGCGGTCCCATCCAGGGCAGCCACCCGACCGACGTGCCGTCGCCGAACAGGTCGCGATACGCGCTGCGGTCGGCGGCGACTGGATCGGTGTCGGGTTCTGCTGCGGCGCGGGTGGTTTCGTCGTCGGTGATGTCGCTGTTGTTCTGGCTTTGGAGGTCCTGTAGTCGGATGTGCAGGTTGACGTGCGGCTTTTCGCCGCCTTCGGTGGGGCGGTTATTGGAGGCGAGGTAGCGGTCGAGGATGTGCCCGAATGCGTCGGCTCGTCTCTTTGCGGGGCTGCGGTCGTCTCCGACTTTTGGTGTCTCGGTGCCGTCGGCGGCGGGTCGGGGTTCGGTCAGCGGGGAGAGTGCGGTGAGCAGCTTCTCACCGGTGATCGCATCGAAATCGCCTTTCAACACCAGCCGCCCGTTCAAGGTCTTCGAGGCGAAGAGTTCGTTGCGGTCGGTGTCCTCGGCGGGTGGCTTCTTGCCGCCGAAGGTGTCTACGAGGCGGGTGATCGCTGCACGGATGCGGCCGGTGCGGGCTTCGGGCCCGGTGGCGGCGGCGATCAGAGCCTTACGTGCGACATCGCGCCCCTCTTGCGGCAGGTTCTTCGGGGGTGTTTCGGCGAAGGTGAGGATCAGGGCGGCGTGGTCGACGGTCATGACGGCGGTGTTCACGGCGTCGGCGATGTCGGGGAAGTTCTTCATGCCGCGGGCGAGGGCGACGATCTTGTTTGCTTTGGACGGTGAGAGCAGGGTGGTGGAGGTGAGCCAGCCGGCGGGTCCGGGGAAGCCGAGTTTCTCGCGTGAGACTCGGGTGTCGATGTCGGCGACGAGGGCAATCCGCCGGGCTTCGAGCAGTTGGATTCGGTGGGAGACCGCGGCGGCGTCGGCGAGGAGTTCGCTTTCGCTCAGTTGCCAGATCTCCGTGGTCATGGAAGCAAGTGTATCGAACAGGCGTTCGACGCGCAATGATGGTGCAATCGAAAACTATTGCTGTGCATAAGGATTGGGGATTCGAAGCCTGTCGGTGGTCCGTGATAACGCTCGGAGAGTACATTTCGAATCTGTGACGACGCCGATCTTGAAGAAATTGCGTGTTCCCGTTGTCGGTGCGCCCATGGCGGGCGGTCCGAGTACTCCCGAGCTCGCCCGGGCTGTCTCCGAGGCCGGC
Organism: Rhodococcus sp. IEGM 1354; assembly: GCF_030056855.1. Lineage (NCBI taxonomy): Bacteria > Bacillati > Actinomycetota > Actinomycetes > Mycobacteriales > Nocardiaceae > Rhodococcus > Rhodococcus sp. IEGM 1354. The sequence continues at coordinate 258,729 of NZ_JASHKT010000002.1, forward strand.
GGACTCGGAATGATCGCCGGCGCGCTGTTGACGCCGGATGTCCTTGCTGCGCAGGTGGATTCGATGCGTGGCCTGGTGTTCGGCGTCAATCTTTTCCTACCCGAAGAGCCGTCGGGCGCGGACGTCGACGCATACGCCGAGCACCTGGCACCGTGGTTCGAGCGATTCGACGCCGAACCCGGCGTGCTGAAACGCCGCGACGATTACTACCCGGAAAAATTCGCCTGGCTACTTGCCCATCCGGTGCCGGTGGTGTCGAGTACCTTCGCCACCTTCGATGCCGACGAGGTTGCCGTGCTGCATTCCGTGGGTACCGAAGTGTGGGCGACGGTGGCAACCGCCTCCGACGCGTCGATCGCCACCGCGAACGGTGTGGACGCGCTGGTGGTCCAGGGGCCCGAGGCGGGCGGGCACCGAGGCACGTTCGACGGGTCGGCTCCGGAACAGCCGTTGACGGAGTTGCTGGTCTCTGTGCGTGAGATCTCGGATCTGCCCAGAATCGCGGCCGGCGGGCTCATGGACGGCAACGATATTGCGCCGCTGCTGGATTCGGGTGCTGCCCATGCAGCACAGCTGGGTACCGCGTTTCTGAACACTCCCGAGGCGGGAACCAGGCCCGTGCACCGCGAGCAGCTGGGTAGTGCGTCGGGTACCGCCGTGACGAAGGCGTTTTCGGGCCGTCCTGCGCGAGGCTTGGTGAACGAGTTCATGCGCGAGAACTCCGAAGCTGCTCCGCTCGCGTATCCCGATCTGCATTACCTGACCGCGCCGATGCGCGCGAAGGCCGCAGCAGCGGGCGACCCGTCGGGACTGTCGATGTGGGCCGGGACCGGGTATCGCCGCGCTCAGGCGAAACCGGCGGCCGAGCTGGTCGCCGAATGGGCGAGGCAACTCGGCCGCTGAACCAGACAGCTCAGGGGTTGGCGTGGGCAGGCTGGAAGTGTCCGGACGCCTGAGCCTCCTCGGCTCGGATGACGTGCACCACCGCGTTGATCAATGCCAAGTGCGTGAATGCTTGCGGGAAGTTTCCGAGGTGACGGCCGGTGCGATGGTCGATTTCCTCGGCATAGAGCTTGAGTGGGCTCGCGTAGCCGAGTAGCCGTTCGCAGAGATGCTTCGCACGGGGCAGCTCGCCGATTTCCACCAGGGCAGATACCAGCCAGAACGAGCAGATCGTGAACGTTCCTTCCTCACCGGCCAAGCCGTCGTCGGTGGTGTCGGTTCGGTAGCGCAGAACCAAGCCGTCCTCGGTCAACTCGTCGGCGATGGCGAGTACCGTGGCGCGGATCCGCTCGTCGTCGGCCGGCAGGAATCGCAGCAGCGGTGCCAGTAGCAACGACGCGTCCAGCGACGGGTCGCCGTAGCGTTGCGTGAGTACTCCGCGCGAGTCGGTGCCGTTCTCGAGAATGTCGGCCTTGATCTCGTCCGCGATCTCGTTCCACTGGTCCGAGTAGTCCTTCTCGCCGTGGATATCGGCGAGCTTCGCACCGCGATCGAGCGCAACCCAACACATCAGCTTCGAGGACGTGAAGTGCTGGGGCTCACCGCGTACCTCCCAGATTCCGCGGTCGGGTTTGCGCCAGTTCGCGATCGCTTCCTCGACCTGCCTTTTGAGCAGAGGCCACAGGAATTCCGGGACGTGCTCGCGCGACTTGACGTGTAGGTACACCGAGTCGAGCATGGTGCCCCAGATGTCGTGCTGCTCTTGGTCGTAGGCCCCGTTGCCGATACGTACCGGCCGCGCGCCGTCGTATCCGGACAGGTGCGGAAGCTCGCTCTCGTCGAGGGTCTTCTCGCCGCCGATGCCGTACATCACCTGCAGCGGATTGACCTCGCCGTTCGCCGTCGTCGCCACGTCGGACATGAACGCGAAGAAGTCGTTGGCTTCACGGTCCAGTCCGAGCGTGTAGAGGCCCCACAGTGCGAACGTCGAATCGCGGACCCAGGTGTAGCGGTAGTCCCAGTTGCGTTCTCCGCCCGGCGTTTCCGGGAGTGACGTGGTCGACGCCGCCAGCAGGGCACCGGTGGGCGCGTAGGTCAGGCCCTTGAGTGTCAGCGCACTGCGCTGCAGGTAACCCCGCCACGGGTGATCGGGGAACCGGCCGATGGTGATCCACTGCCGCCAGCACTCGGAGGTGCGCCACATCTTGCTGGCCGCTTCCTCGAACGTCTGCGGTGCGGGGAGATCGGACCACGACAGCGCGACGAAAATGTTGTCGCCCTCCGTCATTCGGGTTCGCGCGCGTGCTTCACGGCCCTCGATACCGATTCGAAGATTGGTGGTCAATTTCAGAGTGGGCTGGTCACCGTCGGCACTCGCCTCGCAGGTTGCGGTGGTCTCCTCGTACACCTTGCCGGTGTACTCCCATGTCGCGGGTGCCCGATGGTAATCGAAGGCGGGCTCGCAGCTCATCTCCAATTCGACTGTGCCGCTGACACATTTGATGGTGCGAAGCAGGATGTGCTCGGCGTCCCAGTCGCTCGGTGCGCGCTTGTGTGTTCGAGAACGCTGATCGGTGTTGTGCCAGGGGCCCATCACCAACGCGTCACGCACGATGAGCCACCCGGTCTCGGTCTGCCAGGTCGTCTCCACGATGAGGCCGCCGGGCAGGTATCGACGAGCGGCGGGTACCGACTGACCGTACGGCCCGACGCGGAAGTGGCCCGCGCTTCGATCGAGGACGGCACCGAAAATACTGGGGGAGTCGGGCCGCGGTACGCACATCCATTCGACGGAGCCGTTTCGGGCGATGAGGCACGTCGTCTCGCAGTCCGAGAGAAACGCGTAGTCGTCGATGGGCGGAAACGCGCTGCGGTAGGAGACCAACGTGGACACCGGCGCATCGGTGCTGCCCAACGCACCTTGGACTTCTGTTCCGCCCAGGCCTGGATGTCCCGAGCCCATGGCCGGCTCCTCGGCGACCGGGGGCACGGGCGAGACCTCATCGAATGCCGTCATGGCGTAATCATCGACCGATACGTGGCAGCCGTCCACTGAGGGGCTGTACTCGGCGTGGCGCGGCTCGGGTAGGGACCTGGTTTAGGCTGCGAGGATGGAATCGTTCGCGCGGTGGTGGGACGGCGTCGAGCTGTGGGTGACGGGCCTGCCGTTCGTTCCGCAGTCGGTGGTCGTTCTCGCGGTGCTCGTTCCTGTTGCGTTCGTCTCGGCTCGGGTGTTCGACCGCGTGTTGGCAGTGATCCTGCGCGTATTGGGCCGTGACGCCAGCGCAGCACGCGAGGCCGAGTTCTCGGCCTCGACGTCTACGACGAAGGATGGACTGTAATGCCGCGGTCTCGGGTGACATGGGCTCTGATCGCACTGCTGGCGTTGGTCGTCATCGCGTGGTTGATCACTCGCTGATACTTACGCGTCGTGCACGTGCGCGACTCCTCTGATTAGAGTCGGTTCGGAACCTCTGCTAGATTCCTGACCGTGTCTTCTGCCGCCGAGTACCGCGTCCGCCACCAGTTGGCGTTGATTGCTGTCGGCATGTTGGCAGTCGCCGATATCGACTGTTGTTGATTCTTTCCTTCGCGAATCGATTTCGTCGATCCACTGTCGCCGCGTAGTGCAGTGCGTCCGCACGACGGACCGTAGTCCGTGCCCCCAGTTCGCTGCTGCTCCGGCCGGGTCCTGACTGCTGCGGTCGTTCAGCGCGAAAATTCTTGCGTGTCTTGTGTTCCTTCCTCATCGTCACACCATCATGAAAGGCCTTCGCAATGAGGCATCGTTCTCGTTATCTGCTCACCACGTTCGCAGCTGTGGGAACTCTTCTGCTCACCGCCTGCGGCGGCGGTTCGAGCGACGTTGTCGGGGGCGGGTCGGACACCGCGAGTGGTCCGGCGCTGACACTCGTCGGCTACGCAGTGCCGAAGAACGGCTGGGACGCAATCGGTCCGGCGTTCGCGGCCACCGAGGATGGAGAGGGCACGGCGATCAACGCCGACTACGGCGCATCGGGAAATCAGTCTCGCAAGGTCGCCGACGGCGCGCCTGCGGACATCGTCAACTTCTCCGTCGAGCCGGATGTCACTCGACTTGTCAAGGCGGGCAAGGTCGACGAGAACTGGAACCAGAATGCGTACGGCGGGGTGCCGTTCGGCTCGGTGGTGACCATCGTCGTCCGTGAGGGCAATCCGAAGAACATCCAGACGTGGGACGACCTCGTCAAGCCGGACGTTCAGGTCATCAGCCCGAGCCCCCTCAGCTCCGGATCGGCGAAGTGGAACCTGCTTGCGCCGTACGCCGCCAAGAGCAACGGCGGCCAGGACAAGCAGGCCGGTCTCGACTTCGTCCGTACGCTCGTCGGTGATCACTTCCCTGTCCAGCCCGAATCAGGCCGCGCCGCAACCGAAGCGTTCCTGCAGGGTCAGGGCGACGCGCTGCTGAGCTACGAGAACGAGGCGCTTCTCATCGAGGAGCAGGGGCAAAAGGTGGAGCACGTGGACGTGCCCGTCACCTTCCGCATCGACAACCCTGTGGCAGTGATCAACAGCAGTGCGAACCTCGAGCGTGCCAATGCCCTGAACGACTTCGTCTACTCCGACGAGGGCCAGAAGATCTGGGCCGAGGCAGGCTTCCGGCCGACCAACCCGGAGATCGCCGCCGAGTACGCGGACAAGTTCTTCACGCCCGAAAAGCTTTACACCATCGACGATCTCGGAGGCTGGACTCAGGTCGACGCCGACCTGTTCGGCGACAACGGCGCAATTGCGACGATCTATCAGGAAAGTACTCGGTAGATGACATCGTCGACCGGTGAACCCGCGGCCCCGGGTTCGATCGTCCCGCACAGTGCGACACCTCGGTTTCGTGCTGGGCGGGAAGGTCGCAAGTTCCGGGGCCCCGGTTCGGTGGGTCCGCTGGGTCTCGGTGTCGCCGTTCTGTGGCTCAGTGTCATCGTGCTGCTGCCGTTGGCGGCGTTGACCGTTCAGTCGTTCGACGGCGGCCTCGGTGGTTTCTGGGATGCGGTCACCGAGACACGTGCCATCGCCACGTTCAAGGTGACTCTGCTGGTGTCCGTGGCCGCCGCCGTGATCAACCTGTTTCTCGGCACTCTGATCGCGTGGGTTCTGGTGCGCGACGAGTTTCCCGGCAAGCGTTTCGTCAATGCCCTGATCGACCTGCCGTTCGCGCTGCCGACCATCGTGGCGAGCTTGGTGTTGCTGTCGCTGTACGGACCGTCGAGTCCGATCGGCATCGTCTTCAACGCCACCAAGCCTGCGGTCGTCGTGGCTCTGCTGTTCGTCACGCTCCCGTTCGTGGTGCGTGCGGTGCAGCCGGTGCTGATAGAACTCGACAAGGATGTCGAAGAGGCGGCCGCATCGCTGGGTGCGAACAACTGGACCATCTTTCGGCGCATCGTGTTGCCGGTGCTGCTTCCAGCTGTGCTCTCGGGTGGCGGGCTCGCGTTCGCCCGTGCCATCGGCGAATTCGGGTCCGTGGTGTTGATCGGCGGCAACATCCCCAACGACACGCAGGTCGCTTCGCAGTACATCCGTGAACTCATCGAGTACGACCGGCCGATCGACGCAGCCGCAATCTCCGTGGTGCTGTTGGCAATCGCCTTCGCTGTGCTGTTCGTGCTCCGCATCATCGGCAACAGGTTGGCCAGACGGGAAGAGCAGATCTCGTGAAAATCGGTCTCCCGGTCAAACTGTCCCTGCGTGCCGTCGCACTGATCTATCTCGCTGTGCTCGTGCTGTTCCCACTCGGTGCCATCCTGTTTCGTACCTTCGAGGACGGGGTGGTGGCGTTCTGGGAGCAGATCACCACTCCCGCCGCGCAATCCGCACTCCAATTGTCGCTGTTGATCGTGGCGATCGTCGTTCCCATCAACGTCGTGTTCGGAATCGTCACGGCGTTGGCATTGGTACGCGGACGATTCCGCGGCAAGGGGATACTCGAAGCGATCGTGGACCTGCCGTTCGCGGTGTCGCCGATCATCACCGGCGTCGCGCTCATCCTGCTGTGGGGTGCCAACGGATGGTTCGGTGGCATCGAAAGCCTCGGTTTCAAGATCATCTTCGCGTTACCCGGCATGGTCATCGCGACGATATTCGTCACCTTGCCGTTCGTCGTTCGCGAAGTGGAACCGGTCCTGTACGAAATCGGTGAAGAGCAGGAGGAGGCTGCCTCGACCCTGGGTGCGAGTACCTGGCAGACGTTCTGGCGAATCACGTTGCCTGCCATCCGTTGGGGACTGACCTACGGCGTGGTGCTCACCGTCGCACGTTCGCTCGGAGAATTCGGCGCGGTCATCATGGTCTCCACCAACCTGCCCGGCATTTCCCAGACGCTCACACTGCTGGTCAATTCACGGTACGAGGACTTCAATCAGCAGGGCGCATATGCGGCGTCCACATTGCTCATGGCGATCGCCGTCATCGTGCTGCTGCTGATGACGGTTCTCGACAAGAAGAGGACGAAGTAATGACCGAGACATCTTCCGAGATCGAGATCTCCGTGGTCGGCGCGAACAAACGCTACGGCGATTTCGCAGCCCTCGACGACGTCAGCATCGACATCCCGAAGGGCTCGTTGACGGCGCTGCTCGGACCCAGTGGCTCGGGCAAGTCCACGCTGCTTCGATCCATCGCAGGCCTCGAGCAGCTCGATACGGGCCGAGTGGTGCTGGCCGGCCAGGACGTCACCTGGGTGAGCCCGCAGCGTCGCGAGATCGGGTTCGTGTTTCAGCACTACGCCGCGTTCAAACACTTGACGGTGCGCGACAACGTCGCGTTCGGCTTGCAGATCCGCAAGCGTCCCAAGGCCGAAATCGCCAAGAAGGTCGACGAACTGCTCGAGATCGTCGGTCTGGCCGGTTTCCAGGGCCGCTACCCGGCGCAGCTGTCCGGAGGGCAGCGCCAACGTATGGCGCTGGCACGTGCACTCGCCGTCGACCCGCAGGTTCTCCTCCTCGACGAGCCCTTCGGGGCCCTCGATGCCAAGGTGCGCGCAGATCTACGGACGTGGCTGCGCCGATTGCACGACGAGGTACACGTCACCACCGTGTTGGTGACCCACGACCAGGAAGAAGCGCTCGACGTCGCCGATCGAATCGCGGTGCTGAACAAGGGCAGAATCGAACAGGTCGGCACCCCGGAGGATCTCTACGATCGCCCTGCCAACAACTTCGTGATGTCGTTCCTCGGTCAGGTGGCCAAGCTGAACGGACTTCTGGTGCGCCCGCACGACATTCGTGTCGGACGCGATCCGTCGTTGGCGCAGGCGCAGGCGAGTGGAACGGCAGAATCTGCCGGGGTGACGCGGGCCGTCGTCGAACGGGTCGTACGCCTCGGCTTCGAGGTGAAGGTCGAGCTGAAGAACGCGGCCACCGGCGAGTTGTTTGCGGCGCAGATCACGCGCGGCGACAGCGAGGCGCTGGGGTTGCACGAGGGCGAAACCGTGTACGTCCGTGCCACCCGGGTTCCGACGATCACGGATACGACCGAATCAGCTCCGGTGCACTGAGCGGACGAGCAGCACTGTTCGTGCTACGCGATCGAGCGAAAGTGTGCGAGAGCTGCGTCGTAGCGCTGGGAGGCGAGCTCGGCGACTGCCGGATGAGGGCCCAGGACGTCGGCGTACGTCACGTTCGGGACGTCGTCCAGCACCTGTGAGATGCGGTCGGTGAGCCTCCCGGGTGCCAGGAACCAGGGAGCCACCACGATCCGGGTGGCTCCCAGCGCGTGCAACTGCGCGACCGCGTCCAGTGGAGACGGATCGACGGACGTGGCGAAACAGGTGACAACTCCCGCCCAGCCGGTGCCGGACAGCAGTTCGTTCGCCACTCCGCGGCTACGGTCGTTCGCCGAGGAATCGCTCGATCCGACGGCAGCCAAGGCGACGCCGACGGTCGAATCGCCGAGCACCGCGCCGGCGTCGAGAACACGATCGCGAACGGCGTCGACGAGAAGTCGGTCGTCGCCCAGCACCTCGGACTGACCGATCGATACGTGCGGATGCCGCACCCGCGCTGCATCCAACAATGCCGGCAGGTCCACCCGGGCGTGGAAAGCACTGCCCAACAGCAGCGGCACCGCGACGATGCGAACATGCCCGGCATCGGCCAGCTCGTCGAGGACCTGCTCGACACCAGGCTCACTGAGATCGAGAAACGCGACGCGGACATCGAGATCCGGGCGCCGTCGACGCAGGACGTCGACGGCGCGGCGGATCGTCTCGCTCGAGCGGGGATCGCGGCTGCCGTGCGCTACCGCGAGCAGAGCCGTCACGCTGGAACTGCCGACCCCAGCTCGACAGCAGCCAGTGCGTTACCCACCAGGCCTGCCGCCAGTGTGTTGCCACCGGCCGGATCGATCAGCAAGAAGCTACCGGTGTGCCTGTTGACGGCGTAGTCGTCGGCCACGATCGGCTCGGCAACGCGAACCGAGATGCGTCCGATCTCGTTGAGCTCCAACGACTCCGGACCTTCGTGTGCAGTGAGGTCCTGCTCGTCGAACCGTTCGATCAGTGTCCCGACGATGGCCTGGGTGGTGCGAGTGCCGTGCTTGAGCAGCAGGCGCGCGCCCGGGCGAAGTGGCTTCTCGGCGAGCCAGCACACAGTGGCCTCGAAGTCGCCGATCGGCTCCGGTGCATCCTGCGGTGAAGCGATGGTGTCGCCGCGGGACACGTCGACGTCGTCGGCGAGGACGAGGGTGACGCTACGGCCCGCATGCGCCGTACGCAGCTCGCCGTCCGCGGTGTCGATGCGCTCGACGGTTGTCCTGGTACCCGAGGGCAGGATGACGACCTCGTCGCCGACGTCGACGGAGCCTGCTGCGACCTGGCCGGCGTATCCGCGGTAGTCCGGGAATTCCGCTGTGCGCGGCCGGATCACGTACTGCACGGGGAAGCGCAGACCTACCCGGTGCGGTTCGGCGTCCACCGGGACCGACTCGAGGTGCTCGATGAGGGTGGGACCGTCGTAGTACGGGGTCTTGTCGGATTTCACTGCCACGTTGTCGCCGTGCAACGCCGAGACGGGGATTTCGATGACGTCTTCGCTGGACCAGCCGAGCGAGGAGGTCAGCGAATTGAATTCGGCCGAGATGTCGGCGAATACCGTCGCGGGGTCTTCGACCAGGTCGATCTTGTTGACGGCGAGCACCAGGCGTGGAACACCGAGAAGTGCGAGAACCGCCGCGTGCCTGCGGGTCTGGGTGATCACACCTTTACGGGCGTCGACGAGCAGGATGACCAGTTGAGCAGTCGACGCACCGGAGACGGTATTGCGGGTGTACTGAACGTGTCCGGGAGTATCGGCGAGAACGAACGAGCGGTGCGGCGTCGCGAAGTAGCGGTAGGCGACATCGATCGTGATGCCCTGTTCGCGTTCCGCGCGTAGGCCGTCGACGAGGAGTGACAGGTCCGGAGTAGCCAGACCCTTGTCCACGGACGCGCGCGTGACGGCATCGATCTGGTCTGCGAGAACGGATTTGGTGTCGTACAACAGGCGTCCGACCAGAGTGGACTTGCCGTCATCGACGCTGCCCGCGGTGGCGAGGCGAAGAAGCTGCGTTCCTGTGCTGCTCATCAGAAGTATCCTTCTCGTTTGCGATCTTCCATGGCAGCCTCGGAGACGCGGTCGTCGCCGCGGGTGGCTCCGCGTTCGGTCAGTCGTGACGCCGCTACCTCGGCGAGGATTGCCTGATTGTCGGCAGCCTCGGACAGGACGGCACCGGTGGTGGATCCGTCGCCGACGGTGCGGTAGCGCACCGACAATGTCTGCAGCTCTTCGCCTTCGGCCGGTCCGCCCCAGACGCCCGGCGTCATCCACATGCCGTCGCGCTGGTACACCGGGCGCTGGTGGGCGTAGTAGATGCTGGCCAACTCCACGTCGTCGCGGGCGATGTAGCGCCAGATGTCGAGTTCGGTGAAGTTGCTGAGCGGGAACACGCGCACCTGCTCGCCGGGGGAGTGCTTGCCGTTGTACAGGTTCCACAGTTCCGGACGCTGCTTCTTCGGCTCCCACTGCCCGAATGCGTTGCGCAGCGAGAAGATTCGCTCTTTGGCGCGGGCGCGCTCCTCGTCGCGTCGGGCACCGCCGAACACGGCGTCGAACCGGTTCTCGGAGATCGCGTCGAGGAGGGGGACGGTCTGGAGCGGGTTGCGGATGCCGTCGGGGCGCTCGGTGAGACGTCCGTCGGCGAGGTACTCCTCGACGCTGGCCACGTGCAGGCGCAAGTTGTACTTCGCGACGACGTGGTCGCGGAAGTCCAGCACCTCCTGCAGGTTGTGACCGGTGTCGACGTGCAGCAGTGCGAACGGCAGGGGAGCGGGCCAGAAGGCCTTGATCGCCAGATGCAGCAGAACCGTCGAGTCCTTGCCACCCGAGAACAGAATGACGGGGCGCTCGAATTCGCCGGCCACCTCTCGGAAGATGTGGATGGCTTCGGATTCGAGTGCGTCGAGGGTGTCGAACCGATCTGCATCGAGATGGGTTCGTCCGACGGTGGCCGTCGTGAGGTCGAGTGTCATGAGGCGTGCAACCCGCATTCGGTCTTGGCCTTGCCGGCCCATCGACCGCTACGTGGGTCGGCGCCGGGGGCTGGTTTGACGGTGCACGGTGCGCACCCGATGGACGGATATCCCTCGTCGACGAGGGGATTGACCAGAATCGAATGTTCGTCGATGTAGGCCTGCATCTGCTCGTCCGACCACGGTGCGATCGGGTTGATCTTCACCAGGCCGAAGGCGTCGTCGAACGAGATGAGCGGGGCGTTGGCCCGGGTGGGGGCCTCGACCCGACGGATGCCGGTGACCCATGCGCTGTAGTTCGCCAGCTCCTTCTTCAAGGGTGCGACCTTGCGCATCGCACAGCAGCGATTGGGCTCGCGGGCGAACAGGTCCTTGCCGTCGATCGCATCCTGTTCTGCGACAGTCTTCTCGGCGCGGGCGTTGACGACGTGAACGCCGTAGACGGCCTCGACGGCGTCGCGCGTTCCGATTGTCTCGGCGAAGTGGTAGCCGGTGTCGAGGAACAACACGTCCACTCCGGGATGAACCTGTGCAGCGAGGTGAACGAGAACCCCGTCCTGCATGTTGGAGGCGACGATGAAGTCGCTACCGAAGGTGTCCTCGGTCCATTGCAACAACTCGAGCGGGCTTGCGCCGTCGAGCTCACTGGCACCGCGCTCGGCGATGTCCTTCAGTTGGTCGACCGTCAAATTCAGTCTGGTACTCATCGCAAATCCGCCTCGTCTGCTCGCACGGCCCATTGAGCGAACCGTTCGCCGTCTTCGCGGTGCTTGTCGAAATTGCGCACCACTCTGTCGATGTAATCTCCCAGCTCGGAGCTGTTGACCTTGTGCTGACGTAATTTTCGGCCGAACGCACTGTCCAGGCCGAGGCTGCCTCCGAGGTGAACCTGGAAACCCTCGATCTGATTCCCGTCCCCGTCGTCGACCAACTGTCCCTTGAACCCGATGTCTGCGATCTGCGACCGCGCGCACGAGTTGGGGCAACCGTTGATGTTGATGGTGATCGGCACATCGAGTCGGCTGTTGATATCGGACAGTCGCTCTTCGAGCTCGGGAACCAGAACCTGTGAGCGCTTGCGGGTTTCGGCGAACGAGAGCTTGCAGAACTCGATGCCACTGCACGCCATCAGATTCTTGCGCCAGTGCGAGGGCCGGGCAGGCAGGCCCAACGCGTCGAGATCGGAGATCAGCTGCTCGAGCGTCTCGTCCGGAACATCCAGCACGATCAGCTTCTGATACGGCGTGAATCGGACGCGATCCGACCCGGCCTTTTCGGCGGCGTCGGCGACGGCCGCGAGGATGGTGCCGGACACGCGACCCGCGATGGGCGCGACACCGACGGCGTTGAGCCCGTTCTTGAGCTTCTGGATCCCGACATGATCGCGGGGCCGAGCGGGCTTCTCGGGAGCCGGGCCGTCGATGAGCTTGCGGTGCAGGTACTCGTCCTCGAGGACCTGTCGGAACTTCTCGATGCCCCAGTCCTTGATGAGGAACTTCAGGCGCGCCTTGGTGCGAAGCCGGCGGTAGCCGTAGTCACGGAAGATCGAGACGACGCCTTCCCAGACGTCGGGAACGTCCGCCAGCGGAACCCAGACGCCGACTCGCTGCGCGAGCATGGGGTTGGTGGACAGGCCGCCGCCGACCCACAGGTCGAGTCCTGGCCCGTGCTCGGGGTGGTTCACGCCGATGAAGGCGACGTCGTTGATCTCGTGCACCACGTCCTGCAGACCCGAGATCGCGGTCTTGAACTTGCGCGGCAGATTCGAGTACTCGGGCTTGCCGATGTAGCGCTCGACGATCTCGTCGATGGCCGACGTCGGGTCCAGAATCTCGTCGACCGCTTCGCCCGCGAGTGGGGAACCGAGCACCACACGCGGGCAGTCTCCGCATGCCTCGGTCGTCTTCAGGCCGACTGCTTCGATTCGACGCCAGATCTCGGGGACGTTCTCGACCTCGATCCAGTGAAACTGGACGTTCTCGCGATCGGAGAGGTCTGCGGTGTCGCGGCCGAACTCCTTCGAGATCTGAGCCAGGGTGCGCAGCTGCTCCAGATTCAATGCACCGGCATCGCACCGGATGCGCATCATGAAGTACTTGGCCTCGAGCAGGTCGATGTTGTCGTCACCGGTGAAGGTGCCGTCGTAGCCCTGTTCACGCTGGGTGTAGAGACCCCACCAGCGGAACCGGCCGCGCAGATCGCCCTTGTCGATGCTGTCGAAACCCTGCTTCGAATAGATGTTCTCGATGCGGGCGCGCACGTTGAGCGGGTTGTCGTCCTTCTTGGACTGCTCGTTGGCGTTGAGTGGCTCTCGGTAGCCCAGAGCCCACTGGCCTTCGGCGCGACGCTTGGTCGGCCGCGGCGCTCGCTCTCGCGGTGTGGCGGAGGCAGCGTCGGTGGTCGCGTCGCTGGTCGACGACATGCAATGCTCCTGCATCTTGGGGTGCGGGCCGGTCCTGATCGTTGCGCAGAAGTGCGCTCACGAGATGGTGCGGAACCGGTGGATCGAATGGACGTGCTCGAAGGAGGCTGGGTCAGCAGCCGGTCGTGTGTCGACACGACGCGCTGCAGACACGGCCGAGATCGACATGGCGGCGCGCCACGAGTCGAATTCCTGAGTCGGTCACGGGTGTCATTGTGCCACGTCATCGACCGGGTGCCGACCGCGGCAGACTATTTACCCCGAAATCTCGGTAAATAGGCTGGCAGGGTGCGAGTCGGGTGTGCACGACGCCGTGGGCGGCGGGTGGATCGGGCCCACGGTGAACTCTGGGACACTGGAGTTCGTGAATACCGTCGTCGATACCTCCTCAGTCTTCGAGCTTCCGTCCGGCGCATTCGACGGAGTGGGGGAACGTGCGTTCGGGATCTATGTGCATGTGCCCTTCTGCGCCACGCGATGCGGGTACTGCGACTTCAACACGTATACGGCCGGTGAGCTGGGCACATCGGCGTCGCCGCAGTCCTGGTTGGAGGGCCTGCGCAGAGAACTCGACGCTGCGGCGAACCTGATCGGAACGGGCACGGGTCGAGTACCGACGGCCGACACCGTGTTCGTCGGGGGTGGGACGCCGTCGTTGCTCGGCGGCGACGGCCTTGCGGACGTACTGGGCGCGGTTCGGTCGAGCTTCGGGCTGTCCGACGATGCGGAAGTGACCACGGAATCGAACCCGGAATCGACGTCGCCTGCCTTCTTCGAGCGGTTGCGCGACGCGGGGTTCACGCGGGTGTCGTTGGGAATGCAGTCCGCGGCGCCGCACGTTCTGGCGGTTCTGGACCGCACCCACACTCCGGGACGAGCGGTGGCCGCGGCGAAGGAAGCGTCCGCAGCCGGCTTCGAGCATGTGAACCTCGACCTGATCTACGGAACGCCGGGCGAGCGAGACAGCGATCTCGACCAATCCCTCGCTGCGGTGCTCGACGCGGGTGTCGACCATGTCTCCGCGTACGCACTGATCGTCGAGGACGGCACCGCCATGGCGCGAAAGGTGCGTCGAGGTGAGTTGCCCGCACCCGACGACGACGTGTTGGCGAGCCGATACGAGCGCATCGACACGGCCATGAACGCGGCGGGCCTGTCCTGGTACGAGGTATCGAACTGGGCCGCCGATGCCGATGCGCGTTGCCGGCACAACATCGGCTACTGGGACGGCGGCGATTGGTGGGGTGCCGGGCCGGGAGCGCACAGCCACATCGGCGGCACGCGATTCTGGAACGTCAAACACCCGGCCACCTACGCCGATCGGCTCGCCGCGGGCGATCTGCCGGTGCAGGGCAGTGAACTGCTCACCGCGCAGGACCGTCATCTCGAAGAACTGATGCTGACCGTGCGTCTGCGCTCAGGAGTGCCGATGAGTCTGCTGGGGCCGACCGAGCTCGCAGCCGCCGAGCAGACCGTGGCGGACGGGTTGATGGTGCAGCGAGGCGATCACCTCGTGCTGACCGACCGCGGCCGGTTGCTCGCCGACGCCGTGGTGCGCACCATCGCCGCGGCCTGAACGACCTGGTTCAGGCTGCAGTGTTCTCGGTGCCCTCGTGTTCTCGGGGCCCTCGTATCGTCAGGCTCCGAGGGCGTCGTAGTCGAACACTCTGGCGTGCAACACCGTTCGACTGCGCAGCGCCGCCCGGACAGCACGATGGAGGCCGTCCTCGAGGTAGATGACGCCTCGAAACTGCACAGCATGGGGGAACAGGTCGCCGTAGAAGGTGGAGTCCTCGGACAACAACCGGTCGAGTTCGAGCACCTTGGTGGTGGTGACGATCTCGTCCAAACGCAGTTGCCGTGGCGGGATTCTCGACCAGTCCCTGATGGACAGGCCGTGCTCCGGGTAGGGCTTTCCGTCTCGTACACCCTTGAAGATCATCGCGAGCCTCGAACCGCTGGACCGAATCGAAAGACAGTTTCCACTCGGACCACAGTAAGGCCTTGCACGAGCATGCGTTCCTCGGCTACTAGACTCGAGCGGCGATTGGCAACGAGAACGGAGGTGGGCACCGATGTCGAGCACCGACGACAGGCGGTTCGAGGTTCTACGAGCGATCGTGGCGGACTACGTGTCCACTCAGGAGCCCGTCGGTTCGCGCGCTCTGGTCGAGCGTCACAACTTGGGTGTGTCGAGTGCGACCGTGCGCAACGACATGGCCGTCCTCGAGGCCGAGGGCTACATCGCTCAACCGCACACCAGCTCCGGGCGAGTGCCGACAGACAAGGGCTACCGCCAGTTCGTGGACCGGATCGCCGACGTCAAACCGTTGTCACCGGCCGAGCGCCGCGCCATTCTGGAGTTCCTCGAGAACGGCGTCGACCTGGACGATGTGCTGCGCCGCGGTGTTCGTCTACTCGCTCAGCTGACTCGGCAGGTAGCCGTTGTTCAGTACCCGACGCTGTCGGCGTCCTCGGTTCGACATCTGGAGGTCGTCGCTCTCACACCGGCTCGGCTGCTGTTGGTGCTCATCACCGACTCGGGCCGGGTCGATCAGCGCATCGTCGAACTCGGTGACGTCATCGACGACGAGAATCTGGCCCAGCTGCGACGGTTGCTCGGCGGCGCACTGGAAGGCAAGCGGCTGGCAGCGGCGTCCGCAGCCGTGGCCGAGCTGGCCGAGAATGCACCTCCCGCCCTGCGTGACGCGATGATTCGTTCGGCCACGGTGCTGGTGGAATCGCTCGTCGAGCATCCCGAGGAGCGGTTGGTTCTCGGCGGGACGGCCAATCTCACGCGCAACGCGGCGGATTTCGCGGGCGATGCAGGGTTTCCGGGATCGCTCCGGGCGGTACTCGAAGCGCTGGAAGAGCAAGTGGTGGTGCTCAAGCTGCTCGCCGTGACGCAGGACACCCGCACCGTCACCGTGCGTATCGGCGAGGAGACGCAGGTCGAGGAGATGCGCGGAACATCGGTGATTTCCACCGGATACGGCTCTGCTGGCATGGTCCTGGGAGGGATGGGCGTTCTCGGCCCCACCCGAATGGACTATCCAGGAACAATCGCGTCGGTCGCGGCGGTTGCCAGGTACATCGGCGAGGTCTTGGCCGAGCGCTGACACGAGCCGAAGACCTATCGTCGGCCGCGGAGCACGGCGGCCGCGACACAGCATCAACGAACGAGATTCATCTTCTAGGACGAAAGAGACGACGTGGCACGGGATTATTACGGGACTTTGGGCGTCGGCCAGCAGGCGACGGACCAGGAGATCAAACGCGCGTACCGCAAACTGGCGCGAGAGTTGCACCCGGACGTGAACCCGGACGAGGCCGCACAGGCCCGGTTCAAGGACATTTCCACCGCATACGAGGTGCTCTCCGATCCGGAGAAGCGTCGAATCGTCGACCTCGGCGGTGATCCTCTGCAGCAGGGCGGCGGCGGTGGTGGCGGCGGATTCGGTGGTGCCGGATTCGGCGGTGGCCTCGGCGACGTATTCGAGGCGTTCTTCGGCGGTGGCGCAGGCGGTGGGCAGCGCGGACCCAAGGGACGCGTGCAACCCGGAGCCGATTCGCTGCTGCGAACCAAACTCACCCTCGACGAATGCGCCACGGGCGTCACCAAGCACATCACCGTCGACACGGCGATTCTGTGCGATCTGTGTACCGGCTCGGGCACCAACGGCGACTCCAAGCCCGTACGGTGCGAGACCTGTGGCGGTGCCGGCGAAGTGCAGTCGGTGCAGCGCTCGTTCCTCGGCCAGGTCATGACCAGCCGTCCGTGCCCCACCTGCCGCGGTGCAGGCGAGACCATTCCGGATCCCTGCCGCAAGTGCGGCGGCGACGGCCGGGTGCGCTCGCGTCGGGACATCTCGGTGAAGGTCCCGGTCGGCGTGAGCAACGGCATGCGCATCAGGTTGGCCTCGCAGGGCGAGGTCGGGCCGGGTGGCGGACCCGCAGGCGATCTCTACGTGGAAATCGTCGAGCAGCAGCACGAGGTGTTCGTCCGTGACGGCGATGATCTGCACTGCACCGTTCGCGTCCCGATGGTCGACGCGGCCCTCGGTACGTCGGTGACGGTCGACGCCATCATCGACGGCCCGACCGAGATCTCGATCGAGCAAGGGACACAACCGAACTCGACGACGGTGCTGCGCGGGCACGGGATGCCCAAGCTCCGTTCCGGTATCCGCGGTGACCTGCACGCCCACCTGGAGGTCATCGTGCCGACCAAGCTGGACAGCAAGCAAACCCATCTGCTCGAACAGCTCAAGACCATGCGCGACCGCGATTCGGCGGAGGTCGTCACCACCGGTTCGGCGCACAGCGGTGGCCTGTTCTCGCGGTTGCGGGAAGCCTTCAGCGGGCGCTGACCCATGGCCCCCACGGTCTTCTATCTCACTCCGCTGCCGGCCGTGGGAGAGCTTGCCGTGCTCGACGGCAAAGAAGGTCATCATGCCGCGACCGTGCGGCGAATCCGAGTCGGCGAGCGGCTGCTGCTCAGTGACGGTGCCGGCGGACTGGCCGACACGGTCGTCGTCGGTGCCGAGAAGAACCGACTCGAACTGACGGTGCAGGCGCGCACGGATATGCCGCGAGCCACTCCGACGGTGACGCTCGTGCAGGCCTTGCCGAAGGCGGACCGCTCGGAACTGGCGATCGAGCTGGCTACCGAGGCCGGGATCGACGCCGTGGTGCCGTGGCAGTCGGCTCGATGCGTCGCTCGCTGGGAAGGGCCCAAGGCGACCAAAGGGGTCGCGCGCTGGCGGAGTACCGCCGCCGAGGCGGCCAAGCAATCGCGTCGCGCATACATCCCCGAGGTTTCCGAGTTACACGATTCACGCTCGGTGTACGCCCTGGTGAACCGCATCGTGGCGAGCGGCGGCATCGTCGCCGTGCTGCACGAAGCGGCCACCTCGGCCTTTCGCGACCTGCCGTTCGATTCGGTGCCCGAGGTCGCGATCGTCGTCGGACCCGAGGGTGGCCTCGACGACCGAGAAATCGCCGCTCTGACCGAGGCAGGCGCGACCCCGGTGGTGCTGGGCCCGACGGTGCTGCGAACCTCGACGGCCGGAGCCGTCGCGTTGGGAGCCCTGGGCGTTCTGACGACCCGGTGGTCCCAACTCCCGCCCGACTTTCCGAACGCATGAGTGCACGCATCAAGATCGCGTACGGAGATCATCCGGAACAATTCGGCCACCTCTATCTTCCGTCCGCGCCGGTCACGCCCGCGACACCGGTGGTCGTGATCGTGCACGGTGGATTCTGGAGTGGGCAGTACGCGTCGAATCTGGGCACCCAGTTCGCCCGAGCTGTCGCCGGAGCCGGTGCGGTGGCCTGGAACATCGAGTACCGACGCGTCGGTGCGGGCGGGCACTGGCCACAGATGCAGGCCGACGTGCGCGCCGCACTCGACGCCGTGGCCGGGGTGGTACAGCACCATGCCCCGGTCGGTGTCGACGATGTCCGCGTCATCGGGCACTCGGCGGGCGGACACCTGGCGGTGTGGCTCGGCGGTGAAACCGACACAACCGTCCGGCCGTCGCGCATCGTCTCGCAGGCAGGTGTCCTCGATCTCGAGCCGCGCGGGGCGTCGGGACGTACCAATCCGGCGGTCGAGTCCCTGCTGCAGGCCCGCCACGAAGACGAGCCCGAGCTGTACCGGTCGGCCTCGCCCCTGGCCCGGCTACCGATCGGCATCCCGACGATCTGTCTACACGGATCCGACGACCTACAGGTCCCGGCTTCGCAGAGCTCCGGATACGTCGAGGCCGCACGGGCCGCGGGTGACGACGTGGAGCTGGCGATCGTGCCGGGCGAAGACCACTTCGCATTCCTGGACCCGGATTCGCGGTGCTGGGCGCTCTCGTTCGAGGCCGTCCTCGGCGAGCGCCGGGGGTAATAGGAATGCGCATCGATCTTGCGGCGCTAAACTTGGTCCGAGCGCGACACTGACGGACGCCGTCGAAAACATCAGCGTCACCAGTCGAAACAAGAGAGCAGGCCATAGCCACCACGTGAGTGAACACAGCGAATTTCCCGCCGAGCGCGACGTTCGGTCCACCCTGGAGCTCGCCCCCGAAGCAGTGATGCCGCTGCTGGGACAATCCGACGAGAACCTCCGGGCGCTCGAGCAGATGCTGACGGCCGACATCCACGTACGAGGAAACGCCGTGACGCTCACCGGGAAGGTGCCCGATGTGGCGTTGGCCGAGCGGGTGATCACCGAATTGGCGGCACTGGCCAAACGCGCTCAGCCACTGACTCCCGATGCGGTGCGCCGGTCGATCGCCATGCTCACCGAGGGGGTGTCGGATTCTCCCGCCGAGGTGCTGAGCCTGGACATTCTGTCGCGTCGAGGCAAGACCATTCGGCCCAAGACGTTGAACCAGAAGCGCTATGTGGACGCGATCGATGCCAACACGATCGTGTTCGGAATAGGTCCTGCCGGAACGGGCAAGACCTACCTGGCCATGGCCAAGGCGGTACAGGCATTGCAGACCAAGCAGGTCAGCCGCATCATCCTGACGCGGCCCGCGGTGGAGGCAGGTGAGCGTCTGGGCTTCCTGCCCGGAACCTTGCACGAGAAGATCGACCCGTATCTGCGTCCACTGCACGACGCCTTGCACGACATGATGGACGACGAGGCCATCCCCAAGCTGATGCAGGCCGGGGTCATCGAGGTCGCGCCGCTCGCCTACATGCGTGGCCGTACCCTCAACGACGCGTTCATCATTCTCGACGAGGCGCAGAACACCACGGCCGAACAGATGAAGATGTTCCTCACGCGGCTGGGATTCGGATCGAAGATCGTCGTCACCGGAGACGTGACACAGGTCGACCTGCCCGGCGGTGCCCGCTCAGGCCTTCGTGCGGCGTCGGAGATTCTCACCGATGTGGACGACATTCATTTCGCGCAACTGACCAGCAGTGACGTGGTGCGTCACCGGCTCGTCTCGGAAATCGTCGACGCCTACGAGCGCTTCGAGTCCGCATCGGAAGGCGTCATCGCGAACCGAGCGCAACGCCGTACGGGTGGGCCGCGTTCGGCGAGAAGATGATTGAGGCGTACGGAAACGGTAATGCAGGCAACGAGAGCGTGGGTAGTAGCTAGATGAGTATCGAAGTGTCCAACGAGTCGGGGATGGACGTCTCCGAGCCCGAACTGGTCTCGGTCGCACGGTTCGCGATCGCCGGCATGGACGTGCACCCCGCTGCAGAACTGTCCATGGTGCTGGTGGATTCGGCGACCATGGCAGATCTGCACATGCGCTGGATGGATCTGCCCGGCCCCACCGACGTCATGTCCTTTCCGATGGACGAGCTCGAGCCGGGCGGTCGTCCCGATGCTCCCGAGCCCGGACCGGCGATGCTCGGGGACATCGTGCTCTGCCCGTCCTTCGCAGCGGACCAGGCCGCCGCAGCAGGGCATTCGCTCGAACACGAGCTCGCACTGCTCACCGTGCACGGCGTGCTGCATCTGCTCGGCTACGACCACGCCGAGCCGGACGAAGAGAAGGAAATGTTCGAGCTGCAGAACCGTCTGCTGGCCGAATGGTACGAGGACGTCAGGCGGGCGGAACAGGCTGCCGAACAGGCCGTTCGAGACGCTCGGCTGCTCGGCAAGGCCGGCTTCGTCGACGGTCTCGACCGATGATGTGCGTGTTCGGACCAGCGGGAGCGCGGGGTCCTAGCGCGTGAGCAGTGCTGCCGCACTCATAGTCTTCGCCGTTCTGCTGGTTCCTCTCGGCGGCTTGTTCGCCGCAGTCGATTCGGCCCTGAACACCGTCTCGCGGGCGCGAATCGAAGACATGGTCAAGGACGAGCGACCGGGTGCCACCGGCCTCGTCGTCGTGGTTGCCGACCGCCCGCGGTACGTCAATCTCATGGTGCTGCTTCGTATTCTGTGCGAAATCGGCGGCACGGTGTTGCTCGCAGGCGGCCTGACCCAATTGATCGACTCGACCACCGCGCTCGTGATCACCGCTGTGGCAATGGTATTGGTCAGTTACGTCGTGATCGGCGTCGGTCCGAGAACGCTGGGTAGGCAGAACGCGTACTCGATCGCGCTCGCCGCAGCGTTGCCGTTGCGCGCCCTCGGCTGGCTCCTCGGGCCGATCAGCAGGCTGCTAATCCTCATCGGTAACGCGATCACCCCGGGCAAGGGATTTCGCAACGGCCCGTTCGCATCCGAGATCGAGCTTCGTGAGCTCGTCGACATGGCTCGCGAGCGCGGAGTCGTAGCCGACGACGAACGCCGAATGATTCAATCGGTGTTCGAGCTGGGCGATACCTCCGCCCGCGAGGTCATGGTGCCGCGGCCCGAGATGGTGTGGATCGAATCCGACAAGTCGGCTGGTCAGGCGACGTCCCTGGCCGTGCGCAGTGGGCACTCCCGCATCCCGGTGATCGGCGAGAACGTCGACGACATCGTCGGGGTCGTCTACCTCAAAGACCTTGTGCAGCAGACGTATTACTCCACCGATGGCGGGCGAGGCGTACAGGTCTCCGAACTGATGCGTCCGGCGGTGTTCGTGCCGGACTCCAAGCCGCTCGACAGTCTTCTCGCCGAGATGCAGCGGGACCGAAACCATATGGCGTTGTTGGTCGACGAGTACGGCGGCATCGCGGGCCTGGTGACCATCGAGGACGTCATCGAGGAGATAGTCGGGGAGATCGCCGACGAATACGACTCGGACGAGGTAGCACCCATCGAGCAACTCGAAGACGGACGGTTCCGGGTGTCCTCGCGGGTACCGCTCGAGGATCTGGGCGAAATATTCGGTATCGACATCGAATCCGAGGAGGTCGATACCGTCGGCGGACTCCTCGGCTACGAGCTCGGCCGCGTGCCGCTGCCCGGTTCCGAAGTGACCACTCACGGGCTGTTGCTGCGCGGCGAGGGTGGAGCCGACCCGAAGGGCCGCGTCCGCATCACCACCGTGCTGGTCGAAAAGCTCGAACCCGACGAAGAATCCACCGAGGACGACGACTCGTCGGACGTCACTCACCAACACTGAAATCTGGAGGTGCTCGATGTCCGAGCAACACACCGAAGAGTTCCGATCCGGATTCGTCTGTTTCGTAGGCCGGCCCAACACCGGCAAGTCCACCCTGACCAATGCACTGGTGGGGTCGAAGATCGCCATCACGTCCTCGCGACCCCAAACCACGCGCCACACGATCCGCGGCATCGTCCACCGTGACCACGCGCAGTTGATCCTGGTCGACACCCCGGGGCTGCACCGACCGAGAACGCTTCTGGGCCAACGCCTCAACGACCTGGTGCAGGACACCTACTCCGAGGTCGACGTCATCGGACTGTGCATCCCCGCCGACGAGAAGATCGGACCGGGCGACCGATGGATCCTCGAACAAGTGCGGCACATCGCGCCGAAGACCACCCTGATCGGCATCGTGACCAAGATCGACAAGGTCAAGAAGGAACGCGTCGTACAGCAGTTGATGTCGTTGTCGAAGTTGCTGGGCGAGAATTCGCACGTGATCCCGGTATCGGCCGAATCCGGTGAGCAGATCGAGAAGCTCGTCGACCTCCTGGCCTCCGAATTGCCGCCGGGTCCCGCCTTCTATCCCGACGGGGAACTGACGGACGAGCCGGAGGAAATCCTCATGGCCGAGCTGATCCGCGAGGCAGCGCTCGAAGGTGTCCGCGACGAGCTCCCGCACTCGCTGGCAGTGGTCATCGAGGAGGTCGTGCCGCGCGAGGGCCACGACAACATGCTCGATGTGCACGCGATCCTGTACGTCGAACGGTCCAGCCAGAAGGCCATCATCATCGGCAAGGGCGGCTCGCGACTCAAAGAGGTCGGCACCGCGTCGCGACTGCAGATCGAGAAGCTGCTCGGTACCCGCATCTACCTGGATCTGCACGTCAAGATCGCCAAGGACTGGCAGACCGACCCCAAGCAGATGGGCAAGCTCGGTTTCTGACGTGCCCTGACGAGCAGGCTACGAGGTGTCGCTCACCCGGTTCCACCACGGCTCGGGGCGTCGGCGATGCCACTGCAGTACGTTCTCGAGTTGAGCGGCGACCGACACCAACAGCGGTTCCGTGGACTCGTGCCCCATCAACTGCAGTCCGATCGGTAGGCCGCTCTTGGTAAGACCCGCGGGCACATTCACGCTCGGCCAACCGAGGACGTTCCACGGCCACGTGTACGGGCAGTGTTCGGTGATCACACGGTCGGTGTCGGCGTTGGAGATGCCGTCGATGGCGTCGAATCTCGGGGGCGGCGTGGCCGTCGTCGGGGCGAGCACGATGTCGTAGTCGTCGAAGAACCGGCCGATGCGGCGGGCTATCCGTGGCTCAGCCGCGCGGGCCGCCCGCAGTGGTGCGCCGGCGAGGGCTCGTCCGCTCCTCGCGTTGGCTCGGGTGCGTGGGTCGGCCAGAGACGGGTCGGGCAGGCGGTCGAGCCAGGCCGCGACCCCGGCCAACGACCGCGGTAAGAAGTTGAGCCCCAACAACATTCCGTACGCTGGATCGTCGACGACAACGCGATGGCCGAGCAACCGCAGCACGGCAGCCATCTCGTACGCCGCAGCCGCGATCTCGGGGTCCAGCGCCGCGGGTGTCGGGATGAACGGCTTGCGCAGACTCAACGCGATGCGCAGGGAACCGGGGTCGCGGCCGACGGCGTCCGAGACGGTCAGCGGAGTCGGCCGGTGCAGATCACCGTCGTGTCCACCGGAGACCACGTCGAGAAGCAGGGCTGCGTCGGCCACTGTTCGGGCGAGCGGTCCGATGACGGTGATGCCGTTGAACGCCTCTGCATCGGGCCAGGTGGAAATCCGGCCGCGCTGCGGCTTGATGCCGACGAGGTTGGTCCACGACGCCGGGATGCGCACCGAACCGGCACCGTCGGAACCCAAAGCGGCGGAGACCAATTCGGCTGCTACCGCGGCAGAACTACCACCGGAGGAGCCGCCCGGAGTCCGGTCTCGATGCCACGGATTTCTCGTGTGGCCGAACGATCCGCCCGTGAACGGCCATTGCCCGAGTTCGGGACTGTTCGTCTTTCCCACGATGATCGCCCCTGCCGCACGCAGTCGGCGGACCACCTCGGAGTCCTCGGTGGCAGGAGGAAACCGGCCCGCGCAGCCGAAGGCGGTCGGTTCGCCGACGATGTCGACGTCGTCCTTGACTGCGATCGGAACGCCGAGCAGGGGAGCAGACGTGCCCGCAGCGATCAGCCGATCGGCTTCGGCAGCTTCGGCGAGTGCGGCATCGCGGCGCACGATCCGGAACGCGTTGAGGGTGGGTTGGCTGCGTTCTATGCGGTCCAGCGCAGCGGTGACCACCTCGACCGAGGTGACGCGTCTCGACGCGAGTTCGGCAGCCTGGGCAGCGAGTGTCGACCGATGGAAATCCACGTGTGCACAGTATCGACTCACTGTCAGCGCGGGAACGATCTTCGTCGACGCCCGCGTGGGACACTGGAGAGCGTGAGGCCATACCGTGACAACGCAGTCGTCCTGCGCCAGCACAAGCTGGGTGAGGCCGATCGCATCGTCACGTTGCTGACCAGGGAGAACGGTATCGTTCGTGCGGTGGCCAAGGGGGTGCGCCGCACCAAGTCGAAGTTCGGCGCACGGCTCGAGCCGTTTGCCCACATCGACGTCCTGCTCTATCCGGGACGCAACCTCGACATCGTCACCCAGGTGCACACGGTCGATGCGTTCGGTGGAGACATCGTCGCCGATTACGGCCGATACACCACCGGCTGTGCAGTCCTCGAAACCGCCGAGCGTCTGGCCGGCGAAGAACACGCACCTGCGCAGCGCCTGCACCAGCTGACCGTCGGCGCGCTGCGTGCCCTTGCGCAGCACGTACGGCCGCCCGAGTTGGTACTCGACGCGTATCTACTGCGCGCGATGGGTTTCGCCGGATGGGCTCCCGCACTGACGGACTGCGCTCGATGCGCTGCGGTGGGGCCGCATCGTGCGTTCCACGTCGCCGCAGGTGGCGCTGTGTGCGTGCATTGCCGACCTCCGGGATCTGCGACGCCATCGACCGGTGTGCTGGATTTGATGGTGGCCCTCGAGCGAGGGGAGTGGGACTACACAGTCACCACCTCCGATGCGGTCCGGAAGCAGGCCAGTGGCCTGGTGGCGGCTCATCTGCAGTGGCATCTCGAACGCCAGCTCCGCACACTTCCGCTCATCGAGCGCTCACACCCGCACCAGGTGCCGCTGGCCCAACCTGACTCCGTGTTCGCCTACACCGTCGGGCAGGATGGGGACCGTGATTCGACGACGCGAGCCGCAACACCGGCCTGACGAACGGCCGGCGGTCCGCCCGCCGGATCCGCACCCCTCGGGTGCGCGGCCGCCGATCTTGCAGCCGGAACTGATTCCTCGTCACGTCGCGCTGGTCATGGACGGTAACGGCCGGTGGGCTCAGGATCGTGGATTGCCGCGAACCGCAGGGCACGAGCAGGGCGAAGCAGTACTGATGGATGCCGTCTGTGGCTGCATCGAAATCGGTGTGCAGTGGTTGTCTGCGTATGCCTTCTCGACCGAGAACTGGAAGCGCAGTCCCGACGAGGTCAAGTTCTTGATGGGCTTCAATCGCGACGTGATCCGGCGTCGACGCGACGAGATGAACGAGATGGGTGTGCGGGTGCGCTGGGCCGGTCGGCGACCGCGACTGTGGGGCAGCGTCATCAAGGAACTCGAAGTGGCCGAGGAGCTGACGAAGCACAACACTGTGATGACGCTGACGATGTGCGTCAACTACGGCGGGCGGGCTGAAATTGCCGATGCCACAAGGGAAATAGCGCGTCAAGTTGCCGCAGGGAAGATCAACCCGGAGAAGATCACCGAGGCGACCGTCGCGAAATATCTCGACGAGGCGGACATGCCCGACGTCGATCTGTTCCTGCGTCCCTCGGGGGAGCAGAGAACCTCGAACTTCCTGCTGTGGCAGTCGGCGTACGCGGAGTTCGTGTTCCAGAAAAAACTGTTCCCCGATTTCGATCGTCGCGACCTGTGGGAGGCCTGCATCGAATTCGCGTCGCGGGACCGACGATTCGGTGGAGTGAAATATGAGTGACGATGTATCGGGCCTGACCTTGCAGACGCGGGCTCAGTTGGCGCTGGCGCAGTTCGCCACGGTGACGGTGGGCGAGGAGGGCTCCCTGGGATTCGACTATGCGGGTGCTCTGTGTTCGCTTCGGGCGGTCCAGCTCTCACCGGAACTGGAGGTGCTCTCGCTCACCGCGGTGCTGGCGTGGGACAGGCCGCTCGAGACCGCACTGCACAAGAAGGTGGCCGATCGCAACGCCGATTCGCAGTTCGGCGCGATTTCGGTCAACACCCACGACAAGTTCGCAGATGTGTTGTTGCGCTACACCTTTCCGGCCAACGGGTTGGACGACGAAGCGATGTTGACGATGTTGATTCTGGTGCTCGCCGGGGTCGAGAAGGCCCGCGAGGGTTTGCTTCCCTGAACGGTCGTCTAAGGTAAGCCTTTACTTACTCACGTGAAGGTGGTTGCAATGGCGGTACGTGTGTCCAGAATGCTGACGACAGTGGTGGCGGTGATGGCCATCGGCGCGTCCGCGACTGCCTGCTCCACAGCAGACCCCGACAACAGCGCGGCCCAGTCTGCGGACGGTGTCTTCCCGGTCGTCATCGACCACATCTACGGCAGCACGACCGTTCCCGAGAAGCCCGCCCGCATCGTCACGCTCGGGGTGTCCGACGCCGACGCCGTCATCGCGCTCGGAACCGTCCCGGTCGGAAACACCGGATACACCTTCTACGAGACCGGACTCGGTCCGTGGACCGACGAGTTGGTGGGCGACGCACCACTGACGCTGCTGGGCTCGGAGTCCGAACCGAACTTCGAGCTGATCGCTTCTCTGCAACCGGATCTGATCACCGGGCTGAACGCCGGCTTCGACGAGGCCACCTACGCGCAACTCAGTGACATCGCCCCGACCGTCGCTCGACCGGCCGGATCGGCGGCATACGCCGTCGATCGCGAGGTGGCCACCGACACCATCGCCCGGGCGATGGGCGAATCCGATCGTGGCAAGGAACTGAACGCCCAGACCACGGCTGCACTCGAACAGGTTCGAGCCGCACATCCGGAGTTTGCGGGTAAGACTGCCGCCGTGGTACTTCCGTACGACGGTCAGTTCGGCGCATATCTGCCCGGGGACGCGCGGGGGACGTTCGTCACGTCATTGGGCTTCGGGATTCCGGCCCCGATCCTGGCCGAGGACAACGGAACCAACTTCTTCGTTCCGGTCTCGGCCGAGAACATTTCCACGCTCGACGCCGATGTGGTGCTCTATCTCGGCACCGGCGACGACATCGACGTCGTGGCCGAGAACCCGATCTTCGGAACGCTGACAGCTGCTCGCAACGACGCGATCGTTCCGTTGTCCACCGATCAGCGCGGGGCGATCACGTACAACTCGGTGCTGTCCATTCCGTTCGCCATCGATTCGGTGGTGCCTCGCCTGGCGGGTGCGGTGGGGTGAGAGCTGTTCAGTGACCGGCCGTGCTGCACTGACTGCAGGTGCCGAATATCTCGATGGTGTGGCTCACGTCGGTGAAACCATTGGACTCGGCGACACTCTGCGACCACTTCTCGACGGTGGGACCCTCGACCTCGACGGTGAATCCGCATGCTCGGCACACCAGGTGGTGATGATGGCCCGAGGAGCAACGCCGGTAGACCGACTCGCCGTTGTCGGTACGCAGGACGTCGACCGTTCCTGCGTCGGCAAGGGTCTGCAGTGTGCGGTACACGGTGGTCAGGCCGATCCCCTCACCGCGCTTGCGCAGCTCGTCGTGCAGATCCTGCGCGGACTTGAACTCCTCGATGGTGTCGAGCAGATCCGAGATCGCACTGCGTTGCTTCGTGGCTCTTACTCCGACTACGACGGGTCGTCTCGGAGTGGCGGTATCGGTTGTCTTCTCGGTCACAGGTTTCGGCCTTCCTCGGCGTGAGCCACGGCGTCGACGACGATGTGGGAGAGGTGGTCGTCGACCAGTCTGTACAGGACCTCGCGGCCGTTGCGTTCTCCGCGCACCACGCCGGCGGCCTTGAGGACCCGCAGATGCTGGCTGATCAACGGCTGCGTCACACCGAGGGCGACGACGAGTTCGTGAACGCAGCGCTCGGATTCTCGAAGCTGCAGCACGATGGCGATCCGAACCGGTGCGGCCAGTGCACGCAGGATGTCACCGGCCGCGGCCAAGGTCTCTTTCGGCGGGAGCAAAGCCGGGGGAGCGGCGGCGAACGGGTCGTCGTGCACTGGGCGTTCCGGATCCTGCAGGTGCGCCGCTGTCTCCATCGACGGATCGGTTCTGTGGGTGTGCACCGTGGACATGGCTGCGGCTCCTTCGGTCACCGGTCGGTTGTCGAATTCTCCCTGCACGGTCGACGTCATGAACTCAGGTTAGTGCAGTCATCGTTATTGCAAATCATATTCATTGTGATATGCACAGGTGCGCATGTCAATTTCGGTGCCCGACCGCTGTTCGGAATCGATGACCGAGCCAGATAGTCTGATCAGGGCGAAAACCGCCCACGTCACCTCTTACACGATGTAACCGAAGATGGAGAGCTCCGCCAGTGGCACCCAAGTCCAAGGTCGAAACCGTCGCCAACCTCGCCAAGCGCAGAGGTCTCGTCTACCCGTGCGGCGAAATCTACGGCGGTACGAAGTCGGCCTGGGACTACGGTCCGCTCGGCGTCGAGCTCAAGGAGAACATCAAGAAGCAGTGGTGGCGCAACATGGTCACCAGCCGCGACGACACCGTCGGGCTCGACTCGTCGGTGATTCTGCCGCGCCAGGTCTGGGAGGCCTCCGGCCACGTCGAGACGTTCTCCGATCCGCTCGTCGAGTCGCTGCACACCCACAAGCGCTACCGTGCCGATCACCTCATCGAGGCCTACGAAGAGAAGCACGGCCACCCGCCCGAGAACGGCCTCGCCGATATCCGCGATCCGGAGACGGGTGAGCCCGGTTCGTGGACCGAGCCGCGCGCATTCTCCGGCCTGCTCAAGACCTTCCTCGGCCCGGTAGACAACGAAGAGGGGCTGCATTACCTGCGCCCCGAGACCGCTCAGGGAATCTTCGTCAACTTCGCCAACGTGCTGACGACCTCACGCAAGAAGCCGCCGTTCGGCATCGGCCAGATCGGCAAGAGCTTCCGCAACGAGATCACTCCCGGAAACTTCATCTTCCGCACGCGCGAGTTCGAGCAGATGGAGATGGAGTTCTTCGTCAAGCCCGGTGAGGACGACGAGTGGCATCAGTACTGGATCGACTACCGCATGAAGTGGTACACCGATCTCGGCATCGACCCGGAGAACCTTCGCCTGTACGAGCACGCCAAGGAGAAGCTGTCGCATTACTCCAAGCGCACCGTCGACATCGAGTACCGCTTCGGTTTCCAGGGCAGCGCGTGGGGTGAGCTCGAAGGCGTCGCGAACCGTACCGATTACGACCTGACGGTGCACTCGAAAGCGTCGGGCCAGGACCTGAGCTACTACGAGCAGGCCACCGACACCCGGTACACCCCGTACGTCATCGAACCGGCGGCAGGCCTGACGCGTTCGCTGATGGCGTTCCTCGTCGACGCGTACACCGAGGACGAGGCTCCCAACGCCAAGGGCGGTGTCGATAAGCGTGTCGTGCTCAAGCTCGATCGCCGTCTTGCCCCCGTCAAGGTAGCGGTGCTCCCGCTCTCGCGTAACGCAGATCTGACGCCGAAGGCGAAAGACCTTGCGCAGCAACTGCGTCAGTACTGGAACGTCGAATTCGACGACGCCGGAGCAATCGGCCGCCGCTACCGTCGTCAGGACGAGATCGGTACCCCGTTCTGCATCACCGTCGACTTCGACACCCTCGACGACCACGCCGTCACCATCCGAGAGCGCGACACGATGGCACAGGAGCGCGTGGCTCTCGATCAGGTCGAGGGCTACATCGCGTCCCGACTGATCGGCGCGTAGAGCTGTAGGCAATCGACAGGGCCCGATCTCTCGATGAGAGATCGGGCCCTGTCGCATGTCTCGGTCGGATTCAGAAGCGGCCGCCGCCTCCGCCGAAGCCGCCGCCTCCGCCGCCTCCGCCGAAGCCCCCGCCACCACCGAAGCCGCCACCGAAGCCGCCTCCGCCGCCGCGCAGCACGCTGTTGATCAGGATCCCGCCGAGTACGGCGCCTGCAACGTTGCCGCCGCTGCTACCGCCGCGTGGGCCGTGCCGATTTTCCCAGTTCTGTACATCGGATTGGGCGATCTGCGATGCGCGCGAAGCCAATTGACTGGCGGCATGCGCGTGCTTGAGAGCCTCGTCGGGATTTTCCGCTTCGAGCTGCCGAGCTGCACCGAGATGCCGTTCGGCTTCGGACAACCGCGTTCGAGCATCGGCACCCACGCCGCCGCGTCGGGTCGAGATGTAGTCCGCAGCAGCAGTGATCTGCGCCTGGGCAGCGGCGATATCGCGTTCCAGACGCGCCCGCAGCTGATCCTCGGCGGCCTTCTCCGCCGACGCTTCGTCGACGATCTTCTCGAGTTCGGAATCTGCTGCGGCAAGGGCGGTGTAACTACCGAGCGGATCGCTCGACTGTGCCGTCTCGGCGTTCTTCAATGCCGTCTGTGCCGCAGTCATCGCCGCCTGCAGTTCGGTGCCGCCGTGTTCGGCCAGTCCGCGAGCCTGCTCGATGTCCCGGCGGACGTCCGCGATGGCGTCGGGCAGGGTGGCTATTGCGTGCCGTATGTCGTCGCGGGCGTGGTCGACTCCGTCGAGCAGTGACTTCGCCTGATCGACGGCTCGTTCCGCGGTCCGAATCGCCGTGACGGCCGGGCCCTGCTTGCCGGGCGGCAGTGCTGCGGCCTTGCGGCCGGCTTCGATGTTCTCCTCGGCCAGCGCAACTCGATCCTTGGCCATCGTGACGTTGTCGGCAATCGATTTCAG
Source organism: Rhodococcus sp. IEGM 1354 (assembly GCF_030056855.1). Lineage (NCBI taxonomy): Bacteria > Bacillati > Actinomycetota > Actinomycetes > Mycobacteriales > Nocardiaceae > Rhodococcus > Rhodococcus sp. IEGM 1354. Next base: position 289,591 of record NZ_JASHKT010000002.1, read on the forward strand.
TGCGGTCTCGGAGAATTCCGAATGCAGTTGCGCGAGTACGGCTTCGGACTGCGGAATGCGCACCGTCAAGCCGATGATGGCTTGGGTGAGCTCGTCGAGATGCGAACCGGCGTTCATGACGAGGTCGCGGAATCCGTCGAATTCCTCGACCCGTGAGTCGAGCTCGCGATCTGCCTGGCCGCACGAGGAAATGATCTCGACGAGCATCGCCCGGCGCTGATCGGGGGTTTCGGGGATGGCGTCGTCGAGGCGCTGACGGATCTCGAAGGCGGAGGCCAGAGCTTTCTTTGCGTTGTCGTACGCCGTGATGAACGGAGCGGCTGCCGAATCGCCGAATTCGCCTCGGGCCAGGGTCAATTCCTCCTCGCTGGCCCGTACGGCGTTGTCGGTCTCGATCAGAATTTCCTTGGCGCGGGTGTCGAGAACGTCGATCGGGAACTGGGCCAATGCTGCCGGGTCGCTCGGGTCGATCTTCGCCACCGCTTCCACCTCGGCGGCCACTCGAGCCTTCTTGCGCCGTGAGGAGTAGACAACAGCTCCGCCGCCTGCAACGGCCAACACACCGACACCGATCAGCAGCGGTGCCGACGACCCACCTCCACCGCTCGACGCATAGGCCTCGCCGAGAGCGCCGGCCGCAGCTATGGCCGCTCCCGACCAATCTTCTTCGCCCAGTGCAGGTTCGACGTCGTTGACGCGAATGTCGTCCTGCTCGGCGGTGGTGATCTGCGACAGTCCGGTGTTGACGCCGAGGTAGTACGACCGATCGACAGTTGCTACTGCGAGCAGGACGTCACGCTGGCCGAGATCGCTCCGTTGATATGTCTGTTGGGCCCAGTTCGCCGCCGACATGTTGTCGAAATCCGCGACGTAGGTGACCCACAGCCTGACCTGGCTGCCGCCGTACAGGTCGTCGATGGCGGTTTGTACCTCGGCCAGTGAGTCCGGATCGAGTGCCTGCACGTTGTCGGTGATCTGGGTGGCGAGGCGCGAGGGTGCCTCGGCGGAGGCGACGCCGGGGGCGAGGAGAACCGCAGCGAACAAGGTCAGAGCACCTGTTGCGGTGAGGCGACGGAATCGATGGACCGACCTACGGACTGTGGCGCTGGAGTGCCGCCGGTGCTGGACTGCCATGCGCTGAAATCTACCGGCTCCAGCGTGTCCGAAACGAGCAGGTCGATCCATGACAGTTGTCATCGTGCAATCGTGACGCTCGGTCGAGGTGGTCGGGCTCGGATCGCAGCAGAGTAGCTGTCATGACAACAACGAAGGCAGTCGAACTGCGAGGCGTCACGAAGACATACGGATCGGTCCGTGCGGTGGACGGGATCGACCTGTCCATCGAGCCGGGCGAGGTAGTCGCCTTCCTCGGACCGAACGGTGCCGGCAAGACCACGACCATCGACATGATGCTCGGCCTGGCCGCACCCACCACCGGGACGGTATCGGTGTTCGGCGGAACTCCGGCCGACGCCATCGCTCAGGGGCGCATCTCGGCGGTGATGCAGACCGGCGGACTTCTTCGCGACCTGACCGTCCGCGAAACCGTCGAACTGACCGCGGCCCTGTTCGCCCGAACTCGGTCGGTGAAGGAAGTGCTGACTCGGGCCGGCATCGCCGACATCGGCGACCGACGAGTGGCCAAATGCTCCGGCGGCCAGCAACAGCGACTGCGATTCGCGCTTGCACTGTTGCCCGACCCGGATCTGCTGGTGCTGGACGAGCCGACCACCGGCATGGACGTCGAGGGTCGTCGTGACTTCTGGAACGCCATTCGCCAGGACGCGAGTACCGGCCGAACAGTGCTGTTCGCAACGCACTACCTCGACGAGGCCGATGCCTACGCCGACAGAATCGTCCTGGTGCGGCACGGCAAGATCGTCGCCGACGGCAGCGCCGCCGAGGTCAAGAACCTCGCGGCGGGACGTACGGTCACCGCCACTCTGCCCGGTGTCGACCGGTCCACCTTGCTCGCTCTTCCCGGAGTCGACCGGGTCGAGACGCGCGGTGACCGGGTGATCGTGCACGGACGCGACTCCGATTGCGTTGCCCGCTACCTGCTCAACGACGCGCATGCGACCGATCTCGAAATCGTCTCGCGCAACCTCGAGGACGCCTTCCTCGCCCTGACCACCGATGCCGACACCGAACTCGCCGGGAGTATCCGATGACCACGACCTCGCCCCGCCCCACCGCTGCCAGAGCCGTTGCGTACGGCGGATTTTCGCCCACGTTCCTCGGACTCGAAATCCGTCGACTGTTCCGGAACAAGCGCACGTTGGTCTTCACGTTGGTCATGCCGCCGGTGTTCTTCGTCATCTTCGGGACGCAGTCGGACTACCGGACCAACTACCCTTTCGCGCACGGCAACGTCACGGGCTACATCGCCATCAGCATGGCCGTCTACGGAGCGATGCTGGCCACCACCAGTGGGGGAGCGATGGTCTCCGTCGAACGCGCTCAGGGCTGGAGCAGGCAGCTGCGACTTACTCCGCTCAAACCTGTCGCTTACATCGTCACCAAGATGCTCGTCGCCATGACGATGGGTGCTGCAGCGATCGTCGTGGTGTTCGTCGTCGCGGCATTCTTCGGAGCCGACATGCCGATCTGGGTGTGGCTCGCGTGCGGAGTGATCGCGTGGCTCGGATCTGCGGTGTTCGCCGCATTCGGGTTGTTCATGGGGTACCTGCTGCCCTCGGAGAACGTCATGCAGATCCTCGGACCGGTGCTGGCCTTCCTCGCCCTGGCCGGCGGATTGTTCGTCCCGCTCGGTGACAGCGGCTGGTTCCCGATGCTGGCGAAGTTCACCCCGCTGTACGGTCTGGCAACTGTGGCCCGCGCTCCGTTCACCTCGGCCGACGCAGGGATCCTCGCCGTCGCAGTGGTGAACCTGGTGGTGTGGGCGGTGGTGTTCATCGCGGGAGCGGCGCTGCTGTTCCGGAAAGACACCAAGCGTGCCTGACGCGGAAACCACCGATCGTGTCGCCCACGGAGATACCGTGGGCGACATGACCACGTTCACCGCCGACCTGCCGGAGGGGCGGGTCTGGCGATACGGCTGGATGTTCGGAGCCATCTGGCTGATCTACCTGATCTATCCCTTGAACGAGATTCTGTCCTTGGAATCTGTGGCGGCACGGGTCCTCGGTATTGCCGCTATCGTCGGGTTCGGTGTCGTGTTCACGGCCACCTTCTGGCGCTTTCGCAACGGTCACCGTCGCGGACACCCGCTGCCGGTACGGCAGGCATGGATCGCGCTCGCGGCAATGCTGGCCCTGACCGCGGCGATGAGCGCACTGATCGGAACCACCGGTTTCGGCGCAACGATCTACATCGCAGTCCTGGCGATGATGACGCTGCCGGTTCGGCAGGCGTGGACGTTGGTCGCGGTGATGGTGGTCGCGATAGAAGTAGCACCGCGGGTCATCCCGTCCTGGGAGCCCGACAACTTTTTCGCGTTTCAGTTGCTGATCAGCTCGGCCGCTGCGTGGGGTATCACTCAGGTCTTCCAGCGCAACCACGAATTGGCCGTGGCGAGGCAGCAATTGGCGGATCTGGCCATCGTCGCCGAACGTGAGCGGATGAGCCGAGACGTGCACGACATTCTCGGGCATTCCTTGACCGTCATCACTGTCAAGAGCGAACTGGCCGGCAGATTGCTCGAGATCGATGCTGCCCGAGCAGCTGTCGAGATCGCCGAAGTGGAAACTCTTGCAAGGCAAGCACTGGCCGACGTTCGCAGCACTGTCGGCGGCATGCGACAGATCGACATCGGTACCGAACTGGCAAGCGCACGAACAGCTCTGGTGGCCGCCGCCATCGATGCCGAGCTGCCCGCGGATGCCGACGTCGTTCCACTGCGACACCGCGAACTGTTCGGCTGGGTCCTGCGTGAAGCGGTGACCAACGTGGTCAGGCACTCCCACGCACAGCACTGCCGAGTGACGCTGACGCCGTCGAGCATCTCCATCGTCGACGACGGATGCGGGCCGGCCGAGGAGAACTGCGGAGGAAACGGGCTCCGCGGGTTGGGCGAACGCGTGAGCGCTGCCGGTGGTTCACTGACGGTTTCCCGGGTTCCGACCGGCGGATTCAAGGTGGAGGTCTCGGCACCATGAGTATCAGACTGTTGCTGGCCGACGACCAGGCGCTGGTGCGCGGTGCCCTCGCAGCATTGTTGGGGCTCGAACACGACCTCGACATCGTGGCCGAGGTGGGACGAGGCGACGAAGTGGTGGCGGCAGTTCTCGAACACCGACCCGACGTCGTGCTGCTCGACGTGGAAATGCCGGGCAAGAACGGCATCGACGTCACCGCCGAGCTGGCCCAGGTGGTACCCGAGTCGAGAGTGCTGATCGTCACGACGTTCGGCAGGCCCGGATATCTGCGCCGAGCGATCGACGCCGGAGCCTCCGGATTCGTCGTCAAGGACACCCCGGCCAAGCAGTTGGCCGACGCCGTACGACGGGTCCACATGGGTCTGCGCGTCGTCGATCCCGCGCTGGCGACCGAGACGCTCACCGAGGGCGTCTCCCCGCTGACCGCCCGTGAGCAGGAAGTTCTTCGCGCAGCGTCGAAGGGTGGAACGGCCGGTGCCATCGCGGCACAGGTGCACCTGTCGGAGGGGACGGTGCGTAACCACCTGTCGTCGGCGATCGGAAAGACCGGCACCAGCACCCGGGCCGAAGCGGTCCGAGTCGCCGAGGACCGTGGGTGGCTCTGACCTCCCGAGGCGCGCCGTGACCGCCGAAGATGCGCGGGCCTGGCAAACTCGAGGGGTGAATTCAACTCTCGACCGAGATTCGTACGGCGACCCGTACGACGACCGGTATGCCCCGGACCCCGGTCCCGAGCGGCTGGGCTTCTTCGGAACGCTCGGACGCTGGACGGGTCGGTTGGTCGCGGGAGTGATCCTGATGGCCCTCGTCCTGGTGGCAGGCACCGCGGTGCGTGTGTGGCAGGTGGCTCGGATCGACGACCATACTGCGGCGGACGCCATCGTCGTACTCGGTGCGGCGCAGTACAGCGGTACGCCCTCGACGGTGTTCGAGGCACGCTTGGCGCAGGCGGCCTCGTTGTACGAGCAGGGCATCGCTCCCGAGATCGTCACCGTCGGCGGCAAGCAGGAAGGTGACCTGTTCACCGAGGCGGCGTCGGGTCGCAATTACCTGATAGAGCAGGGCGTGCCTGCCGACGCGATCGTCGCCGTCGAAACGGGATCGGACACTCTCGAAAGCATCGAAGCCGTCAGCGCCACGCTACGAGATCAGGGCAAGACATCGGTGGTACTGGTCAGCGATCCGTGGCACTCGCTGCGCACCCGAACCATGGCGCGCGACGCCGATCTCGACGCGTGGACCTCGCCCACCCGCACCGGGCCTGCCGTCTACACCCGCGAGTCGCAGGCGCACGGAATAGCCAGGGAGACAGGCGCTCTGCTGTGGTACCAGTTGACGCACTTCACCGCAGACTTCTCCTACACGGCAGGCCAGTAGATGACCGGCACATACTCCGAGCACGACGTCGAACGATTCGTCACCGAACCCCCGAAGACCGCGGGGCTTCGATCCGGGGCGGACAACGCATCGCATCGCAGTGCGTTCGCGCGAGATCGAGCGCGGGTCTTGCACTGTGCTGCCCTGCGTCGTCTTGCGGACAAAACCCAGGTGACCGGGCCCCGTGACGGCGACACCCCGCGCACCCGGTTGACGCATTCGCTCGAGGTCGCGCAGATCGGGCGGAGCATCGCGGAGGGGCTCGGCAGCGACCCCGATCTGGTCGATCTGGCGGGCTTGGCACACGACATCGGCCATCCTCCCTACGGACACAACGGTGAGCGGGCTCTCGACGAGGTGGCCCAGGACTGCGGCGGATTCGAGGGCAACGCGCAGAACCTGCGCATCCTGACCGGCCTCGAGCCCAAGATCCTCGACTCCGACGGCAACAGCGCGGGACTCAACCTCACCCGCGCCGCCCTCGACGCCGCGATGAAGTACCCGTGGACCAGGCCCGCGCCGGGCGCGAAATTCGGTGCGTACGATGACGACTCGGCCGTTCTCGGCTGGGTACGCGACGGTGCACCGAACCAGCACAAGTGCCTCGAAGCACAGACCATGGATTGGTCCGACGACGTCGCCTACTCGGTGCACGACGTCGAGGACGGCGTCATCGACGCCAGAATCGATCTGCGCGCACTGTCCGATCCGATCGAGCAGCGGGCACTGGCTGAACTCGGTGTCTCGGAATTCCGCGGACTCGACGTCGACGAACTGATCGAGGCGGCGAGCCGATTGTCCAAGATGGACGTCGTCGTCGCGGTCGGCAGATTCGACGGGACCCTCACCGCTTCCGTGGCGCTCAAGCACATGACAAGCGAGCTGGTCGGGCGATTCGCCACGGCTGCCATCGACGGAACTCGCCAGAAGTACGGCACGGCAGCGTTGACGCGATACGACGCCGATCTCGTGGTGCCGTCGATCGTCGCGTCCGAAGTGGCTCTGCTCAAGACGATGGCACTGCGCTACGTCATGTCCGACGCCGGGCACAAGATCCGACAGGAACGCCAACGTGACCGAATCCATCGCGTCGCCGAGTGGTTGATGCGCTCGGCTCCGGGCGAACTGGACCCCATCCTGGTGCCGGCATGGCAGCGGGCCGACAGCGATGCGGAACGGACCCGAGTGGTCGTCGACCAGATCGCGTCGTACACCGAAAGTCGACTCGAACTCATCGACAAGCGGTCGCTCGGAGCTCAGGCCAGCTGGGGCTGACCGCGCCGCCGACCGAATGTGGGTAGGTCCGGATCGGGACTAGACTGCCCTTTGTGGCCGGCCGAATTCCTGAACGTGACATTGCCGCCATTCGCGAACGCACACGGATCGAAGACATAGTCGGCGACTACGTCTCGCTCAAGCGCGCGGGCGGCGATTCCATGAAGGGGTTGTGTCCCTTCCACGACGAGAAGTCCCCGTCGTTCCATGTTCGGCCCAACCACGGTCACTACCATTGCTTCGGCTGCGGCGAAGGTGGTGATGCCTACTCCTTCCTCCAGAAGATCGAGCACATCTCGTTCGTCGAGGCCGTCGAGCAACTTGCCGATCGGCTGAACTACTCGATCTCCTACGAGGGCGGAGGGCCATCGGTCCAACGTGATCGAGGGACCCGCGCGCGCCTGATCGCCGCGAACGCGGCGGCTCAGGAGTTCTACGCCGGCCGGCTCAGCGGGCCCGATGCCCAGGCCGCACGGGACTACCTGACCGAACGCAACTTCGACGGCCACGCCGCGCTGGCCTACGGCTGTGGATACGCACCCGACGGCTGGGACACCCTCACCAAACACTTGCTGGGCAAGGGCTTCGAGGCCAAGGAGATAGTCGACGCCGGCCTGGCGACCCCGGGCAAACGCGGAACACCCATCGACCGTTTCCGGCGTCGGTTGGTGTGGCCGATTCGCAGTCAGAGCGGCGACGTCATCGGCTTCGGCGCACGCAAACTGTTCGACGACGACACGATGCCCGGGAAGTACATCAACACTCCGGAAACGATGCTCTACAAGAAGTCTCAGGTGTTGTTCGGGCTCGACCTGGCCCGCAAGGAGATCGCGAAGTCGCATCAGGCCGTCATCGTCGAGGGCTACACCGACGTCATGGCAATGCACTTGGCCGGCGTCAAGACCGCGGTGGCGTCCTGCGGTACCGCCTTCGGCGAAGATCACCTCGCGATGCTGCGCCGACTGATGATGGACGACAGCTACTTTCGCGGTGAGGTGATCTACACCTTCGACGGCGACGACGCCGGCCAGGCCGCGGCCATGAAGGCATTCGAGGGCGATCAGAAGATTGCCGGGCAGACGTTCGTCGCCGTCGCACCCGACGGAATGGACCCGTGCGACCTACGCCTGAAGTCCGGTGACAACGCCGTTCGCGATCTCGTGGCCAGGCGTACACCGATGTTCGCCTTCGTCGTCAAATCGCTGCTACGGGAGCACGATCTGGACACACCCGAGGGGCGCGTCGAAGCGCTCAAACGCACTGTTCCGGTGGTCGCGCGAATCAAGGACGCCTCACTACGGGACGAGTACGCCAGGCAGCTCGCCGGGTGGACCGGTTGGGACGACACTGCGATGGTGCTCGCTCGCGTGCGCGACGAGGCGAAGAAGGGTGCCCGAGGCGACACGAGCGGTAAGCGCGTGCCCTTCGAGAAGCGGCATGCAGCCCCGGCGGAAGCCCCCGCCGGGCCGCCGCGTCCGAACCCCACCGATCCGACGCTGTGGCCGCAACGAGAGGCCCTCAAAGCGGTGCTGCAGATGCCCGCGGTCGCCGGCACCGTCTTCGATTCGCTGCCGCCCGAGAGCTTTCACCATCCGGCGTACGCGGCGGTGCGTGATGCCGTGGCCGCGGCCGGCGGCACTGCCGCGGGCCTGGGCGGTGGGGAGTGGGTCGACGCGGTCGCGAAGCAGGCCAAAGACGCCGTGGTGGTGTCATTGGTGACGGAGCTGGCCGTCGACCCGATGCGCGTGGCCGACGACGCTCTCACGCGCTACATCTCCGGTGTGCTCGCCCGGCTTCAAGAGGTGTGGGTGGGCCAACAGGTCGCCGAACTGAAGTCCAAGCTTCAGCGAATGTCGCCCGCCGAGAAGCCGGACGACTACAACGCCCTGTTCGGTGATCTCATCGCCCTCGAGCAGTACCGCCGCAGCCTGCTCGAACTCGCCGTCGGAAGCGTTGCCGAGGTCGGTTAGCGCCGCAGCTGATCGCGCGGGACGAAAACCTGGTCTTCGTTGTCGACCGGCTTCATCGGCTCGAGTCTCGGCTGCGTGTTCAGGGAGTCGGACAACTTCTGACGGCCGACCTCGATAGCTTTCTTGGTGGCCGGGCTCGACGCGACGGCGCTGGCCGTCTTGCGAATTGTCTCGTACCTGCCCCGTCCGGCCTTGGCTCCCAGCACATATGCAGCTCCAGCCGCCAGTACCAAACGAATCATCAGTGGGTCCTTCCGTAGAGCGTGCGGCCGTTCTTCCATCTTGCCCGACGAACCTCGAACAGGGCGATTCGGTACTCGGCGGACCCTGCTTCGGCGCTCACGTGGGCCCGATTTGGTACTCACAAGGGGGTGTGCGCTATTGTTTCCAACGGCTCGCACGAGAGTGTGACGCCGCAAGGTAATCCCCCATAGCTCAATTGGCAGAGCATTCGACTGTTAATCGAAGGGTTCCTGGTTCGAGTCCAGGTGGGGGAGCGCAGTCCCCGTCCGGCTTGTCCGGGCGGGGATTTTTGCTGTCCGGGGTCGGCCGCCCCGCGACGTCATCGACCGGCGAGAACGTACCGGACATGTGGTACCGAGAGTTCCGGACAGCTATCAGATCGTGACCGAATCTTCTGTATATCGAACGAATGAATCAGGCCGCCCGATGCCAGTTTTGTCGGTGTCTCGCGACATACTGTTCGAGCGATCCGGGACGCTCGGAAGTGCTGGAAAAAAGCCGGATCGGTCGGGTTCAAAGGGGCTTTGAAGTGAGTTTGAGTTACGCATCAACCGTTCCACGCCAGCTCGTGCATCGCCGCTCTCCGGCGGACGTGCTGTTGACCGACTACGAGACGGTCGACGGTACGCATCGTGCGGCGGTACAGCTGCCGACGTCCCACCGCATGTTCATGCCGGTACGTCGCACCCACGATTCGTTGATGATCGCCGAGGCGCTCCGGCAGGCAGTAAGCCTGTTCTGTCACGTCGAACACGACGTCCCGCTCGATCATGTGGTCTACATCGAGCACTTCAGGTTCGACATTCTCGACCTGCTGTCGGTCGACAACATCGACGATTCGCTTGTCGCCGAGTCGATCACGACCGACCGCACATTCGAGGACGAGTCTCTGGACAACCTGAAGCTGTCGGCTCGACTGCTCAACCGCGGTCAGATCGTCGCCTCCGGAACGGCGTCCGTGCGGCCCATCGGACCGGACGTCTACTCCAAGGTCCGCAAGCCGACCATGGCCGACCCACACTTTCGGTACCTTCCCGCCGGAACCGAGGTGGTGGAACCGGCCGGCGTCGGCCGCCTCGACCCCTCCGATGTCGTACTGGCCCGTCATACGTCGGACGGGACTCTTGTCGTTGCACCCGATCCGCGGAACCTGGCGATGTTCGATCATTCGGTGGAATACCTACCGGGCGTCACCATGCTCGAAGCCGCCCGTCAGGCGTTGCGTTTGGCCACCGGTTGCGTGGAACTGGATTTCACGTCCCTCGAGGTCAGGTTCATGGGGTTCGCCGAATGGGCCAACCCGTGCACGGTCATCGTCGACAGCGACACGACCGACGGCATTCATCGCATCCAGTTCGAGCACGACGGGGTCGTGCTCTCCGCGATGTCCGTCACCGCGACACCCGAACCGTGGCTACCGCTCAGCGATCGTTCCAGTCGATGAGCGGTGCATCGGCTACCGATCGAATCCTGGCCAGTCGTCGGCGAGGGACGACCGACGGTAGAAGCAGGTTCCACATCTCGGTCATTCGAAGCTGTAGGTCGGCGCGTCCGGTGAGCATCTCCGACACGGTCTGAACTCCGGTGAACGATGCGACGATCATCCTGGCGAGTGCCGTCGTGTCCACGTCGTCGACGATGTCGCCCTCGGTCCGGGCGCGCTCGGTCAACGTCGCGATCATTCCGATCCAGTCGTCGAACGATTGCGCATTCGGATTCTGAGCCGTCGTCGATTCCAACGTCAACCGCATGCCGCCACGTGCGATGGCGTCGGTCTGAAGCTGACGCGCCAACTCCTTGGTGATCAGGATCAGGGCATCGATCGCCTTCGGCGTGCTCTCCATGATGGTGACGGTGGCAGCGGTGGCAAGAGCCATCTGTGCCTCGATCACGGCCTGCGCCAGATCTTCCTTCGACGAGAAGTGGAAGTACATCGCACCCTTGCTGACGCCGGCGTTGGCGATGATGGTGCTCAGACTGGCTGTGCCGTAGCCGAACTTGTCGAAGCTCGAGGCGGCTCCCACGAGTACGGCCTGCCTGGTCGATTCTGCGCGCTCTTGCATCGGTAGACAATAGCTGGTACCCGCTTTGACGGCACTCTTCGAGTCAAAAGACGGCTAATCACCGAAAATCGGTGTCGATACCCAAGGGCCGAACCGTGCGGGCCTGCTCGAATGGTGATGCGGGATGACGGTGAGCAAGCGAATCGATGGCACGCTGATCACATGGTCAACAAGAGCGCGGGCATTCTGCTGTTTCGTGTGAACGCCGACGTGGCGGAGGTGCTGATCGCTCATCCCGGCGGCCCGTTCTGGGCGCGGAAGGACGACGGTGCCTGGTCGATAGTCAAGGGGGAGTTCACCGAGGCCGAAGACCCGTGGACCGCGGCTCAGCGCGAATTCCGCGAGGAAGTCGGCGTCGATGTGCCGGCAGGCAATCCCATCGAGCTCGGCACCGTCACACAGCGCGGCGGGAAGATCGTCACCGCGTTCGGGATCGAGTCCGACCTCGATGTCTCCACTGCGATGAGCAACACATTCGAGATCGAATGGCCGCCGAAATCCGGACGGATGCAATCGTTTCCCGAGGTAGACCGCATCGAATGGTTTCCTGTGTCGCTGGCGAGGACAAAGCTCCTGGCCGCACAGCACCCATTTCTCGACGCTGTGGATGCCATTGTGGAGGCGCGCTAGTTTCGGCGTCGAATCCACGGGTATCCGGCGGCCGGAAACGACGGCCGCGGATGCAGGGTGGGAATTGGAACATGACACCGATGGAGACGACCGACGCCGACACGGCTCGCGTGGAAACGGCTCTGCTGGAAGGTCAGTGGGCAGGTCGGATCGTGGCCTCGGGGTTCGTGGCTCTGGCCACCGGCCTGTCCTGGATGTTCGCCGCGTCCGCCATGATCGGCTAGCAATACGAGACCGTTCGGTCGATACTGCTCAGCGACTACTACGAAGGGCAGTGCAGTGACCGACGGAATTGCGTCAGCAACCCCACCGGCGATCGAGGTACCCAAGCGCGCCTGGCAAGCCCTGGTTGTTCTGTTGCTGGGAATGTTCATGGCCCTGCTGGACACCACCATCGTCAACGTCGCACTGCCGACGATCAGCACGACGCTGGAGGCGTCGGAATCGGTTCTGTCGTGGATCATCTCGGGCTACGCGCTCGCATTCGGCCTGGCCCTGATTCCGGCGGGCAAGGTGGGTGATCGGATCGGGCACAAGTGGGTGTTCTTCACCGGTCTCGCTCTGTTCACGGTGGCCAGCTTCGCGTGCGGACTCGCTCAAGACGATCTGCAGCTGGTGGTTGCCCGAGTGGTTCAGGGTCTGGCAGGCGGAATGTTCGTTCCCGCTGTCACAGCGTTCATCCAACTGCTGTTTCCAGGTCCGGTGCGCGGCAAGGCATTCGCGATCATGGGTGCGGTCATCGGAGTATCGACCGCGTTGGGACCGATAGTCGGCGGGTTGATAATCCAGGCTTTCGGTGAGGAGAACGGCTGGCGGTTGGTCTTCTGGGTCAACCTGCCGATCGGCATCGTCGGTCTGATCGCGGCAGCGGTTCTGCTGCCGAAGAAGGATGAGTCCGAGCCGGCTGCGAGGCCTGGCATCGACTGGCTCGGGTTGGTGCTGATCTCCGCCGGCCTCATTGCGCTGCTCGTACCGCTGATCGAAGGTCAGGAACTCGGGTGGCCGTTGTGGACCTACGCGACCATCGCAGCAGGCGTGGGACTGATTGCGGCGTTCGGCTGGTGGGAGGTGATCCACACCGGTCGTGGACACAATCCGCTCGTGCCGCCGCGACTGTTCACCCGACCGGCGTTCACCGGCGGTGTAATTCTCGCGCTGGTGTACTTCGCGGCGTTCACCAGCATCTTTTTCACCATCTCGCTGTTGTGGCAGACCGGGCTCGGCAACACCGCCCTGTCGTCCGGCTTGGTCTCGATACCGTTCGCGATTGGCAGCATCATCGCGTCCTCGCAGAGCAACAAGCTCACGATCCGTCTCGGCCGCACCGTGTTGATCCTCGGCGCTTCGCTGGTGTCGATCGGCTTGATCTGGCTGTGGATCATCTTGGCGACCAGTTCCGCCGACACCATTTCTCATTGGACGTTGCTGGTCCCGTTGTTCATCGCCGGCCTGGGCAACGGCGCGTTCATCGCTCCCAACGCGCAGTTCATCGTCGCAACCGTCGACCGCGACGATGCGGGGGCCGCGAGCGGCGTCATCTCGACCATGCAGCGTGTCGGCTCGGCGATCGGCATTGCGGTCATCGGCAGTGTGCTGTTCGGCTCACTGACCATCACCGGCCCCGACACCGTGGGATCCGGCTTCTTGCACGGTGCCGCGATGGCAATGGCCGTCAGCGCCACGTTCAGCGTCGTTGCGTTGGCGTTGGTGTTCGCTCTACCGAAAAAGGTTCAGAGCGCTCACTGATCTCGGCTCGTTCAGCTCGACAGGCCCTTGCCGTGCCGCTGAACGACCGTCGATGCGAGATCGGCGATCTTGACATTGAGATCTTGCGACGATTTACGGAGCAGTGCGAACGCTTCTTCGTCGGATACTTTGTGCAGCGCCATGATCAGGCCGATCGCCTTGCCGATCTCACGGTTGCTCTCGAGGCCGTCACGCAATGTCGATGCCTCTTGGCCGTTCAGCATGGCCCCGACCGTCACAGATGTGAATGCAGTCAGGATGACGGCTTTGTCGGCGGTGTCGGCATCGAAGGCACCCGCGGTGTCGGTGAACAGATTGAGAGCACCCACCTTCTGCTCGTCGACCTTGAGGCGGAACCCCATCGCTCCCCGGACCGGCGTGCGGTTCAGGACACCCCGAGCCATCGCAGGCCACTGCGTGGGGCTGCGGAAATCCGGCTCGAGTTGGACGGCCTCGGTGGTCAGCGCATCCAAGCACGGTCCCTGACCTGTGGCGCGTTCGATGTCGTCGACGACGCGTGCCACGTCATCCGAGGCCGCGACGGTGACGGCCTTTCCGTGCCGTAACAACATGAGACTGGCGTGATCGCAGTGAGGGACAACCATCGTGGCGGCGTTGCAGATAGCGGTGTAGACATCTTCTGCGCTACTGCCTCGGTACACGATGTCGGCCAGAGCGGCGAATACAGTTGCCGGGTCGGTCGACGGAGCGTCGAACTGTTCGTCGTCGGTCATTGCTTCTCCCGTCGTGTGGCGCATGCCGGGCAAACCGGTTGCGCAGCACATCAACCGTACCGCCCTGCGCCGGGGTCCCTGCACCAACGGGCTGGCAGTAGCCTCATGTCGTGAGCAATGCGCAGGAATCTACGGGGTTCGAGTACGGCCACGACGGCCCGAAGTCCATCGTGGTGGGCGTCGACGGTTCGGATTCGTCCTGGCGGGCCGCCGCATATGCCGGAGGACTGGCCCGTAGGCAACAATCGCTTCTGGTGCTGGTCTACGTGCAGCCCATCGTCACCGCGTCGTGGGGCCAGGCGGGAATCTCGATGGTGGAAACGGGCCGACAGATCGCCGACGAACTCCTCGACTACATCAGAACGTCGGTGGCCCGATTCGGAGAGCGAGAGCAGGTTCGCTGGGAATTCCGCACTGCGCAGGGTGATCCGTACAACGGACTCGTCGCGGTAGCCGATGGACTCCGCACCGACGCGGTCGTGGTGGGGGCCTCCGAACGCGCCGGGCACCGATTGGCGGGCTCTGTGGCAGTGCGACTGGTCAAGGCGGGACGCTGGCCGGTCACAGTGGTGCCGTGAAGGCTCGAATTCCAACCGATCGGCGGTTTTCACTGTAAAAATAGGCAGTCACCTCGTCGGATGCGAGGCGCATGTGGTGCGGTTCTCGGATTCGGGGAGTTCCATGGCTGGTCTGTCGCGTCGTCAATTCGTCACTCGGGTGGGAACCCTCGCCGCGGCTTGGGGAATCGCACCGCAGGTTTTGGGTCACACCCTTGTCGCTCGTGCGCAGCCGGCTTCTGGAGAGACAGATGTCGGCGGAACGCTGGCGCAGACCATCCTGAGATCGTCGACCGGTCCCGGTCGGTACCGTGTGCTCGATGCGGGTCCGGGGGAGCCCTACGTCGCTCGCCTCGACATCCTCGGGCGGGCACCCCGCGCGTCGCGGGTGCAGTCCAGGCGGTCGTTGCTCTACCTGGGGCACCTGTCGGACATGCATGTCATCGATGCGCAATCGCCCGGCCGGATCGAGCCCATGATCGTCTCCGACCATGCAGCGTGGGGCTCGGCGTTTCACCCGCAGGATCCGCTGACCGTGCACGTCACCGCCGCGATGGTGAAGGCCTTTGCGGATGCGCGAATCAGTTCGGTCACCGGCGCTCCCATGGGGGCCGCGGTTGTCACCGGTGACAGCGCCGACATGCATTCTCATCTCGAACTTCATTGGTACATAGACGTTCTCGACGGCGTGGCGGTCCGGCCTACGAGCGGCGCATCCGACGTCTTCGAGGGTGTGCAGGCGTGGCCCGAGGCGCAGTGGGCGTATCGGCCGGGCGACCCGTCCGGAGGATCGTTCGGGGACTACGGATTTCCGACGCTTCCCGATCTGCTGACGCAGGCGACGGCGGGGACCGTCGAATCGGTGGGGCTACCCGTCCCCTGGTACTCGGTCTACGGCAATCACGACACGTTGTTGCTCGGCACGTTCGATCTCTCCTCACAGCTGCATGCCCTCGCGGTCGGCGGACGCAAGGCGTACACACTCGAAGCGACGGCCACCTCGGCATTGGCCGGGTACGCATCGACGGGTAGTCCGCTGCAGAGGATGGTCGATGCGCTCGGTGTCGGATCCGGTGCCCGTCCCGGGTTTCGAGCAGTGTCGGCGGATCCGGCTCGGTACCTCTTCGAGCAGCGTGAGTCCATGCAAGAGCACTTCGAGACGACTCCCACCCCAGGGGCGATCGGGCACGGATTCACCCAGCACAACCTCGACTCGGGTGAAACCTGGTGGGCGGCGGACCCGACTCCGAATGTTCGCACGTTCGGACTCGACACCTGCAACGCCGTCGCCGGCCATCGACGGGGCGGTGCCCGAGGATCAGTTCGACTGGCTCACGCGGCAATTGGAGAAGGCGCAGGCCGAGCGCAAGCTCGTTCTGATCTACACCCACCACAACAGCCTGACCCTGGAGAACCGAGCACAGCGGCCGGGCCAGTCGGTGAAACTGTACGGCGCAGACCAATTGATCGATCTGCTTCTGAAATATCCTGTGGTGATCGGTTGGCTCAACGGTCACACTCACCAGAATCAGATCCTGGCGCATTCGCGAGACGGACGAGGGTTCTGGGAGATCACCACCGCGTCGTGCATCGACTTTCCGCAGCAACAGCAGGTGGTGGAGATCGTCGACAACAGAGACGAGACATTGTCGCTGTTCACCACGGTGCTCGATCACGCGTCGCCGATCACGCCCGGAAACAGTGGCAGCTACCTGGACCTCGCTTCGCGTAGTCGTGAGTTGGCTGCGAACGACTGGGCCGAGAATCCGCTGATGCGACGAGGTTCGCGACTCGATCGCAACACCGAGCTCCTTCTGCCCGCTCCGTTCGACCTGAGCACCATCACCGACGCCGCTCTGGAACAGCAACACCTCGACGAGCACGCCAGACTGATTGCGTACGAGACGAGGCAGGGGCGATGAACGGTGTTCGTAGACAGCTCATCACGGTGGCGGCAGTGCTGGCATGCGCGGGGTGCTCGCAGACCGCTGCGCTCGCGCCGGTCGGGGGAGCGGAACTCGGTAACCTCCGCTACGCGGTGAACGACGTTCTGTTCGAGCAAGGAATCGAGATCCTGGTTGCGCCTGTGTGCTCGGGCACCGGGGCGGACATCGAATGTGCCGGGACGACAACCGGTAACGAGACGATTACCGGTACGGCCACGTCCGACGATGCCAGTACCGTCGAAGTGAAGGTCGGCGCAACCGTTCTCTACTCGGGTTCGGTGCAGGACGTGCTCGATCGCAATTCGACGGTCGGTGCGCCGTGAGAGGGATGCTGCTGCTCGCATCGGTAGCGATCGTCTCGGCTCTGATTCAGGCGCTGACAGTGGTGGGGGATCCGGTTCCCGCCTTATCCCTCGGATTCGCCGCGTTGGTCGTCGTTTCCGCAGCAACGGTGGTGTGCGCCCTGTGGTTCATCGCCTCGATAGCACTCGACGTGGTGGACGGTAATGCGTCGGGCGCATCGAGCCGGACGTGGCGACGACCGCGGGTACTGGCGTGGTGCGTGGTGCTGACCGGGATGGCCGTTGCGCTCGCGATTCTCTTCCCCTTGCTCCCGGCTGTCGTCATAGTCATTGCGCTGCTGATACTTCCAGCGGCAGTGGACGGTGGCCGAAACCCTCTGCGCGCTGCACTACACACCGTGAAGCAATCCCCGTGGCGCTGTACCGCAGCGGCGGTCATCACGATCCTCGCCTACCTACTCGGCTGGGTGGTGGCACTCGTGCTGGGATTCTTCGTCACCGGCGTCGTGGCGGCATTCCTGACGTGGCTGTGGTTCGGGGCCAGTGCTGCTGCGCTGCTGTTGTATTGGTCGGCTTTGTATCGCACGGTGGTAGGGACTTGAGCGGCGCTCGCGAAACGGCTCCACTCAGCCGCGGGCACGTCGACCGATCGAGGCCTCGGCCACGATCTGATCGATTCGACCTGCACGAGTGTCGTCTCGAACGGCGCTGACAATCCACCACAGCATCTGTTTACGGGCGCTGGGAGGGAAGTCGTCCCAGTTGTTACGAGCGTCTGGGTCACGGTCGAGTGCCGTTTTCAGCTCGAGTGGTTCTTCGAGGTTCTCGACCGGATCGGAAATCGTCCACCACCCGTTCGATTGTGCGGCAGCAATTGCACGGCGACCTGCGTCGGCCATGAGGCCGCGTTCTTCCATATCGGCTGCGCGTTCCCGGTTGAGCCCGGTCCACGGGCTCTTGGGTCTGCGCGGTGTGAACAGCTGCAGGCCCCGGTCCTCGTCGAGAATGCTGCTGGTGGAGTCGATCCAACCGAAGCAGATGGCTTCCTCGACAGCCGCGGGATAGGGGCAACGGGGTCGGTCGGTACCGGTGCGCCATGAACAGAGCCACACACCTCGGGACGAGCTGTGATTGTGCGACAACCAGGATCGCCACTGCGCCCGCGTCTCGGCATGGATGATCGGGTAGTCGAACTTCCACGTCGGGGGATGGGCTGACGTGGGCGGCGGCGAATCGGGAGCAGTCATGGCCTCGCGCGATCGGCTCGATCCGGTGTTGCCTCGCTCTGGTTCCACATCGCTACAGTGTGCCCACAATCGAGGACATCCGCTGTCCGCGATGGCTCGCACAGTTCGACGGCCGGCTCGTGGTGGGGCGGGCGGGGCTCGAACCCGCGACCAATGGATTATGAGTCCACGGCTCTAACCGACTGAGCTACCGCCCCAATCCCGTACCAGGTACGAGCCAGCAGAATCGTACAGAATCACGCCGTCTCGTGGTTCCATCGGGGGCGATACTTGGCCCTCACCTGCACCGGAACGCCGTTGAGAATCGCGTTCGCCGAGACCGCGTCGACTCGGGCTGGGTCGGTGATGTCGTTGACGCTCGGTCCGGTGACAGTGGTGGCGACCGAGAGCTGCACGCCCGGGCGCTGATGACCGAATCCGTGCGGCATGCTCACCACCCCGGGCATCATCTTGTCGGATGCCGCAACCTCGATGTCGACGGTACCGGCCGCGGAGGTGACCGACACCATCGAACCGTCCTCGATCCCGCGCTGGAGGAGATCGTTCGGGTGCGCCAGAAGCTGATGTCGCGCTTTGCCTTTGGTGAGTCGAGCGGTGTTGTGCATCCACGAGTTGTTGCTACGTAGATGTCGTCGACCGATCAGCAGGAGCTCGTCGTCCTTGGGAACCGCGCTCGAGTGCATCAGGTCCACCAGGGCGGGCAGTTCACCGACCACGACGTCCTGGATCAATTGAACGCGCTTGCCCTTGGTCTTCAGCTTCTGGGGAAAGCCCGGACGCAGCGGTCCCAGATCGATGCCGTGCGGGTTGGCTCGAAGCTTCCTCAGCGACAACCCTTTTCGTCGGCTACGGAGCAGGATGTCGAGAGTGCGAGCAGGGGACAGGCGCAGACGGGCCTCGCCGATGACGCTCTTCGGAGTCAGTCGTGCCTTCAGACGATCGACGGTGGAACCTGCCATGCGGTTCTTGTAGCGCAGTGACAAGTCTCGGAAGATCTCCCAATCATGCTTGGCATCAACCTGTTTGGGTAGAACTGCAGGCATGTACTTGGCAGTGTTGTGTACCGCGAAGGAATTGAAGATCAGATCGTAATGATCGCGTTCGAGGGACATCGTCGGCGGCAGAATCACGTGAGCGTGACGCGAGGTCTCGTTGATGTAGAAATCGAACGACACCATGAAATCGAGTCCGGCGAAGGCCTCGTCGAGGCGACTGCCGCCGGGCATCGACAGCACCGGATTGCCGGACAGGACGGCCATGGCACGGATTTGGTCCTGACCCTCCGTGGTGATCTCGTCGACGAGCGTCGAACAGGGATACTCGCCGGCGAACTCCGGAAGATCGCGAACACGGCTGCGCCACTTGTCGAAATGGCCACGACCGACGATGCCCTGCGAGATCAGATCGATTGCCGGATCGGTCACCATCGCACCGCCCGGGCGGTCGAGGTTGCCGGTGATGATGTTGAGTACCTGGATCGCCCACTGGCACACCGTGCCGAACTGCTGCGTCGACACCCCCATCCTGCCGTACGCCACCGCGGACTCCGCCGCAGCGAAATCCCGGGCGAGTGCAGAGATGTCGTCTGCCGACATGCCGACGATCGGTGCCACCGCCGCCGGCGTGAATTCGGCGACCAGATCGGCCAGTCGATCGGCACCATCGACGTAGTCGGCGACACGGACGGAGCCGTCGGCGACGATCGTGTGAATCATCGCCAGCAACAGCAGCGCGTCACTGCCGGGACGAACGAAGAAGTGGGTGTCGGCAATATCCGCCGTTTCGGTCTTACGTGGATCGACCACTACCAGTCGGCCACCCCCCTTACGAAGTGCGCGGGCTCTTTTGGCGAAGTCGGGCACCGTCATCATGCTGCCGTTGGAAGCCATCGGATTGCCGCCGAGGACGAGGAAGAAATCGGTTCGATCGATATCCGGAATCGGCAGCAGAAGCTGGTGGCCGTACAGCAGATGGTCGACGAGCTGGTGCGGCAACTGATCCAAGGACGTCGCCGAGTAACGATTGCGAGTGCGCAGCAGCGACGTGAACGGAATGCCGTGGGTCATCGCGCCCATCGAATGCACGTTGGGATTGCCCTGATAGAGGCCGACCGCATTGGATCCGTACTTCTTCCGCGTCGAGACGAGGCCGTCGACGACGAGGTCGTACGCCTCATCCCAGCCGATCTTCTCCCACTTTTCTCCCACCCGCTTGACCGGCGTGGTGAGCCGATCGGTGTCGGCATGAAGGTCGATCAGCGACAGAGCCTTGGGGCAGATATGGCCCCGGGAGAGCGGGTCCTTCTCGTCGCCGCGGATCGAGACCACCGTCTTGTTCTCCACCGTGAATTCGAGACCGCAGATCGCCTCGCACAGATTGCACGATCCATACACAACCGACATCGCATTTCTCCCATTCCTGTCGTCCGAGACTAGCCCGGCGGGGGACCGATCCACCGGCATCGACGGACAATTAGGCTTTGGGGTCGTGACTACCCTCGATCTCACTGCCTCGTGGCCCGTCGACCATGTCAGTGCTGCCGTCATCACCGACGCCGGAGTGCGGGAGGAGGTGGGGGACACCGCGCGCGTCTTCGAGCTGGCGTCGGTCACCAAATTGCTCACCGCCTATGCGGTGTTGGTTGCCGCGGAAGAAGGCGCTGTCGAGCTCGATCAGCCGGCAGGGCCGGAGGGGTCGACTGTGCGGCATCTGCTGGCGCATGCCTCGGGACTGGCGTTCGGCGAGCGGAAGGTGCAGGCTCCTGCCGGCACCAAGCGGATCTACTCGAGCGCCGGATTCGAGGTCTTGGCCGAGCTCATCGAAGAAGAGTCGGGAATTGCCTTCCCCGAGTACTTGAACGAGGCCGTCTGCGGACCGCTCGGGATGGTCGACACGTCGCTGCCCGGGTCGGCCGGTCACGGTGCCCGTTCGTCGGTTGCAGACCTGACCAGGTTCGCCGCGGAAATGTTGCAGCCGAGTCTCCTCGCGTCGCAGACATTCTCTTCGGCCGTCGACGTGCAATTTCCCGGACTGAACGGAATCGTGCCCGGGTACGGATCGCACAAGCCCTGCGACTGGGGTCTGGGGTTCGAGCTGCGCGGTGACAAGACCCCGCACTGGACTGGGGGCAACAACTCGAGGGCCACGTTCGGTCACTTCGGACAGGCCGGGACGTTCCTCTGGGTGGACCCGTCGGTGAGGATCGCGTGCGTGGTGCTGACCGATCGGAACTTCGGAGATTGGGCCAAACCGTTCTGGCCCGAGCTCTCCGACGCCGTCCTGGCCGGGTGAAACACCACCGTTCACAGATTGCACTGGCGCAACAGGGGTAACTCGGGGCACACTAGTACACACACTCGTTGAATCGCTGCAACCAGTTCGAGCATGTCGAGGTCGTTGGGGAAGACGTCCCTCGTCGAAGCTGGAGGTAGTGCAATGCGTGGATCGAACCAATTCGCAGATGCGACGTCGGGTGTTGTGTACATCCACTCGTCGCCCGCTGCGCTGTGCCCGCATGTCGAATGGGCGTTGTCCGACGCCCTCGATTGCCGTGCCAATTTGAAGTGGTCCGCGCAGCCGGCATCCGACGGACAGCTGCGTGCCACCACGGACTGGATCGGGCCCGTAGGCACCGGAGCGAAGCTCGCCGGCATCCTGCGCTCCTGGCAGATGCTGCGTTACGAGGTGACCGAAGACGCCAGCGAAGGCGTCGACGGCGAACGGTTCTCGCACGTACCCGGATTGGGTCTCTGGCGCGGATCGACGAGTGCCAACGGGGACGTGGTGCTCGGCGAGATGCGACTGCGCGCGCTGATGGAGAACAACCAAGGCAACCTCGCCGCCGCAGTGGAGCACGCGCTCGGCTCGGATTGGGATGCCGCGCTCGAGCCGTTCCGCACCGGAGGCGCAGGAGCAGAAGTGACCTGGCTCAGCCGCAACGTCGGTTAGCAGCGGTTGCCGAGGATTCGTCACGGCGGTAGTTTCGCGTTCGTGCCTGGGGTAGGCATGTGGGAACGACCGTGGAGTGGTGAGTTGGATGTTGTCGACCGGAAAAGTGATTCGATTCGACGAGTTCAAGGGGTACGGGTTCGTAGCGCCGGACGAGGGCGGCGAGGACGTGTTCATCCACGTCAACGATCTGGACTTCGACAAACGACTGTTGGCACCGGGAGTACGCGTCGAATACGTTGCCGTCGACGGTGACCGGGGTCTCAAGGCCACCGAAGTTCAGATCATCGACGGGCCGACGTCGACCGCTCTGGTCACCCGGCACAAACCCGACGTCCCGTTCCACAACACCGCACCCGTCAGTGGTCACCAGCGCCACGACGACGCAGGCGCGGACGTCCTGTCCGAGGCGGACTTCACCACCGAGCTGACCGAGCAACTACTGACGTCGAACGGCACGCTGACCGCTGCGCAGATACTCGACGTGCGATCGGCCGTCGTTCGACTGGCCCACGATCACCGATGGATCCAGGGCTGACCGACCTCGTTTGCCCGTCCTTTGACCTCGTTCGCCCGCCCCCTATGTGAATCAATGTGGCTTTCATGCACATGGAGTGCCTGAAAGGCGCATTGATCCCAACCGGGGTGGGTTCCCAACCGGGGTGGGGTCTCGGGGCAGGGCTGACGGACCGCAGGAAGTAGCGGTCGACGTCGATCAGAGTGGGATGTTCTTGTGATTTCCGCGAGCCGCAGGTGCTGCGGCGAGGGCCTTCGCAACCGTGCTTCGGGTCTTGCTGGGCTCGATGACCTCGTCGACGACGCCGATGGCCACGGCGCGATCGACACCGCCTGCGATGCTCTCGTGCTCGACGGTGAGGCGGTCGTGCAGTGCCTCTCGCTCTTCTTCCGGTGCGGCGGCGAGCGCCTTCTTGTGCAGGATGCCGACGGCCGCCTTCGCGCCCATCACGGCGACCTCGGAGCCGGGCCAGGCGTAGACCGCGGTGGCACCGAGTGCGCGGGCATTCATGGCGATGTACGCGCCGCCGTAGATCTTGCGAGTGACCAGCGTGACGCGGGGGACGGTGGCCTCGGCGAACGCGTGCAGCAACTTCGCTCCGCGGCGAACGACGCCTTCCCATTCCATGCTGACACCCGGCAGGTAGCCCGGAACGTCGACGACCACAATGAGCGGAATGCCGAAGGCGTCGCACAGGCGAACGAAACGCGCTGCCTTCTCGGCACTTTCGGAGTTCAGGCAACCTCCGAGTCGGATGGGGTTGTTGGCGATCACGCCCACGGTGCGGCCACTGATGCGGCCGAGCCCGATGACGATGCTGCGAGCCCAGCCACCCTGGAACTCCTCGAACGTCGATTCACCTTCGACGTTGTCGAGCAGTTCGTGAATGATCGGGTGCACGTCGTAGGCACGACGATTGGATTCGGGCATCAGTGCGCGTAGATCGGTGTCGCCGTGTTCCGCGGCGGCGATGTCGAACACGCCCTGCTCGCAGAACATCGACACCAGACGGCGGGCGCGGGTGAACGCGTCCATCTCGCTGTCGGCGACGATGTGGCACACGCCGGACTTCTTGTGGTGCGTGTCGGGGCCGCCGAGCGACTCCATATCGACCTGTTCGCCGGTGACGCTGCGAACGACGTCGGGTCCGGTGACGAATACGCGTCCCTCGGGAGCCATGATGACGACGTCGGTCAAGGCGGGACCGTACGCTGCACCACCGGCTGCGAAACCGAGGACGACGGAAATCTGCGGGACGAGGCCGGACGCTCGAACCATGGCTTCGAACACGAGTCCGACGGCATGGAGAGCCTCGACGCCCTCGGCGAGGCGAGCACCACCCGAGTGCCAGACGCCGACGATCGGGGCGCGCTGTTCGATGGCGGTGTCGATCGCGGCAACGATGTGCTTGCAGCCGTCCACTCCCATGGCACCGCCCATGACGGTGGCGTCGGAGCAGTAGGCGATGGTATGGACGCCGTCGATTTCGCCCGATGCGGCCAGAATTCCCGACTTGTCCCGATCATGCAGGGGGACAGTGGTTCCGGCGTCGAAGAGCTTTTCGAGGCGGGTGAGGGGGTCGCGCGGATCGGTAGAGGTGCCGGATCGTGTGACAGGGGCCAGAATGGTCATCGCGTTGTCCTTCTTCAGGGCCCCTGGCGGGGGCGAGGCCCGAGCCGGGACCGTCCGTCGAAAGAACGGCCCCAGCTCGGATCATGCACTGCGAGAGCGGGATTCGCTGAGTCGAGAAGTCGACTCAGTGGATCACGCCTTACCGAAGGCGAGCGCTACGTTGTGCCCACCGAATCCGAACGAGTTGTTGATCGCGTAGTCGATCTGTCCGACGCGGGGCTCGCCCTTGACGACATCGAGATCGATTTCGGGATCCTGGTTCTCCAAATTCAGTGTGGGAGGGATGATTCCCTCTCGCACTGCCAGCACCGTCAGTACCGACTCGAGGGCACCGACGGCACCGATCGAGTGGCCCAGAGCGGATTTCGGTGCGTACACCGCTGCGTGATTTCCGACTGCCTTGTTGATCGCCAGCGCTTCGGCGGTGTCTCCGATGGGAGTTGCCGTTGCGTGGGCGTTCACGTGGGTGATGTCGGACTTCTGCAGGCCTGCGGTCTCGATGGCGCGCTGCATCGCACGCGCGGCACCCTTGCCCTCGGGGTCGGGGGCCACGAGGTGGAACCCGTCCGAGGTGATTCCGGCACCGAGCAGGCGGGCGTGAATCGTTGCGCCGCGTGCCTTGGCGTGCTCCTCGGTCTCGATGACCATGAGCGCACCCGCTTCACCGAAGACGAAGCCGTCACGATCCTTGTCGAACGGACGTGACGCACCCTTCGGGTTGTCGTTGTTGGTGCTCATCGCCCGCATCATGGAGAAGCTGGCGATCGGAACCGCGTCGATGTATCCCTCGACGCCGCCGGTGACGACCATGTCCGCGTCGCCCATCACGATCATCCGCCATGCATGCGCAATGGCTTCCGATCCCGAGGAGCAGGCGGAGACGGGCGTGATGACGCCGGCTTGTGCTTTGAGCTCGAGCCCGACGACCGCTGCTGGGCCGTTCGGCATGACCATCTGAACGGCGAGCGGGGACACCTTGCGGTAGCCGCCGGCCTTCATCTTGTCGTTGGCGTCGATGAGAGAATCGCCGCCACCGAGTCCGGTGCCGATCGACACGCCGAGGCGAAGGGGATCGACGTCGGGCGAGCCGGCGTTCTTCCAGACCTCACGACCGAGCACCGTGGACAACTGCTCCACGTAGCTCAGGCGACGGATCTCGACCCGCGAGAGCAGACTCTGCGGGTTCACCGCGAGGTGTCCGCCGATCCGCACGGGCAGGTCGTACTCGGTGACGAAATCGTCTTCCAGAGTGCCGATTCCGCTTTCGCCGTTCAGCAGACCCTTCCACGTGGCATCGACGTCACCCGCGAGTGACGTGGTCGCAGCAAGGCTGGTGACGACGACACTGGGGAAGCGTCCGTTGGCGGTGGATGGGTTGGTCATGGGTCGTGTCACTCGCTCGCGGAGTCGTCGAGCTTGGCCTTGATAGCTTCTGCGGCTTCGGGGTTCTCCGCTTCGAGCTTCTGGATGTAGTTGACGGCGTCGCCGACGGTGCGCAGACCTGCGAGGTCTTCGTCGGGGATCTTCACGCCGTACTTGTCCTCGGTCTGCACTGCGATCTCGACCATGGAGAGCGAGTCGATATCGAGGTCGTCCACGAAGGACTTCTCGATGGTCACCTCGGACGGTTCGATGCCCGTGACCTCCTCGATGATCTCTGCAAGTCCGGCGATGAGGTCTTCCTGGCTGGCCACTGTTGTGGCTCCCTTCTCTTCTGTGTCGAACGCCGAAGTCATGTGCTTCGAGACGCGATTGTGCATTTCTGCCACTCGGGGAGTGGAAGTCGATCCGCAGTACCGAGACTGCGGTGTGAAGGTGACCGAGCTATCCGAGCTCGGCCAATGCGGCGATGTCCGCCGGTGTCTTCAGGCCGAGGTTGGGCACGCCGCGCAGTTCACGCTTGGCGATACCGACCAGTGCGCCTGCCGGGGGCAGCTCCGCAAGTCCGGTGACCTGCGCGGTACGCAGGTACGCGCTGCACAGGTCCCACCGCACGGGGCGGGTGACCTGGGCAGCAAGTTTGGTGAGCGCATCGGCACCCGATGCGACCGGCTGACCGTCCGAGTTGGACAGCAAGGTGTGCGTCGGCTCGGACGGGGTGATGGCGGCTGCGGCCGCGGCGACGGTGTCGCCTGCCGATGCCATGTACTTGGTGTGGAAGGCACCTGCGACCGGGAGTGCTCGGACCCGCGCCTTCTCGGGTGCGCTCTCGGCCAGTTCCGCCAGCTTGGTCAGCAGACCTGCGGCAACGATCTGACCGGCTGCGTTGACGTTGGCCGGGGCGAGATCGAGTTCTTCCAGCCGGGCCAGAACTGCGGCTTCGTCGCCGCCGAGCACGGCGGACATGCCGGTGGGTTCGAGGGCGCAGGCCTTGGCCATCGCAGCCCCGCGCACCGCCGCCAGAGATACCGCGTCGTCGGAGGAGATCACGCCGGCAATGGCCGCAGCCGCGAGCTCGCCGACCGAGTGGCCGGCCACGATGGCGTCCTCGGGGAACAGTCCACGCGAGGCAATTTCCTCGAAAGCGAGTAGGGCCGACGCCACGACCAGTGGCTGAGTCACCGCAGTGTCGGTGATTTCCTCGGCGGTGGCGGTGGTGCCGAGTCGCACGAGATCCAGGCCGGAGGCCTTGGACCACAGCGCCAACCGATCGGCCGCGCCCGGGATTTCGAGCCAAGGCAGCAGCATGCCGGGAGTCTGGGAGCCCTGACCGGGCGCAAGCAACGCAATCACAGAGTTAAGGGAACACTGTCGGGCCCCTCATCAGTGATGTCGCGCTCGATGAACTCTCGACAAGCAATTTGTGGGAACCCTACAAATTCCCTCGTGGAGACCCGCTATCGCCGGAAGGCGGTTCGGCGTTACGTAACCACTTCACCAAATGTGACCTGTGTGACATATGGGGCTGGATATGTCGGTTCGTGATGCGTTCGAGCCAACCTACCTACCGTTGCCGCGACCCGAAGGACGTACGCATCGCGTGGGTGAGTGGGATCACGACCGGTCACCTCGGCGATGCGCTTGAGCCGATACCGGACGGTATTTGGATGAACAAACAGCTGCCGAGCGCAGGTTTCCACCGCACCGCCGCAGTCGAGATACGCGTCGAGCGTGTCGGCCAAACCCGAACCTGCCGCGGCCAACGGCACGACGACATGATCGTTGAGAGCCGAGATAGCTGCCCCGTCGTTCAGCAATGCTCGTTCGGGCAGCAACTCGCCGGCGTGAACCGGACGCGGCGCGCCCCGCCAGCCCGCCACGGCCTGCATGCCGGCAAAAGCCTCCACCGCGCTCGAGTGAGCTGCGCCCAGCGTGCGGGTGGTGGGACCGATGACGACCGGGCCGTCGGAGAAGTTCTGCAACATGTCGTCGATGAACGCGTGATGCGCCGCGGTGTCGTCGAGCTGGCCACTGACCACCATCACCAATCGGGTCCCCTGGACCACCGCCAAAGCAGCTCGACCGTGCTTCTGAGCGACGGAGTGCACGGTGCCCACCACGGACACGCCGCGATCCTCCGGGGGAGTGCCCACCAATACCGTCGCAGGCGCAGTGGCGTCCCAATTCAACGTGGCGGCTCGGGAAAGCATGTCCGATCCCGTGTCGCCGCGGACGACGGCGTCGACGACGAGCGCTTCGAGGCGGGTGTCCCATGCCCCTCGTGACTCGGCTGCACTCGCGTACACGGACGCCGCTGCGAACCCCAGCTCGCGTCCGTACCGCAGCACGGCCTCGGTCAGCGCGACCAACTGCTGGTCGTTGCGCGCAAGCGCGGGGAGCCACTGCTCGAAGAACTCCATCGCCACCCGGACCATGTCGACGGTCTGACGCAATGTGAGGCGTCGGGCAAGGTCTTGCGGGATCACTTGGAAGGCGTCGAGGCTGAATCGAATGTCGCTGTTCGGGTTCTTGAGCCATTCGAGGAAGTTGTCGACGGCCGTCTGAATCAGCAGCTGGACGCTGGCCCGTTGGGCGGCGTCGAGGTCCCCGAAGAACGGCAACTGGCCCTGCATCGTGGTCACTGCCTCGGTCGAGAGGCGGCCGGAGAACTGTTTGACGCGTCGCAAGAGGGCGTCGGGCAAGGGATCGCGCTTCTGGCGCGAGGGGGCCAACGAGTTGACCGGAAGGTGGACCTCGTTGTCGGTCGTGAGCGAATCACGGGTGGGGGAGTCACGGGCCGGGGATTCACGAGCCAACGACTCGCGCAACGCCTCACGGTAAGCGTCGCGCCGGGAGACATCACGCGCGGACGAACTGTCCGGTGAATCGTTTTTCGCATCGGACATAAGGAGAACCTACGCCCGACCCCCGCCCACCTCGCGCTGGACTCTCGTCGCGAGGTGGAACGGGGGTCGGCCGATCACGGCGAAGACCTACGCCGAGCCGGTATCGGCGTACGACGTCGGAGCTGCGGTGACGTCGTCGATCTTGTACTTCTCGGCAGCCTCGATGGCCTTGGACTTGTCGATCTCGCCCGATGCCGCGAGAGCGGACAGTGTGGCGACGACGATGGACTCGGCGTCGACGTTGAACACCCGTCGTGCAGCCGGTCGGGTGTCGGAGAAGCCGAAGCCGTCGGTGCCCAGGGTGACGTAGTCGCCCGGAACCCACTGGCGGATCTGATCCGGCACGGCGCGCATCCAGTCGGAGGACGCGATGACCGGGCCGTTGGCATCGGCCAGAGCCGAGGTGACGAACGGAACGCGCTTGTCGGCACCCGGGTTGCGCAGCGACTCCTTCTCGGCTTCGACGCCGTCGCGGCGCAGTTCGCCCCACGAGGTGACGGACCATACGGCCGAACGCACGCCCCACTCCTCGAACAGCAACTCACGTGCCTTACGTGCCGAGACGATGCCGACGCCCGACGCCAGCAACTGTGCCTCGGGTCCGTCGCCCTCCTGCGGTTCCGCGAACCGGTAGATGCCCTTGAGCAGCCCCTCGACGTCGAGGTTCTCGGGCTCGGCCGGCTGTACGTACGGCTCGTTGTACAGGGTGATGTAGTAGAAGATGTTCTCGCCGCCGAAGCCCTCGACACCTTCGGTTCCGCCGTACATGCGACGCAGACCGTCCTTGACGATGTGCGCGATCTCGTACGAGAACGCCGGGTCGTAGGCCACGGCCGCGGGGTTGGTCGACGCCAGCAGCAGCGAGTGACCGTCGGCGTGCTGGAGACCCTCACCGGTCAGCGTGGTGCGACCTGCCGTGGCACCGAGCACGAACCCGCGGGCCATCTGATCCGCGGCAGCCCAGAGACCGTCGCCGGTGCGCTGGAAACCGAACATCGAGTAGAAGATGTACAGCGGGATCATGACCTCGCCGTGCGTCGCGTACGAGGTACCGACCGCGGTGAACGACGACGTCGAGCCTGCCTCGTTGATGCCCTCGTGCAGGATCTGACCGACCGAGCTCTCCTTGTAGGCGAGCATCAGTTCCGAGTCGACCGAGGTGTACAGCTGGCCGTTGCGGTTGTAGATCTTCAGCGACGGGAACCACGAGTCCATACCGAACGTGCGGGCCTCGTCGGGAATGATCGGCACGATTCGGTGGCCGATCTCCTTGTCTCGCAACAGCTCCTTCATGACGCGCACGAGCGCCATGGTGGTGGCGACTTCCTGCTTGCCCGAGCCCTTGCGCAGCGTCTTGTACGTGTCGTCGCCGGGCTGCGGCAGTGGCTTGACGTCCACGCGGCGCTCGGGGACGAATCCGCCGAGCTTGCTGCGACGATCGAGCATGTACTGGATCTCGGGAGCGTCCGCACCGGGGTGGTAGTACGGCGGCATGTACGGATCCTTCTCGAGCTCCTCGTCGGAGATCGGGATGTGCTGGAGATCGCGGAACGTCTTGAGATCGTCCAGCGTCAGCTTCTTCATCTGGTGCGTGGCATTACGGCCCTCGAAGTGCTTGCCGAGGGTGTAGCCCTTGATGGTGTGCGCCAGGATCACCGTCGGCTGGCCCTTGTGCGACATCGCAGCCGCGTAGGCAGCGTGCACCTTGCGGTAGTCGTGGCCGCCGCGCTTGAGGTTCCAGATCTCGTCGTCCGAGAGATCCTTGACGAGCTCCTTCGTGCGCGGGTCGCGGCCGAAGAAGTGATCGCGGACGTAGCTGCCGTCGTTGGCCTTGTAGGTCTGGAAGTCGCCGTCGGGCGTGGTGTTCATGAGGTTCACCAGTGCGCCGTCGCGGTCCTTGTGCAGCAGCGAGTCCCACTCGCGGCCCCAGACGACCTTGATGACGTTCCAGCCGGCACCGCGGAAGAACGACTCCAGTTCCTGGATGATCTTGCCGTTACCGCGCACCGGGCCGTCGAGACGCTGCAGGTTGCAGTTGACGACGAACGTGAGGTTGTCGAGGCCCTCGGTGGCGGCCACGTGCGCGAGTCCACGCGATTCCGGCTCGTCCATCTCGCCGTCGCCGAGGTACGCCCACACGTGCTGATCGGAGGTGTCCTTGATGCCGCGGTCGTTCAGGTAGTGGTTGAAGCGCGCCTGGTAGATGGCGTTCATCGGACCGAGGCCCATCGACACCGTCGGGAACTCCCAGAAGTCCTGCATCAGCCGCGGGTGCGGGTAGGACGGCAATCCGCCGCCCTCGTTCACGTGGCTCGCTTCCTGACGGAAGCCGTCCATCCGCTCGGCCGGGATGCGGCCTTCGAGGAAGGCGCGGGCGTAGATGCCGGGGGAGGCGTGGCCCTGAATGAAGATGTGGTCGCCGCCGCCCGGGTGATCCTTGCCGCGGAAGAAGTGGTTGAAGCCGACCTCGTACAACGCAGCCGACGACGCGTAGGTCGAGATGTGGCCACCGACGCCGACGCCCGGACGCTGTGCGCGGTGCACCATGATCGCGGCGTTCCAGCGGATCCAGGCGCGGTAGCGGCGTTCCATCGACTCGTCGCCGGGGAACCACGGCTCGTTCTCGGTGGGAATCGTGTTGACGTAATCCGTCGATGTCAGCGACGGGAGCGCGACGCGGCGCTCGCCTGCGCGCTCGAGCAACCTGAGCATCAGGTAGCGAGCGCGGTTGGGGCCGGACCTCTCCAACAAGCCGTCGAACGATTCGATCCATTCGTTGGTCTCGTCGTTGTCGATATCGGGCAGGTACGACGCGACACCCTCACGGATGACGCGGACCCGGCCGTCCGAGCCCTTCTTGCCTGCAGACGATGTGTTCTGCCGTTCGCCGCTGTTCACTTCGGACAACGTGTGCACTCCTCAATGTGGCGGACGCTCGGTGTGGCGCCCGGTCCGGTAGCTCGCCCCTGTGACGGCGATCTACATTCCTCGTTCTCGTGATTCCTCCCCAATCCTGCCGCATCTCGTCGGTTCTGGTAGTACAGAGGTCCGATACCCACCAGTAGAAATTTATGTACGCAATTTCGGCGCGGTCAGCTTGCGCGAACGGCTTCGACCCTGTTCGCTTTGTCTACTGCACCCACAATTCAAGGAGGTCACCACCGTGGTCGCCGCGGCGGACGCTCAGAACTACGCTCAGAAACTTGGCATCACTCGCGACATGGTCGTTCAAGAGCTGGGCTGGGACGAGGACACCGACGATGATCTGCGCGCCGACGTAGAAGATGCGATCGGTGGCGAGACCCTCGACGAGGATTCCGACGAGGTGATCGATGTCGTACTGCTGTGGTGGCGCGACGGAGACGGTGACCTGGTCGATGCACTCATGGATGCCATCGGTCCGCTCTCGGACGATGGAATCGTGTGGGTCCTCAGCCCAAAGACCGGCATGTCCGGTCATGTGGAGCCCAGCGAGATTGCCGAGTCCGCTCCGACAGCCGGATTGACGCAGACCTCTGCGGCCAATCTCGGTGACTGGATCGGAAGTCGATTGGTTCAGCCCAAGACCCCTGCCAGCAAGCGGTAGGCCCATGCTCGACACAGGAAGACGGTTCTAGATGCCGATCGAGGTTGGCGCTGTTGCGCCCGACTTCACCCTCAAAGACCAGAA
Organism: Rhodococcus sp. IEGM 1354; assembly: GCF_030056855.1. Taxonomy (NCBI): domain Bacteria; kingdom Bacillati; phylum Actinomycetota; class Actinomycetes; order Mycobacteriales; family Nocardiaceae; genus Rhodococcus; species Rhodococcus sp. IEGM 1354. Next base: position 321,852 of record NZ_JASHKT010000002.1, read on the forward strand.
CAACCAATTGGTCACGTTGTCGTCGTACCGGGACGTGAAGAACGTTCTGCTCGTGTTCTATCCACTGGCCTTCACCGGAACGTGCCAGGGCGAGCTGTGCCGAGTGCGCGACGAGCTACCGACATTCGAGAACGACGACACCGCGATCCTGGCGATCTCGGTAGGTCCGCCTCCGACCCACAAGATTTGGGCAGCAGAGCAGGGTTACACCTTTCCGCTGCTGTCCGACTTCTGGCCACACGGTGAAGTGGCTCAGGCGTACGGCGTGTTCAACGACAGCGCAGGATTCGCCAATCGTGGAACCTTCGTGGTTGACAAGTCCGGAATCATCAGATTCGCCGAAATGAACGGTCCCGGGGAAGCCCGAGACAGTTCATCGTGGGCTGAGGCACTCGCACAGGTGAGCTGACCTGCGGAATTGTAGTTAGACAGCAGACACGATAAATTTCTCCAAGCGTTCCGGTGGCCCGGGGATGTCCCCAGGCCACCGGTGCTCGGGCGTATAGCTCAGCGGTAGAGCTCTGGTTTTACACACCAGCGGTCGGGGGTTCGAACCCCTCTGCGCCCACCATCACGAAATTCTCGCGGCTTCCCGAACCTCCCGCACGATCTGCTGCGCCCGATGTTCTTCGGGCAGTCGGTCACCCTTACCGAATACCTTGTGACGCAATGTGCCCGGTGTGTATTGGGTGCGATAGACACCCCGCCGCTGCAATTCTGGAACGACGAACCGAACGACATCCTCGAACGTTCCCGGGGTGATGGCGTACGCAAGGTTGAATCCGTCGACGTCGGTCTCGTCCACCCACTCCTGCAATTGGTCTGCGACTTCGCCGGGGGAGCCGACGATGCGCGGACCGGCACCGCCGATACCGCCCCACTCGGCGATATCGCGGACCGTCCATTCCTTGCCGTCGGCACCGATGGATTGGAACGACGCGACGAACGACTGAATGGCGTTGCTCTCGACATTGCCGAGCGGCTCGTCGAGCGCATACCGCGACAGGTCGACGCCCATCCAACCCGACATGAACACCAACGCACCCTCGGCACTGGCATACGACCGATACTCGTCGTGCTTGGCACGGGCGAGTTCGGACGTCTCATCGGTCACAATGGTGAGCAGCTGATAAATCCGCGCCGAATATGGATCACGGCCGGCATCGCGCAGGGCTCGACGGATACTCGAAACCGTCTGTGCCAGAATCTCCTTGGTGGGTGCGCCGACGAAGATCGCTTCGGCATTCTGCGCCGCGAACCGTACGCCGCGCGGCGACGCGCCGGCTTGGAAGATCACCGGCGTCCGCTGCGGTGACGGCTCGGCCAGGTGGATACCCGGCACCGTGAAGTGCTTGCCGCGGTGGCCGATTCGATGCACCTTGGTGGGGTCGGTGAACACGCCGGTTTCGCGATCACGGACCACCGCGTCGTCGTCCCACGAGGCCTCCCACAGCTTGTAGAGCACCTCGAGGTATTCGTCGGCGTGGTCGTAACGATCGTCGTGCTTCAGCTGATCGTCGTGGCCCATGTTCTGCGCCGCCGACGGCAGGTACCCGGTGACGACGTTCCACCCGATGCGGCCGTTGGTCAGATGATCGAGCGTCGAGAGCCGTCGCGCGAACGGATACGGATGCTCGAAACCGGTACCCGCAGTGATGCCGAAGCCCAGATGCTGCGTGACCGCGGCCTGCGCGCTGACAAGCAGCAGCGGGTCCGACACCGGAATCTGCGCACCGTGCCGGATGGCTGCGTCGTGATTGCCGCCGAACACGTCGTACGTGCCGAGGACGTCGGCCACGAACAGGCCATCGAACAGCCCGCGCTCCAACAGCTTCGCAAGATCGGTCCAGTAGCCCAGTTCCTTGTACCGCCACGACTGATCGAGCGGATGACGCCACAGACCGGGGGACTGATGCGCAACGCAATTCATGTCGAAGGCATTGAAACGGATCTCGCGTGGCACTAGGAAACTCCTTCGGCAGGGCAGTCTTGACGAACATGCAGCGGTGCGACGCTACCGACGACCCAGGTCGGTGGGAACAGTTCGGATCGTGATGAGTCGATAGCTGGTCAGCAGTGCTCCGATACCTCAGTGTTGCGCAGTCACATCAGCGAAAGAAGCGTCGGAGCATGATCGAAATAGCTCAATTGACCAAGACGTACGGGACGGGGGAGAACACGACCGTCGTCCTCGACCGCTTGGAATTCACGGTGCAATCCGGCGAGATTCTGGCCGTGGTCGGCCCCAGCGGTGCAGGCAAGAGCACGCTGGCCCAATGCATCAACCTGCTGACGCGTCCTACCTCAGGCTCGGTGATCGTCAACGGAGACGACCTGACGTCGTTGAATGCCAAGCAACTTCGAGTCGCGCGGCGTCGCATCGGCACGGTGTTCCAGTCGTCGAGCCTGCTCTCGCGTCGAACGGTGGCGGATAACGTCGCCTTGCCGCTGGAGTTTCTCGGGGTCACGAAGGCCGAGACGGCCAGGCAGGTGGGAGAGCTTCTAGACCGAGTGGGTCTGTCCGACAAAGCAGCTCGTTATCCGTTTCAGCTCTCGGGCGGACAGCGTCAACGAGTGGGAATTGCGCGAGCGTTGGCCCTGCGGCCCTCGGTGCTGCTCTCCGACGAGGCAACGTCCGGCCTGGATCCGCAAACCACCGAATCCGTGGTCGAGTTGCTGCGCGAACTTCGTCGCGACCTCGACCTCGCCATCGTGTTCATCACCCACGAAATGGATACCGTTCTGCGAGCCGCTGATTCGGTGGCCAGGCTCGATCACGGCCGCATCGTGGAATCCGGGAAGCTGGTCGATCTGCTGACCGACCACACGTCGGCGCTCGGCAACGAGCTGCGCCCCAGGCGTGACGATGCACAGGCCGCAGCCGGCGACGTGCACTGGAACGTCACCTACGATTCGCCCGACGTTCCGCAGGACTGGATCGGGCGGCTGGGCCAGGATCTGGGCGCACCGGTCGCGCTGTTGGGAGCCTCCGTGCAAGTAGTGGCCGGAGTGGCCGTCGGCAGCGCCTCGCTCGGCATCGGTGTTCGCCTGAGTGGGCGCGTCCCCGGTGCACTGAGAGCGCTGGGGTTGTCCGGTTCGCCGCTCACCGAGCAGCCGATTCTCGAGGCCGCGTCGTGATCCCAATCGTGGCCGCAGGCAACAAGGTTCCGGTCGACGAGCTGCCTGCTCTGCTCCTGCCTGCGCTCGGCGACACCCTCACGATGGTCGGGATCGTGATGTTCATCGTGGTGCTCGTCGGTGTGCCGCTCGGAGCGGTGCTGTTCAACCTGGGCCCCGGCGGGCTGTTCGAGAACCCGGTGTTCCATGCGCCGATCAGCTGGATCGTCAGTATCGGGCGGTCGTTGCCGTTTCTGATCTTGATGGCTGCGTTGGTTCCGGTCACGCGATGGATCACCGGAACCAACATCGGCATCGCAGCCGCTGTGGTGCCGATGTCGTTGGCGGGCATCGCATTCTTCACCCGCATCGTCGAGAACTCTCTGCGCTCGGTCCCGACGTCGGTGGTCGACGTTGCCCGGGCGTCCGGCGGTTCCACGCTGCAGGTAACCACCACGCAGCTGTCCGAGGCGCTGCCGTCGATCATCGGGGGCCTGACCATCAACGTCATCGCCATGATCGAATACTCGGCCATCGCCGGCACCATCGGAGCGGGCGGAATCGGTTACGTCGCAGTCACGTACGGATACCAAAGATTCGATCACACCGTCATGATCGCCACGATCGTCATCCTGATTCTCACCGTCGCCGTCGTGCAGCTCGTCGGTGATGCACTCGTTCGCTACACAACACCTCATCAGCGCGCATTGCGCACTGCCTGAACCGCATTCGAAAGGTCCAACCCATCATGACAACGTCCACCGAAGCGCACGGCTTCGAGCTGAAGAACCGTCGGAAAGCGCCCTGGATCATCGGGGCCGTCGTGCTGCTGATCGCCCTCGCCGTGGTTGTCCGCATCGCGTTCTTCGGCGACACGGCATCGGCCAACGAAACCGCGGGCGCAACACTCGTCGTCGCCACTGCCGAAGGCAATGCATCCGAGCAGGCACTCGTCGAATTCGTCGCCGACCAGGTAGCTCCCAAGTACGGCATCACGGTTGCATTCCGCGGACTCGCCGACAGCAACACCATCAACCGCGCAGTGAGTGAGGGCGAGGTGGCCGCCACGGTGTACCAGCACAAGCTGTGGCTCGGACAGGTACTCGAATCCAACCCCGACTTCCAGGAAGAGGCCGCAACCCCGGTGTTCCGTTGGGGCTTCGGGCTGTGGTCAGACAAGTACTCCGACCCAGCGCAACTGCCGGACGGCGCAACGGTCTCGCTCTATTCCGACCCGGCCAACGAAGCACAGGGCCTGTGGGTACTCGAACGAGCGGGTCTGATCACTCTCGACCCGGAGGTGGACAAGTCGACGGCCACCCAGAAGGACATCGTCGGTAACCCGAAGAACCTGAAGTTCACGTTGCTGGACTTCGCCGCGCAATCGCGGGCGCTGCCGGATCTTGATGCAGCAGTGGGCTATACCGAGTACTACCTCGCGGCCGGCATTCCCGTCGAGAAGCAGATCTTCGCGCCGCCTGCACCGGACGAGTTCGCCGGGCAGCTGACCATCGGTAGCCGTTGGGCCGATACGGACAACATCAAGAATCTCGTGGCGGCCTTCGAGGATCCTGCTGTGCAGGAGTTTCTGGCCACCGACCCTCGGGTGAAAGACATCTTGCTACCACTGCAGTAGCGGCTAATCTGCCCGACGGACCACTGGTGGCCGTCGGGCAGACTCGTGAGTGTTACGTTCGGTCGGAAGACGACACGATGTGAGGCGGACGACGTGACCCGGTACGAATCGTTGACAGGTTTACTCGACGAGCGGTACTCATGCCGGCAGTTCCTGCCGAAGCAGGTATCACGCGACGTGCTCGAGCAACTGCTGACCGCTGCCCAGCGAACTCCCTCCTGGTCCAACACCCAGTCGTGGCAAATAATCGTGACCGAGGGCGATGCCACGCGAAAGTTCTCCGAGGCCTTGGTGGAACATGTGGCGTCCGGTGTGCCGCAACCGGATTTTCCGTTTCCGGCCAACTACAACGCCTTGCACCGGGCACGTCGTCGTGAGTGTGGCGGTGCGCTCTACGAGAGCATCGGCGTGGTCAAGTCCGACACCGAGGCGACGACGCGTCAGTTCATTCGCAATTTCGAGCTGTTCGACGCCCCACACGCGGCAATCATCACCACCGATGCGGACCTGGGTGTCTACGGTGCCGTCGACTGCGGGCTGTATCTGCAGACGTTCCTGCTGGCCGCGCAGAGTCTCGGCTTAGGCGCGATAGCGCAGGCCGCGCTCGCCGCGTACTCGCCGTTCGTCCACGAATGGTTCGATATCCCCGATACCCGCCGCGTGGTAGCCGGCATCTCGTTCGGCTACCCCGACGAGAGCCACCCGATCAACGGATTCCGCACCAGCCGTGCACCGTTGAGTGAGACGGTGACCTTCATCAGCTGAGGTGTGACGGCGTCAGCTCTGGAGCCGACCAACCAGTTCCATACCCAGATCCGTGCCCGATCGCCAAGCGCTTTCCACCCTGGGCGCGCCGGATTCACACCATTGATCGCCTGCGAATCCGACGAGTCGCCCGTCCCGCAGCTCGAGCGCAAAGGTGGAATCATGTTGCGCCGCAGGCTTTGCGAACGTCCAGCGATGGGCATGCGTCCAGTTGGGTGCCGTGGAGATTACCGACAGTTTGCGTAGCGCGTCGAGGACCGGGGCGATCACTGCGTCGGGATCGGCGAGGTGCTGCTGAGCCCGCTCGGGGGTCGTGTGAACCACCAGCACGGGCGCACCGTCACCCCGCCGGGCACCGTCGTCGACGACGAACGCGATATCGGGATGATCGTTGACGAAGGCCGCGTCGCGGAACGGCACATCCAACCCGTCGAATCCACATGCCACCGCGATAACCGGTTCGTAATCGACGGCGTCGGGGACTGTGGTCAGTCGAGTCGCTTGAGGATCGGGCATCGCAACCACGACGTGGCCGTCGGGTAGGTCGGTCAACTCGGAGGCACCTTCGATGTCGAAGTCTGCCAGCAAGTCTCGCACCAGAGAACGGAGTCCGTTCGGGGTGGCCCATCGAACCGGGCCGGTGGTGGTGCACGGCGCGGTATCGGGCTTGAGGATGCCGAAGGTGTTGGCCCACTGGCGCGCGAGGCCCCTCGACTCCCAGTCCGACACCACCGTCGCGAAATCCTGATCGCGGACGGTGAAGTAGCCGGCACCCAGATCGACACGACGCCCGTGAAGCTCGGGGGAGGACATCCGTCCGCCCGGTGCACGTCCACGATCGACGATGCGGAACGGAACGCTCGCCGCGCGCAGTACTCGGGCACAGGCGGCACCAGCGATGCCCGCGCCGACGATGGTGATCGAGTCCGTGGAGCGCCCAGCATCGACAGTCATGTCGTCAGTATGCCCGGCGGGGGCCGCGCCTAAGCCCGCCGTATGTATTACTGATTGTCTGGACAATTCGGTCACCCGCTGCGGAGGGCCCGGCCTTGTGTTGAACTGTTGAAATGGCAATTACGGATAAGCCAGATACCGGAGAGCACGGACTGGGAACCAGTCTCAAACCACGGCACGTGACGATGATCTCGATAGCCGGAGTGATCGGTGCCGGACTGTTCGTCGGCTCTGCCAACGCCATCGCCACCGCAGGACCTGCGGTGTTGTTGGCCTACTTCTTCGCCGGACTCCTCGTCATCTTGGTGATGCGCATGCTCGGGGAAATGGCCACCGCCAACCCCGACACAGGTTCGTTCTCGACGTATGCGACCCGGGCACTGGGACATTGGGCCGGCTTCTCCGTCGGTTGGTTGTACTGGTGGTTCTGGGTATTGGTGATCCCCGTCGAGGCGACCGCCGCTGCCGCCATCCTCACCAACTGGCTGGGCGGTGCCCAATGGATGTGGGCTCTGATCATCGTCGTCGCGCTCACCGCCACCAACTTGATCAGCGTCGGCAACTACGGCGAGTTCGAGTTCTGGTTCGCGTTGGTCAAGGTAGTGGCCATCGTCGCGTTCATCGGCCTCGGCATCGCCGCCATCCTGGGCTGGCTGCCGAACTCCGAAGTCAGTGGCGTGGACCAACTGTGGGCCTCCGGCGGCTTCATGCCGCTCGGCTTCGGCGCGGTGATCGCAGCCATGCTGACGACGATGTTCTCCTTCATGGGATCCGAGATCGTCACCATCGCTGCCGCCGAGTCCAAGGATCCTGCAAAGGGCATCACCCGTGCCACCAACTCGGTGATCTGGCGTATCTCGATCTTCTACTTCGGATCGATCTTCGTCATCGTCGCACTCGTTCCCTGGAACGAATTGGACCCAGCAACCGGCTCCTACCAGTATGTGCTGTCCAAGATGGGAATTCCCCACGCGGAGACCATCATGGACATCGTCATTCTGACCGCCGTGGCGTCGTGCCTGAATTCGGCGCTCTACACCGCGTCGCGCATGCTCTACTCGCTCGGCGATCGCGGCGATGCGCCGCGCTCAGTCAAGAAGATCACCGCCAACGGGGTGCCGTGGGTTGCCGTCATCGCCTCGATGGTTCTCGGCTTCCTCGCCGTGGTCGGAAACTACATTCTTCCCGAGAAGCTCTTCACCTACCTGCTCGCGACGACCGGTGCCGTGGCTCTGTTCGTCTACCTGGCCATCGCCAGCAGTCAACTGGTGCTGCGTCGCCAACTCGATCGCGACGGCGAGCGCCCAGCCGTTCTGATGTGGCTCTACCCGTGGCTCACCTATTTGGCCATCGGATTCATCGTCTTCGTCTTGGTGATGATGGTGGTACGGCCGGAGCAACGATCGTCGATCCTCCTCTCGGCGGTGCTGGCGGCAGTGACGGTGATCGGCGGAATCATCGTTCAACGCCGAAACACGCGGCGCGACAAGGTTGCCGCCCGCGTGTCCGGTGACTAGGCCTAGATTCCGGCGTACACCTGGCGGTACAGATCGACGATCTGCTCAGCCGTCGGAACGACCGGATTGTTACCGGGGCTGCCGGACGCGAGAGCCTGCTCGGCCATCAGCGGCAACAGGTCGTCCCACGTCGACTTGTCGATGCCGAACGTCTCCGGAGTGGGAACTTCGACCTCACGGCACAGCGTGACGATGGCGTACTGCAACTTGCCTCCGGCAACCGCGTCCGAATCGGCTTCCGATGCCGCACCGAGGGCGCGGGCGCAGTCGGCGTAGCGGGACTGGGCTCCGCCGATGGAGAAGGCTGTGACGGCAGGCAAGAGCATCGCATTGGACAATCCGTGTGCGACATGGAAATGCGCGCCGATCGGTCGACTCATCCCGTGGACCAGACAGACACTGGCGTTGGAGAACGCCATTCCCGCCTGGGTGGACGCATGCATCATGGCCTCGCGTGCCTGCCGGTCTTCTCCGTCTCGATACGCCCGAAGCAGCGACGTTCCGATGGTGCGAATTGCGCTGAGCGCCAAGCCGTCGGAGATGGGGTTGGCCTTCTTGCTGACGTATGCCTCGATGGCGTGTGTCAGAGCGTCGACGCCGGTATCGGCGGTCAGACGCGCCGGCATCGACATCGTCAGCTCGAAGTCGATGATCGACGCGATCGGCAGAAAGGACAGGCCGGGGCACAGCATCTTCTCGTCCGAGGCCACGTCGGTGATGATGGTGAACTGCGTTGCCTCCGAACCACTTCCCGCGGTCGTCGGAATGGCGATGATCGGAAGCGCCGGACCGGTGGAGAGCACCGGGGCCTTGAAGTCCCGCATAGTCCCGCCCTGAACGGCGAGAATGGCCAACGCCTTGGCCGTGTCCATCGGACTGCCGCCGCCGAACCCGATGATCGAATCGGCCGAATGCTGCTGCACCGCTTCGAGACCGGCGACCAGAGAATCCGTCGTCGGATCGGGCACAGTGCCCGAGAACAGAGCAGGCGACTTACCGGCCTCGGTCATGATCGTCATCAGTCGATCGGCCGAGCCGTTGCCTGCCATGAACGCATCGGTGACGAGTAGGGGACGAGATACGGCCAGGTCGGTCAGTACCGTACCCAGCTCCTCGACAGCACCGCCGCCGAGTTTCAGAAAACGTGGAAACGAGATATTGGCAACCATGGAGTGCTCCTTCGCGGTATCTCCATGTGCGTGGAACTTCGTAGTGGGCTACGAAGTTCCACGCACATGGGCTTTGTAGAACTCAGTTGTTTGCAGGAAAGCCGAGATCGATACCGCCGTGGCTGGGATCGAGCCAGCGACTGGTGACGGCTTTACCCCGCGTGAAGAAGTGCACTCCTTCGGTGCCATGAGCGTGGCTGTCGCCGAACAGACTGCTCTTCCAACCGCCGAAACTGTAGTACGCCATGGGAACGGGGATCGGCACATTGACACCGACCATGCCGACCTCGACCTCGTTCTGGAACCTCCGCGCCGCCCCGCCGTCGTTGGTGAAGATCGCCGTGCCGTTGCCGTACGGATTGTCGTTGATCAGGGTGAGGGCTTCGTCGTAGGTGTCGACACGGACGACCGAGAGCACGGGACCGAAGATCTCGTCGGTGTAGATGCTCATGTCCGGTGTCACATGGTCGATGAGCGTGGGGCCGAGCCAGAATCCGTTCTCTCCGCCATCAGCCTTCACTCCGCGGCCGTCGACGACGATCGTGGCACCGGACGCCTCGCCCGCGTCGACGTAGGACGCAACCTTGTCGCGGTGTACCTGGGTGACGAGCGGGCCCATGTCGGCACCGCGGGTGCCGTCGCCGGTGACCAGTGGCGTGGTGCGTTCGGCGATTTTGGCGACGAGCTCGTCGGCGATCTTCCCGACGGCCACGAGAGCCGAGATGGCCATGCATCGCTCACCCGCCGAGCCGAAGCCGGCGTTGACCATGGCGTCCGCGGCCAGGTCGAGATCTGCATCGGGGAGGACGACGGCATGGTTCTTGGCACCGCCGAGGGCCTGAACACGCTTGCCGTTGGCGGTACCGGTGGAGTAGACGTACTGAGCGATGGGCGTCGATCCGACGAAGGAGACCGACTTGATCTTCTTGTTCTCGAGCAATTCGTCGACGGCCTCCTTGTCTCCCTGCAGCACGTTGAACACGCCGTCGGGCAGGCCTGCTTCGGCCCAAAGCCGCGCGAGCCAGATGCTGGCACTCGGGTCCTTCTCCGACGGCTTGAGCACGACGGTGTTACCGGCGGCGATCGCGATGGGGAAGAACCACATCGGCACCATGGCAGGGAAATTGAAGGGGGAGATGATGGACACCGGCCCGAGCGGCTGACGAATCGAGTAGACGTCGACTCCGGTGGATGCATTCTCGGTGTAGCTGCCCTTGAGTAGGTGGGCTATACCACAGGCGAATTCGACCACTTCCTGACCACGAGAAATCTCGCCGAGGGCGTCCGAGAGCACCTTGCCGTGCTCGGCCGTGATGATCTCGGCCAGCTCGTTCTTCTTGGCGTTGAGCAGTTCTCGGAAGGAGAAGAGGATCGAGGTGCGCTTCGCCAGGGAGGTGTCGCGCCACGCGGGAAAGGCAGCTGCGGCGGCGTCGATGACGGCGCGGGCATCGCTCCGGTCGGCGAGCGTGAGGGTGCCGGTGACCTCCCCGGTGGCGGGGTTGGTGACCGGTGACGTCCGATCGGAAGATCCGGAAAAAGTCTTACCATCGAGCCAGTGTGAGATGACGTCGGTCAACGTTCGTTCCTTCCATCGGTGTGTCTCGAGTCTCATTGGGATCGATGCACATGTCAAAGGCCAAAATCGCAGACTGCCGTGCATAAATGCACAGGGGGATAAGGTGGGCGAGTGTTCAACCCAGACCACCTTCGCTATTTCCTCGAAGTGTCGAGAACGGGACGTCTGACCGACGCGTCTCGAACACTCGGCGTGGACCACACCACGGTCGGTCGGCGTATCACGGCACTCGAAAAGTCCGCAGGACAGCGACTTTTCGACCGAACCCCGACGGGATGGCGATTGACCGAGGCGGGGCGCAGGCTGGTCGGGTACGCCGAAACCGTCGAGTCCACGCTGATCGCCGCCTTCGAGGATCAGACATCCGATACCGGATCGCTGCGGGGGACGGTGCGTATCGCGGCCCCGGACGGATTCGGTGCCTTCGTTCTCACGCCGAAATTGGGTGCGCTTCGCGACAAGCATCCCGATCTGGATATCGAACTCGTCACCGCCACCGAGCACAACTCGTTGGCCACCAGGGAATTCGACATTGCGATCACGTTGGAACGGCCGTCGCCAAGGTTGGTGGTGGCCCGGCAACTGGCGACCTACACCCTGGCGCTCTATGCCGCCGGGCGGTACCTGGCTGCGCAGTCGACGATCGACTCGGTCGACGGTCTGCGTGGGCACACCCTGATCTCCTATGTGGATGCGCTGCTCGACGTTGCGCCGCTACGCATCCTGGATTCGATCCTGCCCGATGGTCGGGCGCAGATTCAGACCAACAACATCACCGGCCAGTGGATCGCGGCGCGGTCCGGCGTGGGAATTGCGCCGTTGCCCAGCTACATCGGCGAACCGGACGACACGTTGATTCCGGTGCTGCCGGGCCTCGTCTCGGTCGAACGCACCTACTGGACGGTGATTCCGCGGGAGCTGACGGGGTTGGCGCGGGTGAAGGTGGTGGACGACTTCATCGGATCGGTCGTGGCCGAGGAGCCCCACATGCGTGCGGTGCCCGTCGGTCGATAGTCGCGGTCACTAAATGCACGAGATCGACGGTGGCCGTTGAATTTTGGACGTTCTATGTGTCCGGCGTCTCGTGACGACAGACACACGTGACGCCGACCTCAAAGCAGTGGGAATCGCCCTACCGACGGGTAACAATCTGTTTCGGAACACGTCGGCCACGGCACCGCCGCGGCAGGCCCACAACGATTCTTGGGGGAATCATGAGCATGTTCGTAGTAGCAGCAATCGGTTTCGTCGGTATGGCCATCGCCTTGCTCAACGACGGAAGCGACATCGACTTCAGGAGCCGTCAGCTGTCCGGCGCGTACAACCGGCGCTGGGCCTGACCCGTACCGATTCCGCACACCGGATGGCCGGTGGATAGATTCGTGCGATGTGGACACACCCCCGAGCGATCGGATTGCTGGTCGGATACGGCCTGGATCGAGTGTTCACAGACCCACAGCGATGGCATCCGGTAGCAGGATTCGGAACGGCTGCCCTTCGCGTCGAGGCTCGGCTCTACCGCGACAACAGGATTGCGGGTGTCCTCCATACCGCCGTAATGGTCGGAGGCGTCACCGCACTCGGAATCGCGTCCACGCGAGCAGTGTCGCGTCTCGGCCCACCGGCCGAGGCCGCTCTGGTGGCTACCGCGACGTGGGCCGCGCTGGGCGGAACATCGTTGTCGGTAGTAGGTCGCTCGATGGCCGATCGCCTCGACCGAGACGACCTGCCCGGCGCACGCGCATTGCTCCCGTCACTGTGCGGGCGTGACCCGGCATTCCTCGACTCCGACGGGCTGGCGCGCGCGGCACTCGAATCCATTGCCGAGAACACATCCGACGCGACAGTCGGTGTCGTGGTGTGGGGAGCCCTGGCCGGCGTACCGGGAATCCTGGCGTACCGAGCCAGCAACACACTCGATGCAATGGTGGGATACCGGTCTCCGAAATACCTACGTTTCGGATGGGCCGCCGCACGCCTCGACGACGCGCTGAACCTGTTGCCGGCACGAGTCACGGGTGCGGCGACCGTTCTCGCGGCACCGCTGGTGCAGGGTTCTGCGGCACACGCGCTACGGGTGTGGCGACGCGACGCGTCCCGTCATCCCAGCCCCAATGCCGGGGTGCCGGAAGCCGCGTCGGCGGGAGCGCTCGGACTACAGCTCGGTGGGCGCACTCAGTACCGGCACGGCGTGGAGATCAGGCCGACACTCGGCGACGGGCGAGCGCCCACGGCACGGGACCTTCGACGAGCAGTCGCTCTGTCGACGCGGGTGCAAGAACTCGCGACGGCCGCGTCAGCGGTTCTTGCCGTATCGATCCGCCAAGCGAGGATCCGTCGGCGTTCTCGCCTGTGATGCCGCGCGGGCCCTGGCGCGCTTCTCGCGTCGGGTCGGAAGAGTGAATTCTTCTTCGTCGTCCGGCGCGGAATCGTCGTCGGACGTCGGGTCGGACTCATCGGACATCGCGTCGGCCATCTCGGTTCGAGACATGCGTCGCTCCCGCAGCTCGGCGCGGACGAAATACGCAAGACCCAACGGTGCCATGATGCCGAACGCCAACCACTGCAGTCCGTAGGAAAGATACGGGCCCGCATCGGTCTGCGGTAGTTCGATGAGCCCGAGGCCACCGGGCTGGCCGTCGTCGAGCTGCAGATACCCGTCGATCGCGTCGACGCCGACCGCTGCGCCGATCTGCTCCGGGTTGATGTTGTACACCTGCAGGCGGCCGTCCTCCTGGATCGGCTCACGTGATGTTCCTTCGGCCTGACGAACGCGGGCATCGAGAGTGACCGGGCCTGTCGGAGCTGCCGCGAACTCGGGCGGTCGCGTTCCCTCCACCGGGAGCACGTATCCGCGGTTGACGAGAACAGTAGGGCCACCGTCGATGACGAACGGAGTGATGACCTCGTACGCGGGCTGCTCACGAATGCTGCGCAGCCGCACCAGGGCGTCGGAATTCTCCACGTAACTGCCCTGCGCGATCACCCGCCGCCATTCGTCGTCGGCCGCGAATCCGTTTCCGGTGAGAACGTCGGTGATCGGCACCGGATCTGCCCCGACCGATCGGGTGATCAAGTCGTTGCGTGCTGAAGTCGAGGTGTTCTTGCCCAGCTGCCACGGAGCGAGCACGCTGAAGCACAAGAATGCGAACGCCAGCGCGACGGCGGCCAGCACCAACCACTTCGGACGCAGCAAGAACCGTAACTTCTCCACCCCACCACGGTAGCCGGGTCAGGCAGTCAGCCGAGACCGCGCCCAATCGATCAAGCCGGGCACGGCATCCTCGATCTGTTCTCGCACCTCGGTGAACGCAGAATCCGACGAGTAGTAGGGATCTGCGACCGACGCATCGTCGGCGTCGGGATCGAACGAACGCAGCAGCTGCACCCGATCGGCCGGTGCACCCAACTGCAGTAGAGATCGAGCGTGGCCGGTGTCGAGAGCAACGATCAGATCGGCAGCGAGGTGGTCCGGTCCCACCTGGTTCGCTTCGTGTTCGCTCTCGTAGCCGTGCGCATCGAGTTCCGCGACCGTCCGCGGGTCTGCCCCGTCGCCGACATGCCACCCGTCGATTCCCGCGCTCAATACGCGGACAGCGTCACCCAGACCCGCCTCGCGTAGGTGTGCGGCGAACACCTTCTCGGCCATCGGTGATCGACAGATGTTTCCGGTGCACACGAACGTCACATGCAGTGGCTCGCTCACCGCGACGCCTCCGTGTTCTGCTCGAGCACGACGGCCAGTTCGTCCATGCTCGACGCGGTGAACGCGGCGTCGTCGCTCTCACCGTCGATGCCGTAGCCCCATTCCACGTAGACCGCCGGAATTCCGAACCGGGCCGCGCCGTGCACATCGTGGTCGCGGTCGCCGATCATGATCACGCCTGCGGTGCCGCCGTCTGCGGATTCGACGGGATCGATGCCGAGATTGGTCAACGAGTGCGCGATGACGTCGGATTTCGCACGTCGCGACCCGTCGTTGCTGGCACCGCCGATGAAGTCGAAGTACCGGGACAACCCGAAGTGGTCGAGAATCCGGACGGCGAAGCGCTCCGATTTGGACGTCGCCACGCCCAGCCGAACACCGCGCTCTTGCAATCGCGTCAGCACTGTCTCGATGCCGTCGAACGCGGTGTTCTCGGCCCAACCCCGCTCGTCGTAGCGGTCGAAATAGGCGGCGAGCGCGCGCTGAGCTGCCTCCTCGTCCAGGCCCATCGAGCGCAGAGTGTCGATCAGCGGTGGACCGACGACGAGAGAAAGTTGCTGTTCGGTCGGTTCGGGAGCACCGACCGAGGCCAGCGCGTGGCGAAATCCTGCGTGAATTCCCGGCGCAGAATCGGTCAACGTTCCGTCGAGATCGAACAGGACAACGGATGCGGGCAGAGCGGCAGACATGGCCTGAGCCTATCGGTGCACGTGACGGCTAGGCTCGTCGCGATGTCCGATACAGCGTCCGGCCCCGATGCACTTCTCCGTCATCACGGAGATCTCGAGGTCGGCTCGGGCCTCGTCGACTTCGCCGTCAACGTGCGCGGTAACGGTCCGCCGCCGTGGCTTCGTGATCGGCTCGCTGCAGCACTGGACTTGCTCGGGTCGTATCCATCGGGGGCAGCCGAGCGGGCGGCGCGGGAGCAGGTTGCTGCACACCACGGACGCGAGCCGGACGAGGTACTGCTGCTCGGTGGCGGAGCCGAAGGATTCGCGATGCTGCCGCGGCTCGAGCCGGCCCTCGTGGCAACCCTGCATCCGTCGTTCACCGAGCCCGACTGGGTGCTCGAGCAGGCCGGCATTCCCGTGCATCGGGTGTTACTCCCGCCGCCGTTTCTGCTCGATCCGGGCCTGGTGCCCGAGGCCGCCGACATGGTGATCGTCGGCAATCCCACCAATCCGACGTCGGTGCTGCATCCCCGAGAAGAAGTACTCGGTCTGCGTAGGCCCGGCCGCACGGTCGTGGTCGACGAAGCATTCGCCGACGCAGTGACGGGAGCAGGAGAATCGGTCTCCTCGGACAGCGTCGCGGACGTGCTGGTACTCCGAAGCCTGACGAAGACGTGGGCATTGGCGGGGTTGCGGTGCGGCTACGCTCTGGCCCATCCCGACGTACTCGAACGAATGCAGCGGGGCCGTGCGCACTGGCCACTCGGCACTCTGCAACTCGAAGCAATCCGTGCCTGTACCGAGCCGTTCGCGGTCGAGCAGGCCCGAGCCGACGCCCTGCGTATCGACGCCGAACGTGACGCCATGATCGCGAGACTGACCGCACTCGGTCTCGACATTGCCGGACCGGCGCGAGCGCCGTTTCTTCTGGCGCGGGTCGATGACGCCGACGGGATCCGAGAACGTTTGCGCACGAGGGGAATTGCGGTTCGGCGCGGCGACACGTTTCCCGGACTCGATCGCAACTACCTACGCGTCGCCGTACGGGACTCGGCACACGTCGACATACTGGTGCATGCGTTGAACACCGTTCTGTGAGGAGAGCAATCGGCATGGCAGTGACTCTGGCGAGCGTTATGGAGGTTCTCGACAAGGCATACCCGCCTCGATTGGCCGAGAGCTGGGACTCAGTGGGATTGGTATGCGGAGATCCGGATTCCATTGTGCGACAAGTGCTCTACGCCGTCGACGTCACCCCGGCCGTCGTGGACGAGGCCATTTCCTGGGGTGCCGACCTCATCGTCGCCCATCACCCTCTGCTGCTCAAAGGAGTCGATTCGGTTGCGGCCGACACCGCCAAAGGCTCGGTGATCCACCGCCTGATCAAGGCCGACTGCGCGCTGTTCACCGCCCATACCAACGCAGACTCGGCCGATCCCGGTGTCTCCGACGCACTCGCGTCGGCCCTCGGTGTGATCGACACCAGGCCACTCGATCCCATTCCTGCTCCGGCGCACGACAAATGGGTCGTATTCGTGCCGTCCGCCGACACCGCGGCGGTGCGCCAGGCGCTGTTCGACGCCGGAGCCGGTGAGATCGGCGACTACAGCGAAGCGAGTTGGCACACCGAGGGGCTCGGCCAGTTCCGGCCGCAGCCCGGTGCTCATCCGACGCTCGGTGTCGTCGGCGAAGTCCACACCGTGACCGAGGACCGAATCGAGGTGGTGGCATCCCGGGCCGACCGCGCCCGGATACAGTCCGCGCTCAGGCGCGCGCATCCGTACGAGGAGCCCGCGTTCGATGTCTTCGAATCCGCGGCCCTACCGTCGTGCACCGGTTTGGGGCGGATCGGACGATTGCCTGATCCGATGACGCTCGCCGAGTTCACCGAGGTCGTCCGAGACGCTCTGCCGGCCACCAGCTGGGGAGTGCGAGCGGCGGGCGATCCGGACGCGACGGTGTCGATCGTCGCCCTGTGCGGGGGAGCAGGGGACTCGTTCCTCGCAACCGTCGCGCGGACCGACGCCGACGTCTATGTCACGTCCGATCTCAGGCATCATCCCGTCGACGAGCACCTGAGGGCGGGTGGGCCCGCGGTGATCGACACGGCCCACTGGGCGTCGGAGTTCCCGTGGTGTGCTCAGGCGAGGGGCGTCGTGGACGCCGAATTCGGCGAGACGGAGGGCTGGAGCAGCAGGGTCAGCGATGTGCGTACCGACCCGTGGACGCTGTGACCGACGAACCCCGCGACCGGGGAGTGCACGGATCCGGCTCGGTACGTTCTGCGCAGCCGGTAGGGTAATCGGAATCAACTTCCATAGTCGCAGGAGTCATCAAGCGTGAACGTCGATCCCAAAGTCCAGGCCTCGCTACTCGAATTGGCCGGTGTGGATACCGAACTCTCGCAGATCGCCCATCGCCGAAAGACCCTCCCCGAGCAGCAGGAGGTCGACAAACTCGAGGCCGAGCGCATCACCCGCAAGGATGCTGCCGTTACGGTGCAGATCTCGATGGACGACCTCGATCGCGACATCCGCAAGCTCGAGGGCGAAGTCGATGCCGTTCGCCAGCGCGAGGCGCGCGACAAGAAGATGCTCGAGAGCGGCACGATTGCGCCCAAGCAGATGACCGAGCTGCAGCACGAGCTGGGCAGTCTCGAACGGCGGCAGAGCATCCTCGAGGAAGAACTGCTCGAAGTCATGGAACAGCGCGAGGCCAGCGAACGCGACTACGAACACGCCGGGGCGCAGCTGACGCAGATCGAGGACGAAATGGTCGACGCCGGTCGTCGCCGCGACGACGCTGTCGCAGATCTGGACGTCGCCGAGAAGCGGAGCGCCGAGCGTCGCGAGGCATTGATCTCGGGTATGCCGGCCGATCTGCTGGCTCTGTACGAGAAGCAGCGCGCACTGACCGGTCGAGGCGCAGCATTGCTGCAGGCCCGCCGATGTGGCGCATGCCGAATCGAGCTCGATCGCAACGAAATTGCGAGCATTGCCAACAAGCCTGCCGATGCTCTGGTTCGTTGCTCGGAATGCAACGCAATCCTGGTGCGCACCAAGGAGTCCGGAATTTGAGTGCCGCGCAACGGGTCGTCGTCGAAGCCGACGGCGGCTCCCGCGGTAACCCGGGGCCTGCCGGGTACGGAGCCGTGGTGTTCTCGGCAGATCGCAGCGAGGTGTTGGCCGAACGCCGGGAGGCACTGGGAATCGCAACGAACAACGTGGCCGAGTACAGGGGCCTCATCGCCGCGTTGACCGCGGCCGCGGACGTGGGTGCCCGTGAGGTCGAGGTTCGGATGGATTCCAAACTCGTCGTCGAACAGATGTCGGGACGCTGGAAGGTCAAGCATCCCGACATGATTCCGCTCAATCGCCGAGCGGCGGAGCTTGCTCGCACGTTCGATCGCGTCACCTTCCAGTGGATTCCGCGGGAGCAGAACTCACACGCCGACGGTCTGGCGAACGAGGCGATGGACGCCGCGGCCAAGGGGATCGACCTTCCTGATCTGCCCGATTCCGAACCGGCCGCGAAGCAACCCGCGGCGGCCCCCGGGTGGACCGGTGCAGTGGGCGACCCCACTCGAATGTTGTTGTTGCGCCACGGCCAGACCGCGCTGTCGGTCGACCGGCGATACTCCGGCCGCGGAAATCCGGAACTGACCGAGCTGGGGGTTCGACAGGCCACCGCTGCGGCGGTAAGGCTCGGCCGACACGACGACATCGCAGCGATCGTGTCGTCCCCTCTCGGCCGCGCCCGACAGACCGCCGACGCCGCGGCAGGTGCACTCGGACTCGATGTGACCACCGTCGACGATCTGACCGAAACGGACTTCGGCGACTGGGAAGGTCTGACCTTCGCAGAGGCGAAAGACCGCTATCCCGAGCAACATCGGGCCTGGCTGGGCGACACCTCGGTGACCCCGCCCAACGGTGAAAGTTTCGACGCAGTGCGCACTCGAATCGAATCGGCCCGCGATCGATTGATCGAAGACTATGCGGGTAAGACGATCGTCGTCGTGACACACGTGACGCCGATCAAGACACTGCTGCAACTGGCACTGGACGTCGGACCGTCACTGCTCTACCGAATGCACCTGGACCTCGCGTCGCTGAGCATCGCCGAGTTCTACCCCGACGGCGGGGCATCGGTGAAATTGGTCAACGACACGTCTCACCTGACCTGATCCTGCGGAGGTGCGGGTCTCAGATCTGCAGCGCCAGCCACAGGCCCGCCACTGCTCCGACGATGGTCAACGGGGTCGTGATGACGCCGAGAATGGTGAACGTCCTCAGATCCGCCGGCTCGTCGTTGGCCGATGCGACGCGTCGCCACAACATGATCGCCAGTGAACCGACGTAGGTAAGGTTGGGCCCGAGGTTGACCCCGATCACCATGGCCAGCAACAACGCCGGGGGAGCGTCCGCGCCGAAGGCCGCCAGCAGCAGCAATGTAGCGGGCAGGTTGTTGACGATGTTCGACGCCACCGCCGCAATGGCAGCTGCGGCCAACAGGGACGCGAAGGTGGTGTCCGACGGCAGAATTCGCGCCAGCCAGTCGCCGATCGGGCCCGTCGTCACGCCGAGCACGACAATTCCGAGAAGGAAGACGAAGCCACAGAACGGCAGATCGGCACCGCGCAGAATCGCGCGAGGCGTGGTGTGGCGAGCTCGAAGTGCCGGGATCGCGAGCGCAATCGACCCCACGGCAGCCACCCAGAACGGTTCGATATCGAACAGTCCTGCCACGGCGAAGCCGATTAATGTCGCGCCGAGGATGACGAGTGTGCTTCGCGGTGCTGGGACGTCGTCAGTGCTGTGTTCGGTCGCGGAGTCCGTCGGTGTCGCAGTGCGGGTCAGATCCTTGCGGAAGAAGATCAGGAACACCGCCAGTTCGATGGCGACCGCGAAAATCCACGGTAGCGCCATCAGTGCGGTGAAGTGAAGGAAGGTCAGGCCCGTCGCAGCGAAGGCCAGCAGGTTGGTCAGATTCGACACCGGCAGCAAGGTCGACGCCGAATTGGACAGGTGCGCAGTGGCGTAACTGTGTGGACGCGGCGACATCCCCAGGATCCGAGCGGCACCGATGATGGCCGGTGTCAGCAGAACAACGGTCGCGTCGAGGCTCAGTACGGCTGTGGTGGCCGCGGCAGCGGCGAACACGAGGGTCAGCAGTCTGCGGGGGCTGCCCTTGGATCCGCGGCGTAGCTTCGCAGCGATCCAGGTGAACACACCGAGGGCATCCGACAGATGCGCCAGGATCAGGATGAACGCCAAAAAGACGACGGTGGGTGCGAGTTCGAGTACCTGCTCACGGGCGGCGTCGAGGCTGACGAGGCCGACGAGAAGAACCACTGCGGCCGCTGGAAGTGCAGCAACGATCTCGGGTAGTCCCCGGGGGCGAACGATGGCGAAGACGAGAACGGCGGCGACCAATGCCGCAGCGAGAACGGTCACGCGAGAATCTTCACGAGAGTGCGGACGTTCCGCGTGGTGGTCGTGGCCTTGTACTTCGCCTTCGCCGTGGCTTTTCCGAACGTACTGTCGGTGGTGTTGCCCTTGCGCACCTCCCAGTAGAGCACCCTGTTCCCCTCGGCAATCCTCTCGAGATCGGGGTCGAGTTCCACTGTAAGAGCGGACAATTCGGTCAAATGGCTATCGTCGTTACCGAACACCACATAAGGATGCCAGCCCTCCCGTTCGGCGTCGAACGGGTAGGACTCCACTATCGCCCTCAGTGTCGGGACGTCGAGTACGACAACCCAGGCTCGGTAGCCGAACGTCTCGGCGAGCGTGCTCTCCACCTGTGCTTTCAGGGCGGCGGCCGCCAGCGGCGACTGCAGCAGTACGTTGCCGGTCGCCAGAATCGTGCGGACATTCGTGAAGCCGGCCGAGGCCAGAGCTGCGCGGAGGTCGACCATCTTGATGTTGATGCCGCCGACGTTGATGCCGCGCAGCAGCACAACCCATTCACTCATGGAAGGAACTGTAGTGAAGCGCACGAGAACAACCATTGAAGTCAGTAGTTAGTAACCAGTAACTTGGCGGCATGGCGCAGAGAGGACGGATGACAGGCCCGGAACGACGGCAGCAAATACTGCGGATAGCGGCAGACGAATTTGCAGCGTCCGGACTGCACGGCGGTTCGACCGACAGGATCGCCCGCGAAGCAGGGATCACCCAGGCCTACATCTTTCGAATATTCGGAACCAAGAAGGCACTCTTCTCCGAGCTGGTGGTCGCGTCGTTCGACCGTGTGGCGGATGGGATGCGCGAGGCCGCAGGTACTGCCACCGGTCAGCAAGCCTTGGCCTCGATGGGGGAGTGCTATCACGCCATGCTCGAGGATCGAACCTCACTACTGCTGCAGCTGCAGGGGATCGCCGCGTGTGGCGACGAAGAGGTGCGCGACGCCGTTCGAGAGGCGTTCGGCCGGATGTGGAACACCGTCGTAGAGGTCACCGGTCTCGATGCGGTGACCGTCAAAGCGTTTCTGGCGTTCGGCATGCTGCTCAACAGTGGCGCGGCCCTGCAGATTCATGACGTCGACCAACCCTGGGCGAACGGAGTGGGCACTCGTATCCACGCCGGATTGTTCGACCACATCACGAGCGAGACGAACCGTTGATCTCCGGCTCCGAGCACGACGAATCACGAATGCTCGTGCCTTCTCTGTTGTTCGTCGGAGTCGTCGTCGCCGCTGTCGGTAGCCTCGGTGCCCCGCTGATCACCAGCGTCGCAACCACTTTCGACGTCTCCCTCTCCAGTGCACAGTGGACGTTGACGTTGGCTTTGTTGACCGGTGCCGTCACGACACCGGTTCTGGGCCGCCTCGGATCGGGTCCGCATCGACGGGCAGCAATCCTCGGGACACTGGGCGTCGTCTCGGCCGGAGGCATTCTGACCGCACTGCCGCTGTCCTTCTCCTGGCTGCTCCTCGGCCGCGCAGCCCAGGGAGTGGGACTGGCCCTGACTTCGATGCTGATGGGTGTGGTGCGAGATCATCTGTCCGACAAGCGGTCCGGATCGACCATTTCTTTGTTGTCGGTCGCGTCTACTGCGGGTGTCGGTGTGGGCTATCCCTTGTCGGGGTTTCTGGCCGAGCACGGCGGTCTACGGCTCGCATACGGATTCGGTGCTGCGATGACGGTCATGGCGTTTGCGGTTGCTCTGCGAGTTGTTCCTGTCTCGACGCGCACGCGCGCGACGCGCATCGACGTTCCGGGTGCGGTGCTGCTAGCGCTCCCTCTCACACTGGTGCTCGTTCTCATCAGTGAGACCGCGCTGTGGACGAGCCGCCCCTGGACGGCGGGGGTGCTGGCTGCCGTCTCGGTCGTCGCTGCGGGCATGTGGGTGCGTGTCGAACTGAGAAGCTCGGCGCCGCTCGTCGATCTTCGGTTGTTTCGTCACAGGGCCGTGGTCGGAGCGAACGGCGCAATGTTTCTCGGCGGCATCGGCATGTATCTGCTGCTGACCCTCGCTACGCGCTTCGCGCAGACGCCTTCCGGTGCCGGATACGGTTTCGGCCTCGACGTGTTCGCGGCGGGCCTCGTCCTGGTTCCGTTCTCGGTGTTCGGATTTCTCGCCGGCAAGCTGGTACCCAGAGCGCTGCGTCGGGTGGGGGCAGGCAGCGCGCTGACGGTCAGCGCACTGATCGTTCTGGTGGCTCTCGCCTTGTTCGCCGGTACCCGCGCCGGCGTCGGTGAACTCTGTGCGGTGATGGCGATTCTGGGTTTCGGAGTCGGAAGCTTTTCGGCCGCGCTGCCGGCCGTCGTGCTGCCGGTGGTGCCCTCTGCGGAGACCTCGAGCGTCATGAGTGTCAACCAGGTGGTGCGCAGTGTCGGATTCTCTTTCGGAAGCGCGATCGGTGGTCTGGTACTCGCCGCCGGAACGAGTCCGGGCTCCACCTTCCCCGGAGAGGATGTCTACACGTCCGCCGCCTGGGTGGGGGTGGTCGTCACCGCTGCCGCGGCCATCGTGAGTGCCTCTGTTCTTCATGGCCGGGCAATCGCCGGGCATCCGACGTGAGGCGGGTAGAGTACGCAATCGCGAACGAGTTGGCCGGACGGCTGCGGCTCGGAGGACCGGCGGATCATGTCCGTCGCGCTTCGGGCCGAGGAAAGTCCGGACTCCACAGAGCAGGGCGGTTGTTAACGGCAACCCGAGGTGACTCGCGGGACAGTGCCACAGAAAACAGACCGCCTGCGGATCGGTTCTTCGGAATCGAGCTGCAGGTCAGGGTGAAACGGTGCGGTAAGAGCGCACCAGCATCCCAGGTGACTGGGATGGCTAGGTAAACCCCGCCCGGAGCAAGGTCGAAGGCTGCACCCCGCAAGCGGTGCAGCTGCGCAGGTGCTCGAGGGCTGCTCGCCCGAGCCTGCGGGTGGACTGCTCGAGGTACCCGGCAACGGTGTGCCCAGATGGATGGTCGTCGATTCGGACCCGCGCGAGCGGGAACGTTGAACAGGATCCGGCTTACAGGCCGACTCGTTCGCACTCACTTTTCTCGCAGTTCTCCTGCCGCGTCGCTCCATGGGGCACACTGGAAGTCATGACCGACGACGACAGCTCCTGGTACTACGACATCAGCACCAAGCAGGTTGTGCAGGGCAAGGAGACCAATGCCCTCGACCGCATGGGTCCGTATCCGGACAAGGCCACCGCAGAGCAGGCGCTGAAGATCGCAGCCGCCCGCAACAAGGCCGCCGACTCCGACGACGACTGGAACAACTGACGGTGCTGCTCACCCGGCTGAGGGCTCCGAACTTCGATTTCGAGTCCATCAGATCCGAGTTCGGTCTGTCCGATGTCTTCGACGCAGACGTGATGCGCGAAGCGATCGAAGCCCGAGACCTGCACGCCGACAGCAGAATCGACCGCACCGACATTCCTTTCGTGACCATCGACCCACCCGGCTCGAAGGACCTCGACCAAGCCGTACACATCGAGAAGACGGCCAACGGCTTGGTGGTGCACTACGCGATCGCCGACGTGGGTGCGCTGGTGATGCCGGGGGGAGCGCTCGACGTGGAAACCCGCCGACGCGGCCAGACGTACTATCTCCCCGACGGATCTGTTCCGTTGCACCCACGTGAGTTGTCGGAGGGCTCGGGAAGCCTGTTGGAGGGACAGACTCGCTGCGCTGCACTGTGGACCATCGAACTCGACGACGTCGGTGAAGCCGCGGCGTGGACCGTCACCCGGGCGCTCGTGCGATCGACCGCGCGTCTCGATTACGCGGGAGTGCAAGCGGACTTCGACGCCGGCACACCGCACCCGTCGATCGCTGCCCTTGCCGAGTTCGGACACCTACGGGCGGAGGCAGCGAGGCGTCGCGGAGCCATCGACATCACGCTCCCCGAGCAGGAAGTGGTTCCGGACGGGCACGGTTGGCGAATCGTTCTGCAACCGCGAACAGCAGTCGACGGCTGGAACGCCGAGGTGTCCTTGCTGACGGGAATGTGCGCAGCCAGAATCATGCTCGACGCCGGAATCGGCATCGTACGCACGCTTCCGCCCGCACCGCCCGAGGCCGTCGAGACCCTGAAGAAGACCGCGAACGCACTCGGAATCGAGTGGCCCGCCGGCGCATCCGCCGGCGCAGTGCTCGCCGGCCTGCCCACCGACGAACCGTCGACCCTGGCGATGATGACTCAGGCCACGGGATTGCTTCGCGGAGCGGACTATTCGGCCTTCGACAGTAGAACCCCGAACTCGACCGTCGATGCACCCGGCACCGACGATTCCGTCGAACACTCGGGCATAGGAGCGCCGTACGCCCATGTGACGGCCCCGTTGCGACGGCTGTCGGATCGGTTCGCCACCGAGGTGTGTCTGGCCGTGGTCGCCGGTGCGCCCGTCCCCGAGTGGGCGGCGCAGGCGCTACCGGAGCTACCGGCGATCATGCGTGGATCGGATTCTGCAGCATCGAAAGTGGACCGAGCCTGCATAGATCTGACCGAAGCGCACGTGCTCGGAGATCGAGTGGGTCAGACGTTCGACGCGGTGGTGCTGCGCGGTGCCGACGGTAAGCGCGACGCCGAGGTGCTCGTGTCCGAACCGATCGTGATGGGCAAGTGCGACGGCGAGCCGCCTGCGGGGGAGTCGGTGCAGGTCCGATTGACTCGGGCCGACACCGACTCGCGCACAGTCCGATTCGACTACCCGGCCGTCACGGCCTGAAGCGGTCGGTCGCCTCGACGAGGTGGTGGACGATGCCCGGCTCGGCCGCAGAATGGCCGGCATCGTCGACGATCACCAGATCCGCACCCGGCCAGGCCTTGTGCAGCGCCCACGCACTCGTGGCCGGGCACACCACGTCGTAACGGCCCTGCACGATCACGCCAGGAATACCGTCGAGCAGGTGTGCGTCACGTAGCAACTGGTTCTCTTCGAGGAAGCACCCGTTGCGGAAATAGTGGTTCTCGATTCCGGCGAAGGCGCGAGCGAAACGTGCATCCGAATTATGCTGCACAGCATCGGGTTTCGGAAGAAGGTAGCTGGTCGCTGCCTCCCAGGACGACCACG
The DNA here is from genome assembly GCF_030056855.1 of Rhodococcus sp. IEGM 1354. Classification (NCBI taxonomy): domain Bacteria; kingdom Bacillati; phylum Actinomycetota; class Actinomycetes; order Mycobacteriales; family Nocardiaceae; genus Rhodococcus; species Rhodococcus sp. IEGM 1354. The sequence continues at coordinate 347,489 of NZ_JASHKT010000002.1, forward strand.
CCACCGCGGCCCGGGTCGCGGCAGCGTCGTCCTCGGACATCAGCTGTCGGTGATACGCCTCGACCAGATCCCCGTCGCGCTCGCCTTCCGGAATGGGGGCCAGAAACTCCTCCCACAGGTCCGGGAAGATGTGTCCGGCACCGCCGCGGTAGTACCAGTCGATCTCCGACGGCCGGACGAGGAAGATTCCTCGGAGCACGAGTCCTCGCACCCTGTCGCGATGCGTCTGTGCGTAGGCCAACGACAACGTGGAGCCCCAGGATCCGCCGAACACCAACCAGGTGTCGATGTTCAGGTGCTCGCGGAGTTTCTCCATGTCGGAGATCAAACGATCGGTGGTGTTGACCGACAGATCTGCCCCGTCGGCAATATGCGGGGTCGACAGCCCGCAGCCTCGCTGATCGAACAACACGATGCGGTAGACCTGCGGATCGAAGTAGCGACGCTGCAGCGGATTGGTGGCACCGCCGGGACCGCCGTGCACGAACACCACCGGTTCGCCGTCGGGGTTTCCGGAGATCTCCCAGTAGATCCGCTGCCCTTCGCCGACGTCGAGGTGACCGGTCTCCACGGGCTCGAGCTCCGGGTACAAGGTGCGCATCCTAGAAACCGACCAGACCGGAGGCCAGATCCGGGATGTCGAGGGAGCGGATGGCCTCGTCCCGCACGTCCGAGCACGTTTCGTTCGTGATGTTGTCGACGAGCGCGCGATTCTGCACCACCTGGAGGTTGATGACGCCGCTCTGCGCAGCCCAGGTCTGCACCAGAATGTTCAGACCGCCGCGACCGAGAGTGGGGCCCTGCACGCGCCAATTCGACAGCTGCGCCTCGAGATCGGTGCACAGCTGCTGCTTCTGGGCATCGGTGACAGCCGCTCCCGCAGCAGTCGTCGTCGCCACCGTCGTGCTCGGAGCGGTCGTCGTGGTCGACGACGAACCCGTATTGGTCGTGTCGGTGCTGCATGCCCCCACTACGACGAGAAGCGCAGCCGCACCGACCAGTGCGACTGCGCTTCTTCCTGCAATGGACGTCGTACCCCGTCTGATTGTCATGGCCCGAGTGTGCCATCCGAACCGGGATCAGAGGGTGCCGGTCAGTAGCTGTGTTCGGGTCCGGGGAAGACTCCCGAGCGCACCTCGGACATGTACGTGGTGGCTGCGGTGCGCAGTGAATCGCCCACGTCGGCGAACTTCTTGACGAACTTGGCGGTCTTGCCGTTGGTGTATCCGGCCATGTCCTGCCACACGAGAACCTGAGCGTCGCATTCGTTGCCTGCACCGATGCCGACCGTCGGGATCGTGAGCTTGCGGGTGACCTGGCCGGCAATGTCTGCGGGGACCATCTCCATGACGACGGCGAAGGCACCTGCCTCCTGAACGGCGATGGCGTCGGCGACGAGTTGTTCGGACGCGTCACCGCGGCCCTGGACGCGGAATCCGCCGAGGGTGTTGACGCTCTGTGGGGTGAATCCCACGTGGGCCATGACGGGGATGCCGGCAGCGGTGATGGCAGCGATCTGCGGTGCGACCCGCTCGCCGCCCTCGAGCTTCACAGCGCCCGCGAGGCCTTCCTTCATGAAACGAACAGCGGTTTCGAGTGCCTGCTGCGGTGAGGCTTCGTAGGTGCCGAAGGGCAGGTCGGCGACCACGAGGGCGTGCGGAGCGCCGCGTACCACCCCGCGTACGAGAGGAAGCAGCTCGTCCACGGTGATCGGCACGGTGGTGTCGTAGCCGTACACGACGTTGGCCGCGGAGTCACCGACGAGAAGCACAGGGACGCCGGCTTCTTCGAAGATGCGGGCACTGGAGTAGTCGTACGCAGTGAGCATTCCCCAACGCTCACCCTCTGCTTTCATCTGCAGCAGATGATGGGTACGGGTCTTGCGGGTCAGCGCGGTCGCCGGAGATTCGGTGGAGGAACCGCCGTACACAGCATTTTCGGACATCTTTGTCCCTTTCTGGTCCTCGAGGCCCGCTCGGCGGGTCCCCGGGATGGGGTGTGATGACGTGACCAGTGTGCCACCGCCCTTCCGTCGCAGGAATGCTGGTAGGCAGTGCAATTTGTCACAGTCGTGGCAACAGCCGATCGTCACATCGGGGGCTCGTACGCGCCCCTCCCGACGGTGATCGGCATCCGGCGATCGCGCCCGAACGCCCGCGAGGTGACCTTGGTGCCGATCGGATACTGCCGCCGCTTGTATTCCGCTGCGTCCACTTTGCGCGCAATGTCCGCCACGACGGACGCGTCGAAACCCGCCGCGACGATGTCCGCGACGCCCTGGTCGTGGTCGACGTACCGAAACAGGATGGCGTCGAGGGTGTCGTAGTCGGGCAGTGAATCGGTATCGAGCTGACCCGGCCGAAGCTCGGCCGAGGGCGGCTTGTCGATGCTCGACTCGGGGATCGGCGGGACGTCTCCGCGGTCGATCGCGGACTCGTTGCGCCAGCGCGCCAATTCCCAGACCAGCGATTTGGGCACGTCCTTGATGGGCGCGAAGCCGCCGACCGCGTCGCCGTAGATCGTCGAATATCCCACCGCCAGTTCGGACTTGTTCCCGGTGGCAAGAACCAGATGACCGAAGGTATTGGACAGCGCCATCAACACGATTCCCCGGCATCTCGCCTGGACGTTCTCCTCGGCCACGCCGGTCAGGTGCAGCTGGTCCACGAAGCCGGCGACCAGCTGGGAAATCGGTTCGGTTCGAAAGTGAATGCCGGTGCGCGCGGCGAGATCCTCGGCATCGATGCGCGAATGCTCCGAGGAGAACTCCGAGGGCATCGACACTGCGTACACCGCGTCAGCGCCGAGGGCATCGACGGCGATGGCGGCGACGACCGCCGAATCGATTCCACCGGACAGACCGAGGGTGACCGAACGAAAGCCGTTCTTGTGCACGTAATCTCGTAGCCCGGTCACCAACGCGCCCCACACCTGTTCCTCGGAGCCGAGGGGCTGAGCCAGGGACGGCTCGGTGCGCTGCCAGCCGCTGATCGCCACGTCGGGCAGAGCGACGCGATCGATCGTCCAGCCCGCCACCGCGGGAGAGTCCGCGACCGGATCCGCGGGGGCATCGACGTCGATGATCAACAGATGCTCGACGAATTGCGGAGCCCGGCCCCACGTCGAGCCGTCGGGACCGAGCACGAGACTTCCCCCGTCGAACACCAGCTCGTCCTGACCGCCCACCGCGTTCACGTACGCGATGGGGGTCCCGATCTCGGTGGCTCGGCGCTGGACGACAGAGTGACGAATCGTGTCCTTCCCCTGCTCGAAGGGGCTCGCGTTGAGGCACAGCAGCAGATCGACTCCGGCCGAGGCGTAGGCGGCAACGGATCCTCCGGGTTGCCAGATGTCCTCGCACACAACGAGTCCGAACCGCACACCGTTGACCGTCACAATGCTCAACCTGGAGCCGGGCGCGAAATAGCGCGCCTCGTCGAACACCCGGTAGGTGGGCAGTGAGTGCTTGTCGTACCGAGTTACGACCCGGCCGTCGACGATCACCGCCGCACTGTTTCTCGAACCCTCGACATCGCGGTCGAGGTACCCCACAACGACGATGCGGTCGCCGCACCCGGCTCGGTCCAGAGACTCCGCCAGCCCCGTCAGTGCCCGCTCCGATGCGGCCGCAAACGACGGATTCAGCGCCAGATCCTCGACCGGATACCCGGTCAGGGCCATCTCCGGAAACACGACCACGTTGGCACCGTCATGGGCGGCACGGACGGTCCATTCGACAATCGCCGCCGCATTCGCTTCGAGATCGCCGACGACGGGATTGATTTGGGCGAGGGCGAGTCTGAGGGCCTGCACCGTGTAGACGCTAGTGCTCGACGGCCGTCCCTGCCGGGCAGCGAGAATGGAGTGTGGCCGGAAAGACCTGGCACGATCGACTCATGAGAACGCGCACCACGACGTCGGTCGTGGCACTGTCCGCAGTCGCCCTCGTGCTCGCCGGCTGCTCCGCGCCCGGGCCCGGTGCCGACCCCTATCCGTCCACCGCGTCCGACTCCACGTTCTCGGCTCCCGCCGGTCCTGTTCCTGCGGGGCTCGAGGCGTTCTACGCCCAGAGTCTGCAGTGGGAATCGTGCGAGTCCTACAACACGGATGGATCCGAACTCGGCGATGCAGTCCAATGCGCCCGAGTGACCGTGCCACTCGACTACGCCGATCCGGGCGGCAAGACCATCGACATCGCGATCTCTCGCACTCAGGCGACGGGGGAGAAGATCGGGTCGATCCTGATGAACCCGGGCGGTCCGGGATCGTCGGGGCTCTACCTCGCCGAGCAAGCCGACGGCACCCCGATCGCCGACCGGTTCGACCGAATCGGATTCGACCCACGGGGGATCGGGGCCTCCGAACCCGAAGTGCGCTGCCTGACGTCCGAGGGAGTCGACGAAGAGCGTCGGGAACCGGACGTCGACGTCAGCCCAGAGGGGATCGCCGCCACCGAAGCCGATCATCGTGACTACGCGGCGCAATGTGTCGAACGCACCGGTGCCGACGTGCTCGAACACGTCGGCACCCGCGAAGTCGTCCGCGACATGGATGTCATCCGCGCAGTGCTGGGCGACGAGAAGCTCACCTACGTCGGGTATTCGTACGGGACGCGCATCGGTACCGCCTATGCCGAGGCGTTCCCGTCGAACGTCCGGGCGATGGTGCTCGACGGAGCACTAGATCCCGACCAGTCGCCCGTCGACGAGGCCGTCGCCCAGGGTGCGGCGTTCCAGACCGCGTTCGACCAGTTCGCTGCGGACTGCACGCAGACCGACACGTGTCCGCTCGGCACCGATCCGTCCCAGGCCGTGGCGCAGTTCCGGACCTTGGTCGACCCGCTGGTCGACACGCCCGCCGACACCACCGACCCGCGCGGACTGAGCTACGACGACGCGATCACCGGAGCGCAACAGGCGCTGTATTCACCGCAGCTCTGGCGATTGCTGCGAGCCGGACTGAGCGAACTGCGAGAGGGCCGGGGAGACACACTGCTGCGTCTCGCCGACACCTACTCCGGACGACTCGAGGACGGTAGCTACACCAACATCGACGACGCGTTCAACGCCGTCCGATGCGTCGACGGCCCGCCGACCACCGACCGGGGAGAGGCCGACGAGGCCGACGCCAGGTTCCGAGCGGCAGCGCCGTACCTCGACGACGGCCGCTCCACCGGGAACGCGCCGCTGGATCTGTGCGCGTTCTGGCCGGTGCCGAACACCAGCGAGCCCCACATCGTGGAGGCGGAGGGGCTGCCCACGCTGGTGGTGGTCTCGACGACGAACGATCCGGCGACGCCCTACCAAGCGGGCGTGGAACTGGCCGACCAGCTGCGCGGCGACCTGGTCACCTACAACGGCACCCAACACACGGTGGCGTTCTCGGGAGTGGAATGCATCGACGATCCGCTGACGAACTACCTGGTGGACCTCGTCCCACCAGGCGAAGGATTGGTGTGCTGATAGCTACATCACCGGCCGCGCGGTGACCGGAGAGTTCCACGAAGTGAGACTGAATTCACGATGTAACACAGATTTAACTCCGTTTGCTTACTCTCGCGTTCATGGATCGTCAAAAGGAATTCGTGCTCCGGACCCTCGAAGAGCGCGACATTCGTTTCGTCCGCCTCTGGTTCACCGACGTCCTCGGGTACCTCAAATCGGTGGCCATCGCGCCCGCTGAGCTCGAAGGTGCATTCGACGAGGGAATCGGCTTCGACGGCAGCGCCATCGAAGGATTCGCCCGCGTCTCCGAGGCCGACACCGTCGCCAAGCCGGATCCGTCGACGTTCCAGATTCTGCCGTGGTCGACCAGCAAGGGTCACCAGCACTCTGCCCGCATGTTCTGCGACATCGCCATGCCCGACGGCTCGCCGTCCTGGGCCGATTCGCGCCACGTGCTGCGTCGCCAGCTGAGCAAGGCCGCAGACCTCGGATTCAGCTGCTACGTGCACCCCGAGATCGAGTTCTTTCTCCTGAAGGATGCCCCCCAGGACGGCTCACCGCCGACCCCGGCAGACAACGGTGGCTACTTCGACCAGGCCGTGCACGATTCGGCCCCGAACTTCCGCAGGCATGCCATCGACGCACTCGAGTCGATGGGCATCTCGGTGGAATTCAGCCACCACGAGGCCGCACCCGGACAGCAGGAGATCGACCTCCGGTACGCCGACGCCCTGTCGATGGCCGACAACATCATGACCTTCCGCTACGTGGTCAAGGAAGTCGCCATCGAAGAGGGTGTGCGGGCGACGTTCATGCCCAAACCGTTCAGCGATCAGGCCGGCTCGGCGATGCACACGCACATGAGTTTGTTCGAGGGCGACGCCAACGCCTTCCACAACCCGGACGACCCGATGCAGCTGTCGGAAACCGGCAAGTCCTTCATCGCCGGCATCCTCGAGCACGCCAACGAGATCAGTGCCGTGACCAACCAGTGGGTCAACTCCTACAAGCGTCTCGTGCGTGGCGGCGAAGCCCCGACCGCTGCATCCTGGGGACCGGCCAACCGGTCGGCATTGATTCGTGTGCCCATGTACACCCCGAACAAGGCGTCGTCGCGACGCGTCGAGATTCGTAGCCCCGATTCGGCCTGCAACCCGTATCTCGCGTTCGCGGTGCTGCTCGCGGCCGGCCTGCGCGGAATCGAGAAGGGGTACACCCTTCCTCCCGAGGCGGAGGAAGACGTGTGGGCACTGACCTCGGCCGAGCGTCGCGCCATGGGCTACAAAGAACTGCCGGGCAATCTCGATCAGGCGCTGAACGCGATGGAAGGGTCCGAGTTGGTCGCAGAAGCACTGGGCGAGCACGTATTCGACTTCTTCCTGCGCAACAAGCGACGTGAGTGGGAGGAATACCGCAGCCACGTCACGCCGTACGAGCTGAGGGCGTACCTGGGTCTTTAACAATCCAGCACTGCCATGGGCTACGTTCTAGTCGATCCCGAATGTAGGTTCGATGCCGGTGTGGGCACCCTCGCGCCGCATTACTGACGACGAGGTATATCTGTGGCACCCCGAGGTGGATTCTGATGGTGCGTCCTCCCACTTCCAGGTCCGTCGTACCCGGACCTGGCCGCCTCGGCCTCGTCGAGGAAACCGCGCCGTCCGATTTGCGCACACTGGGCTGGACGGGCGAAGAGAGTCTCGAGCTGCTGTGGTCGCTCTCGCGTGCCCCCAACGCCGATCTCGCGCTGCGCACTCTGGTGCGCATGTACGAGATGCTCGGCAGTGGCTGGGCCGAGTTCGACACCGCACTGCGTAACGACAAGGGATTCCGCGGCCGGCTCCTGGGACTGGTCGGCGCGTCCAGTGCGCTCGCCGACCACCTCGTTGCCGACGACACCACCTGGCGGTTGTTACTGACCGCGGAAGGTCAGAGCACCGGAGTGTCGGCGAAGATTCAGTTGCCCAGCAAGGCAACGCTGGTCGCAGAACTGCTCGAGGCCGTCGGGGCCGAGCCGGAGACCGGGCCGAATGCCGCACCCGATCTGTACCGCGCGTCCGTCACCGGCCCGCCCGCCGTGATCGCCCTGCGCAAGACGTACCGCGACCAGATCATGGTGTTGGCCGCGTACGACCTCGCCGCGACCGTCGAGAACGAACCGGTCCTGCCGTACACGGTGGTCGGAGCCCAACTGTCCGACATGGCAGATGCGGCGCTCACGGCGGCTCTGTCGGTGGCAGTGGCGACTGTGTGTCCCGACGCACCGTGTCCGACGCGGCTTGCCGTCATCGCCATGGGCAAATGCGGTGCGCGCGAACTCAATTACGTATCGGACGTCGATGTCGTGTTCGTCGCCGAGCCTGCGGACTCACAGGCGAGTCGCATCGCGGGCGAGATGATGCGCATCGGGTCCTCGGCGTTCTTCGAGGTCGACGCTGCGCTTCGCCCCGAAGGTAAGCGCGGCGAGCTGGTTCGCACGCTCGACTCGCACGTGGCCTACTACAAGCGCTGGGCCAAGACCTGGGAGTTCCAGGCCCTGCTCAAGGCTCGGCCGATGACCGGCGATATCGCGCTCGGCCACGATTACGTCGATGCCGTCAATCCGATGGTGTGGCTGGCCAGTCAACGTGAGGACTTCGTGCCCGAGGTCCGCGCGATGCGGCGACGGGTCGAGGAGATGGTGCCGACCGAGCTGCGCGAACGGGAGATCAAACTCGGACGCGGCAGTCTGCGCGACGTCGAATTCGCCGTCCAGCTCCTGCAGTTGGTGCACGGCCGAACGGATGAGTCGTTACGCGTACTGGGCACGACCGATGCACTGACGGCTCTGACCGAGGGCGGGTACGTCGGCCGCGACGACGCCGCGAATCTGACCGCGTCCTACGAATTCCTGCGACTCATCGAGCATCGCCTGCAGATGCAGAGAATGCGGAGAACACACACCCTGCCTCCACCGGACGATGAGGAATCGCTTCGGTGGCTGGCCCGTTCGGCGCACATGCGACCCGACGGCAATCGCGATGCGCTCGGTGTACTGAACGCCGAGATCAAGAGGAATGCCCAGCGCATCCGTCGGTTGCACGCGAAGCTCTTCTACCGGCCGCTGCTCGACTCGGTGGTCAAGTTCGACTCCGAGACGGTGCGTCTGACGCCGGACGCCGCGACGCGTCAGCTCGCCGCACTCGGCTACGCGACTCCGCAGAACGCGTTGGGCCACCTGCGTGCGCTCGTCGGCTCGGGTACCCGCCGCGGACAGATTCAGGCCGTGTTGCTTCCGACGCTGCTCGAATGGCTTGCCGATACCCCCGATCCCGACGCCGGACTGCTCAACTACCGCAGGCTGTCCGAATCGGCGGGTGAGCAGACGTGGTTTCTGCGCGTGCTGCGCGACGAAGGCGCTGTGGCACAACGGCTGATGATCGTGCTCGGCTCCTCGGCCTACGTACCGGACCTGCTGATCAAAGCCCCGGAAGTCATTCGGTTGTTCGCCGACGGACCGACCGGCCCGCGTCTACTCGACGTCGAGCCGGAGGAGACCTACCGCGCCATCCTGTCGTCCTCGGCTCGGTACGAGGATCCGGTGCGAGCGATCAACGCGGCGAGGGCGCTGCGGCGTCACGAGCTGGCACGGGTGGCGTCGGCAGACATCCTCGGCATGCTCGACGTACCTCAGGTGTGTCGGGCGCTGTCGTCGGTGTGGGCCGCCGTGATCAATGCCGCTCTGGCCGCTGCCATCAGAGCCAGCGAAATCGAGCGCGGCGAACCGGCACCGGCAACCTTGGCCGTCATCGGTATGGGACGCCTGGGCGGCGGCGAACTCGGCTACGGAAGCGACGCCGACGTGCTGTTCGTCTGCGAACCGGTGGACGGCGTCGACGAGACCGTTGCGGTCAAGTGGGCCAACACCATTGCCGATCGCATCCGCAAACTGCTCGGAGCGCCGAGCACGGACCCTCCGCTCGAAGTCGACACCGGCCTGCGCCCGGAAGGTCGCAACGGCCCGGTGGTGCGCACGCTGTCGTCCTACGCCGCGTACTACGCCCAGTGGGCTCAGGCATGGGAGGTGCAAGCTCTGCTGCGTGCGCATCAGGTCGCGGGCGATCAGGACCTGGGCATCCGATTCCTGCTGATGGCCGACAAGGTGCGCTACCCCGAGGGTGGAGTGTCTGCCGACGCCGTCCGTGAAATTCGGCGTATCAAGGCGCGGATCGACTCCGAGCGTCTCCCCAAGGGAGCCGACCCGGCCACTCACACCAAGCTCGGACGTGGGGGACTGGCGGACATCGAGTGGACCGTACAGCTTATCCAGCTCCGATACGCACACAAGGTCCAGTCACTGCACAACACCTCGACGCTGCAATCCCTCGACGCGATCGGCGCAGCCGAGCTGATGAGTGAGACCGACATCGAGCTGCTGCGCGAAGCGTGGATCCTGGCGACGAAAGCGCGCAATGCGCTCGTCCTGGTTCGCGGTAAGCCGACCGACCAACTGCCGAGACCGGGTGCCGTCCTGTCCGCCGTCGCACAGGTGGCGGGGTGGGAGAACGGCGACGCCGGGGCATTCCTCGACAACTACCTGCGCGTCACGCGTCGAGCCAAGGCAGTCGTGGAGAGGACGTTCGGCGGACTCTAGTCGCTGCCTGCGGTGACGAAGCCCTGCTTCACCATCCAGTCGCGCGCGACATCCGCGGGCTCACGGCCGTCGATGTCCACCTGCCGGTTGAGCTCGGTGATCTCGTCGTTCGTCAGCGCTGCGGAGATCGGGGCGGTGACCTCGGCGATCTCCGGGTATTGCTCGGCGATCGGCGTGCGCATCACGACCGTGGCGTTGTAGCGGGGAAAGAAGCTCTTGTCATCTTCGATCACTGTCAGGTTCAGACCTTTGATGCGGCCGTCGGTGGTGAACACCTCACCGAACGTGCACTGCGAACCGTTGGCCGTTGCCTGATAGATGATGCCGCCCTGCAACACCTGCCGCGGAACGACATTGGGGTCGAAGCCGTAGGCAGCGGCCATACCCGGAAACCCGTCCTGTCGTGAATTGAACTCGGTCTCCACGCAAGTCTGTGCCGCAGCCGGATCGGTCTCGGCGAGCGCGGCGTAGTCCGAAAGAGTCTTGATGCCGGTCGCGTCTGCCGTTGCCTGATTCATAGCAAGTGCGTACGTATTGTCCATCGGTGCGGGGTTGACCCAGGTGAGTCCGTTCGCCGCGTCCTGGTCACGTAACGCTTCGAACTGCCCGGTGGCATCCGGGATGGCGGTTTCGTTTCCCAGGAAGTTGATCCACGCGGTACCCGTGTACTCGTAGGTGACGTCCACCTGCCCCGAGACCATGGCCTGGCGGGTGCTGTTGGACCCCGAAATGTTGGTGAGGTCTCGGACGTCGGCTCCGGCCGCCACCAGCCCGAATTCGAGGATGTACCCCAGGATCACCTGCTCGGTGAACTCCTTCGACCCGACGATCAGTTGTGCGCCCTCGAGAGCCGGCACAGGCTCGATACTGCCGGGTTCCACGGACAGCGGCACTGCGCTGCCCGACTGCAGACCGCAACTCGTCAGCGCCGTAATCACGACGGCGCACACGGCAATCAACCCTCGTGTCGAGTGCGGCATCGGCTTCAGTCCTCGCGGTTCGATGTAGGAGACGGCTAATCCGCGCCGGCGGTGACAAAGCCCTCTTTGACCATCCAGTCACGCGCGACATCGGCCGGTTCGCGACCGTCGACGTCGACCTGTTTGTTCAGTTCGGTGATCTCGTCGTTGGTCAGCTTCGCCGAGATCGGTGCCGTCACCTCGGCGATCTGTGGATACTGCTCGGCGATCGACGAGCGGATCACCACGGTGGCGTTGTACCGAGGGAAGAAGCTCTTGTCGTCTTCGACGACAACGAGATTCAGACCCTTGATTCGGCCGTCGGTGGTGAACACCTCACCGAACTTGCACTGCGAACCCTCGGCCGTTGCCTGATAGATGATTCCGGTCTGCAGGATCTGACGGGGGACGGCATTGGGGTCGAAACCGTACGCAGCCGCCAGGCCGGGAAATCCGTCCTGTCGAGAATTGAACTCGGTCTCCACGCACAACGCCGATGCGGCCGGATCGCGCGCTACCAGAGCCGCGTAGTCCGACAGCGTCTTCACTCCGGTCTGGTCGGCAGTTGCCTGGTTCATCGCCAGGGCGTACGTGTTGTCCATCGGCGCGGGGTTGACCCACGTCAGCCCATTGTCGACATCGGCGTCCCGGATCGCGTCGAATTGCTCGGTGGCGTCCGTGATGGGACTTTCGTTGCCGAGGTAGTTGATCCAGCCGGTCCCGGTGTACTCGTAGGTGAGATCGACCTGCCCGGAGACCATGGCCTGGCGAGTACTGTTCGACCCCGAAATATTCGTCAGGTCGCGAACATCCGCACCTGCAGCCGACAACGCGAATTCGAGGATGTAGCCCAAGACGATCTGCTCGGTGAAGTCTTTGGAGCCGACGGTCAGTTCCGCGCCCTCCAGGCCCGGCATCACTTCGATGCTGCCGGGCTCCACCGACAGCGGCACCGCGCTGCCCGATTGCAAACCGCAACCTGCCAGTGCGATCGTGCTGATCGCGCACAGGGCAACGATCTGTTGTCTCGAGCGCCGCATCAGCGGAGTCCTTTCGGGCCGAGATAAGCCTCGGCGAGTGCCCCGAGCCAGTCCACGAACAACGCGAGGGCCACAGCGAGAACGCCTCCGACGACGAGGATCAGTGGCTGGTAGAGCTTGTATCCGGTATCTATCAGAACTCCGAGACCGCCCGCTCCCACGAGGAAGCTCAGTGTGGCCGTACCGACGGCGAGCACCAACGACGTGCGCAGACCGGCCAACATGTACGGCACGGCGAGTGGAAACTCGATACGCCAAAGGATGCCACTACTCGACATGCCCTGTCCGCGTGCAGCATCGATATAACTCGGGTCGACCTGCTGGAAGCCGAGCATCGTGTTTCGGAGAACGGGAAGCAGTGAGTAGAAAGCGATGGGTAGTACGCCGATCCAGAAACCGGTCTTGCCCGTCGCGAGGAACAGCAACACCAGCAGGCCGACCGCCGGCGCGGCCTGACCGATGTTGGCGATACCGATGAAGATCGGTGCCAACTTTCGGTAGCCGTTGCGCGTCAACAGGATTCCCAGAGGGACCGCTATGGCCAGCACGAGCGCCGTGACGACGATCGTGATGACAACGTGCTCGGACATTCTTTGAAGCAGGTAGCTCGCGTTCAACGTCTCCGCTTGCGTAGCAGTCAGATCGCGGGTGAACGTGTAGGCAAGAAGCGCGACAACCACTATTGCGATGAGGACCGGTTGCACCAACAGCCGAACACGTTCCGCTCGCTTGGCAGCTTGCTTCGCCGCCTGCACGCCGCTGTCGTCTCCTGCTGCATCGACGACCGAGGAATCCGCGGTGGTCGTCACGATGGACTCCCTGCAGTCACGTCTTCCGCTGAGGTGTCCTTGTCGTGGTCGTGGTCGTGGTCGTGAGCGTGCTGCGAACGGATGGTCTTGATGGTGTCGATCAATTGCTCGATCGTGATCGTGCCGGCGTATTCGCCGCGCTGACCGGTAACCGTTGCGGTCGCGTTACCCTCGGCGAGCAGAGCTTCGAGTGCGTCCTGCAGCGTCGATTGAGTCGAGACCATTTCGCCCATCGGAACACCGACGTCGCGCAGGCTGCCTACTCCGACGAGATGGCGGCGATCGGTCCACCGAATGGGCCGCTTACGCGCATCGAGAATGATTCCCCATGCCTCCGGGTCGTTTCCGAGAGCCGCGTTCATCGACTCGACCGGCTGGTCCTCGCCCATGACCGGAACATCGGACAACTCGATGTCGCGCACTCTCATCAGTGTCAGTTGCTTGAGAGCCGCACCGGCACCGACGAATCCGGCGACCGTCTCGTCGGCTGGGTTGGCCAGAACTGCTTCGGGAGTGTCGAACTGCAGAATGCGAGACTGATTGCCCAACACCGCGATTCGGTCACCGAGCTTGACCGCTTCATCGAAGTCGTGGGTCACGAACACGATGGTCTTGCCCAATTCTGCTTGCAGGCGCATCAATTCGTCTTGCAGCAGGCCGCGGGTGATGGGGTCGACGGCTCCGAACGGCTCGTCCATCAACAGGACCGGGGGATCTGCGGCCAGAGCGCGCGCCACACCGACTCGTTGCTGCTGACCTCCGGACAGTTGGCGCGGGTAGCGGTCCCGATACAGCGCGGGATCGAGACCGACGAGATCGAGCATTTCGTCCGTGCGATCCGAGATCCTCTTCTTCTTCCAGCCGATCAGTCCTGGAACCATGCCGACGTTCTCGGCAATGGTCATGTGTGGGAACAGCCCTGCTTGCTGGATGGAGTATCCGATGGTGCGGCGGAGTTCGTTCGGGTTGATCGACAATGCGTCCTTGCCGCCGATGGTGATGCGGCCCGACGTCGGCTCGATCAATCGGTTGATCATGCGCATGGTCGTCGTTTTGCCGCAGCCGGATGGACCGACCAGGACGACTACCTCGCCGGCGGGAATCGTCATCGACACGTTGTCGACGGCGGGATCCTTTTGTCCCGAGTAACTCTTGGTTACGTTCTCCAGCACGATTTCTGCACCGGATACGGTCGTTTTCTCACTCACGGATACCCCTCGAGGTGGTCAGTTTGCCGATCACGACGTAGATCCCATCGAGGATCAGCGCCAGCAGGACGATGAGGATGGTGCCGGTCAGTGCCTGCGGAACGGCCGTCGGGCTGCCGACTCGTGCGAGCCCTGAGAACAGAAGATTGCCCAGGCCAGGGCCTTTGGCGTACGCAGCGATAGCCAGGATGCCCATGGCCAGCTGTGTGCTGACTCGCATTCCGGTCAGAATCGAGGGCCACGCCAGTGGAATCTCGATGCGCCGCAGCACAAGAATGCGGCTCATGCCGATTCCGCGGGCGGCATCGGTGACCGCCGGATTGACCGCATCCAGACCGACCACAGTGTTTCGGATGATCGGGAGCAGTGAGTACAGGACCAGAGCGGTCACTGTCGGTCGAACACCCAGCCCCAGAATGGGAATCAGCAAACCCAACAGAGCGAACGACGGGATTGTCAGGACAGTGCTTGCCAGAGCTGTAGCGACGGCGGAGCCGGCCGGACTGCGATAGACGAGTATCCCGATGGAGACGCCGATAACGGTAGCGATGATGACGCATTGCACCACGGCCGAGACGTGGAGATACGAATCGATCGCCAACTGCCTTCGCCGCCCGACGATGAAATCCCACAGTGCATCCATGCAGTCGTCGTCCTCTGTTTGCCGGTAACGGTAGTTGTCTTTACCCCGCGTACCGACTATCAAACGCCGACCGGTCTGAATTTCTTTGCGGATTGCCGCAAAAGTTGCCGATCGGAAACAATCTAGAAAGCGAAAAACGCCCGGCCGAAAAGATTCGGCCGGGCGTTTCTTCGTGAAATCTACCTACTCACACGTCGTAGTAGAGCGAGAACTCGTACGGGTGCGGACGCAGGTTGACCGGAGCGATCTCCTGCTCACGCTTGAGCGAAATCCACGTCTCGATGAGGTCGGTGGTGAAGACGCCACCCTCGGTGAGGTAGTCGTGGTCGGCCTCGAGACGGTCGATGACCGCGTTCAGCGAGGTGGGTGCCTGAGGAATGTTCTTGGCTTCCTCGGGCGGCAACTCGTAGAGGTCCTTGTCGACCGGAGCCATCGGCTCGATCTTGTTCTTGATTCCGTCGAGGCCCGCCATCATCTGAGCGGCGAAGTTCAGGTACGGGTTACCCGAGGAGTCCGGCGCGCGGAACTCGAGGCGCTTGGCCTTCGGGTTGTTGCCGGTGATCGGGATACGCACCGCGGCGGAGCGGTTGCGCTGGCTGTAGACCAAGTTGATGGGAGCTTCGTAGCCCGGCACCAAACGGTGGTACGAGTTGATCGTCGGGTTGGTGAAGGCCAACAGCGACGGAGCGTGGTGCAGAATGCCGCCGATGTAGTGACGTGCCAGATCGGACAGTCCGGCGTATCCGGCCTCGTCGTGGAAGAGGGGCTTGCCGTCTTTCCACAGCGACTGGTGCACGTGCATGCCCGAGCCGTTGTCTCCGAACAGGGGCTTCGGCATGAACGTCGCGGACTTGCCGTTCTTCCATGCGGTGTTCTTGACGATGTACTTGAAGAGCTGCAGATCGTCGGCCGCGCGGAGCAGCGTGTTGAACTTGTAGTTGATCTCCTGCTGACCGCCGGTGCCGACCTCGTGGTGGGCACGCTCGAGCTCGAAGCCTGCGTTCTGCAGGTTGGTCGAGATCTCGTCACGCAGGTCGACGTAGTGGTCGTACGGTGCGACGGGGAAGTAGCCACCCTTGTAGCGGACCTTGTAGCCGAGGTTCGGTCCACCGTCGGCCTCGGTCTCGGCTCCGGTGTTCCACCAACCCGAGGACGAGTCGAGCTCGTAGAACGCGCCGTTGGCCTGCGAGTCGAAGCGCACGGAGTCGAAGATGTAGAACTCGGCCTCGGCACCGAAGAACGCGGTGTCGGCGATGCCGGTGCTGGCCAAGTACTCCTCGGCCTTGCGCGCAACGTTGCGCGGGTCGCGGCTGTACGCCTCACGCGTGAACGGGTCGTGGACGAAGAAGTCCATGTTGAGGGTCTTCGCGTTGCGGAACGGGTCGATCTGAGCGGTGGCGTAGTCCGGCAGCAGGATCATGTCGGACTCGTGGATCGACTGGAAGCCGCGGACGGACGAGCCGTCGAACGCGAGGCCGTCTTCCAGGGTGTCGGCCGTGAACGCCTTGGCAGCGATGGAGAAGTGCTGCTGTGCACCCGGCAGATCCGTGAATCGGATGTCGACGTATTCGATTCCTTCATCTGCGATGAACTTGATGACCTCTTGGGCCGTGGAAAACGCCACGCTTTTGCTCCTTAGTTGAGAATCCGTCGAACTGACGGTATGGACTCGGTGTTGCCCGCCCGTCAAGCTCGTGTTTCGCCCGTGTTACACGTCGTGGTTCACGGTTGGCACGAACAACAGTACGTCCACCCGTTTTTCCGCGCGCCCGACCGCGCCTATCCTGGGAATCATGGCACGAATGACAGGGTCCTGGTTGTCCGGACCGGCGGCCGCGAACCCACGACCGCCGCAGAACTTCCGTGGGGAACAACTCGGTCTGCCCGCACAGGGCATCGGCGCACTCGCCGGAACCGGTCGTAGAGTCCTGGCGTTGCTGCTGGACTGGACGATGGCTACCGGTGTGGCGTCGCTGATTCTCGGCGGTTACACCACCAGCGGGCTGATCTCGACGATCGTGCTGGCCGTGTGGTTCGTCGTAGGAATCGCGAGTGTCTCGCTGTTCTCGTTCACCCCGGGGCAGTTCATCGTGGGAGTACAGGTGGGACGCATCGACGCCCATGCGCGAGTCGGTTTCGTCCGGGCATTGGTGCGCCAGCTCATCCTGCTGTTCGTCGTCCCGGCCGTGATCACCGATATGGACGGCAGGGGAATGCACGACCGCGCAACGGGAACAGCCCTGCTGCGGACCCGCTGAGGGGTCGACGCACCAGGGCTGTCGGTCGAAATACGGGTCAGCGTCGCTTCATGGTTCGCTGAACGCCCTTCATCTTGGCCCCGCCGGGAATCGGTCCCTTTGGCATTGCCGGGCCACCCTTGGTGCCCAACGCGGCCAGCCGTGACTCGATGGTGTCCATCCGCTTGCCGTCGATGTTCTTCGGCAACTTCGACAGGTACTTCTGCAAACCCGACAGTGGAATCTGGTTCTCCCCGTTGCCGACGATGATGTCGTAGATCGGGGTGTCGCCCACCAGCCGGGCGGTCTTCTTCTTCTCCTGGGCCAGCAGAGTCTTCACACGCTGCGGGGCACCCTCGGCAACGAGAATCACTCCCGGCTTTCCGATCACCCGGTGCACGGCATCGAGATGAGTGGTGCCTGCGATCGCATTGGTGACACGCCACGATCCCTGAAGATTGTCCAGGGCCCACGCCGCGGCACCGGCTTGACCGTCGGCCTTCTTGTACACGGACTTCTGGACCCGCCGGCCGAAGATGATGAACGCGACCAGCACGCCCAACAGGAGACCGATGGGGAGAAGGAACCACTGGAAGCCGAAGGCCAGACCGATCAGGAAGCCGATCAGCCCGAGACCGACCACCGCTCCGATCATCAGCGGAAGGAGAGCCTTGTCGTCCTTACGCTGCATTTGGAACGCCTGCCACAACTGGCTGCGCCGTTCCTTCGATGCCTGCTTGCGGGCTGCCTTGGCAGCCGCCTTTGCTTCCTTGCTGGGCTTTGCCGCTTTGCCAGCTTTACTGCCGTTCGCCATACCTCACAGGATACGGCCTGTGCCGACGCTCACGTGCATGGCGCCGGGTCGAGGGGAGCGATCAGCGAGGAGCCAGCCGAGCCATCAACGAGCTGGCCTCCTGAGAAGCTTCACCGCCGTCGGTGAGGTGGCTCATGCTCTCGGGCAGTTCGCGACCGTGGTGCGCCATGGCCTGCGCGTAGAGGCGTCCGGCGCGGTACGAGGAGCGGACCAACGGGCCGGCCAGAACTCCGGCGAACCCGACCTCGGTGGCGTAGTCGGAGTGCTCGACGAACTCCTCCGGCTTGACCCACCGCTCGACGGGGTGGTGCCGCGGTGACGGTCGCAGGTACTGGGTGATCGTCAGAATGTCGCAGCCCGCCTCGTGCAGGTCGCGAATCGCTTCCTGGACTTCCTCGGGAGTCTCGCCCATGCCGAGAATGAGATTCGACTTGGTGACCAGACCGTCGTCACGCGCTGCGGTGATGACGTCCATCGACCGCTGATACCGGAAAGCCGGACGGATGCGCTTGAAGATGCGCGGCACGGTCTCGACGTTGTGGGCCAACACCTCCGGGCGGGAGGAGAACACCTCGGCCAGCTGGTCGGGCTTGGCGTTGAAGTCGGGGATCAGCAGCTCGACGCCGGTGTTGGGGTTGAGCTTCTTGATGTACCGGACGGTCTCTGCGTACAGCCACGCACCACCGTCTTCGAGGTCGTCGCGGGCGACTCCGGTGATCGTGGAGTAGCGCAGGCCCATGGCCTGCACACTCTCCGCCACGCGGCGAGGCTCGTCGCGATCGAGATCCTCGGGCTTGCCGGTATCGATCTGGCAGAAATCGCATCGACGGGTGCATTGTTCGCCGCCGATGAGGAAGGTCGCCTCGCGATCTTCCCAGCATTCGTAAATATTCGGGCAGCCGGCTTCCTCGCACACCGTGTGCAGACCCTCACGCTTCACAAGACCTTTGAGCTCGGTGTATTCCGGGCCCATCTTGGCTTTGGTCTTGATCCAGCTGGGTTTGCGTTCGATGGGGGTCTCCGCGTTTCGGATCTCGAGGCGGAGCAGCTTGCGTCCTTCTGGGGCCACAGTCACGCCAACAATGCTACGCGCCGAACCGAACCGTCGTGAATTGCGGGTTGACCGTCGCGGTGGTGATCTCCGGGTGCTCGAGCTCGTGCTCTCTGACCGGCATCGATCCGTCCAACGCAGCCAGAACTGCCGTCGTGACCGAATCGAGCACCTCGGCGACCGGGACGTCTCGCCCCAGCTCGAGCGACAACGACGTCACACCGGCGTCGGCGATTCCGCACGGCACGATCGCGTCGAAACCCGTCATCGCCGAATTGCAGTTGAGGGAGAAGCCGTGCAGGGTCACGCCGCGCTGAACTCGCACGCCGATGGCCGCGATCTTGCGCTCGGGTAGAAGCACGCCGTCGCGAACCTCGGACGCGAGCCACACCCCGGACCTGCCGTCCACCCGCCCGCACGCGATGCCGTGATCGGACACCACGGAAATCAGCGCTTCCTCGATCCGGCGGACGTACTTGACGACATCGATCGGCTGCGCCAGCGCGACGATGGGGTAGCCGACCAGTTGGCCCGGCCCGTGCCAGGTGATCTTGCCGCCGCGGTCCACCTCGACCACAGGAGTACCGTCGCGCGGCATGTCTTCTTCCGAGGTGCGCCGCCCCGCGGTGTACACGGAAGGGTGCTCGAGCAACAGCAACGTATCCGGGCCCCGGTTGTCTGCGCGGGCGTCGGCCAATTCCCGCTGTAGAGCCCACGCCTGGGTGTACTCGACGGTGCCCAGTTCTCGCACCACGACCGGTTCGCGGCTTGCCCGGGCCGAGTCGGTGCCGGTGGCCTGATTCGACGGGGCGTTCACGTCACTCATGAACCGAAACGCTACGCCGGGTCATGAGCCGACAGCCACCCGCAGTGCTTCGCCCACGGTGTTGTGCTCGAAGGTGTAGCCGGCGTCCTCGAGTGCCTTCGGAATGGCTCGCGGCCCGGTGAGGATCGCCTCCTCGGCAAACTCTCCGATGACCGCCTTCAGGGCGAACCCGGGCACCATCCACGGTGCCGGACGATGCACCGCTCGGGACATCGCACTGTTGAACTGGGCGTTGGTCACCGGCGTCGGCCCGACCATGTTGACCGGTCCGCGCAGCGCATCGTTCTCGATACCGTGGACGATGGCGCCGATTTCGTCTTCCAACGAGATCCACGGGAAGTACTGACGGCCACTGCCCAATCGACCACCGAGCGCGAACAGGTACAGCGGGCGCAGCTTGCCCAGCATTCCGCCGCGCTGCGACAGCACCACACCGCTGCGCAACAGGATCGTACGAACTCCAGCCTCCGACGCCGCAGCCGTGGCGTTCTCCCAGTCTCGGCACACCTCGGCGAGAAATCCGTCTCCTACCGGAGCGGTCTCGTCGACCACTCGGTCGCCGGTGTCACCGTAGAAATTGACGCCGCTGGCATTGATCAGGGTGGGGACACCCGCGTCGGCCGCCGCCGACGCGATCACCTCGGTCGGCGCTATGCGACTGTCGCGTACCAGTTGTTTGTACGCACCGGACCATCTCTTGTCGCCGATGCCGACACCACACAGATTGACGACCGCATCGGCACCGGCCAGCACAGCGGGGTCGATACTGCCGTGCGACGGGTCCCACTGCGACTCGTCCGGTCCCGCCGGTGAGCGTCGGACCAGTCTGGTGACGTCGTGGCTGCGGCCGCGTAACGCTGCAACGAGAGCTGTGCCGATCAAGCCTGATGAACCTGCAATGACTACGCGCATGTGAACGAAAGCCTCCTTGACGCACTCCGGGGCACCATTCGCGAACGAATGATGCCCCGGATGCTCTGTCCGTGCCCCTGGTGAACGAGACCCCGATGCGAATGTTTCGCGCTCCTACGAGAATACGTGGCGCGACACTCGCCGGTTGTCTACAGACCCAGATCGGCCTCGAACGATGCCACTTCGAGACGCTGCTTGATGGTCGTCAGGAAGCGTCCTGCATCGGCTCCGTCCACCAACCGGTGGTCGTAGGTGAGCGGCAGATAGCACATCGAGCGAACACCGATCGACTCGTTGCCCGAGTCGTCCTTGACGACGACGGGACGCTTGACGATCGCACCCGTACCCAGCATGGCCGCCTGCGGCGGAACCAGGATCGGGGTGTCGAACAGCGCGCCCTGGCTGCCGATGTTGGTGATCGTGAACGTGCCACCGGACAGCTCGTCGGGCTTGAGCCCACCCGAACGGGCGCGAGTGGCGATGTCGTTGATCGCGCGTGCCAGTCCGGCCAGCGACAGGTCGCCGGCATTGTGGATGACGGGGGAGAGCAGGCCCTGCTCGGTGTCCACCGCGATGCCCAGGTGGACATCGGCGTGGTACGTGATCTCCTTCGCGTCCTCGTTGATGCTGGCGTTGACGTTCGGGTGAGCCTTGAGTGCCTCCACGACCGCCTTCGCGAAGAACGGCAGGTACGTCAGGTTGACGCCCTCGTTCTCGGCGAACTTCGCCTTGGCCTTGGTACGCAGGCCGGCGATCTTCGTCACGTCGACCTCGAAAGTCTGCGTCAGCTGAGCAGAAGTCTGCAGCGACTCACGCGTCTTCTTCGCGGTGATCTGACGAATACGGTTGATCTTCTGCGTGGTGCCGCGCAGGTGTGCGAGCTCGGGACGAACTCCCGCGGTCGCCGGTGCTGCGGGCTTCGACGCTGCGGCAGGTGCCGCGGCCGCAGCGGGAGCCGCGGGAGCCTTCTTGGCCTCGGCTGCAGCGAGAACGTCCTGCTTGCGGATGCGTCCACCCACGCCGGTGCCCTTGACGGACGACAGATCGACGTCGTTGTCCGTCGCCAACTTGCGGACCAGGGGAGTGACGTACGGGCTGGAATCGCCCGACGGTGCCGATTCCTTCGCGGGAGCGGCCTTGGGGGCTTCCTGCTTCGGCTCAGGCTTCGGCTCGGCCTTGGGAGCTTCCTTCTTGGGGGCTTCCTGCTTCGGCTCGGGCTTCGGCTCTTCCTTGGGCTCTTCGGCCTTCGGAGCCTCGGGCTCCGGACTTGCCTCGGGCTCGGGGGCCTTCTCGGCGGGTGAGCCGGAACCGATGACTGCAAGCTGGCCGCCGACGGCCACGGTGTCGTCTTCCTCGGCGGAGATCTCGAGCAGGGTGCCTGCGACCGGAGACGGGATCTCGGTGTCGACCTTGTCGGTGGACACCTCGAGCAGCGGCTCGTCCACTGCAACCTCGTCGCCGACGGCCTTGAGCCAGCGCGTCACGGTGCCCTCGGTGACGGACTCACCCAACTCGGGCATCGTCACCGGGGTGCCGGATCCGGACGAGTCGGAGGAGCTGGAAGAGGCACTCGCTGCGGGAGCTTCCTGCTCGGCCTGCGGCTCGGGCTCGGCTGCGGGAGTGGGCTCCTCGGCAGGCTCTTCCGGTGCCGACTCCTCGGCGGGAGCGGCATCCTCGGCGGGTGCGTCGGACGAGGAGGACTCGTCCGCGTCACCGATCTGAGCGAGCTCGCCACCGATCTCGACGGTGTCGTCTTCCTGAGCGACGATCTTGGTGAGAACACCGGCAGCAGGCGACGGGATCTCGGTATCGACCTTGTCCGTGGAGACTTCGAGCAATGGCTCGTCGACTTCGACGGTGTCGCCTTCTTGTTTGAGCCACCTCGTGACAGTTCCCTCGGTGACACTCTCACCGAGAGCTGGCATCTGGACGGAGAAGGCCATGTCTGTTGACTCCTCGACAGTTGTATGCGGGTGATGTAGTTCTTACGACTTGTGGTCGCAGACCATTGTGCTGGCGGAACAGGGTTCATGGACGAGAGTTGGGTGATTCGGTTCGACGGAGGCACCGGTGCGATCGACACTCACCGAGCACGTTCGGCTCGATCCAGCGCCCACGTCGACACTCCCTCTCGGCAACTCACTAACTCACTTCACGAGCCTTGGTTCACAATCAAGAGAGCTGAACCCTCTAATGTCATCCTTCCATTGATGTCGCCTCGCCGTTCCCCTAGGGCGTGCAACACGCCTGTCGAACTGGTGGGTAACAAAGATCCGGCACCGAAACTCGGACTTCGCCGGCCGTACGAAAGAGGAGTTCGCGTGGGATTGTTCGATCGATTCAAGTCGAGCGGTGGGGGCGCGAAACGGGCACCCGAAGGCTCGGTTGCCCAGTACCTGGCCGATTGGACCTCGGCACGAATCGGCGTCGAGGCCTACGTGGAACCCAAAACGACGGTCACGCCGCTCACGGTGGTTCTGGTCGCGAACGACGGTGAGTGGACGCGTCGACCGCTCGATGAAAAATATGTACGAAAGATCGGATCGGACCTGAAGATTCCGGTGTACGACGTCCGCAAGACGGGCTATCCGCAGCGGATGCGTGACCACGACGCTCGGCAGAAGCTGATTCGGCAGCGCGAACAACAGCAGCGCGACAGCTGACGCCGTCCGTGCGCGAGGGCATGGGGCCTCGCGCACGGACGGGAGACGATCAGCCGTTGTCGGCGATGTCCTCGAGAACCGCGAACATGGTTCGGACCGGAACCCCGGTGCCGCCCTTGCCGGTGTAGCCGAACGGACCACCGGTGTTGTATGCCGGGCCCGCGACATCGATGTGAGCCCATTCCACGCCCTCGGCGACGAATTCTTTCAGGAACAGAGCAGCGGCGAGCATGCCACCTGCTCGACCGTTGGTGACGTTCGCGAGATCTGCGACCTTGGAGTCGAGTTCGCGGCGAATCTCCTTCGGCAACGGCATGGCCCATCCGTTCTCGCCGATCGCCTGCGAAATCGCGGCGACGCGGTCGCGGAAGTTGTCGGTACCCATCACGCCGGGAGTCCTGTTGCCGAGTGCGACGACCTGAGCGCCGGTCAGCGTCGCGGTGTCGATCAGGTAGTCCGGATCGTCCTCGCAGGCACGCACGATCGCGTCGGCGAGTACCAAGCGGCCCTCGGCGTCGGTGTTGATCACCTCGACGGTGATGCCGCCGTACTGGGTGAGCACATCGCCGGGGCGCTGAGCGGTGCCCGACGGCATGTTCTCCGCCATCGGGACGGTGGCGATGACGTCGAGCGGCAGGCCGACCTTGGCGGCGAGCACCACCGTGGCGATGACCGCTGCCGCACCGCCCATGTCCGAGGTCATGTTCTCCATGCCGGCAGCCGGCTTGATGGAGATGCCGCCGGTGTCGAACGTGATTCCCTTACCGACGAGGGCGACCTTCTTCGCGCCGCGTTTGCCTCCCGAGTGCGTCAGGCGCACGAGCCGAGGCAGTCGGGACGATCCCTTGCCCACTCCGTGAATGCCGCCGTAGCCGCCCTTCTCGAGTGCTTTGTCGTCGAGGATCTCGACCTCGAGACCGGACGCCTTGCCCAGCGCCTTGGCCTGAGCCGCGAATTCCTCCGGGTAGAGATGGCTGGGCGGAGTGTTGACGAAATCCCTTGCGACAGCCACTGATTCGGCAATCGCGATCGACCTCTCCAGTTCGCGCTTGGCATCCTTGGAGCGATTGTCGGGCACCAACAACTCGATGCGAGTCACCGGAAGAGCAGACGGCTTCGGTGCCGAGAGAGCCGACTTGAACTCGGTGAACTGGTACGCGCCGAGAAAGAAGCCCTCGGCGGCCGCGCCCAAGTCGAGCGCCGAGAGCGTCGTGGCTGCCGTCTCGACACCGGACAGCGCGCGAGCAGCTGTGCCGGCCGAGTGACGAATGCGTTCACTGTCGATGTCGGCGGCGTTGCCGAGGCCCACGGCCAACACACTCGCCACGGCCAGGCCGGCCGGAGCCGGAATACGCACTACTTCGTCGGCCTTGCCGGTGGCACCGACGGCTTCGAACGCGTCGAGCAATTCGGTGGCGATCGCATCGTCGGAAATGTCGTCGGTGATGGAGAGTTCGAGGCCGTCGTCACTCGTGCTCAATGCGACAACGAGTACGTCGACTTTCTTACCGAGCTTGCCCGCGAGAACCAGGTCGGGTCCGAGAGTGCGGGTGAGCGTCGAGGGGGAAGGCACGTGGCTGCTCCTGTAGGGGTTGACGTGTATGTCCCTCGATCCTAATGACGGTCGGCGGCGTCGACGATCGAGGGACGCACCGGGGCGACCGACCGGAGACGCTCCGCGAGGTGAGCTAGCGTGGCCGCCATGACCGACACCGAGTTGATCGAAGGACCACTCCACGCCGTGCACACCGAACTCGGCGCGACGTTCGCACCGTTCGGTGGATGGACCATGCCGGTCTCGTACGCCGGCGTCGTCGTCGAGCACACTGCAGTGCGTGAAACGGTGGGTCTGTTCGACGTCGGCCACCTCGGCAAGGCGTCGGTGACCGGCCCCGGAGCCGCCGCATTCGTGAACTCTGTCCTCACCAACGACCTGACCAGAATCGAACCGGGCAAAGCGCAATACACGCTGTGCTGCACCGAGTCCGGTGGCGTCGTCGACGACCTGATCGCCTACTTCGTCTCCGACGAGGACGTGTTTCTGGTGCCCAATGCTGCGAACACGGCAGCCGTGGTCGAGGCGATGGCTGCCGCTGCCCCAGCCGGGGTCTCGGTGGTGAACCGGCACCGCGAGTTCGGAGTGCTGGCCGTGCAGGGGCCGAAGGCGTCCGAGGTTCTGCAGGAACTGGGTCTACCGACCGATATGGACTACATGGCATTCGAGGACGCCACCTGGAACTCTCTGCCTGTCCGGGTCTGCCGCACGGGTTACACCGGCGAACAGGGCTACGAGCTGATCCCGTCTGTCGACGACGTGAAACCGTTGTTCCTGGCGCTGCTGGCTGCGGTGCGGTCTCGGGACGGTCAGGTGTGCGGACTCGGAGCGCGCGACACGCTGCGCACCGAAATGGGGTACCCGCTGCACGGACACGAACTGGCGCAGGACATCTCGCCCCTCGAAGCACGATGCGGCTGGGCGATCGGGTGGAACAAGGACTCGTTCTGGGGCAAGGACGCATTGACCGCCCAGAAGGCAGACGGTCCGGCACGGATTCTGCGCGGGCTCAAAGCTCTCGATCGCGGCGTTCTACGCCCCGGTCTCACCGTGCGCGCGTCGGGACGCGATCTCGGAACGACGACCTCCGGCACTTTCTCGCCCACTCTCAAGGTCGGTATCGCCCTTGCACTCCTCGACGCGCAGGCCGCTCCCGCGGTGGGTTCGGAGGTCGAGGTCGACGTTCGAGGCCGCGCCCTGCGCTGCGAAGTGGTCGCACCGCCGTTCGTCGTCGCCAAGACCAGGTGACCGCGTGAGACCGCCACGAACCCCACGATAGGATTCCCGGCATGACAGGTGTTTCCGAATTCACGTACGTGCAGCATCCTTCGCCCGCAACCTCCGCGGCGCGTGACGCGGTACTTGCAGCGCCCGGATTCGGAAAGCACTTCACCGACCACATGGTCAGCATCGACTACACCCGCGACGGCGGCTGGCACGATGCGAGGATCACCCCGTACGGTCCGATCGAGCTCGACCCCGCGGCGATGGTCCTGCACTACGGCCAAGCGATCTTCGAGGGCCTGAAGGTCTACCGCCAGCCCAACGGCGATCTGTCCACGTTCCGGGTGCAGTCCAATGCCGAACGATTCCGTACCTCGGCCAAGCGTCTTGCCATGCCCGAGATGCCGGACGAATTGTTCATCGGCTCTATCGAGAAGTTGCTCGAGCTCGATCACGAGTGGGTCCCGGCGGCGGGCGGCGAGGACGCGCTCTATCTACGGCCCTACATGTTCTCCACCGAAGCCGGTCTGGGTGTGCGACCCGCCGACGCGTATCGCTACATGCTGATCGCCTCACCCGCAGGCGCGTACTTCCCACGTGGCGTCAAACCGGTGAGCGTGTGGTTGTCCACCGAATACGTCCGCGCAGCACCGGGCGGCACCGGTGCCGCGAAGTTCGCAGGCAACTACGCCGCCTCCCTCCTCGCGCAGGCGCAGGCCAGCGACGAGGGCTGCGATCAGGTGGTCTGGCTCGACGCCACCGAGCGCCGCTACGTCGAAGAGATGGGCGGCATGAACCTGTTCTTCGTCTTCGGCTCGGGTTCCGACGCCCGGTTGGTGACGCCCTCGCTGTCCGGGTCCTTGCTTCCCGGAATTACGCGCGACTCGCTGTTGGCCTTGGCGACGGACTCCGGCATCCCCGTCGAAGAACGACGGATCTCCACCGACGAGTGGCGCAAGGGTGCCGAAGCGGGCGAAATCACCGAGGTGTTCGCTTGCGGCACAGCAGCTGTCATCACCCCGGTGGGCAGCGTCAAATCCACCGACGGTTCTTTCGAGATCGCAGGCGGAGAACCCGGTGAGATCACGCTCGCACTGCGAGACACCCTCACCGGCATCCAGCGCGGCACCTTCGCCGATACCCACGGCTGGATGACCAAGCTCCGCTGATCAGCTGCCGATCAACAGGCCCACCGCGGCCGACGCCGTAGTGGTCTCGATCGCGGCACCGAGAACATCGCCCGAGAGGCCACCGAAGCGTCGGACGCAGTGTCGAACGGCAAACACCGAGAGTGTCAGGACCGCGACGACGACCAGCGGCCCTTGCCAGGGTCGATCGGGTTGCGCGAAGACCGACGCTGCCGCTGCCGCAATGACCCACAGCGTCAGGACGGCGTTGGACTGCGTTCCGGCCACGAGCGCACCGAAGCCGCCCGACGTCGATGCGTCGATTCCCTTGCGGCAGGCCAGGACTGCCGCCACCCGGGCAGTCACCGCGACCACGACGACAGCCCACCACAGTCGCTCCTGCGCGAGCTGACCCAGACTTGCCGCCTGAATCGCCGACGTCAGAGCGATGGCCGCCACCCCGAACGGTCCGGCACTACCGGACTTCATGACCTCCCGTGCGCGTTCGGGCGAGCCGTAACAGCCGAGCCCATCGGCGGTGTCGGCCAACCCGTCGATGTGCATACCGCGCGTCAGCAGCGCGGCGGCGGCAACGGCGACGAGGCCGCACAGGATTGCCGACAACCCGGCAACCGTCGTCGCCCACAGCAGTGCCGAACACACGCACCCGAGGACGAGACCGACCAGGGGAGCGTGCGCTATCGCGCGACCGGCGCGGACCCTGTCGACCTGCGACGGGCCACGCACGGGCAGCACCGTCAACCACGAGAACGCGAGCACCAGACCCTCGGCCCGCAGCCTCACGGTCAGCGGACTTCGGGGTCGCCGGTGCTGACGCCGGCGTCGGCGAACGTCGCCATCGAATTCAACGTGTCGACTCCCGCACGAACGAGCGGCAACGCCGCCAACGCGCCGGAGCCTTCACCGAGCCGCATCGACAGCTCCACCAACGGCTCGAGTCGCAAGTGCCGCAAGGCAAGTGAATGGGCGGGCTCGGCCGAACGATGCCCGGCGACCCACCAGGCACTAGCACCGGCCGCACCGTCTTCCGCCACCAGTGCTGCTGCTGTGACGACGAGACCGTCCAGGATCACCGGGGTACGCCGATGCGCCGCCTGCGCGAGGAAGCCGGCGAGGGCGGCGATGTCGGCACCACCGGCCACCCGCAGCAGGTCGGTGGGATTCTTGGCGACCGGCCGAGACCGCCGCATCGCGTCCCGGATCGCCGCGGTCTTCCTGATCCACCCGGCGTCGTCGATTCCGGTGCCGCGGCCGACGGCAGCGACCGGTTCGGTATCGGTCAGGGTGGCGATCAATACGGTTGCGGGCGTGGTGTTTCCGATGCCCATGTCGCCTGCGACGAGAAGGTCCGCACCGGCGTCGACCTCCTCGTCCGCGATGGCAACGCCGGCGGCGACAGCGGCGCGCACCTCGTCCTCGCTCAGTGCGTCCTCGCGGTCGATGGAACCACTCGAGCGCCGAATCTTGAAGGCGGACACCGACGAATCGGTGTCGGCGTCGACAGCGATGTCGACCACTCGAACAGTGGCCCCGGCGATGGTCGCGAGGACGTTGACCGCAGCACCGCCCGCGCGAATGTTCTCGACCATCTGCGCCGTGACCTCGGGCGGGTAGGCGGACACTCCATGAGCGGCGACGCCGTGGTCGCCGGCGAAGACGACGACACGGACGCGCTCGAAGGACTTCGGCGGACTGACACCCTGGCAGGCGGCGATCCACTCGCCGAGCGTCTCGAGACGTCCGAGGCTACCGGCCGGCTTGGTCAACCGGCCTTGCCGCTCGGCAGCTTCGTACCGAGCCGAATCGGACGGCGAAGGCACCGGTCGAAACGGGGAGGGTGCCGGGATGTCGTCCACAGGAGTTGTCACACTGGGCCTTTCGCGGTCAGGGAATCCGCCGGTGGTTCTTTGAGGGTCAGCGCGAGGCCCGCGACGACCAGCAGAACCCTGTCACACACGTGCGCGAGACGCGCATTGAGGACACCGAGCTCGTCACGGAACAGTCGACCCGAACGCGACTCGGGAACCACGGACATGCCGACCTCGGGGCTGACGATCACGAGTCTCGACCTGCAGTCCGAGACCGCCGCGATCAAGTCGTCCACGGCCGGAGCAATCGTCCCGCGAGGCAGGTCCCAGGCCGCTGCGTCGTCGAGCATTCCCGTCAACCAGGTGCCCAGATCGTCGACCATCGTGGTGCCGCCCCAGGGCTGAGCCACCACCGTCGCCAGCCCGGTGACGGTTTCGACCGTGGTCCACTCGGGCGGACGCGAAGCACGATGGAGTTCGATGCGCTGCTGCCAGTCTTCGTCCGACGCATCGCGCTGTCCGGTCGCGACGTAACGGACCGGGCGGGTCGTGACCAACGATTCTGCGTGCGCGGACTTACCGGATCTGGCTCCGCCGAGGACGAGCGTTCGAGACGGCACGGCCACCGACGTCAGACAGCCTCGCCGGCGCTCACTCGCGGCTTGGGGGCACGCATCTTCCGAATCTGCGACGCCCGTACGAAGGCGTACCAGCCGATCTTGAAGCCGCCGTCGGGAGTGTCGGGGAACCGGACACGAATGCGGTTGTTGATCATCTTGCCGAGGTAGATGCCCTCGCCGACCATGAACAGCATCATCACGAACATGCCGAGAGTGACGTACTGCTGTACCTGCGGCTGCAGAAACAGCGCAAAGATGAGAATGAGAGCGAGCGGCATGAACAAGCCGACAAGATTGCGCCGCGCATCGACGATGTCGCGAACGTAGGCACGCACCGGGCCCTTGTCGCGAGGCAGCAGATACTTGTCGTCGCCCGCAAGCATGCGCGCCCGACGCTCTGCAGCTGCTGCACGCCGTTCGTTCGAGGCAGCCTTACGGTCTTCCTTGCTGCCCTTGTTCGCCTTACGGCGCTCTCGTGCCTCTTTGCTCGTCAGGGGAGCCGGAGCGACCGGCCCGCGGCGGCGGGCCTCGGCGTCACGGCGCTTGGGGGTCGGTCGGCCTTTGCCGAGAGACACCGGCGAGGTCGCCTCGCCGGCGGACACAGTCGATTCGGGCTCGTTCGAGTCCTGTCCGTCCGAATTGTCAGAGTTTCCACGGCGTAGCAGCTTCACGCAACCAGAGTATGGGATGAGCGGAGGTACTCGAACACCGGCCAGGTCAGCGGCGCAGCACCGGATGCTGTTCGGGTACCGCGGTCCTACACTTCCGAGAATGCGAGTGATGATTGCGCCGGACTCCTTCGGGGACACCCTGACTGCCGCAGATGCAGCCGCCGCCATTGCCAGAGGATGGGCGGGCGTCCGGAGCGGTGACGAGCTGGAACTGGCACCCCAATCCGACGGTGGACCGGGGTTCGTCGAGGTACTGGCCTCGCGCATCGGCACAGTCCACGTCGCCGACGTGGACGGACCGCTCGGGACGCCGGTGCAGGCCCGCTGGCTGCTTGACGGCACGGTGGCGTACATCGAATCTGCTCAGGCCTGCGGGCTGCACCTCGTCGACGGTCCACTGACTCCGCAGTCGGCATTGAAGGCGAACAGCTACGGCGTCGGACAGCTGCTGAGCGAGGCGTTGAACAGTGGCGCCACGTCGATCGTCGTCGGACTCGGCGGAAGCAGTTGCACCGACGGTGGACGAGCGATGATCCGCGCACTCGGCGGGCTGGGGTCGGCAATCGAACGGTTCTCGGGAATCGACCTCGTCGTCGCGTCGGACGTGGAGAACCCACTTCTCGGCGATGGCGGTGCCGCTCGGGTGTTCGGGCCGCAGAAGGGTGCCGACGCCGAGACGGTCGAGCGACTCGAAGAACTGAATTCCGACTGGGCTGCCGTTCTGTCGGCTGCGGGCCACGATGTGGCAGACCGTCCCGGTGCGGGTGCCGCGGGCGGGATGGGGGCGGCCCTGTTCGCGCTCGGTGGCAGGCAGGTGCCGGGTGCTGCCGTCGTGGCGGAACGAACCGGTCAGCGGGAACTCCTGGACTCCGTCGACCTTGTGCTGACCGGCGAGGGAAAGTTCGATTCGCAGTCGCTGCGAGGCAAGTTGGTGACCAGAATCGCCGCTGCAGGCGGTGCCACCGGAATCGAGACCATGGTGCTCGCCGGCCAGGTGACGGTGAGCAAGGACGACTTGGCGTCGGCCGGTATCTCGGCCGCTCACTCGATCAGCGAGTTCGCCGGGTCTGTGGAGGTGGCCATGACCGATGCGGCCAATCAGCTCGAGAAGCTGGCCGCGCACGTGGCGAGCAGTGCTGTTGCCGGGCCCTCGAACAGGGGCGGCGCGCGCAAGGAATAGAGCAACCCGGAGTACGGTTGAGTTTGTTCACGGGTTTGGTACGACTGATAGGGAGAGCCCATGACCGTTTCGAATGAGACCACAACGACCGAAACCACGGCGCACAAGGTCACCATGACGGAGACCGCTTCGGCCAAGGCCAAGGCGTTGCTGGATCAAGAGGGCCGCGACGACCTCGCGCTGCGCATTGCTGTACAGCCCGGTGGGTGTGCAGGACTGCGTTATCAGCTCTTCTTCGACGACCGAAGCCTCGACGGCGACCTCGCGGTCGACTTCGGCGGCGTCACCCTCGCAGTCGACCGGATGAGCGCTCCCTACGTGGAGGGTGCATCCATCGACTTCGTGGACACGATCGAGAAGCAGGGCTTCACGATCGACAACCCGAACGCGACCGGATCGTGCGCGTGCGGCGACTCGTTCAACTGAGCTGACTCGCTCTCGACTGTGACCGATACACGTATTCGTGTATCGGTCACAGTCGTGTCTGCTCGTCGGTCATCCAGAACTTCACTCCGAAAGGCCCTTCTTCGTGACTCTCGCGGTATCCGGCTCGATTGCAACCGACCATCTGATGCGATTCCCCGGTCGGTTCGCCGAGCAGATCGTCGCCGATCAACTCTCGAACATCTCGCTGAGCTTTCTGGTGGACGACCTGGTCATCCGTAAGGGGGGAGTGGGCGGAAACATTGCCTACGCCCTCGGAGTCCTCGGCGGCGCTCCGCTGCTCGTCGGAGCTGTGGGGCCGGACTTCGCCGAATACCGCACCTGGCTCGAAGAGCACGGAGTCGACTGCAGTGGCGTCAGCGTTTCCGCCACCGCGCACACAGCGCGCTTCGTCTGCACCACCGACGAGGACATGGCGCAGATCGCGTCGTTCTATCCCGGTGCGATGAGCGAAGCCCGCGACATCTCCATCGAGACGCTGGCCGCGCAGAACCAGCTCGATCTCGTGCTGATCGGGGCCAACGATCCGGAGGCGATGACCGCCCACACGGACCAGTGCCGCGCGGCAGGTGTTCCCTTCGCCGCCGACCCGTCCCAGCAACTCGCGCGACTCGACGCCGCGCAGGCCACCGATTTGATCGACGGGGCGGCCTACCTGTTCACCAACGAATACGAATGGGCACTGCTCAAGCAGAAGACCGGAATGTCCGACGCCGATATCGCGGACAAGGTCGAACTGCGGGTCACCACGCTGGGCAAGCGGGGCGTGGACATCGTCGAGAAGGGCGGGAAGCACACCCACATCGGTGTCGTGCCCGAGACGAGCAAGGTCGATCCCACCGGAGTGGGCGACGGGTTCCGTGCCGGGTTCCTCACCGCGCACCTCGCCGGAGCGAGCATCGAACGAGCCGCTCAGCTCGGTTCTCTGGTTGCCGTGCTGGTCCTCGAGACCACCGGAACACAGGAGTGGAGCCTGAACCGCGACGACGCGATCAAGCGCCTGAGCGCGGCGTACGGTGCCGAAGCCGGCGAGGAGATCGGCGCGCTGCTGCCCGCCTGAGATCGGCTCCCCTCAGCGGGATCAATGCGGCTTTGTTGCAATCTGAGCAACTGAAATCCACATTGATCCCGGGGAGACGGGTGTACCAGTCAGATGTTGACCGGGTACTCCGGTTCGGCGATCTGCGGCACGATGCGATTCTCCACGAAGATTCCGTGCCACACCATGAAGATCAGCAGCGTCCACAGGCGACGGCTGTGATCCGATTTGCCTGCCCGATGGTCGTCGAGCATGGCGACGATGGCGGCCTTGTTCAGCAGGTGATCGGTCTGTGACTCGGCGATCTGCTGGTGAGCCCAGTCGAAGAGTTCGGTACCGCGCAGCCAGTGGCGTAGTGGCACCGGAAAACCGAGCTTGGCGCGGTGCAGCACATGACCGGGAACGATGCCTTCCAGCGCCTGGCGCAGTGCGTACTTGGTAGTGCTCTTGGTGATCTTCTGCTCCAGCGGCAACTTCTCGGCAACCTTGTAGACCTCGGAATCGAGGAACGGGACGCGCAGCTCCAGGGAGTTCGCCATGGTGATCTTGTCGGCCTTGACCAGAATGTCACCACGCAGCCAGGTGAACAGGTCCAGATGCTGCATTCGAGCAACGGGATCCCACCCCTGAGACTGCGCGTAGATGGGTGCGGTGACGTCCTGATGCGTCCACTCCGACCGAAACTCGCGCAGGACGGATCGCAACTGTGCGTCGTTGAAGCTGCGCGCGTTGCCGTAGTACCGCTCCTCGAGGGTCATCGAACCCCGGTGCAGCAAACTCTTGCCGCGCGTGCCCTCGGGAATCCGCTCGCTCAACGACCCGGCTGCGCGGCGCAGGAACGCGGGCAGCGACTCGAACGGCTTCAACGACAGCGGCTCGCGGTAGATGGTGTAGCCGCCGAACAGTTCGTCCGCACCCTCTCCGGACAGCACGACCTTGACGTGTTTGCGGGCTTCTTTTGCAACGAAGTAGAGCGGTACGAGTGCAGGATCGGCAACCGGGTCGTCGAGATACCAGACGATCTCGGGAATGGACGCCGCGAACTCTTCCGGTCCGACCACTTTCACGATGTGCCGAGCACCTATCGCGGCTGCCGACTCCGCTGCGACGTCGACCTCGGAGTAACCCTCGCGCTCGAAGCCGGTCGTGAAGGTGATCAAGTTCGGATTGTGTCGAATTGCCAGTGCCGCGATGGCCGTGGAATCGATGCCGCCCGAGAGAAAGGAACCGACGGTCACGTCGGCACGCATGTGCTTGGCGACCGAATCTTCGAGCGCCTTGGCAATCTCTTGGTAGCGAGCCTTCTCGCTGCCGGGAGCGAAAGGCTTCACCGGGAACGTCGGTGTGAAGTATCGGGTGATGTTCGGCGGCGTACCGGGGGAGAGGGTGGCGTAGCAACCCGACTCGAGCCGCCTGATCCCCGCGTGCAGCGTCTCCGGTTCGGGGACGTACTGAAGCACGGTGTAGTGCTCGATGGCCCGCGGGTCGAGGTCGAGATCGACGCCCAGCAGCTCCATCAGTTCGAGAACGCTCTTCTTCTCACTGCCGAACGCGGTTCCACCCGGGCCCGTGGCGTAGAACAACGGCTTGATGCCGAAGGGATCGCGCGCGATGAACATCTCGCGCGTCTCGGTGTCCCAGATGGCGAAGGCGAACATTCCTCGCAGACGCTGCACGGCGGCAGCGCCCCAGTAGTGAAATGCCGCGACGATCGACTCGCTGTCACCTTCGGTGGCGAATTCTGCACCGTGATCGCGCGCGAGCTCAGCACGCAACTCGAGGTAGTTGTAGATCTCGCCGTTGAACACCAGCGCGTACCGGTCGGGTGAACCCGGAGGTCCCCACCGCATCGGCTGATGCGAGTGTTCGATGTCGATGAACGAGAGTCGATTGAAGCCGTACACGACGTCGTCGTCGTGCCAGGTGCCACCGGGCTCGTCCGGGCCTCGATGGCGCATGCAGTGAGTCGCCGAGCTCACCAGCTCGACGCCGGCGGCGGTCGTTCCGTGAGATGTCAGTACTCCGAGCAGTCCACACACAGCGTCTGCTACCTCTTCTCGCAGTTGGGGACAATGCCGGGGGCCGGATCTCCGCGTGTCGTCAGCGGGACGGTCGATCAGCAACCGAGTATGCCGCAGACACGCTCGAACCTAGGTAACGACCCAAGGGTGGCTCCGCGTCAGCTTTGGTCTACGCTGCGTAGTACTCGGGCATCTCCATGTGGAAGCCCTTATTCTTCAGTGGTGGGCAATCAGGAAGGCGTGAACGTGGCGCATAGTCGGATCCTTCGGCGAGCGGGGCTGACAGCATTTCTCGGTGTAGCCGCGTTGATGCTGTCGGGCTGTTCCATCAGCAGTGACAACGTACTCAATTTCGGTTTCGCCTCGGGCGTCACTCCGCAGGGACGACGCATCGGCGACCTGTGGACCTGGTCGGTCATCGCCGCCCTGGTCATGGGCATCGTCGTGTGGGTCTTGATCTTCTGGGTGGTGCTCTTCCACCGTAAGAAGAAGAGCTCCCCGGAGTTCCCGCGTCAGACCGCGTACAACGTTCCGCTCGAGCTGTTCTACACGGCGGTTCCGTTCGTGATCATCGCCGTGCTCTTCTACTTCACCGTCGTGGTGCAGAACTACGTCGACGAGAAGCAGGCAGATCCCGACGTCCAGGTCGACGTGACCGCATACCAGTGGAACTGGAAGTTCGGATACCGGACCATCGACCTCAAGGACGGTGCTGCCAAGTACGAGGGCACCGACGAAGAGGAGCAGGCCGCCGCAGAAGCCGCCGCAACTCCCGGTGAAGGTGCCGAGGGTAGCGAGGACGGCGAGTTCGTGCCCGGCGCGATCCACGGTGCCATTCCCCAGGATCTGTCCTACCTGCACTACAACAAGATCGAAACGGTCGGTTCCAGCGCCGAGATTCCGGTGCTCGTCCTTCCCACCGGAAAGCGCATCGAATTCGTGCTGGCATCCTCGGACGTCATCCACGGCTTCTGGGTTCCGGAGTTCTTGTTCAAGCGTGACGTTCTCCCCAACCCTGAGGAGAACCATTCCGACAACGTGTTCCAGATCAGCGAAATCGAGCGCGAAGGTTCGTTCGTCGGTCGATGCACGGAGATGTGCGGCACGTTCCACTCGATGATGAACTTCGAGGTTCGCGCCGTGTCCCCGGACAAGTTCGAGCAGTACATCGAGCTGCGCAAGCCGTTGTCCGAGGGTGGCGAAGCGCTGACCAACGCGCAGGCACTCGAAGCCATCGGCGAGAGCCCGCTCGCAACCAGCACCTCGCCGTTCGAGACCGATCGCACCGTCCGTACCGCCACCGTCGCCGAAGGCAACTGACCAAGGAAGCATGCTGATATGAAAATCGAAGCGAAGATCTTCGAGATCCTCACGGTCTTCTTCCTCCTGGTCGGCATCGTGTATGCGCTGTTCACAGGATTGAGCCGAACCGGCGTCGAGTGGGCAGGCGTCACGGCGATCTTCCTGTCGGTCGGCCTGACGCTGATCGTCGGAACGTACTTCCGATTCGTCGCTCGACGGCTCGACACTCGGCCCGAAGACTTCGACGACGCCGAGGTAAGTGACGGCGCAGGCGACCTGGGCTTCTTCAGCCCCGGCAGCTTCTGGCCGTTCGTGCTGGCCGTAGCGGCGTCGATCACCGCTCTGGGCTTTGCCTTCTTCCAGCCCTGGTTGATTGCTCTGGGCGTCGTGTGCGTCATCGCCTCGGCCGCTGGATTGGTCTTCGAGTACCACATCGGTGCCGAACGCCACTGACCTGTAGATACCCGGAAAGGGCCCCGATCGTTCACGAGAGCGATCGGGGCCCTTTTCTGTGCTGGGACGTGCACACCGGGGACATCGCTCGAGTGCCGGGGCATTCCGACCGGGTCAGCCGGCGGGGGTCGAGTGCTTTTCGGCCAGAACTGTGGCGAGCTGACCGATGCGTTCGCGAGCTGCGGCCGGTGTGAGTACTTCGATCAGGAGCCCTCCATGCATGCACCGAACCTGTTCTTGATCGGCGTCCGGGAGACCCAGGCCGCCACCGCCTTCTACAGCGACCTGTTCGAGATCGAACCGACCTTCACGAGTCCCCACTATGTTGCTTTCGACGTTGCCCCCGGTGTACTGCTCGCGTTGTGGACGGGCTACGCCGAGCACTCTGTACCGAGCACACCCCGCATGAGCGAGATCGGACTCATGGTGCCCGGCCCCTCGGAGGCAGTCGACCACATATTCACCGATTGGGTCGCGAAAGGAGTTGCCGTAGTGCAGAAGCCACACGACGCCGTCTTCGGCCGCACTTTCGTGATCGCGGACCCCGACGGCGACCTCATCAGGGTCTCGCCGATCGACTGAGAAGCACCACGCCTACCTACTGCGGGTCGGTGAGAGACCGGCCGCATCCCAAGGGCCGGTCTTTCATCATGGACTGGAACGCATGAACGTGCCGGCAGACGTCGGCGCGGATCCGAACCAATCAGGACGCGTCTGCCTCCCGCAGGGTCGACGACGCATCCGCCGTGGATTCGAGCAATGCATCGAGTGAGATTTCCAATGCAGTGCACAGTGCGGCGACGGTAAAGAATGCCGGGGTTGCAATTCGCCCGGTCTCGATTTTTCTGAGTGTTTCGACGGAGATGCCGGCGGCGTCGGAAACCTCGGTCATGGTCCGGCTGCCCCGGTAGAAGCGCAAAGCTGTGCCCAAACGGGCTCCACGCGCGAGTTCACTTGGACTGAGTGGGATACGGACCATACACCGATACTAATACCGGTCGAGACCGACCGGGCCGATGCTCGTCACCGATGGGTCTGCAGGCTACCGGTAGGTGAGTGCCGGCTCCGACTCGAGCATTACCGCGCTCTGCATCGGCAGTCCTCGGGCGGGGGAGGGGAGTGGAGCCTGTGAGAGTTTCGGCCTCCGTTCACAGGACTCCCGCGGACCGATGGAGATTCAGCCGGATCGTCTCCGGACATGTGTCGAGCGGGTTGCACCGCCACCACACGAAGAAGGGCGGCACCGTTGCCGGTGCCGCCCTTCAGCGGAATGCGTTGTCAGGACTCAGTGATCGCGATCGCTGTCCTGACGACCCGAAGAAATCGAGGTGTCTTCGTGTCCATTGGCATGGCCGTTGCCGTTGGCGTGGCCATTGGAATGACCGTTGCCATTGGCGTGACCGTTGCCGTTGGTATGGCCGTTGCCGTTCGAGTGGCCATTGCCCAGAATGCCCGCCTGGTAGTTGCGAAGCATTGCCAACTGCTCGTGCTCGCCCTTGTGGAGTGCATCCTCGAGAGCCTTGCTCTGCGCAACGGGGTCCGGGGTGAACAGTGAACCCGAGCCGGGCTTGCCGGCAGAACCGAGCTTGTTCATCTTCTTGGGGACCGCTGCACCCTGGTAATCGAGCGGGATCGGGTGACCGTGATCGTCGACCGGTCCGAGCGGCTGGTGGATTTCCACGTACTGGCCGTGCGGGAGTCGCTTGATGATTCCGGTTTCGATGCCGTGCTCGAGAACTGCCCGGTCGCTGCGCTGTAGGCCGATGCAGAACCGGTACGCGACGAAGTATGCGATCGGCGGAGCGATGAGCACTCCGATTCGACCGATCCACGTCATCGCGTTGAGCGAGATGTCGAACTTGTACGCGATCAGGTCGTTGACGCACGAGAGCGTCAGAACGACGTAGAAGGCGATGGACATTGCGCCGATTGCAGTACGGACCGGCACGTCGCGGGGACGCTGCAGCAGGTTGTGGTGTGCGTTGTCTCCGGTGAGACGCTTCTCGATCCACGGGTAGGCAATCATCACGGTGAAGACGAGGCCCATGATCACGGCCACCCAGAAGACTGCAGGAATCGTGTAGCGACCAGCGATGTAGATGTCCCATGCCGGCCACAGACGCGCCAGGCCGTCGGTCCACATCATGTAGAAGTCGGGCTGCGAACCTGCGGAGACCTGAGACGGGTTGTACGGTCCGAGCGCCCAGATCGGGTTGATCTGCAACAGCCCGCCCATGGCAGCGATCACGCCGAACGTCACGGCGAAGAACGCGCCGGACTTGACGGCGAAAACCGGAAGGATACGAACGCCGACGACGTTGGTCTCCGTGCGGCCGGGTCCGGGGAACTGAGTGTGCTTCTGGTACCAGACCAAAGCCAGGTGAGCTGCGATGAGCGCCAGGATGATGGCCGGTAGGAGCAGCACGTGCGCCACGTACAGGCGAGGAATGATGATCGTGCCGGGGAAGTCTCCGTCGAAGATCAGCCAGTGCATCCAGGTGCCGACGATCGGGATGCTCATCGTGATGCCGGAGAACGCGGCGCGGAGGCCGGTGCCCGAGAGCAGATCGTCGGGGAGCGAGTATCCGAAGAAGCCCTCGAACATCGCCAGGATCAGCAGCAGGCAGCCGATGACCCAGTTGGCCTCACGGGGACGACGGAACGCACCGGTAAAGAAGATGCGCATCATGTGCACGATGATCGACGCGGCGAACATCAGTGCTGCCCAGTGGTGGATCTGGCGCATGAACAGACCGCCGCGCACCTCGAACGAGATGTCGAGTGCGGTCGCGTAGGCACGCGACATGGTCACGCCGTTCAGCGGGGTGTACGCGCCCTGGTAGACGACCTCGCTGAGCGAAGGATCGAAGAACAGGGTGAGGAAGACGCCGGAGATCAGCAGGATCACGAAGCTGTACAGCGCGATCTCACCGAGCAGGAACGACCAGTGGGTGGGGAACACCTTGTTGATCTGGCGGCGCAAACCTGGTGCCAAGTGGTAACGACTGTCTACGTCGTCCGCCTGCTTGGCGGCGAGGGTTTGCAGTGAAGGACTCATGAATCACGCTCCGGTCGACGTTCCCAGAAGGCGGGACCCAGTGCTTCGTGGAAGTCGTGCTGTGCCACTAGGTAACCCTCCTCGTTGACTGTGATGGGAAGCTGAGGCAGCGCGCGCGCAGCCGGTCCGAAGATCGGCTTGCCGTACTCGAGCGCGTTGAACTGCGACTGATGGCAAGGGCAGAGAATGCGGTTGGTCTGCTGCTCGAACAACGATGTCGGGCAACCCAGGTGCGTGCAGATCTTGGAGTAGGCGTAGTAATCGCCGTAGTTGTAGCTCTCCTGGCCCTTGCGCTTGATGACCGTGCTCGCGTCGTCGGGGCGCAAGCGGATGAGCATGACTGCGTTGCGAATGCCGCGGAGTGACATGAGCAGGTCGTGCTCGCTCTCGCGGTCCGCCTCGCGGAACGGGAAGACAGTTTCCATGGCACCAGCGTCCAAGTCCTCGGGCCGAACGAGAACGACATCTTCCGGTCGCCCGGTGTCTCGTCGGAGGTAGATCGTCTCTCCATCGTAGCGAGGCGTCCAGCCGGATACCCACAACGGAGAATCTTCGCCCTTGGCCCACGGATTCTTGATCAGGCCGCCGAGGGGGAGCAGGGCCATGACGCCGAGAGCGCCGCCGCCGAACAGAAGCGAACGCTTGATGACCTTGCGTCGTCCGATGGTCGAGGTGTCGAGCGAATCGCCCAGCTCGGCGACCAGGGTCTTGCGGTCCGTTTCCGACGAGCTTCCGTCGTGGCGGTCCTGGATCGAGACCTCTTCGGGGATGAACTTCTTGGTGAACTGCACGGCACCGACGCCGACGGCAAGGATCGCAAGACCCATCGTTCCGCCGATCAGGGGCGTGTACAGCGAGTAGAGGTGGTAGTTCTCGTCACCGATGCCTGCGTACTGCCAAGGCCAGAAGAGGTAGACGCCGATGAACGCGACGGCCGACAGGCCCGCGATGGCAAACCAGATCGCCACGCTGCGCTCTGCGCGCTTCTCCGCGCGCGTACCTTCCACAGCCCAACGATTACGACGGAATGCGACATCCACACCGTCGAGATTGGTGCCGAGTTCGACCAACTCGTCCCGACTGAGCGCTGCCAACTCCTCGTCGGTGTACTTCTTGTCGGGATTCACACCCTCGGCGTTGGTGCCGTCGGTGTTGTCGGCGTCCTTACGGCCGGAATCGCCGTCGCTCATGATCTAGCTCCGATCCACAGTGTTGCGCCGACGACAGCGGCGATGCCGACAACCCACAGGGCGATCATCTCGGTACCGGGACCGAAGCCACCGAGACCCCAGCCGCCTGCGGCCTTGGTTTCCTGGGCCGACTTGACGTAGGCGATGATGTCCGACTTCTCCTCGACCGTCAGCTGACGGTCGGAGAACTTGGGCATGTTCTGCGGACCGGTGACCATCGCGGTGTAGATCTCCTGCTCGTTGGCAGGCCCGAGATCCGGCGCGAACTTGCCCGACGACAGTGCGCCGCCCTGACCGGTGAAGTTGTGGCAGGACGCGCAATTCAAACGGAACAGCTCGCTGCCTCGGGCGATGTCGTCGCCGCGAAGCGACTCCTGCGCCACCTCACCGTTCTCGTCGAGAATCACCGTCGGGCCGCCGCCGTTGGCCTGAATGTAAGCACCGAGCGCGTCGATCTGCTTGTCATCGAACTTCGGCGGCTTGCGCAGTGCCTGCGCCTCGTTGCGAACGGCCGGCATACGGCCACTCGACACCTGGAAGTAGACGGCTGCTTCACCGACACCGATGAGGCT
Organism: Rhodococcus sp. IEGM 1354; assembly: GCF_030056855.1. Classification (NCBI taxonomy): domain Bacteria; kingdom Bacillati; phylum Actinomycetota; class Actinomycetes; order Mycobacteriales; family Nocardiaceae; genus Rhodococcus; species Rhodococcus sp. IEGM 1354. The sequence continues at coordinate 389,013 of NZ_JASHKT010000002.1, forward strand.
CGGTCCGCGATCCTGAACGCCTTGCAGATTGGCACCGTGGCACGTCACGCACGACGTGTCGTAGAGCTGCTTACCTTCGCGGATCAGCGCCGCCGAATCGGTATCGGCTGTTGCAACCTGGGGTGTAGGCGTCAGGGCCGACGCGAGGAAACCCGCGCTCAGAAGGCCCATCATCAGAACGAGTGCACCGGTGACGCGTCGGCGCGTCTTACGCTTCCGTCGCGCCTTGGAGGCCGAAGAGTCGTCGGATGCTGCTGGGGGAGATGTACTCATCTTCTATCCCTTGTCGTGTCGGGACGGGCCGAACGTCGGGGGCTGAATCCGTTCGCTCGATATCTGTGGCTTGCTGACTGTCACTAGCGGATGAAGTAGATCGTCGCGAAGAGGGCAATCCAGACGATGTCGACGAAGTGCCAGTAATACGAAACGACGATGGCGGCGGTGGCCTGCGCGGGCGTGAACTTGCTGACCAGGGTTCTGGTGATCAGGAAGACGAAGGCGATGAGTCCGCCGATCACGTGCAGACCGTGGAAGCCGGTCGTGATGTAGAAGACCGAGCCGTACACGCTGCTCGAGAGCGTCGTGCCTTCGTGGACCAGGTGGTAGTACTCGTATCCCTGACCGGCGACGAAGAACGCGCCCATTGCCAGGGTGACGATGTACCACCGACGAAGCCCGAACACGTCGCCACGCTCGGCAGCGAACACGCCCAGCTGGCAGGTGAACGAAGAAGCGATCAGCACGGCCGTCACCGGAACAGCCAACCCGAGGTTCAGCTCGGTCGGCTCCGGCGGCCAGTTTCCATTCGCCTGGGCGCGTGCGACGAAGTACATCGCAAACAGCCCGGCGAAGAACATGAGTTCACTCGACAGCCACACGATCGTGCCGACGCTGACCATATTGGGACGGTTCAGCGAGTGCACGCGTTGGGTGATTGCCGATCCTTGAGTCCCTACAGCGCTCGTCACAGAAAGAAGTATGACCCGTCGTAGTACGGAAGGCATATCCGGGTCCGGTCTTGGCGCGTCGCGGAGGAACGATTCCGAGCGCGCTCTTGTTCCCGCGCTGGTGGAGGGGCCTGTACGGGCCGGTAGGGTCCAGTCGTGCAAGGCTGGCCTCATGGCAAAGAGCAGTGCAGGTGGGTGGTTTCGGCGGTTGTTCTCGCGGTCGACCGCGGAACGTCTGGACCCCACGCGCGAAGATCTGGTGGTAGTGGCGAGCTGCTTCGACGACGCGCGGGCGTGCTCCGCCGTTCTCGACGAGGCGGCGAACACCGAACCCACGTGGATCGAGTCCTCCGAGGTGCTTTTGCGGCATCACCTCGTGCTGCCCGCGCACGAAGTCGACGATGCGGCAGCCGTCGCGGCACAGGACGCGTACGAGGTCGGTCCGCAGTTCGAACTACCGGACGACACCGGGTATCGGCCGCGAGTCGATGATGGTGTCGCTCTGGTCCTGCAGCGGGTACAGGTCCTCGACGCGTTGCACTGCTCACAAGAGAGGTCCCGCATGGCGGGTCTCGCGCAACGGCGTGGGGGAGCGGTACTGGGGTGGGATGCGCTGCAGCCCGCCTCACCCGCCGACACGTCTGACTAAGCTTCCACCGCACCGAGCGCATCGACAGCAGAAGGGCACGGCACATCCACCATGACCGCAGGGACCAGTGACGAGCAGCCGCGAACGTGGCGTCGAATCCTCGGAGCGTTGACCACGCACGCCGACCTGTCGAGCGCCGATACCGGCTGGGTGATGGACGAGATCATGTCCGACAACGCCACAGCCGCGCAGATCGCTGCCTTCGGGGTGGCGCTGAAGATGAAGGGCCCGACTCCCGCGGAATTGGAGGGCCTCGCCGACTCCATGCTCTCGCACGCATTTCTGGTCGAGACCGACCGTGACGCGGTCGACGTGGTCGGAACCGGCGGCGACGGTGCGGACACGGTGAACATCTCCACGATGGCCGCGATCGTCGTCGCTGCCAGCGGAATACGCGTCGTCAAACACGGTAACCGTGCAGCGTCGTCCAAGAGCGGTACGACCGATGTGCTCGAGGCGCTGGGCGTGCGGGTCACCCTGGGGCCCGCCGGGGTGGCGTCGAGCGTCGAGCAGGTTGGGATCGGGTTCTGCTTCGCGCCGATCCACCACCCCGCGCTTCGGTTCTCCGGTCCGGCGCGTAAGGAGATCGGCATTCCGACGATCTTCAACGTGCTGGGCCCACTGACCAACCCCGGCCGCCCACGCGCCGGACTGATCGGCTGTGCATTCGAGAATCTGGTGCCTGTCGTCGCCGGCGTGTTCGCTCGACGCGGTAGTTCGGTTCTCGTCGTCCGTGGTGACGACGGGCTCGACGAAATCACCCTGTCCACCACGACCACCGTGCACGTGGTGTCCGACGGGACCGTCACCGTCGACTCGATCGACCCGGTCGATTACGGAATCGCTCGTGCGCCCATCGAGGCCCTCCGAGGCGGGGACGCGAAATTCAATGCAGCAGTGGCGCATCGCGTATTCGCCGGCGAACACGGACCCGTCCGTGACGCCGTGCTACTCAACGCCGCCGCGGCCATGGCCGCGCATCGAGGAGTCTCGGGAAACCTGCACGAGCAAATCGAAGCCGGATTGGCAACTGCGGCAACGGTTGTCGACAACGGTTCCGCGGCCCGCCTGCTTGCCGACTGGGCACGCTGCACCACCGCGCTGGCCGACTGAATCACACCGAACTACTCGCCGATCGAGAATCCTGCATCGACGTCGGCACTCGAATACGACTGAAACGCAATGTGAGTCGTCGTACTGCGAACACCACGAACACGATTGATGTGCTTGGTGATGACCTCGGCTATCGACGCATGATCACGCACCTTGACGATGGCGATCAGATCGACGTCGCCCGCACACGAATACACCTCCGACACGCCGTCCACATCCGCAACGGCCTGCGCCGCCTCGGGAATCAGATCGGCCTCGGCGTCGATCAAGACGATGGCATTGATCATCTGTGCTCCTCACGCATCTCCGGGCCCGCACACGACGCGAGCTCGACCCAACCGAGACAACACTAGTTGCTCAGCGGACTCCACCCTCGCTTCATCGGTCGTTCCGCGGGCTCCACTCCTGCCTCACCGGTCGTTCCGCGGGCTCCACTCCTGCCGCGTTGCTTCTCGGGCCGTCCGACACCACTCCTCCCACGAACCCGCAGACCGAGCAGGGCTGCAGTAGCCGCTGCTGGTGCGAACGATGCGCACTCCGTCCGCGTGGAGCCACGACGCGATCAGGCCCACCTCTTCCGGTGGCGCACCGCGAAGTGGCGTCGCGTCGGGCAACACCGTCTCGGCCGACGCCGTGATCGCATCGACGACGGGCATCGGGTGCACCCCTCGCGGCGCGACGGCCGCCCCGGCCAAGCGGCCGAAGCGCACCACCATCAGCTCCCAACCACCGTCGGCCGTCCGCCTGGCCGCCACGAGCTCGGCGATGGCCGCAACGGCAGCCGCCCGGTGCATTCTGCGGAGCACGTTCACCGTCACGGCGATTCGATCGCGGAGACGCGCGGCTGTCTCGAACAGTTCACGGTCCGCGAGTTCGGCGACGCGGCGCCGCATCGCGAACAGCAGCTCGTCGTCGTGTCCACACACGAACGCCAGAAACTTCGCCGGGGCACCGGAGTACTCCTCGGCCGTCAGGGGCCCGGAGAAGGCCGCTGGGCAGCCACCGACGTCCGTCGCGGTGCACTCGTCACCGTGTCGAACCGAGCGGCCCAACCGGCGGGTACATGTACGAAGTCGACAGAATTCTGCCGCGAGGGCGGAGGCCTCCGCCGCGTCCGCCCGAACAGCGAACGGTCCGAGGCTGTTCGGTGCGGGAGTGCGCACGATCGACAGACGGGGAAACGCTTCGTCGGTGAGGGTGACCCACCACCCTTTGCGGGGAAACTTCGACCGGCGGTTGTAAGGCGGGACGTGAGCGGAGAGCAGCCGTAGTTCGCGGACTCCGGCCTCGAGTGCGTGTGCGCATTCGACGTGGTCCACGCGAGTGGCGAGCGAGACCATCTCCTTCATTCGTCCACGTGTCTCGGAACCGGTGAAGTAGTTGCGCACTCTACGCTTGAGGTTGTTCGAGGTGCCCACGTACAGGACCTCGTCCGACGGTCCTCGAAAGAGGTAGACCCCGGGTGTATCGGGCAGGTGGGCGGCCAGGCCGCGTTTGGCCCGTTGCCCCGCCGACACCGCAGGGAGGTAGTCGACCAGTTCCGCGTAGCTGTGCACGCCCTGGTTGCCCACTCGTTCGATCAGGCCGTGCAACACGTCCACCGTGGCACGCGCGTCGTCCAGTGCCCGGTGAGTCGGCCGAGTGCTGGATCTGAACAACGTCGACAGGGCGGACAGTTTCACCGAGGGTGCCTCGTCGCGCGTGAGCACTCGCCGGGCGAGTTTGACCGTGCAGAGCACCTGGAAGCGGGGCCAGGCGATGTCGAGTCGGCTCGCTGCGGCTTTGAGGAATCCCGTGTCGAATCCGGCGTTGTGTGCCACCAGTACCGATCCGCGAGCGAACTCGAGAAATCCGGGCAGGACGCGTTCGATGCGGGGAGCCCCGATGAGCATCGCCGTCGTGATGCCGGTCAACTCGACGATGTACGGCGGGATCGATCTGCCCGGGTCGACGAGGGTAGCGAATTCGCCGATGATCTCGCCGCCTCTGACCTTGACTGCCCCGATTTCGGTGATTGCCTCGGTGTCGGCGCTGCCGCCAGTGGTTTCGAGGTCGACAACGACGAACGTGGTGGCGTGAAGTGGGGTGTCGAGTTCGTCGAACGTCAGCTGGATCGGCAGGCTCACTGCGACGACGTTAGGGCCGACCTCCGACAAGAACGCCGACCACGGCGTCGGAGGGCATCGTGTCGGTCGGTGCCGATCGTCGAGTCGCGGAACCTGTCGGTGGCTGGCGCTATCTTTCGCTCGATCGGCCGATTACACCGTCCGACCCGACAAAGAGACAAGGATCACAATGATCATCGACTGCAGTGACTGCCTGGTTCGTGACATCGCCTGTGCCGACTGCGTTGTGACGGTGCTTCTGGGGGCTCCTGGGATGCCCGAGAGATCGGATGGGCAATGGGTCGGTTCGCCGTCTCGAATCACCCTCGAGCAGGAAGAACTGGGTGCCATGGGAGTACTCGCCGAGGTCGGTATGGTGCCCGCGCTCAAGCTCGTGATGAACGACGACGGCACCGCGGATGTTCCCCTGTTATCGACTCGTGACACACCGGGCGATCAACGCGCCGGGTAGCGAGAACACGGCCGAATTCGGTCCGTTCGGCGCGTTGGGGTCGACACAGGGGTATGCCATTTCGTAACCTTCCTGAGACCTTGCGGAGTCTTGCCAGTCCAAACCGGAGTGGCGTCGCAAGTCACCGCCTAATCGTTCACTCGCGAGAGTGTTCGTACCGGGAACCCGATATTTACTGGGGTGAATCCCGCCGAGTCACCGATGGTGGCCGGTGGGTAGGGCTGCTCTTCCCAGCCCGAACCCGTCAGCTAACTCGGTCGGCGGACGAGTGGAAGAAACGGAGCACCATCTTTCGTGGCGTCACAACTTTCCAACCGAACATTGCGGCGAGCTCTCGTAGCCGGAGCGCTCACGGCAGGCGTGGTGATTCTCCCCGCTGCACCGGCAATGGCGGCCCCTGTCACCATCCCCGGCGTCGGAACCTTCGAGATTCCTGACATCCCGGGTCTCCCTCCCCTCAACATTCCCGGCATGCCCGCTCCGGGTGCACCCCTTACCCCGCAGGTCACCCCGGCTGCCAAGGCTGTCCAGGCGGCCGAGTCCAAGATCGGTGCTCCGTACGTGTACGGCGCATCGGGTCCCGACTCGTTCGACTGCTCCGGACTGGTCCAGTGGGCCTACAAGCAGGCCGGCATCAGCCTGCCGCGGACCAGCTACGACCAGGCCGCCGCTGGCACGCCGGTCTCGCGAGACAGCCTGATGCCCGGCGACGTGGTGTCGTTCTACGGCGGCTCGCACTCCGGCATCTATGTCGGTGACGGCAACGTCGTCCACGCATCGACCTCCGGAGTGCCGGTCAAGGTCGCCCCGCTGGCATCGATGCCGTTCGACGGCGCTCGACGCTACTGAGCCGAGCACTCGGACCGGAGTTGTGTACCGACCGACAGGGTCGATCCGTTTCGACGGTTCGGCCCTGGTGTCGTTTCCGGGGACGGTTTTCGGGTGACACGCCGGTACGGTGGACAGCAGAGCGCCCAGTTCGTAATCTGATCGAGACCTCTCCGACGTTTGGTTTGTGATCTGTCACCTGCAGACTGCGTCGATTTCGGACCGTGTTCAGGTCCGCGCCCAGCTGAGCATGGGTATCGTTCGGTTCCGGTCACTTTTTCCAACCGCCACTCCAGCTGGAATGGCATATGTCAGGACGGAGAGTCGCTTTCCGTGGCGATATCGAGAACCACCCGAGTTCTACGGCTAGTAGGTAGCTCGGTGACCACAGCCGTTGCGGCCGCGTGCATCATGGTGGTGCCGATCACGACGGCGACCGCCGATCCGGGCTTCGGCTCGGCTTCCGACGCGCAGGCGAAGCTGGCGGAGCTGTCCAGGGAGTCGGAACAGGCCAACGAGTCGCTGCACAACGCGCAGATCGATCTTGACGCTCGGGCTCGCGAGCAGCTCGATGCGCAGACCGCCGTCGATGCCAGTCGGGCGGCCCTCGACGCCGCCCAGTCGCAGCTGGCGCAGCTCAAACCCGCCATGGACAAGGTGGCCAATGTCAACTACCAGGGCGCTCGCACCAACCGGTTGTTCGCGGTCATGGTCAGCGACTCCCCGCAACAGTTGCTCGACCAAATGTCGGCCCTCGATGTCATCTCCGCCGAGACAGCCGGTCAGGTAGCTCGGTTCCAGCAGGCCAGCGCGGATGCATCCGCGGCAGAGCAGGCCGCCGCGACCGCCGCAGAACAGGCCAGAGTAGCCGCCGAGCAGGCCAAAGCGGTCAGCGACGATCTGCAGGCGAAGCAGAGTGAACTTCAGGGCCAGATCGCCGAAGTCATGGCCGCGTACAGCGCGCTTTCCTCGTCCGAGCAGCTGGCCCTCGCGGGATCGGCGCTTCCTGAAGGTTTCGACCCCTCCACGATTCTGAAGAACTTGACGCCGGGATCCGGTGCCAGCGCGTTGCAAGCCGGTCTCACACAGATCGGCAAGCCGTACGTCTGGGGAGCGACCGGCCCCGACGGTTTCGACTGCTCCGGGTTGGTCGTCTGGGCCTACAAGCAGGTCGGAAAGACGTTGCCGCGGTCGAGTCAGGCTCAGGCTGCCGGCGGAACTCCCGTCGATCAGAAGGATCTGCAGCCGGGAGACGTCGTTCTGTTCTACCCGGACGCATCACACGTCGGTATCTACGCCGGTAACGGCAACGTGCTGCATGCCTCCACCTTCGGGGTACCGGTGAAGGTCCAGTCGATGGCGTCGTTCCCGTTCTACGGGGCCCGTCGATACTGACTGTGCCGCGAACGACGACTGACGCCTGAATGAGCGGTAGGGAACGGCCGTCCGTTGTCCACGCGCTCACCGCGTCGGGTTGGGCGCGATGGGCGGCAGTCCTGGTCGTTCTGGCAGTGGCGTCGACGCTGCTGTTGGTTCATCGTCACGACGGTCCTGCATCGGGAGCAGAGACATCGAGCGCATCGACTTTCTCCGATCCGTCGGCCTCGCGGAATCCGCCGACCTACGACGAGCAGCGCCGCGCCGAAGTGACCGAGATGCTCGAGCGCTGGGCGGCTGCCCTCCGTTCCGGCGACGAATCGGCGCTGCGTGGGTTGCTCGACCCCCTCGCTGATCCGACGTTCGTGGATGCGCAGGTTCGCCGGGCGACTGTCGTTCCGACGGTTCCTTTCTCGGACTTCGACTACGAGATCGGTGACGAACCCGAGACCCCCGTGCCGTCGTCCATTGCCGAGCAGCTCGACGCGACCGATGTGTGGGCTCCACCGGTGTACCTGCGGTATGCCGTGCAGGGCCCGGATGCTTCGCCGACCCGCCGGCCGGTCTCGCTGGTGGTCGCCGAACGTGACGGCCAATGGCGACTGGTCGACGACGCCGACTTGCCGACCTACCGTCGCCACACCTGGCGCGGTCCGTGGGATTTCGGGCCCGTGACGGTGCGCTCGGTCGCCACTGCATCCGGCACGTCGGTGGTGTTGGGACATCCCGACCGTGAGCAGTTCGTGGCAGAAGTGGCCGCCGAGCTGCCCGCGGCGACCGCTGCGGTCACCGACTTCTGGGGAGCCGACTGGGCCCGGGACGGACTGGTGTTCGTGAGTTCGGCGGCCGAGGAGTTCGACGAATCGACGGGGTCCTCGCCGTCGACGGACGTGGCCGCAGTGACCGTGTCCGACGCGGTGGTCGGCGGGTCGCGTCCGACGGGTCAGCGGATGGTGTTCGGTCCCGATGCCGCGTCGCGGCTGACTCCGTTCACTCTTCGTTCGGTGCTTCGGCACGAGTTGACGCATGTGGCGGCGCGGGCGAAGACGGCGGAAGGCACCGCGTTGTGGGTGGCGGAGGGTTTCGCCGACTACTCCGGGTATCGCAATTCCGGAGCCGACTTTCGGCAGCTGGCACCTACTCTGGCGTCGATCGTGGCTGACGGCGGCCCGCCGACCGTGTTGCCGAGGGACGAGGACTTCGGTGCCGGGGGCACCCGCTCGAACGTGGCGTACGAGTCCGCGTGGTCGGTGTTCGCGTTCGTGGCCGACCGATTCGGCGAGTCGGTGTTGCGCAGGTTGTACGAGGCGCTGGCGTCCGAACGCGGGTCGGACCGAGTCGTCGACGCAGCGATCGCCTCGGTCCTGAGTCTGAGCCGAACCCAATTCGTCGCGGAGTGGGGCAACTGGGTGGCCGCTCGGTCGCGCTGACGCTGACGTCGCCGTCGTCGACGCGAGCTGTCCGATCGGGAGCGCTACGGTTGTCGTCATGCGTCGTACTCTTCTGGTGACGAACGACTTTCCGCCCCGCCCGGGCGGAATCCAGTCCTATTTGCACAGTTTCGCCTCGCAGTTGCCCGCCGACGAGCTCGTGGTCTACGCGCCGAGGTGGCGCGGTGATTCGCACGTGAAGTTCGATGCGAAACAACCCTTCGAGGTCATCAGGCATCCGACCACGTTGATGCTGCCTACTCCGTTGGTGGCTCGCCGCGCAGCACGCATCGTGAAAACCCGAGGGTGCGACTCGGTGTGGTTCGGTGCAGCGGCCCCGTTGGCGGTGATGTCGTCACACCTGCGCAATGCCGGGGCGGATCGCATCGTGGCGAGCACGCACGGCCACGAGGTGGGGTGGTCGATGGTGCCCGGTGGTCGCGCGACGCTGCGCACCATCGGGGAGAACACCGATGTGGTGACCTACGTGAGCAAGTACACCCGCAGCCGATTCAGCTCGGCGTTCGGGCCGTCGGCGGCACTCGAGCATCTGCCGCCGGGGGTCGACACCGATCGCTTCGTGCCCGACGATGCCGCGAGGGCGGAGTTACGTGCGCGGTACGGTCTCGGTGATCGACCGACGGTTCTGTGTCTGTCGCGGCTGGTGCCGCGCAAGGGCCAGGACTTTCTGATCCGGGCGCTACCGCAGATCCGACGTGCGGTGGACGGGGCGGTTCTGGTGATCGTGGGCGGCGGTCCGTACGAGAACACGTTGCGCGAACTGGTTCGCTCCACCGGGATGGAGCAGCACGTGGTGTTCACGGGGACTGTGCCGTCGGCAGAACTGGCTGCTCATCACACGATTGCCGACGTGTTCGCGATGCCGAGCCGCACCCGAGGCGCCGGCCTCGACGTCGAGGGGCTCGGCATCGTCTACCTCGAGGCGTCGGCCTGTGGCGTTCCGGTGGTTGCCGGTATGTCCGGAGGCGCTCCGGAAGCTGTGCAGCACAACAAGACCGGGCTCGTCGTCGACGGGACTTCGGTGTCTTCCATCGCCGACGCGATAGTGACGATCCTGTCCGACAGAACACTGGCGACGCAGATGGGCAACGCCGGTCGGGCATGGGTCGACGAGGAATGGCGCTGGGACGTGCTGACGGAGAAACTGCGTTCGCTGATCTGACCGGGTGGTCCGCTCGCCTTGCGGCTCACGCCACGCGTGTCACCTCGCGTAGATCGCCTCGATCTCATCGGCGTACGCCTCGGTGATGACATTGCGCTTGAGCTTCATCGTCGGCGTCAGTTCGCCGCTCTCCTCCGAGAAGTCGTGGGGGAGCAGGCGGTACTTTTTGATGGATTCCGCGTGCGAGACCGACTTGTTGGCGTCGGCGACGGCGGCGTCGATCTCGGCGACGAGATCGGGGTCGGCCTGCAGATCCGCTGCGGTGGCGTCGGAGTTCTTGCCGTGTGCGGACTTCCACTTGTCGAACGCATCCGGATCGAGGGTGATGAGGGCACCGATGAAGGGCTTCTGGTCACCGACCACTACGGCCTGACTGATCAGTGCTCCGGCACGAAGGTGATCTTCGAGGCCCGCGGGGGAGACGTTCTTGCCGCCGGCGGTGACGATCAGTTCTTTCTTGCGGCCGGAGATCGTGATGTATCCCTCCTCGTCGACGGATCCGAGATCGCCGGTGCGAAACCACCCGTCGTCGAGGGATTCCGCCGTCGCCTTCTCGTTGCGCCAATACCCGTCGAACACAACGGGTCCGCGGAGTTGGATCTCTCCGTCGTCGGCGATGCGGACGGTGTTCCCCGGTAGCGGGCGTCCGACACTGCCCACACGTTGGAATCCGATGGTGTTCACCGCGAAAGCCGCAGTGGTTTCGGTCAGGCCGTAGCCCTCGTAGATGGTCACGCCGATGCCGCGGTAGAAGTGGCCGAGGCGCGCTCCCAGTGGTGCGCCGCCCGAGATGGCAAGTTCGCACTTGCCGCCGAGAGCGGTCCGCAACTTGGCATAGACCAGCTTGTCGAACACGAAATGCTTGGCGCGCAACACGATCGACGGGCCACCGGAATCCTGCGCCTGGCTCCACGCCACCGCGCACTCGGTCGCGAGATCGAAGATCTTGCCCTTGCCGTCGCTGTGTGCCTTCTGCTTCGCAGTGTTGAAGACCTTCTCGAACACGCGCGGCACGGACAGAATGAAGTCCGGTCGAAACGTTCCGAAAGTTGCGACCAGGTTGGGAATGTCGTTGGTGTGGCCGAGGGTGACTCCGGCATCGAACGACGCGATGCTCACCGCGCGAGCGAGGACGTGCGCGAGTGGTAGGAACATCAACGTACTGCGGCCCTGTGTCAGAAGAGCTTTCAGCGACGTCTGGCGAATTCCGCGAGACTCCGCCAGCAGGTTCGCATGAGTCAACTGCACACCTTTGGGGCGACCGGTGGTGCCCGAGGTGTAGATCAACGTGGCCGGATCGGACGAACGAAGTGTCGAGACACGTTCGTGCACAACGTCTTCGAGTACATCCGCGCCGTCGTCGATCAGAGCCTGCACTGCGCCCGCGCCTGCGGACGTCTCGATGACGAACGTTCGACGTACCGACGGTGCCGCAGCCACGACGGCTTCGGTCTCCCGAACGTGCGCGTCGTTCTCGAGAACCAACAGAACCGGCTCGGCGTCTTCGAGAATCCACTCGACCTGGCCCGCGGACGACGTCTCGTAGATCGGCACGGTCACCCCGCCCGCGGCCCAGATCGCGTAGTCGATGACCGACCACTCGAATCGCGTGGACGACATGAGCGCGACCCGATCGCCCTGCTCGATACCTGCTGCGACGAGGCCTCTGGCAACGTCGACGACCAGTCGTTCGAATTCTGCGGCATCGACATCGGTCCACCGGCCGGCGTCGAGCCGACGGAACACCACGGCATCCGGCGACGTCCGAGCGCGGGCGAAGACGCTGTCGACAGCCGAGTCGGTGTCCGCGATGTCGTACTCGGCGGAAACAGTGAACTCGCGCACGGGATTACCTCCGGATCGAACGGGATGGAGAAAGTCGATAGCTCGGCTTCACAGATACTCTAGACCCGGGGCGCACGGTCCCGAATGCGCCTCGGCGGTCCTGGTCTCGGACCCGATATGTGAAGCTCTGACGATGAGCAGTATTCAAGTTGCGGATCAGACATTCGTGGCAGCGCCCGGTGCGGCGGTGGCGCACGCGTTCGCCTCGTCGGAGCGATGGCGGCAGTGGTGGCCGGACCTGTCGCTGACCGTGACCGAGGATCGCGGCGAGAAGGGCATTCGGTGGGCGGTGCGCGGCGGCGTCGTCGGAACGATGGAGCTGTGGCTCGAGCCCGTGCTCGATGGCGTGATCGTCCACTACTTCCTGCACGCCGAGCCGGCCCGAGCAAACGACTCTGCCACCGAGCAGCATGCGCGTCGGGTGGCCGGACGCGCCATGACTTTCGAGCTCAAGCGGGAGCTCGAGGCCGGGAGGTCAGCGGGCGAGGCACCCCACCACGTAGCGTCGAGTTCAGCTCCCGAATGAACCGCGCGGTACGGTCGGCCGGTTCGCGTTGTGCGTCGGCGGTTCGATCGTGTGAGATAGGCCTGCCGCGGGTTACACAGCAGGCAGCGAACGAAGCGGATCGAAGTACCCGAGAGGAAGCGGACCAGTAGTCATGGCGGAGAAAACCCAGAGGTCGATCGTCGTCGAAGCCCCACCGAGTCGGGTCATGGACGTCATCGCCGATTTCGACGCGTATCCCACGTGGGTGTCCGCCGCGAAATCCGTCGAGGTCCTCGAAGTCGGTGCGGACGGACGGGGAAAGCGGGTCAAGTTCGTACTCGACGCCGGAATGGTCAAAGACACGTACGAGCTCGAGTACGACTGGGCGGCGGACGGCAATTCGGTGTCGTGGAATCTCGTCTCGGGCGAAATGCAGAAATCTCAGAACGGGTCGTACTCGCTGCGAGAGACCGGCAACGGCACCGACGTGACGTACGAGCTCACCGTCGATCTGAACATTCCGATGATCGGCCTGTTCAAGCGCAAAGCTGAAAAGGTCATCACCGATACTGCGCTCAAGGAATTGAAGAAGCGGGTCGAAGGCTGACCGACGCTCGCCCCGAACCCCGCACCACGGTATCGCTGTTCATCGGCAAAGGTGGCGCGGGGAAGACCACCTTGGCGTGTGCATCGGGTCTTGCACTCGCGGCCTCGGGCAGGGCGGTGCTGATTGCCTCCCTCGACCAGGCGCACTCGCTCCGCGATGCCCTCGGCGCAGACGGTGACACCGACGAGAACTCGGGCATCGGAGCGGTTGCTCCGAACCTGGACGTCGTCGAGATCGATACCTCGCGGCTGCTCGAAGAGCGGTACCGCGGTCTCGGTTCGATGCTGTCGGTGGCCTCGGCGGGCCATGAACACGGCGTGAGTTTCGGCGCGATCGAGCCCGAGGAACTGATGGGGTTCCCGGGTATCGAGGAGCTGTTGGGATTGCACGAGGTATTCCGGCTCGTCGACGAAGGTCGCTGGGACACAGTGATAGTCGATTTTCCGGCGTCGGGGGATGCGCTGCGAACGCTGCAGCTGCCCGACACCGTCTCGTCCTACGTCGAGCGCGTGTGGCCGCGCCACGATCGCATGGTCGCCGGCACCGGAACCGACGTGCGGCTCACCCTCGTGGTGGCGATGATCGAGCGGATCCTCGGACAGATCGAATCGGTCCAGGCGCTCATCACGGACCCTGACCGGACCGGCGCAACCGTGGTCCTCACCCCCGAGCACCTGTCTGTCGTCGACGCCGAACGCACGCTCTCCGCAGCGGCTCTGTTCGGCGTTCGCGTCGACCGATTGCTCGTGAACCGGATGCTTCCGGCCCTCAATTCCTCGTCGATCGGTCTGGTCGGAGTTCATCCTGCGGTGTTCTGGTTCGAGCGATGGCGGGCCGCGCAGCTCGACGCCGTGGCCGAACTCCGGCGACGCGTCGGCGCGGTGCCGATCGTGGAGGTGGAGCACCGTGAAGTCGAACCGGTAGGGTTGGGCCCCTTGCAGGATGTAGCCGAGCACCTGGCACCGCACTCTCTCGAACGACGTGCTTCGAGCCCGGCCGGTCGATTGTCGGTGGAACTCGAGTCGGGGAGCGGACTCGAATCCGTGTATGCGATGAGAATGCTGCTGCCGGTAGTCGATTCGACCACATTGGGTCTGGGGCGAGTGGAGGACGACTTGATAGTGAGTGCCGACGGTAGGCGGCGACGCATCACGTTGGCGTCGGTGCTGCGTCGGTGCATCGCCGATTCTGCGGAACTCGACGGACCGTTCCTGGTGGTGCGTTTCCGACCCGACCCCGACGTGTGGCCGCTGTGAGCGGCCGAGCGGTGACCGGAGAGATGCTGTGACGGCCGGGCATTCGGAGCTGGGGGCGGACCTGCTGGCGTTGGCCGACACCGTTTTGACACGTCTCGAACCGATTCTCCGTCGAGTTGCCGAGACACAGCAGGATCGCGATCAGCAGGGCTGCAGCTGGTGCCCGGTGTGCGCGCTCGCGGCGTTGGTACGCGGTGAACGGCACGATCTCGTCGAACTCGTCGCCTCCGAAGGGGCCGTCGTCGTCGCACTCCTGCGTCAGCTGTTGATCGACCACACCGCGCCGGGGACCGAACACGCCGCTGCGCGCGGCAGCGAGCCAGGCACCGAGTCGACCGCGTCCGCTGCCGACCGGGTCGACGCCGCCGCGGACGTGTCGGAGGACACCTCTGCGCCGTCCGTTCGTCGACCGGCGTTCGTACCGATTACCGTTCGGGTCAAGGAGTGACCATCGCCGTGCGGGGGACGGCCGAGGAAGGCATGAACGAATGAAGCGTCATCATCAGCGATTGACGGTCGGGATCGACGTGGGCGGCACGAGCCTGCGCGCCTCGGTTGTCGACGCGGACGGTCAGGTGCTCGACTCGACCGCAGCACCCACGCCCCACACTGCTCGTGCGCTCGAGCATGGTCTCGACCGGGCCGTGCAGGAACTGGCCGGCCGACACGACATCGCTGCTGTCGGTCTGGCGGTGGCGGGTTTCATCGATTCCGACCGTACGACGGTCCGGTTCGCCCCGCACCTACCGTGGGTCGACACCCCGGTCGCAACCGAGATGAGCGAACGCATCGGACTACCGGTCCTGCTCGAACACGACGCCAACTCCGCCGCGTGGGCGGAATACCGTTTCGGAGCGGCATCGGGTGGCCGCAACGTGGTGATGGTGGCGATCGGAACGGGAATCGGTGCGGCGCTGCTCATCGACGGTCGAATCTATCGAGGGAGCCACGGGGTGGCACCCGAACTCGGTCACATTCAGGTGGTGCCCGACGGACGAGTGTGTCCCTGCGGCAAGCGCGGGTGCTGGGAGCGGTATTGCAGCGGTACTGCATTGGTGGATACGGCGGTGGAGTTGCTGGCCGCCGACCCGTCGTCCTCGACGAGGTTGGCGCGCGAGGTCTTCCTCGACCCCGGCTCGTTGACCGGGCGTCGGATCGCGAGCGCCGCGCACGACGGCGACTCGATCGGCCGACGCACCATGGAGGATTTCGCGCACTGGCTGGGCGTCGGACTGTCGATGGTCAGCGATGTGTACGACCCCGACCTGATCGTGTTGGCCGGCGGTGTGGCCACCTCGTCGAGCCAATTTCTCGCTCGTGCCACGGACAAGTACGCCGAGCTCGTCACCGGCGCGGGCCATCGCCCGCTGGCACGGATTCGCAGCACCGAACTGGGTGAGGCCGCGGGGATGATCGGTGCCGCCGAGCTCGCGCGAGCACAGTTCGTCACCACCGCGCGATGACGGTCCGGGTCGACCCGGTGTGATGTCGCACATCGACTCCTCGTCGATGTGGCTGGTGTCATAAACCCTGGGTACAGTTCACTACGCGGCACGGTTCGAGAACGCACGGCCGCAGTCGGTTCGCCCCGCGCGAGCCGGCACACCAACGATTGCCGACCATGATCAGGGAGCACGTCAATGTGGTACTGGCTGTTCAAATACATCATCGTGGGGCCTCTGCTCATTGCCCTGGGTCGGCCCACGATCGAAGGTGCGGAGAACATTCCGACGCAGGGTCCGGTGATCCTGGCCAGTAACCACAAAGCGGTTCTCGATTCGTTCTATCTTCCGCTCAAGACCCCGCGGCGTATCACCTTCCTCGCCAAGAGCGAGTACTTCACCGGCTCGGGACTCAAGGGCGCATTCCAGAAGTGGTTCTTCACCGCGGTGGGTCAGGTACCCATCGATCGGACCGGAGCCGACGCGGCGCAGGACGCACTCAACGCCGGGGCGCGCGTGATCGAAGCCGGCAAGGTGCTCGGTATCTACCCCGAAGGCACCCGGTCGCCCGACGGTCGGCTCTACAAGGGCAAGACCGGAATGGCGCGCCTGGCATTGCAGACCGGCGTTCAGGTGGTGCCGGTCGCCATGATCGGTACCGAGAAGATGAACCCGATCGGTTCGCGCGTGTGGCGTCCGGCGAAGGTCACCATTCGCGTCGGCAAGCCCATCGACTTCTCCAGGTTCGAGGGGATGGCAGGCAACCGATTCGTCGAGCGCGCCGTCACCGACGAGGTGATGTACGACTTGATGCTGCTCTCGGATCAGGAATACGTCGACGTGTACGCGGCCTCACTGAAAAAGGTTGCGACACCCGAAGATTCGGCTCCCTCCGCGGGCCGTATCCCCGACTCGAAGGCCAGTTGACGACGGCGGTCAGTGAACCGCGGTGTTGCTTTCCTTCGGGGTGACCCGAGGCGAGAGTCCCACGGCCGCGACGGTGACGACAGCGGCCAGTGCCCACCACACGTACGCGGATGCGGCGAACTGATCGACCAGCGGCCAGTCGAGTCCGCTCCATCTACCTTCACCGAGCTTCCAGTGCGGTGCGTACACCATGATTGCCAGTCCGACTGCAACCAGAGCGAGTAGCAGTGGGCTTCGGCGGCGGTAACCGATGGTGGCCAGCACCATCGCGAACGGTATTGCCCACACCCAGTGGTGTGACCAGGAGACCGGCGAGACCAACAGGCCGAACATCGCGTTCACGGTCAGCGCCAGGGCGACCTCACCGGCTGCGAACGCTTTTCGCATCGCGATTCCCGCAACGAGCAGTACCCCTACCGACAGCGCGATCCACAGAATCGAACGGGGGAGCTCGTCCATTCCCAGGCGGGCCAGTACACCGGTGATGGACTGATTCGCCGGGTACGCCGGGCCGCCGATCCGATCGGAATCGATGATCGTCTCGGTCCAGTACTTCACCGAGTCCGACCACGTGAGCGCAAACCCGATCGCGGTGAACACCGCGAAGCTCAGTGCCGATACCACCGCAGCACGAAAGTCCTTGCGCAGCAGGAAGAACAAGACGAAAACGGCGGGAGTGAGTTTGACGGCGGCGACCAGACCGATCAGCACACCCCGAGGCCACGGGGTCTTCTTCGGCAAGCAGTCGAGAGCGACGAACATCATCAGAACGATGTTGATCTGCCCGTAGTTCAACGTGGACGTGACCGGCTCCAGTACGAGGACGGACACCGCGAACACCGCGCCTGCACTCCACCACACGAGCGTGCGAGGGCGAACTCCCAACGAGATCAGAGTGAGCACGACGGTCGCCAGCAACGCGAGCATGGACAACGACGTCACCGTCATCGACGCGGCGTAGAGCGAGACCTCGGACAGCGGGCTGAACAGAGCGGCGGCAATCGGGGGATACGTGAACGGCAACGTGGTACCGGTCGCGATGGGAGGAAGCTGGCCGTACAGATCCCCGCCTCGAGCGAACACCTCGCCGCCGAGCCGATAGACATCGAGATCGAGTCGGTAATGCTCACCCAACGTCCGCAGCCCGGGAAACCCGTTGAGATGAAAGAGCACACCGACCGCGGCAGCGACGACAACGACGACCCTGCTCGACGCCACCGCCCAGCGTGGCCACCGGCGTCGCGTCGGGCCGGCAGGCTCCGACGCTTCGGCGACCGGACGGTTGGTGTCGGACGAAGTCACAACGTTCCCTTTCAGGGCTTGTTCGGCTCGGTTCTGCGGTGTGTGGGGGACGTGCCGGGGCACGCGCTAGGGTGAGCCGCGTGCGCTACTTCTACGACACAGAGTTCATCGAGGATGGTCGCACAATCGAGTTGGTCTCGATCGGTGTGGTGTCGGAGGACGGTCGCGAGTTCTATGCGGTGTCCTCCGAGTTCGACCCCGAGCGGGCGGGCCGGTGGGTCCGGCGCAACGTCTTGCCCAAGCTGCCACCGTACTCGTCGCCGTTGTGGATGAGCCGATCCCGAATTCGCGACGAACTGCTCGAATTCCTCGTTCCGCACTACGGTGCCGAGGTCGAATTGTGGGCATGGGTGGCGGCGTACGACCATGTGGCGCTCTGCCAGCTGTGGGGATCGATGACCGAGCTGCCGCGTTCCCTGCCTCGATTCACCCGTGAGCTCCGCCAGCACTGGGAGGATCGCGGCAGTCCCGAGCTTCCCGCGGTGCCCGGCGACGCCCATGATGCTCTGACGGACGCGCGCCACAATCTGGCCAAGTTCCAGGCGATCGAGGAGTACTCGTACCGCGGTTGAACACCCGTTGTCCTGCGGCGACGGCGGTACGAATATCCTGTACCGGTGAACTGGACTGTCGACGTACCCATCGATCGCTTGCCCGACCTGCCGCCGCTGTCTCCGACGCTGCGCACTCGATTGGACGATGCGTTGGCCAAGCCGGCTGCGCAGCAGCCGCAGTGGGATCCCGAGCAGGCCGGCGAGATGCGCAAGGTGCTTGAGAGCGTTCCGCCGATCACCGTCGCAGGTGAGGTCGAGGCGCTGTCGGAGAAGCTCGCAGCCGTCGCCCGCGGCGAGGCGTTCCTGCTCCAAGGTGGCGACTGCGCCGAGACGTTCGTCGACAACACCGAACCGCACATCAAGGGCAACATCCGCACGCTGCTGCAGATGGCAGTGGTGCTTACGTACGGCGCGAGCATGCCCGTGGTCAAGGTCGCGCGCATCGCCGGCCAGTACGCCAAGCCTCGCTCGTCGAACATCGATGCGCTCGGCCTGCAGTCCTACCGCGGCGACATGATCAACTCGCTGGTGGCCGACGAGAGCGTGCGCGGCCACGATCCGTCACGGCTGGTGCGCGCTTACGCCAACGCGAGTGCGGCCATGAACCTGGTTCGGGCACTGACCGGAGCCGGGATGGCCGACCTGCACAAGGTGCACGACTGGAACCGTGAATTCGTCGCGCAGTCACCCGCCGGAGCCCGCTACGAGGCGCTGGCCGGGGAGATCGACCGCGGCCTACGGTTCATGGATGCCTGCGGCGTCTCGGACCCCAATCTGCACACGGCCCAGATCTTCGCGAGCCACGAAGCACTCGTCCTCGACTACGAGCGCGCGATGCTGCGCCTCGACAACACCGACGATCACCCCAAGCTCTACGACCTGTCGGCTCACTTCCTGTGGATCGGCGACCGCACTCGCCAACTCGACGGCGCACACATCGCGCTCGCCGAACTGATCTCCAACCCGATCGGGCTCAAGATCGGACCTACCACGACGCCCGAGATGGCCGTCGAATACGTCGAGCGCCTCGACCCGACCAACAAGCCGGGACGCCTGACGCTGATCTCGCGCATGGGTAACGGCAAGGTTCGCGACATCCTGCCCGGCATCATCGAAAAGGTGCAGGCTACCGGACATCAGGTGATCTGGCAGTGCGACCCGATGCACGGCAACACCCACGAGGCGTCCACCGGATACAAGACACGGCATTTCGATCGCATCGTCGACGAGGTGCAGGGCTTCTTCGAGGTGCACAACGGCCTCGGCACCCATCCGGGCGGAATCCACGTCGAACTGACCGGTGACGACGTCACCGAATGCCTCGGCGGAGCCCAGGACATCTCCGATCTCGACCTCGCCGGGCGCTACGAAACTGCCTGCGACCCGAGACTGAACACTCAGCAGAGCATCGAGCTGGCATTCCTCGTCGCCGAGATGCTCCGCGGCTGATCGCCGGCACCGCCCTGGCAGGTTCAGGGCAGGGAGACGACCATGACCTCGGAGTCCGGTTCCACCCGTGAACCGGCTCCGGGGCTCTGGGAGATGACCAACGAGCCGTCCGTGTCGACCACCTGACGAACATCGATCGTCAGCCCCAGAGAGTCCAGTGTCGTGCGTGCGGATCCCACCGAACGGCCTAGGAGCGACGGCACGGTGACCGCGGTCGACACGTCGAGGACGGCGGTGGTACCGGACTTGACGGTCTGGCCGGCCTTCGGATTCGTGCCGATGGCTTTACCACCGTCGGTGTCCTCGTCGAATGTCTCGCGGATCTCGTCGACGGTGATGCCGACCGATTCGAGCGTCGTCCGTGCTTGGTCGACGCTCTGTCCGCGGACGTCGGGAACCTGCACCGGCGGTGCACCCTTGCTGCGCAGCACGGTGACTGCGGCACCGGTGTTCAACACCGTTCCCGGCGGGGGATCGAGCGCGGCGACGCCGCCGATCGGTGCAGTGGTGCTGAATGCCTCGCCGCCGTCGACCGGGGTGAAGGTTCTCTCGCGCAACTGCTGCTGCATGTCCTCGACGGAGGCGTTGGAGTCGATGGAGGGGACGGTGGGGCTGCCCAGAGAGACGAGCAGGAACACGGTGTCGCCCTTGGCGATTCGGGAACCACCGACGGGGTCGGTGCCGATGAGCAGATCGGTCGAGACGGTGTCGGAGTACGTTCCCTGAACCGTTGCTTCCAAGCCCGACGCTTCGATCGCGCTCGTGGCACCGGTGGTGTCGAGACCGTCGACCATCGGAACTGCGGTGTATCGGCCCGAGCCCATCCACCAGCCGCCGAAACCGACCAACACGGCCAACAGTGCAACGACCACCAACCAGACGACGATGGCCCGCCGGGACCGTTGGCGATCGGCGGCGAAGTCGGGAAATTCGTAGTGTCGCCGGCCCAGGGGTGCCGCAGGCTGCGAGTCGTCCGGTTGCGGTTCGTACTCGATTTCGCGGGATGTCGGTGACGTGACCACTCGGGTGTGGTGCACGCCGTCGGGCGGCGGTACCGGGGGAGCGCTCTGCACCACCTGGGTGCGGGTGGGCGGCTGTCGATCACCGGCCACTGTCGTCGGCGCACCCGCCGCCGCCGAGCTCAGGTGTTGTGCCGAACGTTGGGGGGCGGGCACTCGGTACGCGGGAAGTGCCAGCGCCGACGCGGCAGTGCGCAGCGCGCGGGCCATATCGTCTGCGTTGCGGTATCGGTGTTCCGGGTCGCGGATGGTGGCGTGTTGGACCACGTCGTCGAACTGTGGTGGCACGCCTGCGATGAGGGTCGAGGGGAGCGGAACGTCGTTGTCGATGCGCTGGTAGGCGATGGACAGGGATGTGTCGCCGGTGAACGGGGTGCGTCCGGTGAGCAGCTCGAACAGTACGACTCCGACGCCGTAGACGTCGCTGCTCGCGGACGCGGAGCCGGTGGTGACCTGTTCGGGAGACAGATACGCGGCAGTGCCCAGAATCACACTGCTGGAGGTGACGGTCGATGCGGCGACGGCGCGGACCAGCCCGAAGTCGGCGATCTTGACGTCTCCGTCGTCGCTGATCAGGATGTTCTCGGGTTTGATGTCTCGGTGCACCAGACCGGCGCGGTGCGCGACGGCGAGCGCCTCGAGCACGGGGCGGACCACGGCGACTGCGGCGTGCGGCGGCATGGGCCCGCGCTCCCGCAGCAGCTCGCGCAAGGTTCCGCCCTCGACGAGCTCCATGACCAGGAATGCGTGATCGCCGTCCCGCCCGTGGTCGTACACGGCCACCAGACCGGGGTGGCTCAGCCTGGCCACCGCGCGTGCCTCGAACTCGAATCGCTGAACGAACTGCGGGTCCTCGGCGAACTTCGGATCCATGATCTTCACCGCGACAGGTCGATCGAGTCTGGTGTCGAGTCCGCGGTAGACCGTCGACATTCCGCCCCGTGCGATCGGTGCGTCTATTCGATATCGACGATCGAGCATCGAACCCGGTATCACCGAACCTCCCCTCGTCGTCCTCGATGTGTCCGCTCTGAATCCGGACGCCTGACGACGATGGTATCGGCGCCGTGGGTGCTCACCGACGATCGTGGTTCGTGTCTTCGGTCTCCGTGGCGGGCCGCGTCACTTTTGAAGTCTGGACGCCGGACCCGTTAACGTTACCCGCGTGAGTGCCATTCCCTACGCCGACGACGTGCTCGATCCGTCGGTTTCTCTGCTGCAGTTCGCCGATGTCGCCAAGATCCTCGACGTCCCCAAGACACGCGTCGAGCAGCTCGTGCGGGATCGTCAGCTGTTGGCTCTGAAGCGTTCCCGCGTCCCCGGCGTGCCCGAGCTGTTCTTCGACACGACCAAGGGCGAAATCGTCAAGGGTCTGCCCGGCCTGCTCGCGGTGCTGCACGACGGCGGCTACGAGGACGAAGAAATCCTGCGCTGGTTGTTCGCCGAGGACGACAGTCTGCCCGGCACCCCGGTAGCGGCCTTGCACGGTGACCTGATGCGCGAAGTGATCAGACGCGCTCAGGCAATGGCCTTCTGACAGCCCGAACCCACGGGGACAGCGTCGTCAGCGGACCGTGGCGCGCTTCCAGCCGGTGACGGCGAACTGCGGTAGCGCAACGCGTGCTCGCGTCCACTGCGGCACGGTCGCGCGCTGGGAGAGCACCCGGTAGCCCTGCGCCTCGACCTCGTCGAGAATGCGGCCATACAGAATGGAGGCCGTTCGCATGGACGGACGCACGCGCGGATCCAACATGTCGATCCCGGCGTCCGACGTTCGGTAGATCGAGCGGGTGACGGCGATCAAGTGGGCGAGGGCGCGGGTGACTCTGGCATCGACCGAGCCGGTGGTCCGACACCACCGCAGCAGATCCTCGTCGACGCCGAAGGCCGCCAGTTCGTCGGTCGGAAGATAGATGCGGTCGCGGTCGAGATCCTCACCCATGTCGCGAACGAAGTTGGTCAGCTGGAACGCCTCACCCAACGCAGCAGCCGACGGCTCCGCCTCGGCTCGGGGAACCACCGTTCCGAGGATCGGCAACATCTGCAGTCCGATGACTGCGGCCGATCCGTACATGTACTCGTTCAACTGCTCCATCGTTCGGTACCGCGAGACGAACATCGCGCTGCCCGGGATGTCCATCCGCATCGAATGCATGAACGCGAAAAAGTAGTCGTGGGGAATGTCGTACCGAGCGACCGTGTCGCACAGTGCGCTCAACACCTGATCGGATGTGCTGTCGGACAGAGGTTTTCCGGCCAAGGCGTCGCGCACCCGGGATTCGATGACGTCGAGTTCGACGATTCTGCGGGCGTTCAGTTCGTCCGAACCGACCGCGATGTCGGTGCCCTCGAGGTCGACGATGTCGTCGACCATGCGAGCGAAACCGTACAGAGCGTGCACGGCTGCGCGCTTGTCGACGGGCAACAGCCTGGTTGCCAGAAAATAGGTCTTGCCGTGCTGGGCGTTCAGTTCGCGGCAGATGCGATACGCCTCGTGCAGAGCAGGATCGATGTCGGTCAGTTCTCTCGATACGCGGGCACTCATGGCGCGGGACCTCACGGTGTGGCGTCGTCTTCGGTGGAGACGGGCGCGGTTTTGGGGGCGTTCGGTACGGCACGGTGTTCCCGGGAACGGGCAGAACGCAAACGCAGCGGGTCGACCCGGGTCAGCGCCAGCGCGGCAACGACTGCGGCGAAAACTGCGAGAGCCACGTGCACGAACGTGTAGAGGCCGATGGATCCGTCGGGTTGGAAAACCAGCATCAGCCAGGTCGACAGTCCGGTGAGAACCATCAGCGTTCGGCGGGACAACGCAAATCCGGCCGCGATCGCCAACGGCCACGAGTAGTACCAGGGCAGCGCGGCGGGGGAGAGAACGACAGTGGCGACGAGAGCAATCAAGATGCCCTGGACCGCGTCTCGCTCGGATCGGCGGCCCAACCACCACGCCCCGGCCAGGATGACCACCAAGGCGATCGCACACAGCAGCCGGGTTACGTCGAGAACCGGTCCGAGGCGCAGATCGAGGAACCACGAGGTGCTGACGGTCACCAGATGCGCGAGGATCGTGGGCAGTGACAGCCAGTTGATGATCTTCGCCGATCCGGACAACGCCGTGAGCCAGCCGATGCCGACTCCGGCGATCACGGACGCGACGGCGAACACCGCGACGAAGACGGCCGCTCCGATGCCCGCGGTCTTCGTGAACGCCAGGATCGGTGCCGGCGGTGTGCGGCCTTCCTCGCGCGCCTTGTCTCGTAGGTGCAGCATCCAGATCCACACCAGGAACGGCAGAGCCAAACCGGCAGTTGCCTTGATGGCCACAGCGATCGCCACCAGTGCGATGCCGGCCACGTGGCGACGCTCGAGCGCGAGCACGATGCCCGCGGTCATCAGTCCGACCATGAGCAACTCGTTGTGCACTCCGCCGATGAGGTGGATCAGCACCAGGGGATTGAGCACCGCGAGCCACACCGCCGTCGTGGCGCGCCCGCCCAGGTGGGTGGCCAGCCGCGGGACAGCCCACATCATGAGGGCGAGCCCGGGAAGCATGGTCAGCCGAAGCAACATGGTTCCGGCGATCACATTGTCACCGGTCAGGCTGGTGATGCCGCGACCGAGGAGAAGGAACAAGGGCCCGTACGGCGCAGTGGTCGTGGTCCACACGTTGCTGACGTTGTCGAGCAGGGTTCCCGGATTGGCCACGGGCCCAACGGCATACGGATCGAAACCGTCTCGCAGCAGGGCGCCTTGAGCGAGGTAGGAATAGGCGTCGCGACTGAACATCGGTACCGACAGCAGCAGCGGTGCCGTCCATGCGGGCACGATCCATCGGAGCTCACCCACCGTGGTGCGGCCGTGCAGTGTGGCGCGGCCGAGCCGAACCCAGGCGGTGATCATCAACAGCACACCGGCCCAGACAATGACGGTCGACAACACGAAGCCGTGACCGAATCGCAGCCACGACAGATGCATCTCTTCGAGCAACGGGTCTCGACGGCGCACGCTGCCCGCGCCGAATCCACCGAACATGATGCAGACCGCACCCAGAACCCCGAGGATCGCTGCTTTGCCCTCGGGGCTTCGCAGGAAGTTACCGGTGGTCGTCAGTCTCGACGGATGCCGCACAGGCACCGGTGCAGATCCGTCCGACGAGCGCCCTTCGGAGGTGGAGTGCGACGAAACCGAAGACATTGCCGCCTGCTCCTCCTCTGCTGCGAGTCGTGTGTGTCGAGATGTGGCTCCGTGCCGACGCGTTCTCGCTGTCGGCCGAAGGATCATGGTCGCAGCAAAGATCGCGACCGGCAAACGATCGCGCTCAGCTTAGTTGGTCGACGCAGTCGATCGGACGAACCTACCGCCCTCGCGGCCCTGTCACTCGCTCTCCGGCCAGCTTGCCCGACACCAGGACGGTCGGCACGCCCACGCCCGGGGTGGTTCCGGAGCCGGCGAGAACCACGTTGTCGAGGCCGGCGACCATGTTCTTTCTCCGGAACGGCCCGGTCTGCCGGAAGACGTGCGCGGACGAGAACGGCGAGCCCGACAACATGCCTTTGTCCGCCCACGTCTGCGGTGTGTCGATGTGATCGAGCACGAAGGCGTCGGCGAGTCCGGTGTACCCGCGACCCTCCAGCGTCGCCAGAATCTCACGAAGGTACGGCTGAGCCAGTTCGGCCCAGGCGAGCGGAGCGCTGTCGAGGTTGGGGCACGGGGCCAGAATCGAGACCGGCTCGCTGCGGACCCCGTCGCGCACGACCTCGAGGCCCGAATCGCTCACCGACGGCCGCGTGATCAGCAGTGACGGATCGGCCATCAGAGATCCTTTGCCCGCGCGGGCGGTGATCCGGCGAAAGGTCTCGGCCCATTCGTCGCCGAAGTCGATGGTGTGGTGCGCCCGCGCAGGCCACGACGCCGTGAGTTCGACCGGAACCGTTCCGTGGGCGACGACGGCGGACGGCGATACGACACCGTACCCGTTGCGCCTGCCCTTCTTCGATACCGAGGCGCGATCGAGGAGGCGATCGACGACGGGCAGGTCTGCGGTGAGAATCAGTGCGTCGCAGGTGATTCGGCGTCCCTCGGCAGTGAGGACGGCATCGGCACGGCCGCGGTCGACGGTGATGTCGACGATGTCGGTGCCCAGTTCCAGCGTGCCGCCCGCCGTCACGAACGCGTCGGCCATGGCCCGGCCGATAGCCGCCATGCCTCCCTCGGGAAAGAACACCCCGAGGGAGGTGTCCATGTGTGCGATCGCACCGTAGACGGCCAGCGCCTTCTGCGGTGCCATGCCGGCGTAGAGGGCCTGGAAGGTGAACACTCGGCGCAGCCGGGTGTCCTTCAGGAAACGATCGACCCGTGGCCCGAGGCGACCGAAGCCGCCCAGCTTCGTCAGCGTTGCGGTATCGGTGATCGCGGCCTTGGATCCCACGAGGTCCAGCGGGGAATCGAAGTTCGAGTCGATGAAGCGGTCGAATTCGGCGTCGAAGATGTCGGCGAGCCAGCGCCGGAGATCGCGGTAGCCCTGCGCCTCGGTCGTACCGCAGGTCCGCTCGACCTCGGCGGCCATTGTCTCCGGGTCCGAGTAGACGTCGATGGACGTGCCGTCGGCGTACCGAGTGTGGTACGACGGCGACAGGGACGTCAGCCGAATCGGCGGCGTCGTGGACTCGAAGTCTGCACCCACAGCAGCCAAGGCCTCGAGCACCAGGTTCGGCATCGTGAGCACACTCGCACCGTTGTCGATGTCGTAGAGATGCGTTCCGTCGGAGTCGGTCACCGGATACACCCCCACCCGGCCGCCCACGGATTCGTCACGCTCGACGATCGTGACCTTCTTGCCTGCACCCAGCAGGTGGAGCCCCGCGGCCAGGCCGGCCAATCCAGCTCCCACGACGACAACCGAGTCGGTGCGGCCGGGAACGGTTCGGATCGTAGACATGACGCTCTCTTTCAGTACTGCCGTTGGATGGCGGCGGTGGCCATGGCGCGAAGGTGTTCGGCGGCGATCGGGTCGATCGAACTGTCGTCCAGCGCGGCAACGGCCCGGGTGCCCAGTTCGTCGATCTGCCGTTCGACGGCGTCGACGGCGCCCAGTTCGGTGAGTATCGATCGGATGTCGGCGACCTCGCTGTCGCTGAGCTCGGTACCGAGACTGGCTCGAATCCTCGCCGCGTGATCGGGACGGCTCGCGTCCGCTTGTTGCAAGGCCACGGCGATGAGCACCGTGCGCTTGCCCTCGGTGATGTCGTCACCCGACGGTTTGCCGGTGATCTCGGGGTCGCCGAACACGCCGAGCAGGTCGTCGCGCAGCTGGAAGGCAATGCCGATGTCGGCACCGAAACTGCGGTACGCCGCAGTCAGCGGTTCGCCGGCCCCGGCAAGAACGGCCCCGAGGTGCAGCGGGCGTTCGACCGTGTAGGCGGCGGTCTTGTACCGGTTGACGCGCATCGCTGCCGCCACGCTCTCGTCGGTGCCGGCTTCGGCTTCGATGTCGAGGAGTTGACCGCCGAGCACCTCGGTGCGCATCGCGGACCACACCGGCTGCGCCCGCCGCGCCGCGTCCGTGTCGATACCCGACTCGCGCAGCATGTCGTCGGCCCAGCACAGCGCCAGGTCACCGACCAGGACGGCGGCGGAGACACCGAAGTGATCCGCCGAGCCCGACCACCCCGCATCGCGATGTCGCTGAGCGAAGCCGACATGCACGGTCGGGAAGCCCCGGCGGGTGCGGGACGAGTCGATGATGTCGTCGTGGATCAATGCGCAGGCCTGGATCAACTCGAGGGCCGAGCACGCACGCAGTACTGCGTCGGCACGGTCTCCGGTGGGCTCACCGCCCGCGCCGAGCCACGCGGTCCACGCGAATGCTGGGCGCATGCGCTTACCGCCGCGTAATACGAACGCCTCGAGGTCGGCCACTGCGGCCGGGTAGCCACCGCCGACGCTGTCGACGACCGCACGACGTGAGGCGAAGAACTCCGCGAGCTTCGCATCGACGGAATCCCGCAGCGACGTTGCATTCACAGACGCAGAGTTGGTGGGCGCGGACAGGTCTCCGGACAGGACGATCCTCCAAGGTCTTCGTGGGAAAGAGGCGTTACGGTCCCACAGTAATAGGCACCCGAACCCGGCACCGACGAGCAGCCAACTACGCCGTCGGGGGATGCCCGACGGGCCGGCGGCGCAGCGCAACCTATGATCTTCGGGTGAGCGAAGATTCCGTCAGGGGGCGGTCGAGCCGAGGATTCGTGACGAGGACGCCGTCGATCGTCGACCGATTGCGGACCGAACCCGACGCGAGGATCCCGTTCTCGGTGGAGTTCTCGCCCCCGCGCGACGAGGCCGCCGAGGCCAGGTTGTGGCGAGCAGTGCGGGAGTTCGAACAACTCCAGCCCGCGTTCGTGTCGATGACGTATGGCGCAGGTGGGTCCACCCGCGATCGAACGGTGCGAGTCACCGGTCAGATCGCGGAGGAGACCACCCTGCTTCCAGTGGCGCATCTCACTGCCGTGTCGCACAGTGTCGCCGAGTTGCGCTCGATGGTCGGGTCGTACGCCGACCGCGGCATCACCAACATCCTCGTTCTTCGCGGTGACCCGCCGGGAGATCCACTCGGCGAGTGGGAGAAGCATCCCGAGGGAGTCGAGTACGCGGAAGAACTGGTTCGTATGGTCCGCGAACTGGGCGACTTTCACGTCGGAGTGGCGTCGTTCCCGGAAGGCCATCACCGCGCCGACGATCTCGAGCAGGACACCAGGTGCCTCGTCGGGAAGCTTCGTGCGGGAGCGGAGTATTCGATCACGCAGATGTTCTTCGACGTGGACGACTACCTGCGGCTGCGTGATCGCGTCAGCGCATACGACCCCGAACAGGGTGCCAAGCCGATCATCCCCGAGATCATGCCCATCACCTCGCTGCGTTCGGTGCGCCGGATGCTCGAGCTCTCGGGCACGACATTGCCGTCGCATCTGGACGAGAAGTTCACTCGCGCAGCAGGATCCGGAGCCGAGGAAGACAAAGCCGCGGTTCGAGAGGTGGGTATCGAGCTCGCCACGAACATCGGCGAGCGGCTCATCGCGGAAGGTGCGCCCGGGCTGCACTTCATCACGTTGAATTTCGCGCGCGCGACACGTGAGGTTCTGAGCAACCTGGGGCTGGCAGCCGCGCGCGTCTGACCTGTGATCGGCGTTACGACGTCGGCATCGGACGCGACTTCCAGCTCAGCGCGCCGTGGCGTCGACGCACGTGGGATTCCGCGACGAGCCCGACGAAGGCGAGAATCGACAGCGGGTGCACCGCGGCGTCGACGACGTCGCGAGCGCCGAATCGGGGTCCCGACTCGCGCCGACGAGATGCCACGCGCGATACGGTCCCGGCGAGGTAACCGACGAGACCCAGTCGCCGCGTCGAACCGGAACCGAAGACCGCCGCGACCGGCGGCAACAGGTAGACCGTACCCAGCGCAAGGGCAGCCGTGGCCGAACCGACGGGCCCACCGAACTCGTTCCACAGCCACCGGCTGTAACCCGCCCGGACATCTGCGGCCGAGCGGTACATCCGGCACCGCACGAACCCGGCACCGGAGGCAACCGATGTCGAGAACCCGCGTCGACGCAGGACACGCGCGATGTCCAGATCCTCGGTGGCACTCGACGCGACGCAGCTGTGGCCACCGACGACGCGATACGCGGCGGCATCGAACGCCATGAACTGCCCACAGGCGACGGCCATCGACGGCAGCAGCGTCGCATTGCCCACGGGCACGGGCAGCGTCGACATCCACGACCACGCGAGCAGTGGTTGGACGAGTCGTTCGGCGAGACCACCCGCCACCTGCTCGGGCCAGGGGCACAGCAGAGCGTCTCCGCGGCGGCGGAGCCTCCTCGCAGCGGCGGCGACGGCGTCGGGTTCGAGCCGTACATCCGCGTCGACGAACATGACGATCGACGTGTCCACGCCGACCGAGTCGGCCAGTTCTGCGCACGCGGCGGCTTTACCCGTCCACCCGGGCGGCGGCGAGGCGTGGGAGGTCAGGACGCGGAACCGCGGGTCGTCGTTCGCCGCGGCGACGGCAGCAGCTGCCGTTCCGTCGGTCGAATCGTCGTCGAGGACGACGACCTGCAGGTCGGTGCAGAATCGCTGACGCGTGAGATCGCCGATCAACGCAGGCAGCGTATCGACTTCGTCGCGCGCGGGAATGCACACCGAGACCCGTTCGGTGACGTCGCGGCTCGGTCTACGCAAACCCGGCACGAACAGCGCATTGAACACCGCCACGGCAGCGGAGGTGGAGGCGAGAACGGCCGTCGCTCTGGTCGCCCGGGTCAGGACTGTCATACGGCGAGATCTGGCGTGTGGGACGAGAAGTGGGGTGATCACACCGACGTTCGGTCGTTCGCATCGCCCGTCTCGGCGGCGCGCTTACGACGGTTGCCCAACGGCGGGTTCCGCGACACCCAGGCCATGGCACCGACGATGGCGGCCACCCCGACTGTCACGCCGCCCACGATGCCCGCCCAGCCGGCGAAGCTACGAGTGTTGGGGTCCGGGTAGTTGACCTCGGCACGCACCGAGGTGACTTCGCCCGCCGGCAGCTTCCACGAGACCGAGTTGTCGCTCTCGCGGGTTCCGTTGGTGGTCCCGATACGGGCCGGGAACGCAATCGTGAACTGCACATCGGACCCCTGGACCGGTACCGACGACAGGTCGGCGTTACCGGCGAGCGTCACGGTGTCGCCCGAACGCTGCAGGGTCAGCTGAAACGATCCGGCTGCGTTCTGGAAGATCGAGCCGAGTGTCTGGACATCGCCGAACGAGAGGTCGTCGAAGATGGCCTGCGACCCGACATACCCGTCCTGGTTGTAGGGCTCGACGCGAACCTTGTCCTCGATCGAGGAGGGCACCACGAGTTCGGGACCGGTATCGGTGTCCGAGGTGGGGACCGTCGCCGCGACGATCTGACCCGCCACCCGGTCGTTGGCCGACACACCCATCGTGACCTGGACCCGCAAGCAGCCGGCCAGCATCGGCGCGACCAGCAACGTCAGGGCGAGAACCGAGAGAACTCGGCGTCGGCGGGTTCGAGTGGATGTTCGTGATGTCGACTGCACAGCGACATCGTGCCAGGGCATCGCGCCGGTGTCAGTCGGCAGGGGTTGTCATCGGCGCGTGTCGGTTACGCAGAGATCCACGTCGACGTGCGATCCACAGCAGCGGGATTCCGACACTACCCATGACGAGAAATCCGTAGACCGCCGAGAATCGTAGTTCGGGGCCGTCGAGGAACACCGCGTGCGCGAGCGCCGAACCCAGCCACGTCCACAGGAACAGCCCGATGGGAACGACGTCGTCGGACGCGCGCGGGGCCACCACGCGGTTCACCGCTTCCATCACTGCAGCCATCAATGTGGCCACCAACAGCCAACCCGCGTAGTTGGTCAACGGGATCGACGACACACCCGGCAGTCCGACGGCACCGGACGTCCAGGTCCACTGACCGTCGGTGACCATCTGAGGATCGAGATACAGGTCCCAGCCCACCATCCCGGCGGCGACCGCGGCGATTCGGAATGCAGAAGCTCGGAGCCGTGTCGCGCCGAGATGGCCGACGATGAACGTGACCGCGCACCAGATCGGATAGAACCCCGCCGTCCAGGCGAGTGGAACCACCACGGGGACCTCGAACAGGCTGGGGCCGAGTCGATTCTGCGCGTAGAAGTACTCGCCGAAGGGAAACCCGGTGGCCGTGCCGACGAGCTCGGACACGAATCCCGTTCCTGCAGTCAGGATCACGAGAGCCGCCGCCCACAGCTTTCCGCGGTACAGCACGGCGTGCGCGATCGACGCCAGCGCAAGTAGCGCAACCACCGCGATGGTCACCGCGTCCCGAGTCGAACCCGATACGAGCGGATAGCAGATCTGGGCTGCGACGGCACCGATCGCGAAGACCGTCGGGGCAATCTTCATGCTCGTCTCCTGCTGAAGAATGCGCGACGACGCCCCGCGCGTGCGTCCGCGAGTGCGATTCTCGCCGCCGAACGGCCGCTGGCCGCTGTGACGCCGCCTCCCGGGTGAGTCGACGCGCCGGTGAGATAGAGACCGTCTGCTCCGGGAACGCGGTGGCCGGCCAGTTGGGGATGAGGACGCCACATCATCATCTGGTCCAGTGACATGTCCAGGTGCATGATGTTGCCTCCGATCAGTCCGAGTTCCTGCTCGATGTCCGGCGGCGACTGTACGTACCGATCGAGGACAGACGCGGCGAATCCCGGGGCGTAGCGATCGAGCTCGGCGACGATTCGATCACCCTCGACCTCGGCCAAAGAACGCTGCCCCGGCACGTTCGAGCGCCACCGGCGGCCATCGGCGAGAGTGTGCGGATGCCACTGCGACCACAGGGAGATCTGATGCTGACCCGGCGGCGCGATCGTCGGATCGAGGGCGCTGAACGACATGCCGAGAACAGCGGGTGTCGGCGGCAGCTCCCCGGCGAGGGCGTGCCCGTGAGCCAACCGCAATTGCGCGCGGTCGCGGACGAGCAGCGCGAGACCGTGGGTACCGTCCTCGATGCAGTCGGCGCTCGGGTACTGCGGCAGCGCGTCGGTGGCCAACCGAACCGCGGTACCGATCCCCGGACCCACCCGAATGGTGGAGCGCCATCGGGCCAGCTGCGCCGCGTCGTGTCCGCCCTCCGCCAGCAGGTCGAGCGTGGTCAGGATGTGACATCCGGCCACGACGATCGTGCTGTCGATCTCCCGTCCCGACGCGGTCCTCGTCGTCCAGCCGTGCGCGCGACGCGTCAGCGATACGACGGCATCGCCGAGCGTCAGCGCTGCCCCGTCCCGGTGCAGCCGGGCGATCATCGCCTCGGTCAGTGCGCCGCTACCGCCGACGGCGCGGCCCGGTGGGAGCGTGTGCATCAGAGCCGCGAAGCCGACCATCGGGGCGGTGCCGGGCTCGGACATCGGCGGGCCGGACTGCGCTCCGAACCATGCCAGCGCAGCCTTGAGTCGCTCACTCGTGAACATTTCGTCCAGCAGGGAATCGCCGGTGGCAAGAAACTCGCGCGAGAGCGAGCTGCCGCCGTCGGGCGCACCGAGTCCCCAGAAGGATCGGAGCAGTTTGGACCCGGTGGGCGGCCCACCGAATGCGCGCATGGTGCGTTCGCTGCGCGGGCCCCACACCGAGACGAAGGAACGGTAGGCGCGCGCGTCTGCGGGCCCGCAGGCGGCAGCGATGGACTCGCACGTTCGATCGAGGCTGCGATGGAAGACGATGGCGCGTTCGGCGGTGTCGACGTCGCCCGGGGCGAATGCCCACGGATCGCAGTCGATGTAGCGCAGCCCGAACTCCTCGAGTCCGAGCTCTTCGACGATCCCGGTGTGCCTGATCATGATGTGCGCGGAGGAGCCGCGGTCGACTCGATGGCCGGGGAAGCGCTCCACCGTCGACACCGCACCGCCCGCGACGGTGTCGCGTTCGACGATCTCCACCGACATTCCGGCATCGGTCAGGTAGCAGGCAGAAGTCAGGGCATTGTGGCCGGAGCCCACCACCACAGCATCGATCACACCTTCAGGCTACGGGCCCGTCGAGCGGCAACCGGCGGCCCAGCACCGCGAAGGGGCGCCGGTCGCCGGCGAACGTGAAGTGCCGCAGTACGTCCTCGAAGCCGAGCCGTCGATACAACCGCCAGGCGCGGTTGTCCTCCAGCGCGACCTCGGGTGTGGACAACATCACAGAGTGCGCTCGAACACCGTCGAGCAACCTGCGGCAGAGACGCCCGCCGAGTCCGTGTCCTTGCGCGCTCGGTAGTACGTGCAATTCGGTCAGTTCGAAGTAGTCGCCGAGGGTGGCGTCGACGTGCTGTGTCGAGTGTCCGGCGCGGCGCAATCCGTCGCGGACCTGCTGATGCCACCACTGATGGTGCGCGCCGTGATACCCGTACGCAACGGCGACCAGCGTGTCCGGCTGCGTCTTGTCGGGATTGGGCACCATGGCTCCCACCGCTCGCCAGCCCGGCCGGTGCAGATGCTCCGTCCACATCGGTGCGCGGCTGTGCTCGGTTCCGCGGGGATATCCCATGGCCTCGACGTAGATCGCCAGAGCTTCGAACAAGCGCCGACGGAATTCCTGGGGCGTCAGATCGACCACGTAGGGGGTTGTCTGCGCATCGGTGACGACGGTTCTCACCCTTTCTTCGGCAACTTGTCGGTGGGCACAGCTATATTGAATGTGTCGAACGGGTGTTCGATGATCGGGGCCGAGCGCGCCGGTGGATCACCTCGACGAGCGAGGCGGATTCTTCCGGAGTTCGACTGTAAGGCTTCATCACGGTTCCAGGCGTGTCGGTAGCGCGCCCGGAGATTCGAACTGGAGGTGTTCGAGTATGACGATGACGAAGACATTCGATGTCGGCGTGCGGTCGCCGGTGTCGCGTCAGGCGCAGGTCCTGCTCGGTCGAGCCGATGCGTTGCTGTCCGAATCCATCGGTGAGCGCGATGCGGGGGACCGCTTCCTCGGAAGCTACATCGCCGCACTCAAGGGTGCTGCCGCAGTCCTGGCATCGCTGCCCGATTCGATCGGCTCGCGGCCACGTTCGCGCAACGCCTGGGTTCTGATGGCGAAGGCTGCGCCGGATCTGGCGATCTGGTCCGAGTACTTCTCGTCCTTCTCCGCAACCCGCGCGGCAGTCGAGGCGGGTGCCTCGTCCGCTGTCGGAGACGTCGACGCAGATGACTTCTATCGACACGTCAGTCGTTTTCTGAACGCGGTCGAGGACCGGTTGGGCGGTCAGTCGAGGTTCCAGCCCGTCGATCCGATGGCGGCACCGCTGTCCGCATAGCCCGCCGAGTCGGTTCCTCGAGTCCGGACGGACGTGAACAGCCACGTCACACGGTGTTCGACAAGTGTTTCCGAGACGTCCGTCTCGAAAACTTGGTCGTTTCTCAGGAACACATAGTGCGAGTAGGTGGTAAGCGGCCGATTCAGCTCGTATCATCGTCAGTAGGTAGCCGCCAAGGTCAGCTTCCCGTCGCTTCTGAACCGAAACGACTCTCATTATCTGTGCAGGGGGAGGTACCGTGCCACTCTCCGAGCACGAGCAGCGCATGCTCGATCAAATCGAGAGCGCTCTCTACGCCGAGGATCCCAAATTCGCGTCCCATGTGAGGGGCGGTCGCGTTCGCGCGGCGTCGAGCAAGAGGCGTTTTCAGGCTGCCGCGTTGTTCGTCGTGGGACTCGTGTTGCTCGTCGCCGGTGTAGCACTGTCGACGAACAGTCTGGGTTTTCTCGTCGTCAGCCTCATCGGCTTTCTCTTCATGTTCGGTGCCGGGGCACTGTTCTTGTTCGGCGGCTCCAAGAAGGGAGCTGCCGCGACCGGCGACGAAGGTAGCGCAAGCGACCAAGCCGGCACGCAAGGTCGTAGTGCTCAGCCGAAATCGAGTGGTGGCCGCAAGGGCGGCAGCTTCACCTCTCGAATGGAGGACCGCTTTCGTAAGCGGTTCGATCAGGAGTGATATGACTCCGCCGTCCGGATCGCCCTGGGCCTGACGGTCACCCACCACAACTTCACCGATTCGACAGCAGCACCTCACCCTCGGGTGAGGTGCTGCTGTCGTTCACGGCTCTTCGGTGCGGCGAGCCTTCCGTAGCCCCTGTCGCGCGGCGTGCTCGGTCGAGCGCGCCCCAGCGACGGCGCGGTGCGATCGTTCCTGTGCGGTGGTTCCGGTGCGGTGGTTCCGGGGTGAACTCCCCACTTCCCCCCACAGTCAGCCTTTGTCCCCACTTCACCCCACCTAGTCCCCACTTCGAGGGTCCAGCCGCGCTTGTCCGCCGGGTTGTTGCACAAAATGCCTGCTCGAGACGGCGCGCGCTTCGGGGGATTGTGCCAGCCGGATTAGGGCCGACGTCGAACGCGGTGACGTGAACAGGCAATCTTCTTGCGTCTGAGCTGCGGATATGTGGTTGTCCAGAAAGTTTTCGGGCTGCGAATGGTTCGAGGTGGGGGAGAGTGGGGTAAAGTGGTCCGCAGCGGAGAGTCGAGGCTGGAGGTGGCGAGTGTTTCTCGGTACCTACACGCCGAAGCTCGACGACAAGGGTCGACTCACGTTGCCGGCCAAATTTCGGGACGCGCTTGCGGGAGGTGTCATGGTGAGCAAGGGGCAGGATTTCAGCCTTGCTGTCTACACCGCGGCAGACTTCGCAGAGCGTTCTCGAAAGTTGACGGCGGCTTCTCGTGCCAACCCCAAAGCCCGTGCCTATGTGCGCCAGTTCTTTTCGGGAACCGACGAACAGCGGCCGGACGGACAGGGCCGTATCACCATCAGTCCCGAGCACCGTCGGTATGCGGGACTCGAACGCAATTGCGTGGTGATCGGATCGATGGACTTCATCGAGATCTGGAACGACGAAGCCTGGGCCCGCTACTCCGCCGAGAACGAGCAGGATTTCTCCGACGCGTTCGACGAATCCCTCGGAGGGATCTTGTAGACCACCGAGGCCGGCTGCGAGTGCAGCGAGGCCTCTGCCCGATCAGAACCCTGACGTTCTTCCCCAACGCCAGGTTTCGCAGATCAGGACCCTGACGTTCTTCCCCAACGCCAGGTTCCCTATCGGACAGGGACCTCGAAGCATTCGCACCGGCCGCAATGGACGACCCGCAGGGCCCGGACCCGGGCGAGAAGTACGTATACGCAACCGGGAGGGACCATGACGGAGGGAGCCGGGCCGGACGAGAACGACGCGTCCGCCGACCGCACTCACCGTCGCTCCGGCGGCCCGATCCACGTCCCCGTTCGACTCGAGCGTGCCGACGAACTTCTCGGGCCCGCAGTGGAATCGGCGGACGACACCGACACGACTCGGGTCATGATCGACGCCACGCTCGGACTCGGCGGACACGCCGAACACTTTCTGCGGAAGTACCCCGCTCTGCACCTCATCGGACTCGATCGTGATCCCGACGCACTCGACAAGGCGGGTGCCAGACTGGCTCCGTTTTCCGATCGAACGACCCTGGTGCACACCACATACGAGGGCATCGCCGCCGCACTCGACGAGGCCGGCCTTCCCGCGACGGACTCGGTTCACGCCATCCTGTTCGATCTCGGAGTCTCGTCGATGCAATTGGACGAGTCGGACCGCGGCTTCGCATATTCCGTCGATGCACCGCTGGACATGCGGATGAATCCGACGCAGGGCATCACGGCAGCCGACGTGCTCAATACGTACTCGCACGGAGATATCGCTCGCGTGCTCAGCACCTACGGAGAAGAGCGGTTCGCGGGCAAGATCGCGTCCGCCGTTCTGCGGCGACGCGAGCACACACCGTTCACCACGAGCGGCCCGTTGGTCGAATTGCTCTATGCCGCAATTCCGGCCGCGACGCGCCGCACCGGTGGGCATCCGGCAAAGCGTACTTTCCAGGCGCTGCGTATCGAGGTCAACGGGGAGCTCGATTCGCTCAAAGCTGCAGTGCCGGCAGGACTCGACGCCTTGGCTGTGGGCGGCCGCGTCGTCTTCATGTCGTATCAGTCGCTCGAAGATCGAGTTGTCAAGCAGGAGTTGGCCCCTCGGATCAAGTCTCGAAGTCCCGAGGGATTGCCGGTCGAACTTCCCGGGATGGGTCCAGAATTTCGGCTACTGACCAGAGGTGCTGAACGCGCCTCAGACGCGGAAATAGAAGTCAACCCGCGCTCGGCCCCGGTGAGGTTGCGCGCTGCCGAACGGATTGCAAGGAGAGCGGAATGACGGTTCCAGGCACAACTGTTGGAACACAACGCAATCGGGTTCCGGCTACTCGGCCCGAGCGGGCCGGCCGCGGTGGTCGGTCCGGAGCTGCATTACGTGCCTACGAGCGCAGGCAGCAGCGCGCCTCGATTCACACGCCGAATTCTGCTCGCGGTTCTGCAGCCGCACTTCGACCGACGCTCAACGGCAGTGCCATTGCGGCGCGAATCCCGTTCGTTGCCTTGGTCATCGGTCTGCTCGCCCTCGGACTCGGTTTGACGTTGTTGTTGACGACGCGATCGGCGGGGGACTCCTACGACCTCAGTGCCGCCAAGGCCGTCAACGCCGAGCTCGCGCAACAGCGCGCTTCCTTGCAGCGCGACGTCGAACTCGCGGAATCGGCTCCCGAGCTGGCGCGCAAAGCTGCGGCGATCGGGATGGTCCCCGCCAAGAACCCCGCCCGCCTCGTCGTAGCCCCCGAGGGCGGTGTGCAGGTCGTCGGCACGCCCGCTCCCGCCGACGGTGCGCCCGTTGCACCCCTCGATCCGCCTCCTGCTACCGGCTCGGGGGAGGGCTCGGTTCCGAGTGCGGCAACACAGAATCCCGCACAACAGTCGGCGCAGTCGCAGACTCCGAGGAGTGCGTCGCAGCCCAACGGGCCGACCGGCACAGGTGACACTCGTGCCGCCACGCCGAGTGCGCCCAATGGTGCCGGAACTGCTGCGCTTGCTGAACAATTGGTTCCCATGAGCACCCCCTCGGCTCCCGCCCCCGGCGAATCCTCCGGTGACGAGCAGTGACCAGGCCGTCGCCTGCGTCACGTCCCCGGCCCGCAGATCGCGCGCGGCCGGGACGAAAGCGTTTGGACTCGTCCACATTTCGTTTTCGGCACGGTACGGGCCGCATCCTGATGTACGTGGCTTTGGCGGTCGTCGCGGCACAGTTGTTGTGGATCCAGGGATTCGATGCGCCGACACTGTCGGCGGAGTCCGCCTCGCAACGCACCACCACCCTCGTCGATCCGGCGATGCGCGGCTCGATCCTCGATCGCAACGGAAACCCGATCGCTTTCACCATGGAAGCGAAAGCACTGACGTTCCAGCCGGTCCGGGTTCGTAGAGAACTCGACGAGGCACGCGCCAAGGATCCGACGAAGCCGGAAACCGACAAGTACCTCGACGACATCGCCGAGCGGATCCACAGCGATCTCGGTGATGTCGTCAGCAAGAAGGATCTGCTCGCGAAGCTGAAGAGCAACGACGAATTCACCTACCTGGCTCGGGGTGTGGACGCCACCGTGGCGTCGAACATCAGCAAGGAATTCAAGCAGGTCGGGCTCGAACGTCAGGACATCCGCGAGTACCCGGGAGGCTCGCTCGCCGCGAACATCGTCGGGGCGACCGGTTGGGACGGTCACGGCCTGCTCGGTCTCGAGGATTCGCTCGACGCCACGCTCGCCGGAACCGACGGATCGCAGACCTACGATCGCGGCTCCGACGGGGCAGTCATTCCCGGTAGCTGGCGCGACAAGCAGCCCGCGGTCAACGGCTCGAACGTGGAACTGACGATCGACGCGGACCTGCAGTACTACGTACAGCAGCAGGTACAGCTGGCGAAGGATCTGTCCGGAGCCAAGAATGCGTCTGCCTACGTCCAGGATTCGCACACCGGCGAAGTGCTGGCCATGTCGAACGACAACACCTTCAACCCCGGAATCGGCGTCGGAAACAACGAACGGACCAAGGAGATGGGCAATCTGCCTGTCACGACGCCGTTCGAGCCCGGTTCGGTCAACAAGATCATCACTGCTGCAGCTGCTATCGAATACGGGCTCACCACACCCGACGAGGTGCTGCAGGTACCGGGCAACATCTTCATGTCCGGGGTCTCGGTCCGGGACGCCTGGGAACACGGAGTTGCGCCGTACACCTCGACCGGAGTGTTCGGTAAGTCTTCCAACGTTGGGACTCTGATGCTGGCTCAACGTGTCGGCGAGGATCGCTATGCCGACATGCTGAACAAGTTCGGCCTCGGCCAGCGCAGCGACGTCGGCCTCCCCAACGAGAGCGCCGGCAGCGTGCCCAGCCGCGATCAGTGGTCGGGCGGCACCTTCGCCAACCTTCCGATCGGGCAGGGCCTGTCGATGACGCTCCTACAGATGACCGGGATGTACCAGGCGATCGCCAACGACGGTGTGCGCATCCCGCCGCGGATCGTCGCGGCAACGGTGGACGCCAACGGCGAACGAACCGAGACACCGCGGCCCGACGGGGTGTACGTGGTCAGTCCCGATACCGCGAAGACGGTCCGCAACATGTTCCGGTCGGTCACCCAGGACGACAACGGAAATCAGCGCGGTACCGGAGTCGCCGCGGGCGTCGAGGGTTACCAGATCAGCGGTAAGACCGGTACGGCCCAGCAGGTCGATCCCGAGTGCAAGTGCTACTCGAACTCGAAGTACTGGATCACGTTCGCGGGTATCGCTCCGGCCGACGATCCTCGCTACGTGATCGGAATCATGCTGGACGCTCCGTCCCGCAGTGCCGACGGCTCGGGAGGGCAATCGGCTGCACCGCTGTTCCACAACATCGCCAGCTGGCTGTTGCAGCGCGACAGTGTTCCGATGTCCGCCGACCCGGGCCCCAAGTTGGTTCTCCAGGCCGACTGAGGCTCGAATCTGCCGGTCCGGGAATCGGGGCGGCGGCATGTCGATCACGGTCGCCGGTAATCTGACACATCGGCTCGAGGCGTGTTCGTCGACCAGCCACCGCAGCGTGTTCGAGCTGACGCAGTGTGCGGTGGCAGTACAGAGGAAGGGAGCAGGAGTGACTGTGTCACCGGATTCACAACCCGCTCCGGGGTCTCGGCCGGCGAATCCGCCGCACACCGACGTGTCCGACGTGGCGTCCGCTGTCGGTGCAACGATCGAGTGGGGACACCTCGACGGAGTGCAGGTCACCGGAATCGATCTGCGAGCGCAGTCCGTTCGCCCCGGCGATCTCTTCGCCGCGCTACCCGGATCCGCTCGGCACGGAGCCGAGTTCACCGCCGACGCGATCGAGCGGGGTGCGGTGGCGGTCTTCACGGACCCGTCCGGTGCCGACATCGTCCGCCGCGTCCTCGCCACCGCCGATCGCCAGGTTCCTGTCCTCGTGCACGACCGACCACGCCAGGTGCTCGGAACGGTGTCCGCCCTCGTCTACGGCAATCCGTCGTCGAAGATGACGGTCGTCGGAATCACCGGCACGTCGGGCAAGACGACGACCGCGTACCTCGTGGAGGCCGGCCTGACAACCGCCGGCCGCCGCTGCGGACTGATCGGGACGATCGAGACCCGGGTAGTGGGCCGGCACGTGCCGAGCGCTCTGACCACACCCGAGGCTCCGCAGTTGCACGCGCTGTTCGCCGTCATGGTCGAGGCCGGAGTCGACACCGTGGTGATGGAAGTGTCTTCCCATGCGTTGTCCCTCGGACGAGTCGACGGCACCGACTTCGCGGTCGGCGCGTTCACCAATCTGTCCCAGGATCATCTCGACTTCCACGATTCGCTCGAGGACTACTTTCTGGCCAAGAGCCGGCTGTTCGGGGTCGATTCCCCGGTACGGGCAGACACAGCGGTCGTGTGCGTCGACGATGCCTGGGGCGTGCGGATGGCCGATATCGCCCTGTCGGCCGGATCCACGGTCGTCACGGTGTCCACCGGTGCCGACTCGCAGTGGACCGTCTCCGAGTGGGCCAAGCACGACGACGGTACGCAGTCGTTCACCGTCGCCGATCCGAACGGGACGTCGTTGCCGGTGTCGGTGCGTCTGCCGGGTCGCTACAACGTCGCCAACGCCGTGCTCGCGCTCGCGACCTGCGAAGCGACAGGCGTGGATGCCGCGACGGCCGCACCGGGAATCGCCACCGTCGACGTGCCCGGTCGAGTGCAACGAATCGATCGTGGCCAGGACTTCCTCGCGGTGGTCGATTACGCCCACAAGCCCGCTGCCGTCGAAGCGGTACTGGCGACTCTGCGAGAGTCGTCCCGTGGACGTATCGCCGTCGTGTTGGGTGCAGGCGGGGATCGGGACACCGCCAAGCGCCCCCTGATGGGTGCGGCCGGAGCACGCGGTGCCGATCTCCTCGTGGTGACCGACGACAACCCGCGCAGTGAGGATCCGGCAGCGATACGGCAGGCCGTCGAAGACGGTGCACTGTCGGTGCCCGACGAGGCTCGCGGCGAAGTACGAAATGTGGAAGGCCGCGCAGCGGCGATAGAACAAGCCGTGGCGTGGGCACGTGAGGGGGACGTTGTGTTGATCGCAGGTAAAGGACACGAGACGGGCCAGGAGGTGGCGGGGGTGAAGTATCCGTTCGACGACCGAGTGGTACTCGCGTCGGCCATCGACGCGCGCCTGGTCCCCACGAGCGCAGGCGCACGGTGATACCGCTCTCGATCGCTCGCATCGCCGACATCGTCGGCGGCGAAATGCACGACGTGGCGGACCCGTCGGTGTCGGTGACCGGACCGGTGGAGTTCGACTCACGCAAGGTCACACCCGGCAGTGTCTTTCTCGCCCTGCCCGGTGCCAAGGTGGACGGCCACGAGCACGCGGCCGACGCCGTGGCCGCCGGCGCTGCGGTCGTTCTCGCGGCGCGTCCGGTGGGTGTCCCGGCTGTCGTCGTTCGGCCGGTGCCGCATTCGAGCCGTGCGATGGCACTCGAACACGACCCGGAGGGCGCCGGTGCTGCGGTGCTGACCGCTCTCGGGGCGTTGGCCCGGGAATCGGTGCTCGAACTGACGGCGCGCCACGATCTGACCGTTGTGGGGGTGACGGGGTCGTCGGGCAAGACGTCGACGAAGGATCTGATCTCGGCGGTGCTGCGTCCGCTCGGGTCCGTCGTGGCCCCACCCGGATCGTTCAACAACGAACTCGGGCATCCGTGGACTGCTCTGCGGGCCGACGCCGATACCGACTTCCTCGCCCTCGAGCTGTCCGCCCGGGGGATCGGCCACATCGCCGAACTCGCCAGGCTTGCGCCGCCCCGGATCGGGGTGGTTCTCAACGTCGGAACCGCGCACCTCGGCGAGTTCGGTTCACGTGCCGCCATCGCGTTGGCCAAGGGCGAATTGGTCGAGGCACTGCCCGCTGCCGCGGACGGCGGCGTGGCGATCCTCAACATCGACGATCGGCTCGTCGCCGAGATGGCGACACGCACGAAGGCATCCGTCGTCACCGTGGGACTGAACGCGGACGCCGACGTCCGGGCAGTCGACGTCGTGGTCGATACCGATGCGCGGGCATCGTTCACGCTCGTGTGTGCGGCGGGCACGGCGCACATCACGCTGGCGGTGCACGGTGAACATCAGGTGGGCAACGCCCTGGCTGCCGCGGCCGTCGCGCTCGAGTGCGGGGCCGGCGTGGCCCAGGTCGCCGAAGCCCTCTCGACCGCGGTACCCACCTCCATCCGCCGGATGGACGTACGCACCCGCGCGGACGGCGTCACCGTCATCAACGACTCGTACAACGCGAATCCCGATTCGATGCGGGCCGCCCTCAAGGCGCTGGTGTCCATGTCGCGGCGAGACGACGGCCCCAAGCGGCGCAGTTGGGCGGTATTGGGGGAGATGGGCGAGCTCGGCGGCGAAGCGGTGGTCGAGCACGATGCGATCGGTCGGCTCGCCGTGCGCCTCGACGTCGATCGGCTGATCATCGTCGATTCGGGTCGGCCCACGCGTGCGCTGCATCAGGGTGCCGTCATGGAAGGTTCCTGGGGCGAGGAATCGATGCTCGTACCCGACCGCGAGACCGCCATCGCCGTGCTCGAGGACGAGGTTCGGGCCGGCGACATCGTGCTGGTCAAGGCCTCGCAGTCGGGCGCGATGTGGACGGTAGCCGACGCCCTGTTGGCCGGTTCTGCCGTCGACGCCGTGACGTCCGATTCCCCGGAGGGCGAGCAGTGAGACAGATCCTGTTCGCCGGAGGGATCGCACTTGCAGTCGCAATTCTGCTGACTCCGGTGCTCATCAAGACCTTCTCGAAACAGGGCTTCGGCCAGGAGATCCGGGTCGAGGGCCCGGCGAGCCATCAGTCCAAGCGCGGTACTCCCACCATGGGCGGCGTGGCGATTCTGGTCGGGATCTGGGCCGGTTACTGGGGCTCGCACCTGATCGGCATCGGATACGACGCCGAGGGGCCGTCGGCCTCGGCTCTACTCGTACTCGGCCTGACCACCGTGCTCGGCCTCGTCGGCTTTCTCGACGACTTCATCAAGATTCGTAAACAGCGCAACCTGGGTCTGAACGCCACCGGCAAGTACGTCGGCCAGATCACCGCGGCGGTGTTGTTCGCCATCCTGGTCCTGCAGTTTCGCAGCGACGACGGATTGACCCCGGGCAGCACTCAACTGTCGTATGTGCGCGACATCGCAACGTGGTCGATGTCGGCTGCTGTCTTCGTGTTCTTCGTCTGTCTGCTCGTGATCGCGTGGTCCAACTCGGTCAATCTCACCGACGGCCTCGACGGCCTGGCGGCGGGGTCGATGACGTTGGTCCTCGGGGCGTACACCGTCATCACCTTCTGGCAGTACCGGCAGGCGTGCGCAGGGCCGGCCGGTCCTGCGCCGGGCTGCTACGACGTTCGCGACCCTCTCGACCTGGCCCTGGTCTGCGCCTCGGCGGCCGGTGCCTGCATCGGTTTCCTCTGGTGGAACGCTGCGCCCGCCAAGATCTTCATGGGCGATACCGGATCCCTCGCTCTGGGCGGCCTGATCGCAGGGCTGTCCGTGGTCACCAAGACCGAACTGATCATGGTGGTCATCGGCGCGTTGTTCGTCGCCGAAGCAGCGTCGGTCGTCATCCAGGTCGCCGTGTTCCGGTCCAGTCGGCGACGCGTGTTCCGAATGGCCCCGTTCCATCACCACTTCGAGTTGGCCGGTTGGGCCGAGACGACGGTCATCATCAGGTTCTGGTTGCTCGCCGCGATCGCGTCGGC
This sequence comes from Rhodococcus sp. IEGM 1354, assembly GCF_030056855.1. Classification (NCBI taxonomy): domain Bacteria; kingdom Bacillati; phylum Actinomycetota; class Actinomycetes; order Mycobacteriales; family Nocardiaceae; genus Rhodococcus; species Rhodococcus sp. IEGM 1354. Next base: position 433,710 of record NZ_JASHKT010000002.1, read on the forward strand.
CGTCGGCTTGGCCCTGTTCTACAGCGAATACCTCGCGGCTGTGGGCGGTTAGGCGATGACCGAAGCCTCGACCGATCTGTCCTGGTTGCGCGGTAGTTCGGTGCTGGTCACCGGTGCGCGCATCTCCGGGCTGGCCGTCGTACGCCCACTGCTGGACCTCGGCGCACTTGTGACCGTCACCGACTCGAACCGAGCTGCGCTCGACGAGGCGTCGGCGCTCGGTGCGGCCGTGGTGCTCCAGGACGATCTGCTCGACGATTCGGACGCGACCGCGGCTTTTGCGCTCGTCGTCACCAGTCCCGGGTTCCGGCCGGACTCTCCGGTGCTGGCTGCGGCCGCCGACCACGACGTCCCCGTGTGGGGCGACGTGGAGTTCTCGTGGCATCTCGACCGCGCCGAGGTGTACGGCCCGCGAGCTCGCTGGCTGGTGGTCACCGGCACGAACGGTAAGACGACCACCACCTCGATGCTCGCGTCGATCCTCGACGCTGCCGGAATCGACTCCGTCGCCTGCGGAAACATCGGCCTCCCCATCGCCGACGCGTTGCGCGGTACCCCGCATCCCCGTGTTCTCGCGGTCGAGCTGTCGTCCTTCCAGTTGTTCTGGGCACCGTCGGTTCGTCCCGCGGCGGGGGTGGTGCTCAACATCGCCGAGGATCATCTGGACTGGCACGGGGGCATGGACGGTTACGTCCAGGCCAAGGCGCGCGCGTTGAGCGGCGACGTCGGGGTCCTCGGACTCGACGACGCGGTGGCTGCCGGTCTGCGAGCGGGGGCACCGGCAGCGACCGTCGTCGGTTTCCGGCTGGGTGATCCCGCCGCGGGCGAGCTGGGAGTGCGGGCGGGAATGCTCGTCGACCGTGCGTTCGGGGATGACGTCGAGCTGCTCCGCGCCGACGAGGTGGAACCGAGTGGCCCGTCCGGTGTGCTCGACGCGTTGGCCGCCGCTGCGTTGGCGCGGTCGATCGGTGTCGACGCCGAGGCCGTCCGAAACGGATTGCGGACGTACCGGGTGGGACCACATCGGGCCGCAGTGGTCCGTGAACTCGGTGGGGTGACGTTCGTCGACGATTCCAAGGCGACGAACCCGCATGCGGCGCGTTCGTCGATCCTCGCGCACGATCGGGTCGTGTGGATCGCGGGAGGGTTGCTGAAGGGTGCGGTGATCGACGATCTGGTCGTCGAGATCGCCGATCGGCTCGTGGCTGCGGTGGTGTTGGGCCGCGATGGGATGCAGATCGCAGAGGCTTTGGCGCGACACGCCCCCGATGTTCCGGTCGTCAGGCTCCCTTCGGGAGACGATGCTGGTGTGACTCATGAGGCTGAAGATGCAGATGCGGTGATGCGAGCGGCCGTCGGCCACGCTGCAGGGTTCGCCACGGCCGGCGATACCGTCCTGCTGGCCCCTGCGGCTGCGTCGTTGGACATGTTCGTCGATTACGGTCATCGCGGCCGAAGCTTCGCCGAGTCCGTCGAGCGCCTCGACGTCGTCGCCCTCGGATCGCCGCGATCGTGACCACCGCAGCTCGCCCGGCGCGTCCACCTCGTCGCACCACCGCGCCGCGTACCCGAATCGGACTGTGGTTCGGTCGGCCGCTGGCGTCGTTCCACCTCGTCGTCACGATCGCGGTGCTGCTCACCGTGCTCGGACTGGTGATGGTGCTGTCGGCGTCGTCGGCCGAATCGTTCGCAGCCGACGAGTCCGGATACGCGCTGTTCACGCAACAGCTGATCGGTGTCGCACTGGGTGTGGTCGCGTTCTACGTGGCGCTTCGGCTGCCGGTGCGATACCTGCGCAAATTGTCGTTCCCGCTCTTCCTGGTCTCGATCACGATGTTGATGCTGGTGTTGATCCCCGGTATCGGTGCCGAGCGTCAGGGCGCACGTCGATGGTTCGACTTCGGTGTCGTCTCGTTCCAGCCGTCCGAGCTGGCCAAGGTCGCGTTGGTTCTGTGGGGAGCGCATCTGCTGGCCTCCCGTCGCAGCGAGCACGGCAACATCAAGTCTCTGCTGGTGCCGTTGCTGCCTGCGGGCCTACTCATGTGTCTGCTCGTCGTGCTCCAGCCCAACCTCAGTACCGCGATCGCCTTGGGCATCATTCTCGTCGCACTGCTGTGGTTCGCCGGCCTCAATGCTCGGCTTTTCGGAGCAGTGCTGGTGACCGGTTTGGCTCTGGCGACCGTGCTCGCGTTCACCGCCGGCTACCGCTCGAACCGCGTCAAGGCCTGGCTCAACCCGGGGGAGGACACCCAGGGTCTGTCGTATCAGTCCACCCAGGCCAAGTACTCCTTGGCCGACGGCGGGCTGTTCGGTCGTGGACTGGGACAGAGTCGCGCGAAGTGGAGCTATCTCCCCAACGCGCACAACGACTTCATCTTCGCGATCATCGGCGAGGAGCTCGGCATGATCGGCTGCCTCGCCGTCATCGGTTTGTTCGGTCTCTTCGTCTACACCGGCCTACGCATCGCAATGCGGTCGGTCGATCCGTTCCTGCGTATGTTGACTGCCAGCGCAACGTGCTGGGTGTTCGGTCAGGCCATGATCAACATCGGTTACGTGGTCGGGCTGCTGCCGGTGACCGGTCTGCAGCTGCCGCTGGTGTCCTACGGCGGTACGTCCACGGCCATCACACTGTTGATGTTCGGGATCATCGCCAGTGCGGCCCGACACGAACCGGAAGCCATCGCCGCACTGCACGCCGGGCAGGAGGGTCGAATCGCCCGAGCGCTCAGACTGCCGCTGCCTGCCGTGTTCTCACCGAAGCGGGCCGCGATGGCACGCTCCAAGTCCACCCGCCCCACGTTGGCGGCGCAGGATCGCACACGTCTCGAGTCCCGCAAGAACAAGGACGGCCGCGGGTCACGGTCACCCGAGCCCGGACGTACCCGGGTGTCGAGTTCACGGGTGGACACGGCCACCCCCAACGGGTCGGCCAGGAACGCACCCCGCGGCCACGCGCGCCGTGCCGAGCCCCAACGCCGGGACACCGGCAGCGGGTACGCCGCCGGACCCCGGGCGCCGTATCGACCGCGTCCGGAACCGCAACCCGGTCGTCCGCCGGTCCGCTCGGGTGAGCGAGGATACCGACGGTGAAGCAGACATCCAGGCCGATATCCGTGGTGGTGGCCGGAGGCGGAACCGCCGGACACATCGAGCCCGCGCTCGCCGTGGCCGACGCCCTACGCGAGCTCGACCCCACCGTCACCGTCACCGCTCTCGGCAGCAGCCGGGGACTCGAAACGACACTGGTACCCGCCCGCGGCTACGCGCTCGAACTGATACCGCCCGTGCCGCTGCCGCGCAAGCCCACCCTCGACCTGGTGAAGTTACCGGTTCGGGTCGCACGGTCGGTGCGTCGAACCCGGGAGATCTTCGCCGCCGTCGAGGCCGATGTGCTGGTCGGATTCGGCGGCTACGTAGCGCTGCCTGCGTATCTCGCCGCCCGCGGTCGACTTCTCGGTCGCGGCGGCCGTATTCCGGTGATCATTCACGAGGCCAATGCCCGCGCCGGCATCGCGAACAAGGTCGGTGCACGCAGCGCCGAACGTGTCCTTGCCGCCGTCGCCGGATCGGGTATCTCTGCACCGGGGTCCCAGGATGCAGAAGTGATCGGGATTCCGGTGCGGCCCACCATCACCGGTCTCGATCGCGCGGCGATGCGGTCGCAGGCTCGCGCCCATTTCGGTCTGCCCGAACACGGATCGGTACTGCTGGTGTTCGGCGGTTCTCAGGGCGCGCGTTCGCTCAACGACGCAGTGTCCGGTGCCTCGGCGGCCCTTGCCGCCGCCGGCATCTCGGTTCTGCACGCACACGGTCCCAAGAACACACTCGACGTCGAGCAGAGCAATCCTGAAGCTCCGTACGTCGCAGTGCCCTACATCGACCGGATGGACCTGGCCTACGCGGCGGCCGACCTCGCGATCTGCCGGTCCGGTGCCATGACGGTCGCCGAAGTCTCCGCGACCGGGCTGCCTGCCGTGTACGTACCTCTACCGCACGGCAACGGTGAGCAGGAGCTCAACGCCCGTCCCGTCGTCGACGCCGGAGGTGGCATCCTGGTAGCCGACGCGTCGCTGAGCGCGCAGTACGTGACCGACACGGTCGTTGCTCTGGTGGCCGGCACCGAGCGTATCGCCGCGATGTCTCGTGCCGCGGCAGGTGCAGGTCACAAGGGTGCTGCGGCGGCCGTCGCGCAGATCGTGCTCGATACCGCGCACGCGGCGCGGCGCTGAACCGGGCGGCGAGAATGCCACAGAACGAGGGAGACGTCCGCGTGACAACTGAGGGTGCGGCGATGTCGGAGTTGCCGACGGAGCTCGAACGAGTGCACATGGTGGGAATCGGCGGTGCCGGGATGTCCGGGATCGCACGCATTCTGCTGGCGCGCGGAGGCCAGGTGTCCGGATCGGATGCCAAGGAATCGCGCGGGGTATTGGCGCTGCGAGCCCGCGGTGCGCTGGTGCGAATCGGGCACGATGCAAGTGCACTGGACATGATCGACGGCGGCCCCACCGTGGTCGTGACGACCCACGCGGCCATACCCAAGACCAACCCCGAGCTCGTCGAGGCTCGCGATCGCGGAATTCCGGTGGTGTTGCGGCCCGCCGTGCTCGCGTCGTTGATGGAGGGGTATCGCACCCTGCTGGTGTCGGGCACGCACGGAAAGACGTCGACCACGTCGATGTTGGTCGTCGCGCTGCAGCACTGCGGCTTCGATCCGTCGTTCGCGGTCGGCGGTGAGCTCAACGAGGCCGGAACCAACGCGCATCACGGCAGCGGCGACGTCTTCGTCGCCGAGGCGGACGAGAGTGACGGTTCGCTGTTGCAGTACTCGGCGAACGTGATCATCGTGACGAACATCGAGGCCGATCACCTCGATTTCTTCGGCACGACCGAGGCCTACGTGAAGGTGTTCGACGATTTCGCCGCGCTGCTGCACCCGGGCGGTGTGCTGGTGGCATGTATGGACGATCCGGGATCGGCAGCTCTGGCCCGCCGCGTGGTCGAGAAGAATCTCCCCGGAGTGACGGTGCTCGGCTACGGGTCGTCCGACGTCGACGCAGGACCGGTCGAGATGGCCGTTCGTCTGTTGGCCTGGGAGCCCGAGGACATCGGTGGCGTCGCGCAACTGCAGATCGCCGGTGAGGATTCGGCCCGCACGGTTCGGCTGGGAGTACCGGGACGACACACCGCCCTCAACGCCCTGGCGGCGTTCGTGGCTGCCCGCCAGGTGGGTGCGGGGGTAGAGGAGTTACTGGCCGGGCTGACCGGATTCGGGGGAGTGCACCGGCGGTTCCAGTTCACCGGACGCGAGCACGGAGTCCGAGTGTTCGACGACTACGCCCATCACCCCACCGAGGTGCGGGCCGTGCTGACCGCTGCGCAGGCGTTGGTCGCGGGTCAAGCACTTCCGGGCGAGCGGGGGCGGGTCGTGGTGGTGTTCCAACCGCATCTGTACTCACGTACTGCGACGTTCGCCGAGGAGTTCGGTACGGCACTGTCGCTGGCCGACGAGATCGTGGTCCTGGACGTCTACGGCGCTCGCGAGGAACCTCTGCCCGGTGTGACCGGGGCTCTGGTCGCAGCGTCGGTGACCAAACCGGTGAACTATCAACCGGATCTGTCGTCGGTCGCCAAGCAGGTGGCCAATCTCAGCCGTCCCGGCGACGTGGTGATCACGATGGGTGCGGGCGACGTGACCATGCTCGGCGGACCCATTCTCGACGCCCTTCGTTCCAAAACCGATTTCGGTGCCACGACCGGCCGCGCGGTACCGAAGGATCGGCCGGCGACGTGACTCGTCGGTCCGATCGAGACCGCACTTCCAGATCGGAACCCGTTGCTGAGCAGGGTGATTCGACGTCGTCGGTCACAGACAGACAAGCTCGCGCGCAGGCCAGGGAAGAAGAGCGTGCTCGCGTGAAACGGTCACGCCGACGCGCAGTGCTTGCCGTCGTGGCGGTTGTCGCAGTGATTGTCGGATCGGCAGCACTGGTCTACTTCACGCCGCTGCTCTCGGTTCGGACGATTTCGGTCGTGGGAGCCTCGTCGGTGTCCGAACAGGAGATCCTCGACCGACTCGAGGTGCCGACCGGCCTACCCCTGGTTCGGGTCGACGCGGCGGCCGCGGCCCAGCGTGTTGCGTCGATACCGGAGTTGGCTTCGGTTCGGGTGCAACGGAAATACCCGTCCACCGTGCAGGTCACCGTCGAGGAACGTGTGCCGGTGGCGTTCGTCGATTCTCCCGACGGCACTCACTTGCTCGATGCGACCGGCGTCGACTTCGCGGTCGCTCCGCCTCCGCCCGGTGTGGTCCGATTGGTGACAGACAACCCTGTGTTCGGTGATCCAGTGACGAAAGATGCACTGGCTGTGCTCGATTCGCTGCCGCCGCTGATTCGAGGTCAGGTCGGCGAAGTGCGAGCGAGCACGCTGTCCGACATCTCGATCCTGCTGTTGGACGGGCGTACCGTCGTGTGGGGGAACAAGGACAACTCCGAGCGCAAGGGAGCGGTGGCAATCGCGCTGCTGTCGCAACCGGGCCAGATTTTCGACGTGTCGAGCCCCGATCTTCCGACCACGAAATAGCGTCGACGCGAAAGGCTCATAATTTCGGCGCGGCATCGGCGCGCCTAATGGCGATCGTGGCCGGCGGTGAATAGCGTTCCGATCAGTCGAGTACTTGACATAACTCTAAGCCTGTGGTTTAGGTTGAGGGTTTTCCACAATTTTCGAGCAACAATCCACGGAAGGCGAGAGCCCATGACGCCCCCGCACAACTACCTCGCCGTAATCAAGGTCGTCGGCATCGGCGGCGGCGGCGTGAACGCGGTCAACCGGATGATCGAACAGGGACTCAAGGGAGTCGAGTTCATCGCGGTCAACACCGACGCTCAGGCCTTGCTGATGAGTGACGCCGACGTCAAGCTCGACGTCGGCCGCGAGCTGACTCGTGGACTCGGTGCCGGTGCCGACCCCGAGGTGGGTCGCCGCGCAGCGGACGACCACAAGGACGAGATCGAAGAGGTCCTCAAGGGTGCCGACATGGTCTTCGTCACCGCAGGTGAGGGCGGCGGAACCGGCACCGGCGGCGCTCCCGTCGTCGCCAACATCGCGCGCAAGCTCGGCGCACTGACCGTCGGCGTCGTGACGCGTCCGTTCTCCTTCGAGGGCAAGCGCCGTGGTGGCCAGGCCGACACCGGCATCCAGCAGCTGCGTGAATCCTGCGACACGCTCATCGTCATCCCCAACGACCGTCTGCTTCAGCTCGGCGACGCGGCCGTCAGCCTCATGGATGCGTTCCGCAGTGCCGACGAGGTCCTGCTCAACGGCGTTCAGGGCATCACCGATCTGATCACCACCCCCGGGCTGATCAACGTCGACTTCGCCGACGTCAAGGGCGTCATGTCCGGCGCAGGCAGTGCGTTGATGGGCATCGGTTCCTCCCGCGGCGAAGGCCGGGCGATCAAGGCCGCGGAATCCGCGATCAACTCGCCGCTGCTCGAAGCGTCCATGGAAGGTGCCCGAGGAGTGCTGCTCTCCATCGCGGGTGGCTCGGATCTCGGCCTGTTCGAGATCAACGAGGCCGCCTCGCTGGTCCAGGAAGCTGCGCACATCGACGCCAACATCATCTTCGGAACCGTGATCGACGACTCTCTCGGCGACGAGGTTCGTGTCACCGTCATCGCGGCCGGGTTCGACGGGGGAACGCCGACGCGTCGTCCGGTCGAGGCAGCGGCATCCACCCGTGGCCCGATCGGATCGGCGCGCTCGGGCGAGGTCTCCTCGCGTTCCAACGACAGCTCCGAAGGCGCTGTGTTCCGCGACCCGGTCGGCGCACCCAGCGGATCGAGCCTGCCGCCGCTCAACTCGTCCAGTTCGTCGAACCGCGAATCGTCCAGCCGCGAGTCCGCAGCCGGTCACGGCCGGGATTCCGGCGGTCAGGGCCGCGAGTCGGTCGGATCCGGACGCCGCGTACCCGTCGCCGAGGACGACGGCGAAGACGAGGTCGACGTACCGTCCTTCATGCGGCGGTGAGTGACTCCTTTCGGGTCAGGCGGGTGTCGACAACGCGAGCCGGCGGCGTCTCGGCCCCTCCGTTCGACACCTTCAATCTGGGTGATCACGTAGGCGACGACCCGGCCGCAGTCGATGCCAACCGTCGACGCCTCGGTGACCGGTTGGGTATGGGCATCGAACGCATGGTGTTCATGGAGCAGGTCCACGGCCGCACCGTCACGGTGGTGGACGGGCCGGTGTCCGAGCCCGTTCCCATGACCGATGCGTTGGTGACGACGCAGCGCGATCTCGCGCTCGTGGTGTTGACGGCCGACTGTGTTCCGGTGTTGCTGTCCGACGAAGAGGCGGGCGTGATCGCCGCGGTACACGCCGGCCGCGTCGGTGCCCGCATCGGCATCATTCCTCGAGTACTTGCGTCGATGGTCGAGCTGGGTGCGGTCCCGGAGAGGATCGGGGCCTTCCTCGGCCCGGCGGCCAGTGGGCGTCAGTACGAGGTGCCGGCGCACATGCGTGCAGACGTCGACGAGCACTTGCCCGGGAGCGCGACGACGACGGTTCGGAACACTCCCGGTCTCGACATCCCCGCAGGTGTGCGCGCGCAGCTGATCGCCGCAGGACTGCACGGCGTGGCTCAGGATCCCCGGTGCACCATCGAGGACCGGACCCTGTTCAGTCATCGCCGGGAAGGGTCGACCGGCCGTATCGCGAGCGTCGTGTGGATGGATTCCGCATCCGCAGACGAGGTTACCGACTCCGGCGAGGGGAGGATGTCGTGAGCGAGCCCAGCGACCGCGCTGCCGAAATCGCCGCCGCGTTGGCGTCGGTACGCGAACGACTGGCGCGAGCATGTGCGGACGCAGGTCGAGAAGACTCGACCGTGACTCTGCTGCCGGTGACGAAGTTCTTCCCCGCGTCCGACGTTCGGATCCTGTACGAGCTGGGCTGCCGTGAGTTCGGTGAGTCCAGAGAACAGGATGCGTCGCCCAAAGTGGCCGAGACCGTCGAGGACTTCCGCAGTGATCCGCCGCGGTGGCACATGATCGGGCATCTCCAGCGAAACAAGGCGAAGTCCATCGCTGCGTGGGCGCATTCCATTCACTCGGTGGACAGCGCTCGATTGGTCACCGCGCTGTCCAAGGCCACGAAGACAGCACTCGACGACGGTGCTCGGGCGACGCCCCTCGACGTCCTCGTGCAGGTCAGTCTCGACGGCGATGTCCACCGCGGCGGAGTCGAACGCGGGGACCTGTACGAATTGGCCGACGCGGTGTCGACCGCACCCGGCTTGCGTCTGGCGGGACTGATGGCCGTACCTCCGTTGGATGCCGATGCGGACGCTGCGTTCGGTGATCTCGAAGTGCTGCATCAGCAACTTCTGCGTGATCATCCCGATGCCCGCGAGTTGTCGGCCGGCATGACGGGGGACCTGGAAGCTGCTGTGCGACACGGATCGACGTGCGTGCGTGTCGGTACCGCAATACTCGGTGCGCGGCCGATAGCCTCCCAATAACAGTCCACGGATCACATCAGTCACAACAGACACTTGCGAACCTGGAGATGGACAGTAGACACGGCCACGGAAGGCAGAACGATGAGCACCCTGCACAAGTTCAAGGCGTACTTCGGCATGGTTCCGCTCGCGGACTACGAGGACGACTACCTCGACGATCCGGACACCCGCCGTAGTCCCCGTGGTGGCCGTGACGGTTACGACGACATCGACGATCGTGACTTCGTCAAGCCGTCGTTCGGTGGCTCGCGGCACGCGCAGGCCGACGACGACTACGACGATTACGAGGCTCCTCGCCCCGCTGCGACGCTCGCTCCGATCGGTGGACGCGCACGCGGCACAGCAGGACCGTCGACCCGAGGCGCTGCCACTCGTGGCGCGCTGGCGATGGACACCCGCATGGACGTGCGGGCCGAGACGCGACGCAGCCCGATCGTCGACGACGGGGGCCCACTGTCGAAGATCACCACTTTGCGCCCGAGGGACTACAGCGAGGCGCGCACCATCGGTGAGCGTTTCCGCGACGGCACTCCGGTCATCATGGATCTCGTCGAGATGAGCAACGCCGACGCCAAGCGACTCGTGGACTTCGCGGCCGGACTGGCCTTCGCGCTTCGTGGATCGTTCGACAAGGTGGCCACGAAGGTGTTCCTGCTCTCGCCCGCCGATGTCGATGTATCCCCGCAGGAGCGCAGGCGAATCGCGGAAACCGGCTTCTACAGCCAGCAGTGATCGTTTCTCCCTTTGGGGCGGCAAATCGGGGCTGTGACCAGCGCACTTTGCTCAGCCCGGCGAAGTCAGGCAGAGTATAGCCGTGATCGTGTTCACGGTGATCAACATCGTATTGTTTCTTTTTTGGCTCCTTCTCATCGGTCGAATCATCGTCGAGTTCATCAGGACTTTCGCGAGAGATTGGCAACCGACTGGGCTGGTCGTCATCCTTCTGGAGGCGATCTTCACGGTCACCGACCCGCCCGTGAAGTTCCTACGCAGGATAATTCCGCCGCTCAACCTCGGTGGAGTGCGACTGGACCTGTCGATCATGGTTTTGCTGTTCGTCGTGTTCATTCTGTGGAATGTGACCAGCAGCCTCGCGGCCTGAGGCCGAAGATGGAATGTTAGAACTCGGGACCCAGCGCAAGCTGCGTGTCCCGTGTGACAGAATGGACGCCAGTTACAGTTTGATTGTTCTGCACTCGCGCGGAATGGCATATAACTGAATGCTTGCTCTACCGCCCCAAGACGCGTGAAGGGATCCTTCCATGCCGCTGACTCCAGCTGATGTGCACAACGTTGCGTTCAGCAAGCCGCCCATCGGTAAGCGCGGTTACAACGAAGACGAGGTCGACGCATTTCTCGACCTCGTCGAGCAAGAGTTGTCGCGACTGATCGAAGAGAACGCCGACCTGCGCCAGCGCGTCGGTGAGCTCGACCAGGAGCTTGCGGATGCCAAGAACTCTGCGCGCCAGAGCCCGCAGTCGGCTCCGGTCGCCGCACCGAAAGCCGAGCCGCAGCGGCCGGTAGATCCCCCCGAGCCACCACCGGTGGTTCAGCAGCCCGCGCCGGTCGCTCCCGTGGCCGCAGCACCGCAGCAGAGCGGCGACTCCAACATGCAGGCCGCGAAGATTCTCGGTCTCGCACAGGAGATGGCGGACCGCCTCACCGGCGATGCGAAGACCGAATCCGAGCAGCTGCTCGGTAATGCGCGCACCAACGCCGAACGTCTGGTGTCGGACGCCCGCGCTCGTTCGGAGTCGATGATGTCCGAAGCGCGGCAGAAGTCCGAGTCGCTGCTCACCGATGCACAGACTCGCTCCGAGACCCAGCTTCGCCAGGCCAAGGAGAAGGCCGACGCATTGCAGGCCGACGCCGAGCGCAAGCACACCGAGATCATGGCGACGATCAATCAGCAGCGGTCCGTGCTCGAAGGTCGCATCGAGCAGCTCAAGACGTTCGAGCGCGAATACCGGGTGCGCCTCAAGTCCTACCTCGAATCGCAGCTCGAAGAGCTCGAGAACCGTTCCTCGGCACTGCCGGTGGACAACGGCCAGGACAACTTCAACCAGGACAATCAGACGTCCGGCTACAGCCAGTCGTACGCCAAGGGCAACAACTGACGCGATCGTTCTCCGACGCTGCCTGTCCAGGCGGCGTCGGGCTCGGTTGTAGCGTCGAGTGGTGAGCGAGGAATCCTGTGCTGATTCTGACTCTCGGCGCGGCGGCTGTCGGGTTCGGGTTCCTGGTGCTGGCCCTGATGACCGGATCGGTCGTCTGGGCCTGGGCCTGCATCGTGATCTGCATAGTCGGAGCGGTTCTGCTCCTGGTCGGGGCCCTACTCGGGCGACGACCACCGCCGGAGATCGACAGGTAGCATCTACGCGGTAGTGCATCAGTTCGATCGGTTGTCAGACAAAAGAACAACTCAGGCGTCGATCCGGCCATCACCGGGGAGCCTTCGGAAGAACGACAGTGACGCTTCGGTCTACCAACGACCGAAATGGGCTGTTCAGTAGAACCGAACGGGTGAGCCCGTCACAGCTCGTGTGGAGAGGCTCGGTCCGGCAGGTTCCATCGGTCCGAGCAAGCGGGGTGGTACCGCGGTACTCGGCGTCCCCATCGCCGAATGTCGTCCCCGTGCCAATCGATGTCGCGTCTCGTACGCGTCCGGCACGGAGGAGACAGATATGACAGATTCGAGCGCACGCACCGAGAACGCGTCGTACCCGCTGGTGGATCTGGCCGAGGGTCGCTCGGGGAGCGTTCCGTTTCCCGATCTCGAGCGCATCGTGTTGCACGAATGGGCCGAGGACGGCACGTTCCGCGCCAGCATCGACAACCGCGCCGATGCCGAGGAATTCGTTTTCTACGACGGACCTCCGTTCGCCAACGGCCTGCCGCACTACGGCCACCTCCTCACCGGGTACGTCAAGGATCTCGTGCCCCGGTTCCAGACCATGCGCGGCAAGAAGGTCGAGCGTCGTTTCGGGTGGGACTGCCACGGCCTCCCCGCCGAATTGGAAGCGGAGAAGCAACTCGGCATCAAGGACAAGTCCGAGATCGACGAGATGGGTCTGGCGAAGTTCAACGCTTACTGCAAGCAGTCGGTGTTGCAGTACACCGACGAGTGGCGGGATTACGTCACTCGGCAGGCACGGTGGGTCGATTTCGACAACGACTACAAGACCCTCGACGTCGACTTCATGGAGTCCGTCATGTGGGCGTTCAAGACGCTCCACGACAAGGGTCTGATCTACCAGGGCTACCGAGTGCTGCCGTACAGCTGGTACGAGCAGACGCCGCTGTCCAACCAGGAGACCCGGCTCGACGACGCGTACAAGATGCGTCAGGACCCCGCGGTCACCGTCACCATGCCCCTGACGGCGCCGGGCACACCCCTGGACGGCGCGAACGCACTGATCTGGACCACCACTCCGTGGACTCTGCCGTCGAACCTCGCGATCGCGGTGCATCCGGAGGTGCACTACGTTCAGGTCCGCGGTGCCGACGGTGAGCGTTACGTGCTTGCCGCTGCTCGACTCGCGCACTATGCGAAGGAACTGGGGGAGGAGCCGGAGGTGCTCTCGGAGCACACCGGCGCGCAGTTGGTCGGCCTCGCCTACGCACCGCCCTACGACTTCTTCCTCGGCCACGAGAATGCGCATCGCGTTCTTGAGGCCGATTACGTCACCACCGACTCCGGCACCGGAATCGTGCATCTCGCACCGGCATTCGGTGAGGAGGACATGGACGTCGCCACCGCGAACGGGATCGAGGTGGTGCAACCGCTCGATGCGGGCGGCAAATTCACGTCGTTGGTGCCGCCCTACGAGGGCCTGATGGTGTTCGACGCCAATCCGGTGATCATCAAGGATCTCAAGGCCTCGGGCCGCTTGCTGCGGCACGAGACCATCGAGCACTCGTACCCGCACAGTTGGCGTAGTGGTCAGCCGTTGATCTACATGGCGGTTCCGTCGTGGTTCGTCGCGGTCACCAAGTTCCGCGATCGGATGGTCGAGCTCAACCAGGAGATCACCTGGGTGCCCGAGCACATCAAGGACGGTCAGTTCGGCAAGTGGCTCGAAGGTGCGCGCGACTGGAACATCAGCCGAAACCGGTACTGGGGCAGCCCGATCCCGGCCTGGACGTCCGACGACCCCGCCTACCCTCGTCTCGACGTGTACGGCAGCCTGGACGAACTCGAGCGTGACTTCGGTGTTCGACCCACCGATCTGCATCGGCCGTACATCGACGACCTGACGCGTCCCAACCCGGACGACCCGACCGGCAAGTCCACGATGCGTCGCGTTCCCGAGGTGCTGGACTGCTGGTTCGAATCGGGCTCGATGCCGTATGCGCAGGTGCATTTCCCGTTCGAGAACGAGGAGTGGTTCCAGACACACAACCCGGGCGATTTCATCGTCGAATACAACGGTCAGACGCGCGGCTGGTTCTACACCCTGCACGTGCTCGCGACTGCACTGTTCGACCGGCCTGCCTTCAAAACCGTTGCCGCCCATGGCATCGTGCTCGGTGACGACGGTCTGAAGATGAGTAAGTCGAAGGGGAACTACCCGGACGTCAAGGAGGTCTTCGACCGCGACGGCTCGGATGCCATGCGGTGGTTCCTGATGTCGTCGCCGATCCTGCGCGGTGGCAACCTGATCGTCACCGAGCAGGGCATCCGCGAGGGAGTACGGCAGGCGCTGTTGCCGATCTGGAACGCGTGGAGCTTTCTGCAGCTCTACGCGTCGACGCCGGGGCAGTGGCGTACCGATTCTCCGCACGTGCTCGATCGGTACGTGCTGGCCAAACTGTCCGCCACGCGGGATGCGATCACCGATGCGCTCGAGGGCAACGACATCGCCGGGGCGTGCGACGAACTGCGTACGTTCTGTGACGCATTGACCAATTGGTATGTGCGACGGTCGCGTTCACGCTTCTGGGGCGAGGACGCCGACGCGATCGACACCCTGCACACCGTGCTCGAGGTGCTCACCCGCATCGCCGCTCCGTTGTTGCCGTTGATCAGCGAGGTTGTCTGGCGCGGATTGACCGGTGGCCGATCGGTGCACCTGACGGATTGGCCGACGGCCGACGAGTTGCCGTCCGACCCGGAGCTGGTCGACAGCATGGACGAGGTTCGTACCGTGTGCTCCACGGTTCTCGGTCTGCGAAAGGCACAGAACTTGCGCGTGCGGCTGCCGCTACCGGAGGTGACCGTCGCCGCCGCCGACGCCGAGCGTCTGCGTCCGTTCCTCGACATCATCGCCGACGAGGTGAACGTCAAGAAGGTGGATCTGACCGAAGACGTTGCCGTGCACGGCAAATTCGAGCTCGTCGTGAACGCACGCGCTGCCGGTCCGCGGATCGGTAAGGATGTCCAGAAGGTCATCAAGGCAGTCAAGGCCGGTGACTGGTCGGAGGATGCCGACGGTGTCGTGAGCGCCGCAGGCATCGCGTTGCTGCCGGAGGAGTACACCCGCAGACTCGTTGCCGCGGAGCCGGAATCGACGGCACCGCTGCCCGGGAACGCAGGACTCGTGGTGCTCGATTCGGCGGTCACCGAAGAGCTGGAGGCCGAGGGTTGGGCCAAGGACCGCATCCGTGAGCTGCAGGATGCGCGTCGTAGCCACGGACTCGATGTGTCCGACCGTATCGACATCGTCATCGAGGTACCCGAACATCGACGGGCGTGGCTGGACGCTCATCGGGATCTGATCGCGCGCGAGGTACTCGCGTTGTCGCTGGTCGACGGCTCGGTCGGCGATGACGGCAGCGATCTCGGTGAGGGAGTTCGGGCAGCGATCACGAAGTCGTCGTGACCGAGGGCATATGAGCGAGGGGCACCGGGTCGTCGTGACCGAGGAGGAGGTGGTCGATGCCGTCCACGAGCGTCTCTCCGAGGCTCGCGGCGGCGTCGTTCCCATCGTCGCCGCCGGTCATCCGGTGCTGCGTTCCCCGGCGCTGCGCTACACCGGCCAACTCGAGCGTGAAGTGTTGACGGAGTTGATCGAGGTGATGCGTGCGACGATGCACGATGCGCCCGGTGTCGGCCTTGCTGCACCGCAGATCGGAATTCCGTTGCAGATCGCGGTGATCGAGGATCTCTTCGATGTCGCGGTGGACGTCGCCCGGGTCCGGGAGCGCACCTCGTTGCCGTTCCGAGCGTTGATCAATCCTCGGTACACCCCGGTAGGGCGACGCACTGCCTCGTTCTACGAGGGCTGCCTCAGTGTGCCGGGGTATCAGGCCGTCGTCACCCGCGCCGCGGAAGTCCGGCTTCTGTGCACCGACGAGACCGGCCGCGAGATCGACGAGGTGGTGCGTGGCTGGCCCGCACGGATCGTGGCCCACGAGAGCGATCACCTCGCCGGCACGCTGTACATCGATCGTGCGCACACACGGTCGCTGACCACGACGGAGCAGTACGCCGCACGGTGGTCCGATCCCGGACCTGAGCGGGCCGCACGCGTCCTCGGCTTCGGTGCCGACGCCCCGTCCGAGTCGCCCGACAGCTGTCGTTGACCATGCCCGACAGTGTCGATCGGACTCTGCGGAGCCGGCGTTGGGTGTTACATCTCGACATGGACGCGTTCTTCGCATCCGCCGAGCAGCTGACGCGGCCGACGCTGCGGGGTCGGCCGGTGCTGGTCGGCGGTGCAGGCGGCAGAGGCGTGGTGGCCGGGTGCAGCTATCAGGCCCGGGCGTTCGGGGCTCGTTCGGCGATGCCGATGCATCAGGCCCGTCGACTCGTCGGTGCGAGCGCAGTGGTCCTGCCGCCGCGGTTCCCGCTGTACTCGGAGCTGAGCAGACGTGCCTTCGAGGCGCTTCGCGTGCGCATGCCCGTGCTGGAACAGCTCTCGATCGACGAGGCCTTCGGCGAGCCGCTCGAGCTGGCGGGCGCGACGGTGGCCGAGGTCGAGCGCTTCTGCGCCGATCTGCGGGCCTTGGTATTGGCGGAGACCGGGCTCGTCGCCTCCATCGGTGCCGGGTCCGGGAAACAGATCGCCAAGATCGCGTCGGGTCTGGCCAAACCCGATGGAATCACGGTGGTAGCGCCCGGCATCCAGGCCGAGTTGATGGCCGATCTGCCGGTGCGCAAGTTGTGGGGGATCGGCCCTGTTGCCGGAGAACGGTTGCATCGCTTGGGAATCGATACCATTGGCAAGTTCGTGGCCACGCCCGAGTCCGAGGTGGCGTCGATTCTCGGTGCCACCATGGGGCCGAGCCTGCATCAGCTGGCGCGCGGCATCGACAATCGGGTGGTGGCCGAGCGTGCCGAGGCCAAGCAGGTCAGCGCCGAGACGACGTTCGCGAACGACCTGACGACTCTCGCGCAACTACGCCCGGCGATCGAGTCCATCGTCGAGTCGACCCATCGCCGGTTGCTGAAGGACGGCCGGGGTGCCCGCACGGTCGTGCTCAAGTTGCGTAAGTCCGACATGAGCATCATCACCAGATCGGCGACGTTGCCCTACGCGACGGTGGACAAGCAGACGATCGTGGCCACTGCTCAGAGGTTGGCGGTCGATCCGGTCGATGTCGGACCGATCCGGCTCGTCGGCGTAGGGCTCGCCGGTCTGTCCGCAGTTCGGCAGGGATCGTTGTTCCCCGAACTCGAGTACGAGCCGGTTGCTCCGATCCCGGACGAGCCGCTACCGGCGACGGAAGAGGCCGCGAGCCTCGCCGTGGTCGAGGACGGGCCGCGATGGCAACCGGGTATGGACGTTCGGCATGTTCGGTACGGTCACGGCTGGGTCCAAGGCGCGGGACATTCGGTGGTGACGGTCCGCTTCGAGACGCGGACCACCGGTCCGGGAACGGCCCGCACCTTTGCAGAATCGGACACCGACCTGGTCGCGGCCGATGTTCTGGACAGCTTGGCCTGAGTTGTGGCGCGGCTGAGGAAACTCTGTGAGGTTTCACAGGTATGCCCTTCGCGTTGTGACTCGGGCGAGTCGAGCTGACATAGTGGACTCGGTCCGAGACGACCCCCATACAGACGACCGACGAGTCACAGAACGATCGATACGTGACTCAGAGTGAAAAGGACAAGCACTTGAAGCTTCGCAACACCCGACGGGCCATGGTTGCCGGTATCGCCATCGCCGGTGCACTGACGATGTCCGCCTGCAGCTCCGGTGGCGGCGACGAGCCGACCGCCACGACGACGACGGCTGCCACCACCACGGCCGCTGCTCCCGCAGGCGGGGACTACCCGCCGGTGCCCACCGTCGAGCAGCTCAACACCGAGCTCAACCGCGGACTCGATCCCAACGTGCCGGTCGAGGAGAAGGCTGCTCTGATCCAGGGTGCGTCCGAGGATCCGGGTCTGATCAACCAGGTCGCCGCCGCTGCAGTGGCCAACAACGCACAGATCGAGATCACCAGCATCGACGATCTCGGCACCGGTGAGCTCAACGCCGGTATCACCATCACGCTCAACGGCCAGGCCAACCCCGGCACGTTCAAGTTCGTCCCCGAGGACGGTGTATGGAAGCTCTCCAAGGAGAACGCCTGCGGCATCGTTTCTCTCGCGCAGCTGACCAGCCCGGCGTGCCCCGCACCCTGAGTCCTGCCGATCGTCTCTGACCAACCGCGAACTGCCGGTGACACCCTCTTTCGAGAGGGAGGCACCGGCAGTTCGTCTTGTGTAGGGACATCGTTCAGGCGCTGGGCACGGCCGATCGAATGCGATCCGCCGCCGACTTCGCGACGGCAGTGACGGTATCCGGTTCGAGTCCGCTCTGATCGGAGATGACGATCTGCACCACGGTGGAGTCGACCACCGCCACCACGACGTCGGAGACCAGCGTGAAGCCCTCGCTCGTGGTGGTCAGTCGAACCGATGCGGACGCGTCGCCGATCGTCGTCTGGTCACGCCCCGCCACCGAGTAGTCGACGCCGATACCGTCCGCGTCGGTCCCGGTGAACGTCGAGCACTCGGACCACGCGCGCTGGATGTTCGCGAAAGCCTCGGCTGCTCCCGGCGCGGGATAGCTCGCCGCATCCTCGTCGATCGACGAGAAATTCGGACCGGAGAAGCGGACCACAGCGCTCGACGCGGCTCCGGCCTGCTGTTGCGATACCGGTGCGAGAACGGCGGCGCACTCGGCCGGGTCGGTGCTCGAGCGGTCCGGCGAGTCGTACTCCGGTGCCGGATCCAACCCCAGATCACGAACCGGATCGGGGATCGATGAGAAGCCGTCCGGCAGGTCTGCGAGCCCCAGCATCGCTGCAGTCAGCGCCGCCGGGTCGGTGATGGGCGGACCGCGCAGCGGGTCGGGAGCCGCGACGGTGGTGACAGCAGGCGTGACCGTCTCGTCCGGCTTGTTCGTGCTGCATCCGGTGGCGACAGCGATCCCGAAAATCGACAACGTCGCCAATACCCGGGTGGCACCGCGCGTCATCGGGCAGTCCAGGTGATCGAATCGCCGACGGTTTGCCGGAGCACCGTGGTGCTGTCGGGGTCGGTGTACATCTGCTCGCCGCCTGCCGTGATCGAACCCCCGACCGGAAGTGGTTGGGAGAGATCGACGTCGAGTGTTCCCGCGCCCGTGAAGGTGTACGACGCGATGTTGAGCGTGCCCGCATTGTCGGGCAGATTCCACACCGACGATTCGGGCGTCTGGGTGATGGCCACGTCGAGGGTCGCGCGGTCGCCGTCGAGTGCACGCAAGGTGACCGTGGTGCGCTGGTTCAGTGTGATGCCACTGAGCACTTGCTGATCGACGGTCCAGACCGCGCCGACCCCCACTTCCGCGTCGGGAAAGTCGATGGATCGGTACACGGCCGCGTTCAAGGAGCGTTCGATCGCGGCTCGGGCGGTATCGAGGGCATCGTCGGCCGGCGTGATGTGCAGAGCGGTGATCGCTCCGGAATCGGTCCTGGCCAATCGTGCAGTCGATCCATCGGATGCGGAGAGTGCGTCGGTCAGTCCAGCGTCCGGTGATGTCGCCGCCCCGATGGTCAGCTCGACGGAGGTCGTGGCCCCGCTCGATGCGTCCTCGTCCGGGACGGTGTCGGACGCCGAGGCAGTCAGTGGCACGGTCAGTTCCGGACTGGAGAAATCCTGCGGCGCAGCAGCATTGATCTGTTGCTGCACGGTCGAGGTGGTGGTGAGGTCGACGCTCTGGCTCTGCGCGTCCGCTTCGGAGCTGTCGAAGGTGAGCGCGCGCCGTGGCTCGCTACCGGGATCGACGACGGTGGTGGTCGTGGGCGTCACCGCGATCGTGACCTCGTTCGAGGACGGGGTCTGCTCGGGTGCAGGATCTGGATCACCGCTCGAGCACCCGGCCAGTAGAGCCACTGCACAGGATGCGGCCACGAAGCCGGAGCGGACGGTGCGGGTGCGTTCGGTCGACTTCACGGGCACCAGGCTACTGATGACACCGTGTGCGCAGACCGCTACCACGCGGCTCGGATGCGGACCGAAGGTTGTCGATGCGCCATGATGGACGGGTGAGTGACGACCGACCCGACGATCCGACCACCGAGACCAGTGCAACCCCCGAACCCAGCGAGGCTGCAGACGGGCAGGTGTCCGACGCCGGCAGTGCTGTGCTTCGGCCCGCCGCACCTCTGCGGACCCGACTCCTGGTGGCGATCGCTGCAGTGATTCTGCTGTTCGACCTGATCACGAAGATCGTGGTGGTGCACTTCGTGAAGCCCGGAAACCCGATCGAGATCATCGGCGACGTCGTGACACTGCGGCTGGTGCGCAATCCCGGAGCGGCGTTCTCCATGGCCACCGGAATGACGTGGTTGTTGACGCTGGTCGCCGTGGCCGTGGTGATCGGGGTCGTGAAGATCGGTCGAACGCTGCGTTCGCCGTGGTGGGCGCTGGGTCTGGGTCTGGTTCTCGGCGGCGCTCTGGGGAACCTGATCGACCGGTTCTTCCGCGCACCGGGCCCGTTCCAGGGTCATGTGGTCGATTTCGTATCGGTGGGATGGTGGCCGGTGTTCAATGTCGCGGACTCGTCCATCGTGTGCGGGGCCATCCTGCTCGTCGCGCTCAGCCTGTTCGGTTTCGAGCCCAACGGCGAACGGGTGACGAAGTCCACGTCCGATGCCCCGCAGAAGGCCGACTCGTGAGGGAATCGCGTTCCATGCCGGTGCCCGACGGTTTGGACGGCATGCGCGTCGACGCCGGTCTGGCGCGACTTCTCGGACTCTCGCGCACGGTCGCTGCTGCATTGGCCGAAGAGGGTTCGGTGCTGGTCGATCACAGTGCCGTCGGGAAGTCCGATCGCCTCTCGGGTGGGTCGTGGCTCGAAGTGACTCTGCCCGAACCTGCACGTGAGCTGACGATCGAGGCCGAGCCGGTCGAAGGGATGGAGATTCTCTACGCCGACGACGACGTCGTGGCCGTGGACAAGCCCGTGGGCGTCGCCGCGCACGCCAGTGTGGGCTGGACCGGGCCGACCGTCATCGGCGGCCTCGCGGCCGCCGGTTTCCGAATCTCCACGTCCGGCGCGCACGAGCGTCAGGGCATCGTGCACCGACTCGATGTGGGAACGTCCGGGGTGATGGTGGTCGCGACGTCGGAACGGGCGTACACCGTGCTCAAGCGGGCGTTCAAGGCTCGTACGATCGACAAGCGTTATCACGCCCTGGTGCAGGGACATCCGGATCCGAGCAGTGGAACCATCGATGCTCCGATCGGACGGCACGGCAGCAACGACTGGAAGTTCGCCGTCCGCGCGGACGGCAAGCCCAGCGTCACTCATTACGACACGGTCGAGGCATTCCAGGCCGCGAGCCTGCTGGACGTTCATCTGGAAACCGGACGCACACACCAGATCCGCGTCCATTTCTCGGCGCTGCGACATCCGTGTTGCGGCGACCTGACGTACGGGGCCGATCCGCGGTTGGCCGAACGGTTGGGACTGGAACGTCAGTGGCTGCACGCGCGATCGCTCGGGTTCGCGCATCCGTCCGACGGCCGTTGGGTCGAGATCGAGAGCAAGTACCCGGCAGACCTCGAACATGCTCTCGAGGTGCTTCGGAAGGCGTGATGCGCGGAGTCTCGGGTGTGGTCGGTGTCGTCGTCGCGGTCGCTCTGGTGGTCGGTGGCCTGGCCGTCGTCGGCCATCTGAACCCACAGCGGCAGCTGCGCGTGGGCACCGACCGGCTCGGCCCGGACAGCGGCGAGCAGGTGACCGACTACCTGGCTCGCGCCGAGGCGAGTCTGCTCGGCAACGATGCCGAACCTCGCTGGGGATCGGTGTCGTTCGATCGTGAACTCACTGCCGAACAGGTCGGTGCCGTCACGACCGGGGTTCGAATCTCTCAGGTGCTCTTCCGAGTTCCGGTCGATCGCGTGCAGACCCCGATACTCACCGTCGGTATTCCGGGCAGTGAACGTTCGATCCTGAACTCGACGGCACGAGCTGCGAGCCAGGTGCAGCAATCGGTCGTGGCAGGGGACAGGGCGTCGCAGATCGCTGCGTTGTCGCGGCGCCGATTGTCGGGTGGATGCGCATGCGTGGTGACCGTGGTGGTGCGGGGTACCTCGGCCGAGCTCGGGAAGGTGGCCGGCCGCCCCGGAGTACGAGCGGTACAGGCACTTCCGCCCGACGCGGTGTCCGGGAAGTTCGCCATCGAGCCGTTGCTTCCGCAGAACATCGACGTCGTCGGGCCGCTGCCGGACGACGGTCCGGTTCCCGCCGAATGAGGTAACTTCAGTCTCGTTCGTCACACCCGTCACGTCCTCCCAGGACACACCGTCGGCCTGAAAAATCTGTCGGTTCCACCGCCTAGAGTGGGTGCATTCGCGGCTCGTATTTTCGAAAACGCACGACCTTCAGGAGAGAACCTTCGTGGCCGATTCGTTCGTTCATCTGCACAACCACACCGAATATTCGATGCTCGACGGTGCCGCCAAGATCGGGGCCATGTTCGCCGAGGCGGCGCGGTTGGAGATGACGGCGGTCGGCATGACCGACCACGGCAACATGTACGGAGCCAGCGAGTTCTACAACGAGGCCAAGAAGGCCGGCATCAAGCCGATCATCGGTATCGAGGCCTACATCGCTCCCGAATCCCGATTCAACAAGAAGCGCGTGCTGTGGGGCGATCGAAGCCAGAAGTCCGACGACGTCTCCGGTAGCGGTGCGTACACGCACATGACGATGGTGGCGGAGAACGCGACCGGCGTTCGCAACCTGTTCAAGCTGTCCTCGCTCGCGTCCATCGAGGGTCAGCTCGGCAAGTGGGCCCGCATGGACGAGGAGATCATCGCTCACCACGCCGAGGGCATCATCGCCACCACCGGATGCCCGTCCGGTGAGGTTCAGACGCGCCTACGTCTCGGCCAGGACCGTGAAGCCCTCGAGGCCGCGGCCAAGTGGCAGGAGATCTGGGGCCCGGACAACTTCTTCCTCGAGTTGATGGACCACGGTCTGTCCATCGAGCGGCGAGTCCGAGAGGGCCTGCTCGACATCGGCAAGAAGCTGTCCATTCCGCCGTTGGCCACCAACGACTGCCACTACGTCACCAAGGACGCCGCCGAGAACCACGAGGCTCTGCTGTGCATCCAGACCGGTAAGACGCTCAGCGATCCCACGCGCTTCAAGTTCGACGGCGACGGCTACTACCTCAAATCCGCTGCCGAGATGCGTGCCCTCTGGGACGACGAGGTACCCGGTGCCTGCGACAGCACGCTCCTCATCGCCGAGCGAGTCCAGCCCTACGACGAGGTGTGGGCACACCGCGACCGGATGCCGATCTTCCCGGTTCCCGAGGGCTACACGCAGGGAACGTGGCTGCGGCACGAGGTCATGACCGGACTCGAACGTCGGTTCCCCGACGGTCCGGCCGAGGATTACCTCGCGCGTGCTGAGTACGAGATCAAGGTGATTCTGGAGATGGGCTTCCCGGCCTACTTCCTCGTGGTCGGCGACCTGATCAACCACGCGAAAGCCGTCGGCATCCGAGTCGGACCGGGCCGTGGTTCCGCCGCCGGATCCCTGGTTGCCTACGCCATGGGCATCACCAACATCGATCCGCTCCCGCACGGGCTGCTCTTCGAGCGATTCCTCAACCCCGAGCGCGTCTCGATGCCCGATATCGATATCGACTTCGACGATCGTCGTCGCGGTGAGATGGTGCGCTACGCCACGGAGAAGTGGGGCAGCGACCGGGTCGCGCAGGTCATCACCTTCGGCACCATCAAGACCAAGGCCGCCATCAAGGACTCCGCACGTGTGCAGTTCGGCCAGCCCGGTTTCGGCATCGCCGATCAGATCACCAAGGCATTGCCGCCGCCCATCATGGCCAAGGACATCTCGGTGGCCGGCATCACCGATCCGTCGCACGAGCGCTACAAGGAGGCCGTCGAGGTCCGAGCGCTCATCGACTCCAACCCTGACGTGGCCACGATCTACAAGACGGCCAAGGGCCTCGAAGGCCTGATCCGCAACGCGGGCGTACACGCCTGCGCGGTCATCATGTCCTCGGAGCCGCTCACCGACGCCATCCCGGTGTGGAAGCGCGCCCAGGACGGCGCGATCATCACCGGCTGGGACTACCCGTCGTGCGAGGCCATCGGCCTGCTGAAGATGGACTTCCTCGGTCTGCGAAACCTCACGGTCATCGGCGACGCGATCGACAACATCAAGGCCAACCGCGGCATCGACATCGATCTCGACGCGTTGCCGCTCGACGATCCGGCGACCTTCGAATTGCTTTCTCGCGGAGACACTCTCGGTGTTTTCCAGCTCGACGGCAGCGCGATGCGAGACCTGCTGCGCCGCATGCAGCCCACCGGTTTCGAGGACATCGTCGCCGTGCTGGCGCTGTACCGCCCGGGTCCGATGGGCATGAACTCGCACAACGACTACGCCGACCGCAAGAACGGGCGGCAGGAGGTCAAGCCGATTCACCCCGAGCTCGAAGAGCCGCTCAAGGTGATTCTCGGCGAGACGTACGGCCTGGTGGTCTACCAGGAGCAGATCATGCAGCTCGCGCAGAAGGTCGCCGGGTACACCCTGGGCCAGGCCGACCTGCTGCGTCGTGCCATGGGAAAGAAGAAGCTCTCCGAGCTGGAAAAGGCGTACGCCGGATTCCGGCAGGGCATGTTGGACAACGGCTTCTCCGAGGCCGCCATCAAAGCGCTGTGGGACACCGTGCTCCCGTTCGCCGGCTACGCGTTCAACAAATCGCACTCGGCCGGATACGGCCTGGTCTCGTACTGGACGGCGTACCTCAAGGCCAACTACCCGGCCGAGTACATGGCCGGCCTGCTCACCAGTGTCGGTGACGACAAGGACAAGGCCGCGATCTACCTGGCCGACTGCCGCAAGCTCGGCATCACGGTGCTGCCGCCGGACGTCAACGAATCCGAGCTCAACTTCGCATCGGTGGGCAAAGACATCCGGTTCGGTCTCGGCGCGGTGCGCAACGTGGGCACGAACGTGGTCGCATCGATCATCAGAGCGCGGTCGGAGAAGTCCAAGTACACGGATTTCTCGGACTACCTCGGCAAGATCGACGCGATCGCGTGCAGCAAGAAGGTCACCGAATCTCTCATCAAGGCAGGCGCTTTCGACTCTCTCGATCATCCGCGCAAGGGTCTGATGTTGATCCATGCCGATGCGATCGATGCGGTGATGGGCACCAAGAAGGCCGAGGCGATCGGACAGTTCGATCTGTTCGGCGGTGAGGACGCCGACGAGTCCATTTCCTCGGTGTTCAACGTCCGCGTGCCGGACGAGGAGTGGGAGTCCAAGCACCGGCTGGCCCTCGAGCGCGAGATGCTCGGTCTCTACGTCTCCGGCCACCCGCTCCTGGGCGTCGAGCACATGTTGGCCGCGAAGTCCGACTGCAACATCCCGACCATTCTCGAAGGGGACATCAAGGACGGCACTCAGGTCACCGTCGGCGGAATTCTGGCCTCGGTGAACCGGCGGATCAACAAGAACGGTCTGACGTGGGCGTCGGCTCAGCTCGAGGACCTCGCCGGCGGCATCGAGGTGCTGTTCTTCCCGCAGGCCTACTCGGTGTTCGGTGCCGACGTCACCGAGGACTCGGTGGTGCTCGTCAAGGGTCGCGTGTCGGTGCGTGACGACCGGGTGTCGTTGATCGCGAACGATCTTGCGGTGCCGGATCTTTCGGCGATCGGTATCGACAAGCCGCTCGCGGTGAGTTTGCCGACGCGGCTGTGCACGGCAGACAAGGTCGGCGCGCTCAAGCGGGTGTTGATCAGCCACCCAGGGACCTCGGACGTCCATCTACGTTTGGTCAGTGGCGACAAGATCACCACGATGAAGCTCGACGACAGTCTGCGGGTGACGCCGACGTCGGCGCTGATGGGAGACCTGAAGGCGCTACTGGGACCCGGCTGCCTGACGGGGTGAGCCGGTCCGGGCGGGGTGGACCTCGGTCAATCGGAGAGTCCACCACGCGGCGATTGCGACTGCCGCGCCGCCGAGGACGGCTGCCTGCAGTGATCCGACCAGCGCGAGGGTGGCGACGAACACGACGAGCCCGATCGCCAATGACTCGAGCTTGTACAGAGGCCATTCGACTCCGGCGACATCGACCGTGCGAAGAACGGGGACAGTTCGACGGCTCACCTGGTTGCTCGTGTAGGTCATCGCGTCCTCCTCGGGTGCGCCCGTCCGGTTCGACGATTCGGGCGTCCGGCGGGTGAAGTTCAGACTATACCTACGCAAAGATTCGGTCCACCGAACTCACGGTTCCGACCTGCGACGATCGAGATTCGGTGGCGTCTCGGCGGTCGTGGGTGTTGACTGAAACCATGCCATTGACAGGAGAATACGAACCGAGTTCATCCGACTGGGCCCGCAAGCAGGCCGAGCTGTACGAGAACTCGGGCGGGACCGAAGGCACGACGATGAACGGGATGCCGGTCGTGCTGCTGACCACCAAGGGAAACAAGAGCGGGAAGCTGCGCAAGTCACCGTTGATGCGGGTGGAACACGAGGGGGAGTACGCCATCGTGGCCTCCCTCGGCGGTGCGCCGAAGCATCCCGTCTGGTACTTCAACGTCAAGGCCGAGCCGCTGGTGGAGTTGCAGGACGGACCCGAAAAGCACGATTACGTCGCTCGGGAGGTAACCGGCGACGAGAAGGCCGTGTGGTGGGAGCGTTCGGTCGCGGTCTACCCCGATTACGCGGATTACCAGAAGAAGACCGACCGGGAGATCCCGGTGTTCGTCCTCGCTCGCGCCTGAGCGCGATCGGCCTGCCCGTGGAACGGTCCCGAGTGGGTGACCGTTCCACGCTGGTGGCAGCATGTGCTGGTGTCTTCATCACCTGAGCTCGCCTCCCAGCGCCCTTCGTCGGTAGCCGTCACCGCGGCCGACATCGATGCAGCTGCGATGCGAATTTCCTCGGTGGTCGCCGCGACACCCCTGCAGTTGTGCGAGCGCCTGTCGGCAGAGACCGGAGCGACGGTCTACCTCAAACGTGAAGATCTGCAGATCGTCCGCTCGTACAAGATTCGCGGTGCCTACAACCTGATGGATCAGCTGACCGATGCCGAGCGCAGCGTCGGCGTGGTCACGGCGAGTGCCGGGAACCACGCGCAGGGGGTGGCATTCGCCTGTCGGTCCATGCAGGTGCGAGGTCGGATCTACGTGCCGGCCAACACCCCCAAGCAGAAGCGTGACCGAATCAGGGTGCACGGAGGCGACTTCGTGGAGCTCATCGTCATCGGCGACACGTTCGACGCGGCAGCTGCGGCGGCCGCCGCGGATGTGGCCCGTACCGGGGCCACCATGGTCCCGCCGTTCGACGATCCACGAACGGTGGCGGGCCAAGGGACGATCGCCAAGGAAATCGTCGATCAGCTCGGTGGCGCACCCGATGTGGTGGTGATGCCCGTCGGCGGGGGCGGCTGCATCGCGGGTATCTCGAGCTACCTGCGTGAGCGCGCTCCGCAGACATCGTTGGTCGGCGTCGAACCATCCGGTGCTGCGTCGATGACCGCTGCGTTGATCGCCGGTGAGCCGGTGACGCTGTCGGATATAGATCCGTTCGTCGACGGGGCTGCGGTCCGGCGCATCGGCGATGTTCCGTACTCGGCGCTGCGGTCGTTGGGCGCGACGGTGGTGTCCCATGCATCGTTGCCCCTGATCACCGCGCCGGTGTTCGAAAGCTCCGGCCCCGGTGCGTTCCTGATCACCCAGATAGACGAGGGCGCGGTCTGTACCGCAATGCTCGAGCTGTACCAGAACGAAGGGGTCATCGCCGAGCCCGCAGGCGCTTTGGCGGTCGCCGCGCTCGAGCACCTCGACATCGCACCGGGAAGCACCGTCGTGTGCTTGGTGTCCGGGGGAAACAACGACGTCTCACGGTACGGCGAGATTCTCGAACGATCGCTCGTCCACCTCGGCCTCAAGCACTACTTCCTCGTGGACTTTCCGCAGGAGCCCGGCGCGCTGCGTCGTTTTCTCGACGAGGTACTCGGACCCGAGGACGACATCACCTTGTTCGAGTACGTCAAGCGAAACAACCGGGAGACCGGTGCCGCGCTCGTCGGCATCCAACTCGGTGCGGCGCACGGCCTTTCGGCCCTCCTCGAACGTATGCGGTCCTCGCACCTTCAGGTGGAGCAGCTGGAGCCGGGTTCGCCGGTCTACCGCTACTTGACCTGAGTCACCGACCCAGCAGGCGGTCGACCACCCGCTTGTGCAGTTCGGGGTCGACGGCGGGCAGGTCGAGGACGGCTCCGAGGTATATCCCGTCGCCGACGAGTCGGATGATCTCGGCCTGCACCGGATCGTCGATCTCGGTGCGTAAGCCCTCGTCCCACTGCTGCATCATGTCCGTGACGGCGTCTTGCACCTCGCCGGAGTTTCCGTCGACGCTGCGCAGTGCCGCCAGCGTGGAGCGGTAGAGCGCGATTTCCTTCTCCGAAATGCAATCGGGTGGTTGCAGATACCACTCCGCCACGGAGGTGCCACCTGCGCCGGCGTCGGCTCGCTGCTGATCGGCCTGAACCGCAAGCCGCCGGACCATGGCAGCGACCAGTGCGTCCTTGGTCTTGAAGTGGTACAGCAAGCCGCCCTTCGATACCCCGGCGGCGGCAGCGACGCTGTCCAGGGTCACTTTGGTCATGCCGTGTTCGAGGAGCAGCGTCTCGAGCGAATCCAGAATTCGGTCGCGTGTGTCAGATGACATGAAATTCACTTTACCGGCTGGACGGTTCGAGGTAGTCTTCGGAGCTGTACCGGCTGGACGGTTGGTATCGAGGATGTGCCCGGTCGCGGACCGGGCGGGCGAAATGGAGTCATGGTGAGCGACGTGCGGACCGGTGCGGTGCACGAGATCGACGGCGGATCGGCCTCCAGGGCCACCGCGCGCGACTGGCTCGGGTTGGTGGTGCTCGCGTTTGCCGTACTTCTCATCGCGGTCGATGGAACCGTGCTCGATCTCGCCCTGCCGTTCATCAGCGCCGATCTGGCACCGTCGAGCAATCAGCTGCTGTGGATCATCGACGTGTACTCGTTCGTACTGGCCGGCTTGCTCATCACGATGGGCACGCTCGGTGACCGGATCGGTCGGCGTCGCTTACTGCTGATCGGAGCCGCGGGCTTCGGAATCGCCTCACTCGTTGCGGCGGTCTCGACCAGCCCGGAGATGCTCATCGCGGCGCGAGTTCTGCAGGGTATCTCCGGCGCGACCTTGATGCCCGCCACTCTCGGCCTGATTCGCACGATCTTCCTCGATCCGCGCCAACGGGTGACCGCTATCGGCGTCTGGGGCGCGATGGCGGGCGGCGGCGCGGCCGCCGGTCCGCTCGTGGGCGGGTGGTTGCTCGAGCACTTCTGGTGGGGTTCGGTGTTTCTCATCAACATTCCCGTCATGATTGCGCTGATCGCGCTGGGGCCGTTGGTCATTCCCGAGTCCAAGGATCCGAACCCGGGCCGTTTCGACCTACCCAGCTCGGCGTTGTCGATGCTCGCTATCGTTCCGATCGTGTTCGCGGTCAAGGAGATCGCAGCGCACGGCCTTCACCCGACCTACGTGGTCTCCGCCGTCGTCGGCATGATCGCCGGTGTGGTGTTCGTGCGGCGGCAGCGAATTCTGGACGCCCCGATGATCGACATCCGGCTGTTCGCCAACCGTGCCTTCTCGACGGGTGTGGCGACGAACTTCCTGTCCGTGTTCGCACTCGCCGGCGTGCTGTTCTTCGGTTCGCAGTACCTGCAGCTCGTCCTGGGCAACAGCCCGCTCGAAGCCGGACTGCTGTTGCTGCCGGGCACGGCCGCCAGCATCGTGACCTCATTGCTCGCGGCGGTTCTGGTTCGGTACTTCACCGCAGGCACGGTCCTCGGCGCAGGCATGATCGCTGCCGCTGCGGGCGCGGGCATCCTGGTCGGTCTCGGTACCGACACCAGCCCGGCGTTGTTCATCGCCGGATTCGTCCTGGTGGGTGCCGGCGTCGGCTTCGCGCTCACTCTGACGTCCGACCTGGTGGTCAGCGCCGTCGAACCCGAACGAGCCGGGGCTGCGTCCGCGGTGTCGGAAACCGCGTACGAGCTGGGCATCGCGTTGGGAGTGGCGATCCTCGGCACGGTCGTCATGGCCATCTTCCGACGCGGGATCGACACCTCGCAGCTCACACCCGAGCTCGGTGCCAGAGCAGCCGAAACGCTCGGCGGCGCAGACGCGGTGGCCCGTGAACTACCGGACTCGGTGGCGACGGTCCTCCTGGACTCCGCGCATGCCGCGTTCGTCTCGGGCATGCACGTTGCGGCCGTCGCCACCGCGGTGGTCCTTGCGGTCACCGCCGTATTCGTGCTGGTGAACCTACGGGTTCGTCAGGATTCGAGCACCGCGAAGGAGTGACCGGGAACCGTGGTGGCAGACCCGGTGTCGTTCGAGGTCGTCGGCTCCCACTCGAGCAGTGTGGAGCCGCCGACCGGCACCGTCACCGCGGACTCGGACAGATTGCACACCACGCTCACGCGGCCGCGGCGAATCGCGATCCACTGGGCGTCCTCGTCGTACTCGACCTTCACGTGGTCGAGCCACGGGTCGGTCAATTCGGTCCGCGCGCGGCGCAGGGCCAATAGGTCTCGATAGACGGCCAGCAGTCGGGCATGGTCGCCGTCGCCCAGTTCCGACCAATTCAATTTCGATCGCGTGAACGTCTCGGGATCCTGTGGGTCGGGGATGTCGCTCTTGTCCCACCCGTGTGCGGCGAACTCGGCTTTGCGTCCTTCCGCCGTGGCCTTGCCGAGCTCGGGTTCGGGGTGCGAGGTGAAGAACTGGAACGGAGTCGACGCTCCCCATTCCTCGCCCATGAACAGCATCGGAGTGTAGGGCGAAGTGAGTACCAGCGCTGCCTTGATCGCGAGCTGCCCGGGGGAGAGGTAGAAGCCGGGGCGATCTCCGATCGCACGGTTGCCGACCTGATCATGGGTGGTCGTGTAGGCCACCAGAGAGCTGGCGGGAATGCGGCGGGTGTCCAATGGTCGCCCGTGGATTCGGCCGCGGAAGCTGGAGTACGTTCCGGCATGAAAGAAGCCCTGCCGCAACGTGTTCGCCAGGCCCTGCAACGACCCGAAGTCGCCGTAGTAGCCCTGCCGTTCGCCGGAGACCGCAGCATGGATCGCGTGGTGAATGTCGTCGTCCCACTGTGCGTCGAGTCCGTAGCCGCCACCCGACCGCGCCGTGATCAGCGACGGATCGTTCAGGTCGCTCTCGGCGATCAGGGTCAGAGGACGGCCGAGATGCGCTGACAGGGTGCGCGTTTCGATCGAGAGCTGCTCGAGGAGATGCACCGCCGTGTGGTCGACGATGGCGTGCACCGCGTCGAGACGCAACGCGTCGATGTGGAACTCGGAGAACCAGCGCAACGCGTTGTCCAGGGCGTAGCGCCGCACCTCGCCCGAGTCTGCATCGGCATAGTTGATCGCCTGGCCCCAGCTGTTGGCCCCTTCGGTCATGTAGGGACCGAAGCGTTCCAGGTAGTTGCCGGACGGGCCGAGATGGTTGTAGACGACGTCGAGAACCACACCGATCCCGCGGCCGTGGCATGCATCGACCAAGCGCTGCAACCCTTCCGGGCCACCGTAGGCCTCGTGCACGGTGTACCAGAGGACGCCGTCGTAGCCCCAGTTGTGCACGCCGTTGAATCCGTTGACCGGCATGATCTCGACGAAGGACACGCCGAGGTCGACGAGGTGATCGAGCTTGTCGATCGCCGCGTCGAACGTTCCCTCGCGAGTGAAGGTGCCGATGTGGAGTTCGTAGATCGACGATCCGGGGAGTTGACGACCGGTCCATGCGGAATCGGTCCACAACGACGGATCGACCTCGAACACCTGGGACAATTCGTGCACACCATCGGGTTGCCGAGGCGAGCGTGGATCCGGCAGCGCCTTCTCGGCGTCGTCGAGGAGAAATCCGTAGCGGCTGTCCGCGGCGGCAGCCACCTCCACTCGCCACCAGCCGTCGGAGGATCGCGTCATGTCGTGGACGGAGTCGTCCAGTTGCAGCCGCACCTTCTCGGGGGACGGTGCCCACACGGAAAATTCGCGTGACGGCGCGGGAGATGTCGTGCTCGAGGATGTAGTGGTCGAGGATGTCATCGTGCTGACTCTCCTTCGTTGTCGCGCACCAGAAGTGCAACCGGCAGTGAGGCGAACAGCTCGGCGACCGCAACGGTCCCGCTGTGTTCGGCGTCGGTAATGGGATCGCGCCAACGACCGTCGGGCAGCGTCACGCTCGTCTCGCCCCACCCTGTCTCGGCCACGCCGAGGGACAGCCTCGTGGCCAGTGCAACCACATCGGAGTTGCCGGGCAACGGACCTCGGGCAAATCCGACGACATGCTCGGCCGCGGCCCCGTCCGCGACGATCGGCGTGTAACTACCGCCGACGAAGCTCTCAGGCCGTTCGCGTCGTACCGTCAGCGCGGAACGAACCACGGCCAATTTCGCAGCACCGGTGTCGACCGACGGCACTGATCCGTTCAGTCCGGCCAGAACGGACCGGCGTACCGAGTAGTCGACGGGCCTGCGGTTGTCGGGGTCGACGAGCGAGTCCTCCCACAACTCGGTGCCCTGATACACATCCGGGATTCCGGGGCCGACGAGGGTGAGCAACTTCTGCCCGAGTGCGTCGGAACGTCCATGCGGCGAGAGCTTTTCGACGAGCATCGTCATCGAACGCGCCACCGGGCCGTCCATGATCGCGTCGAGCCACGTGTGTACGGCAGTCTCGAACTCTTCGTCCGGATCGGTCCACGTGGTGCGGAGAGAGGCCTCGCGGATGGCTTTCTCGGCGTAGGCGTGTACCCGTTCGCGCAGAGTCGAGGTGACCACCCCGTCGACCGGCCAAACGCCGAACACGTTCTGCCACAGGAACATTCCCGTGGTGCCGTCGGGGCTCGGGGTCAGCTCCTCCCAATCGGCGATCGACCGGGCCCACAACTCCGGCGTCTGCGAGAGCACGCCTATACGCGCCCGGACGTCCTCACCGCGTTTGGTGTCGTGCGTGGACAGTGTCGTCATCGCGGCGGGCCAGCGCTTCGCGCGGTCGGCGTTCTTCAGATGGAAGTACGCTGGGCTGCAACCGAACCGAGCGGGATCGCCGCCGACTTCCTGCAGCGAGATCAACCGGTTGGCGCGGTAGAACAGGCAGTCCTCGACGCCCTTGGCCGTGACGGCACCGCACACCTGATCGAAACGCACGGGGGATTCGGTACCGGCGATCAAGGCGGTTGTCAGAGCGTCGAGACCGCCGGCCAATTCCGGCTGCTCTTCACCGATGGCGGCAACGACACCCGGAAGCACACCGGCCAGCGGGGCGTAGTCGGTGCGGTATACCGGAACTGCGGCAACGACGGCGACGATGGCGTCGATCACCGATTCGAGCTCGATGGAGGTACCCGATTCACGAACCACGGCGCGGGCGAGGCGTCGCACCTCGGGGGACAGGTCGCCGCGCGCGACAGCGGTCTTGAGGTCGAGTTCCGTCTCGTGCAACGTCTCGTCGTCGTAGGCGATGCCGGAGCGTACCTGGGACAGTGCGGTCAGTGCCGGTGCCCCTTCCGGGTCGACGAATATCCCGCCCACGGCCGCCAACGCGTCGTACCCTGTCGTGCCGTCGACGGGGAGCGACTCGTCCAACGGTTCGCCGTCGGCCAGGATCTTCTCGATCACCAGCCAGCGATCGGGACCGAGCAGCCCGCGTAGTTCGGTCAGATATCCGGCGGGATCGGCCAAGCCGTCGGGGTGGTCGACGCGTAACCCGTCGATCAGCCCGTCCTCGATCCAGCTCGCCACCTGGCGATGTGAGTCGGTGAAGACGTCGAGGTCTTCCTGGCGGACACCGGCCAGGCCGTTCACCGAGAAGAAGCGGCGGTAACCGATCAACCCGGCGGACCAACTGACGAGGCGGTAGGCCTGACGGTCGTGCACGGCCTGGGCGTCGTCGCCGTCGGTGCCGTCGGCGATGGGGAAGCGGTGCTCGTAGAACGCCAGCAGCGGCTCGTCCTCGGAGCGGTCGACGGTGAGCTCGGCGACGTCGCCGGCGCTGCCGAGCACAGGGATGGCGATCTTGCCGTCCACACCGTTGTCGGCTGCGAAGTCGATGTCGAAGTAGGTGGCGAACTCCGAGTCACGACCGCGCCGCAGAACGTCCCACCACCACGCGTTCTGTCGTGGATCCTCCACCCCGACGTGGTTGGGAACGATGTCGACGATGATCCCCATGCCCACCTCGGCAGCCCGAGAGTGCAAGCGGGCCAATGCGTCTCGCCCGCCGAGGGCGGCGGAGACGCTCGAGGTGTCGGTGACGTCGTACCCGTGCGTCGAACCGTCGGTCGCGGTCAGTATCGGTGAGAGATAGAGATGGCTCACTCCGAGGTCGTGCAGGTAGTCGACCACGTCGGCGGCGTCGGCCAGGGTGAAGGCATCGCCGCGCAGTTGTAACCGGTATGTGCTGGTGGGCAGCGGCATGAGTCAGGCAGTCTTTCGTAGAACGAGTAGGGATCGAGCGGTGACCTCCACCGGTGTACCCGCTTCTATCGATTTCTCACCCGCTCCCGTGCGCGCTGCCGTATCCAGGGCGACGGTCCATTCCTTGGCGTAATTTCCGTCTGGGGTGACGAATTCGATCGTCTCGTGATGTGCGTTGAAGCACAACAGGAACGAGTCGTCGACCACCCGCTCCCCGCGCTGATTCGGCTCGGGGATACCTTCGCCGTTGAGGAACACGGTGAGCGATTTGCCGAAACCGCTGTCCCAGTCCTCGGGCGTCATCTCCTCGCCGGCGGGGGTGAGCCAGGCGATGTCACGTGCCTGTTCGCCCGACCGGATGGGCCTGCCCTCGAAGAATCGGCGACGGCGAAACACCGGGTGCTCGGCGCGCAGCGCAATTGCGTTGCGGGTGAACTCGATCAGGTCGGCGTTGGTCTCGGCCAGGGACCAGTCCATCCACGCCAGTTCCGAATCCTGGCAGTAGACGTTGTTGTTGCCCTGCTGAGTTCGGCCGAGTTCGTCGCCGTGCGCAATCATCGGGGTGCCCTGACTGAGCAGCAGGGTGGCCATGATGTTGCGAATCTGGCGGGCACGCAGATCGAGGATCTCGGGATCGTCGGTGGGGCCCTCGACGCCACAGTTCCACGACCGGTTGTGGCTCTCGCCGTCGTTGTTGTCCTCGCCGTTGGCGTCGTTGTGCTTGTCGTTGTACGAGACCAGGTCGTTGAGGGTGAAGCCGTCGTGCGCGATGACGAAGTTGATGCTGGCACCGGGGCGACGGCCGGTCGCCTCGTAGAGATCCGAGGATCCGGTCAGGCGGGACGCGAACTCGCCCAGCGTTGCGGGCTCACCACGCCAGTAGTCGCGAACGGTGTCGCGGTACTTGCCGTTCCATTCGGTCCACAGACCGGGGAAGTTGCCCACCTGGTATCCGCCCTCGCCGACATCCCACGGCTCGGCGATCAGCTTCACCTGGCTGACGATCGGATCCTGTTGCACCAGATCGAAGAACGCGCTCAGCCGATCGACGTCGTGTAGTTCACGAGCCAGGGTGGATGCGAGGTCGAACCTGAATCCGTCGACGTGCATCTCGGTGACCCAGTAGCGCAGCGAGTCCATGATGAGCTGCAACGTGTGCGGGTGTCGTGCATTGAGACTGTTGCCGGTCCCGGTGTAGTCCATGTAGTGCTCGAGGTCGCCGTCGACCAGTCGGTAGTACGCGGCATTGTCGATGCCGCGAAAGCTGATGGTGGGACCCATGTGGTTTCCCTCGGCGGTGTGGTTGTAGACCACGTCGAGGATCACCTCGATGCCGGCGGCGTGGAACGAACGGACCATTGCCTTGAATTCGGTGACCGCAGCACCGGGCGACTGATGCGAGGAATACTCCGCATGAGGCGCGAGGAATCCGAAGGTGTTGTAGCCCCAGTAGTTTCGCAGTCCTTTGTCCAGGAGTACCTGGTCCTGCATGAACTGGTGTACCGGCATCAGCTCGATCGCGGTGACGCCCAGATGCTGCAGATGCTCGATGACGACCGGATGTGCCAGACCTGCGTAGGTGCCGCGCTCGGCCTCGGGGATGTCCGGGTGGGTGATCGTCATGCCCTTGACGTGGGCCTCGTAGATCACGGTCTCGTGGTACGGCCTCTTCGGTGCGCGGTCGGCCTGCCAGTCGAAGAAGGGGTTGATGACCACGGTGGTCATGGTGTGTCCCAGCGAATCGTGCTGGGGGAAATCGTTGTTCGGTTCGTCGTCGTGGGCAACCGGTGCCTCGTCGACGATCTCGCCCTCTGGATCGGCGAGGTCTGCCGCGTCCTCGAACCGGTCCTCGGCGTCGAGCGGATCCGCGGCTGCGGAGTCCGCGGACTCCACGGGTTCGGGCTCGGCGGCCGGGATGTCGATGTTGTAGGAGAAGAGCGATCGGTCCCCGTCGAACGACCCCTCGAATGCTTTGCCGTAAGGATCGACCAACAACTTGCTGGGATCACAACGATGTCCGGCAGCGGGATCCCACGGCCCGTGGACGCGGTAGCCGTAGCGCTGTCCTGGCACCACCGTGGGCAGGTACGCGTGCCACACGTAGCCGTCGGACTCCTCGAAACGAATACGAGTTTCGGTGCCGTCCTCGGCGATCAGGCACAGGTCCACGGCCTCGGCGACCTCGGAGAACAAGGCGAAGTTGGTTCCTGCTCCGTCGTAGGTCGCTCCCAGTGGATAGGGGGATCCCGGCCATACGGCGATGGCGGGCGTGTCGTCGGAGGCGTCGTGCAGCATGGATCAACCCTACTGTGACCGGTGGGGCCAGGCTTACCGAGCGCGAGCCGCTCCGCTCACGGTCCGGCCCACCAGCCGGTCGCAGATCCGAGCTGCCGGCCGAGCTCGGTGGTCAGGGTTCGCACGTAGGTGGCGGTCAGATGATGCTCGTCGCGATAGATCAGTACGTTCCCCTGCTCGACGCGACAGACGGTGTCGTCGCACACCGCGTCCGAGAGGTCGAGGGCGGAGAATCCGCTCAGCTGGAACGAGGACGCCAGAGCGGGGTTGACCGAGTCGAGCGCCTCGTCTCGCGGGATGCCGCACGAGGTGGCCGAGCCGCCGTCGGCCAGGCAGTCGATGGCTCGATACGCGAGCCACGGGGTGTCCCTGATGCCGAGGACGCCGACACCGTCTGCGATCAACTGCTGCCAGACCGAGACGTACCAGGGTGGGGTGAAGTCACCGGGGAAGTCGTCGCGGGGTCGGGTGGCCGTCGTGAACACGTATTCCGGTTGCATCGACGCGACGTCGTCGAGCACGGTTTGGGTCCAGTCCAGGCAATCCGGGTACTCGTTCTGCCCGAGCATCGGCATCGTGTCCAGGCTGAGAGGGCACCCCATCTTGACGAACGTGACCACCTTGAAGCCGTGCTGCCGGCCCAGAGTGTCGAGAGCCGTCACCCAGTGCTCCGCGTGTGAACTCCCTGCCAGCACGATCGTTCGGGCCGCGTCGACGTCGCCGTACGTGCACGACAGGGCGTCGCGAGTCTCGAAATCCGCGATGCAGCCCTCGAGGGTGGTGACGGGAAGATCCTCGGGAGCGGAGTACAGGGGAGGCGTCATCTCGGCCGGTTCGACGCGAATACCGTCGGTCAGTTCCAGCGCCCCCGGGTGCGTGGCTTCGTCGACCGATTGATCGGCCTGCACGGCCGAGATCGATCGTTCGATGTAGGCGTTCCAGCCGACCGAGCTCGCTGTCACCGCGACGGCCGCAACGAGGGCGGTGGCCGTGACTGCGATGCGCCCGGGAGTGAGGGTGGTGGCCTGCGTGGGACGCTCCACGAAGCGGACGGTGAGCCACGCGAGTGCGACCGATGCACCGACGATGCCGAGTCCGCCGGGTATGTCCGCGTGGGACCTGCCGGTGGCCGACAGGTAGAAGATCAACAGCGGCCAGTGCCACAGGTACAACGGAAACGCGATCGAGCCGACCCAGGCGAAGAACCGGTTGGACAACGTCGCGCCGACCACGGTGTTCGAGCCTGCGACGATCAGCGCCACAGTGGCCAGTACCGGAATCAGCGCCAATGGACCGGGGAACGCGGTCACGCCGTCCACCACGAATCCGCAGCCGACGATGACGAACATCGCACAGGCTGCGAGCACGCCCCGTGCGGTCGTTCCCACCCGACTCGCGCGGGCGTCGGCCCCGGTGTTTCTGCCGGCGAGTGCCGCGAACGTGGCCGCGATGGCGGCGCCCAGCATGATCTCCCAGAGCCGCGCGCCCGTGTCGTAGTAGTTCCACGCCTGATGGCGTCGAGCACCGTCCGCTGCATACACGAACGACAACACCGCGATGACGGCAAAGATCACGGCGAAGGTCTGTGGTCGCAGACTTCGCGGTCCCTCCGGTCGCACCGAGCGTCGAATCCACGCGAGACCGAACACGACGGCAATTGCCAGCAGATAGAACTGGAATTGCACCGCGACGGACCAGAGGTGCTGAACCGGGCTCACCGAGGGGTCGGCCGCCAGGTAATCGTTGGCCGTTGTCGCCAACTGCCAGTTCACGTAGAAGAAAACGCCGGAGACGAGTTGGTCGCCCACGTCGGCCAAGCGGGTCCTCGGCAGCAGGAACACCGACGCGGCCGCTACCGCCAACAGGGTGATCGCGAGTGGCGGTCCGAGTCTGCGGAGCACGCGGACCACGCGGGTGATCGGGTTCAGGCTTGCACCGGCCTCGGCCGATCGGAGCAGTGAAGCGGTGAAGAAGAAGCCGGACAGGGTGAGGAAGACGTCGACTCCGCCCGACACCCGGCCCATCCAGATGTGGAACACGACCACGAGGGCGATGGCGACACCACGCAGGCCGTTCAGATCGTGACGCTGTGCCGGTCTCGGCGCGACGGGAGTCGACACCGAACTCGGGGCCGCGGAATCGGTTGCCGATTCGTGATCGGTGTCGCTCGGATGTACCTGCATGAAAGGGGAATGGCTCCGGCTGTCGATCGACCACTGGTCGGGCGGTCACGGTCGGTGGTGTTCGTCTCGAAAGCTGCTCGGCAGACGACGAGGTTCGTCGCAGACAAGAAGACGTTCTGGGCAAACAATACGTGTACGCGCGGTGACGCACTGTTCGGAGTCCGTACTGCGGTGCCGGTCCCAGCTCGTCGCCGGTTTCTCACAGTGGGTCTCACCGGTCTCGCCGCAGGTCGGTCCTGCACATCCCACGGTCGGCCGGCACCGAGGACAGCGCGGCGACAAGTGCTGCGGGATCGTCCACGTACAAGCCGATGGACGTCGCGGTGCCGTCGACCCGCCACCGACGCAGGGGTGCGGGTACGACGAATGTGGTGCGTGTCGACAACGTGATGTCGACATTCGTGCCGTCCTGATTCGGTAACACGGCTCGGTCGTCGCGGACGGCGGGAGCCACCACGCCGAACCGGCGATGGAGTCGGGCCGAGACGATCGCCGATCTCTCGACCGTGGCGACGACCTCGCCGGAGCTGCGCAGGACGAGTGCTTCGGGCGTCAGGACATGGGGGTGCACCCGGCCGACGGCTGCGGCCGAGGCCAGCAGAACGATCGATACGACCGAGAGCGCACCGAGCACGATATCGAGCCACAGCCACGGCACCAGGAGATGCACGACGACGATTTCGACGACCGAGGCCACACCGAACATCAACGGCATCGCACCCGTTCCGCGCACCGCGGTGAACTCGGCAGAGTCGGCCGCGATCGGTGCGTGGCGGCCGCGTGCCCACAACAGCAGTGCGTGCCATCTGCCGACTCGGGCACCCCGATCCGGGGTCACTGTGATGTTCCTGCCGGATGCTCACCGTCGAGCAGGCGGGCCGTGGTGCGGAGGACGACGGCGCGTTGGGCCACGTCGGG
This sequence comes from Rhodococcus sp. IEGM 1354, assembly GCF_030056855.1. Lineage (NCBI taxonomy): Bacteria > Bacillati > Actinomycetota > Actinomycetes > Mycobacteriales > Nocardiaceae > Rhodococcus > Rhodococcus sp. IEGM 1354. The sequence goes on from NZ_JASHKT010000002.1 coordinate 473,574, forward strand.
AACGATGTCCTCGATGTCGAGGAACCCGGTCGAGTCGCTCCCGAGCGCAGCGGACTCGGGCATCTGAGCGAAAGACTCTACATCGAGTACGGACACCAACTCGTCGGCCAACGCGTCGATGTCGTCCTCGGATTCGGCGACGCTTCGGCCCTCGAGGGCACCGAAGCGTCGTAGCAACACCAGGTATCTCCGACGTAGGTCGTGATCGCCGAGCGCGGCGGACATCGTCTCGAAGAATGCTGCCGGGACGCGGCCCGAAATTGCCATCACTTCGAGTAGATCGCGTTCGCGGATCAGCGCGGGCCGGTCCCGTTCGTCCGCTGCGTCGAGCAAGGACCCGAACGTCGCGGCCACATCTCGTGGGAGCGCGGTCAGAGGACGCCGTTCGACGGCGTCGTCGAGCAACGCCGACAAGCGACTGTGCTTGTGTGCCAATGCCGTCTGCTCGGTCTCGATGCCCGCCAGCAGGGCTCGTAGGTCCGCGACCGCGTCGGGCTCGTCCGTCGCGATTCCGTCGAGCACTGCCGCTATCGCGCCCAGCGGCATTCCGCACTCGGCCAACCAGCGGATTCGCATCAGCCGAACGACGTCGTCGATCGTGTACTCGCGGTAGCCGTTGGACAGTCGCCGAGGCTCGGAGAGCAAGCCGAGTCGGTGGTAGTGGCGCACCGTCCGCGGGGTCGTTCCGGCGGCATCGGCGAGGGATCCGATTCTCATACGTCCAGTGTGAACATTGACGTAGCGTCAAGGTCAAGACCGATCGCTGGATACTGTTCGGGTCCCCACGACGGCGTATCGTCGGTGTGTCGTGTGAATCGATGTGGCTCGCACCGTTCGAGGAAGTGAACCGGACAATCATGGTCGACGCCGATCGTTGGTATCGGGAGATGTTCGAAGCGAGCACGGTGGGAATGGCACTCGCCGACGAACACGGACTGCTGTTACTCGCGAACGAGGCGTATGCCGCCATCGTGGGTTGCCCCAGGGACCGACTCCGAGGCCGATCCTCCCGTGAATTCACCCACCCCGACGACCTGGACCAGCACGCGGCGATGCAACAGATGATGGACGACGCCGAGGCTCGTGGTGAATCGGTGCACGTCGAGAAGCGATACCTGCACCCCGACGGCACGGTGCGGTGGGGTTGGGTGTCGGCCAGTGAGGTCCCCGGCCCGGACGGCCGACGATGGACCATGGCGGTGGTACACGACGTCACCGACCGGCGGCGGTTGGAGGACGACCTACGGGAGGCTGCGCTGACCGATCCCCTGACCGGGCTGCTCAATCGGCGCGGATGGCGAGATCGGTTGTCTCAGTTGACGACCCCGCGCGGAGTCGACGTGTCGCTGGCCATGGCGATGATCGATTTCGATCGCTTCAAGTCGTTCAACGACAAGTACGGACACGGCCGCGGCGATCGTCTGTTGGTCCAGTTCTCCACTGCTGCAATGCAATTGCTTGCAGGACGAGCGTATGTCGCCAGGTGGGGCGGGGAGGAATTCGCCATCGCGATGCCCGATACCGGGTCGACGACGATGGCAACCGTGCTGACCGAACTCGCAGCCGTCGTTCCGGACGAGCAAACATTCTCCGCCGGTTACACGACTCTGCGGCCGGGGGAATCGCTCTACGACTGTTTCGACCGAGCCGACCTACTGCTGTACAGAGCGAAGAGAGACGGAGGGGCGCGATCTCTCGGAGACCGTTTCATCACCCCGCCGCAGTGACGATCCTCAGGATGCCAAGCGACCGAATCCGACTACGCCCGAGTCGGATTCGTAATTCAGGGTGTGGACCCTGATCTTGCTGGCTTCGTTTCCGCCCACGGTGACGGCCTCGCTGCCGTCGACAGCCACGATGACGTTGGTGTGTTGGCCGACCCAACTGCTGTTGTCGTACAACACCACATCACCCACCGACGGCGTGTAGTTGCCGACGGTCTCGAATCGTCCCTGTTGCTGGTAGTACTCCTGCAGCGTGTAGACGCCGGGAATGCGCCACGAACCCGAGTTGGGATTCGACAACGGCAGGCCCGCTTCCTTCATGATCCAGCTGACGAAGTCGGCGCACCAGGCCTCGTCCACGCCCTCCGCATAGAAGGTTCCCGGACGCTGCTTCTCGTGCTCGACTCGCAGGAGGTCCACCACACGGGCCTGATCGACTGTCAACTCGGAGCTGTTCACCTCGGGGAACGGTTCGGTGTCCCAGGGTAGATAGCGACTCGGGGCCAGCCACAGAACACCGACGGCCACGACGACGATCACCGCGGTGACCGCTGCGGTCCACAGGGGCCAGCGTCGCCGCGTGCGGGTATCGGTGTCGATGCTCATGCCCACACGGTAGCGCGTGAGCGAACACCGGTTGGCACAATAGCTGTGTGACCCATTCGCACGAGCAGTCGGTCGACTCCGTTCCGCAACCCATCGTGGACGCCGCACGAGCGGCATCGCGCATCGTCGTTCTGACCGGCGCGGGCATGTCGGCCGAATCCGGAATTGCAACGTTTCGCGACGCCCGGACCGGTCTGTGGCAGGACTTCGATCCGAAGGATCTCGCCAGTCCCGAGGGCTGGCTCGCCGACAGCGATCTCGTGTGGGGTTGGTACCGGTGGCGCGCTGCACTCGTGCGTCGTTCCGAACCCAATGCCGGCCACCGCGCGTTGGCGCAATGGCAGCAGCACGCGCAGGTCGACATCGCGACCCAGAACGTCGACGATCTGCACGAACGAGCCGGATCCGCTGTGCTCGCACACGTGCACGGAAGTCTCTTCGAGCCGTACTGCAGCGAGTGCGGTGTACGTGCGGAACTCGACGACACCGACGTTCTGGGCAACGACAACATGGACGACGACAATCTGATCGACGCAGATCAGCGGGTTCCGCCGCCGGACTGTCCCCGGTGCGGCGGAGTCATCCGGCCCGGGGCCGTGTGGTTCGGCGAATCGCTGCCCGAACAGGCGTGGGAAGCAGCCGAGAACGCCGTGCGCGCCGCGGATCTGGTGCTCGTGGTCGGTACGTCGGGCGTGGTGTACCCGTTCGCCGGATTGCCCGCCGTCGCACGCAGTGCGGGCGCAACCGTGGTCGAGATCAATCCGGTCGAGACCGAGGTATCCGACATGGCCGACCACCGATGGCGCACAACGGCAGCACTGGGACTTCCCCTTCTGGTCGCGCAATTGTGAACGGACGGGCGGCACGCGAACTACCCTGATCGCACCATCGACTTCGAGGAGGCCGAGATGGCGGAGTACTGGTTGCTCGTGTGCGCCCTCGCGTGTTCGTCCGTCGGTGCGTGGTGGGCAACATCGGATCCGACATCCCGACGCGTTCGCCGAATCGAATTTCTCGCCTGGATCCTCGGCATCGTCGGCGCGGTCACCCTGGCCGATCAGCTGGGGGCGTCCAGGCCGTGGTCCACTGCTGCACTGGTAGTCGGAATCATGGTTCTGGTCCTCGGCCTCCCCGCCCTCGTGGCCACAGTGATCAGGAATCGGAAACCGCTCGGGATTCCAGCGCAGAGGTAGCTGCGGCAGACCTGCCCTAGGGACGCAGCCTGCGCAGCAGCAGGAGTGACACGCCCCCGAGAAGCCCGGCAACCACCAACGACAACGCCGACTCGATCGCCTGGAACCGCCAGAACGATCTGTCCTCGTGATAGCGCGTCTCGTAGGCCTCGGCACCCTGATCCCGAATGCATTGAATCTCGATGTTGCGACGTTCCACGCTCTGGCGGTCGGAGTACTCCTCGTACTCGGCGACCGTCTCGAATTCGCTCAGATCCCTGTAGTTCTGGGTCCAATTGCAGTCCATCAAGTCGACGGACACCGGACTGCCGTTGCTGTCGACGTAGTCCGCAGAGAATTCCCATCGTGGGAACAAGCTGATCGAGTCGCCCGGCCTGTAGTAGTCTGGAGTGCCGCCGTACATGTCGTCGACCTTCTGCTCCACCGATACCCGTTCTACCTGGGGAGTCGCATAGTGCTCGCGCAGCTGCGTCGGCAGCAGCGCAAGGACGGCTGTCGAGACGATGACCGTCGTGATCATCGCAGCGATCGTGTTCCGCATCGCGAGTGCGCATGCCGAACCGACCATCAATCCGACGGCCGTGTACGCGCCTGCGACGAATCCCGTGGCCCCGAACACGGGAAAGTCCAACCGCGATCCGCTCGACCCCGCGAACGACATCGCGAAGGAATCGGGTGCAGTGTTGTACTTGGCTGCGAACAACACGCAACCGAGCACCGTCATCGCCCCGACGATCGGTGTGAACACGACCAGAATGCGCACGCTGTACCAGCGGCGTCTGCTCACGGATTGACTCAGGCCGAGTACGTGGGTGCGACGTTCGAGATCGCGGGAGAAGACGGTCACTCCGATGAATGCACCGAGGACGACGGGTAAGACGATCGTCGTGAGTATCGCTATCGTCTGCACGGTCCCGACGGTGCAGTCGGACGAATCGAACGATCGGCAACTCTGCAGATACGGTGACGGAATCACACCGCCGCCGATCACCGTGACGGCAATCGTGATCGCAGCCAACAGCAGTGGCGTCAACACCCCGAACAGGATTGTCGCGCGAAATTGTCTCCAAGTCACCCAGATCATCAGGTGGTCTCCGTTCCGAGGTGGGCGAGTACGACGTCGTCGAGGGTGGCGTTCTCGACTGTCCACCCCGGTGGTGTCGTTCTCGGTTGTTTGCCCTGTACGACGAATGTTGTTGCCCCGGAACCGAACACTTCGGACACGATGGTGCCGTCCTCGACCGTCGGGTCGGCGTCGGAGCTGCCGACGAGAAGGTAGTGGTCGGCGGTGATGGCGTCGAGGTCCCCGTCGAGTCGCATTCGCCCACCGCGTAGTAACAACAGCCGGTCGGCGACGTCGACGAGCTCGGACAGCACGTGTGAGGACAGCACGATCGTCGTACCGTTCTCGGCTGCATCGCGCATCAGGGTGCGTGCCACCGCCCTGCGAGCGACCGGATCGAGATCGGCGAGCGGCTCGTCGAGCAGCAGTACTTCGGGTCGACGCCCGAGTGCCAGTGCGAGGGCAATCCGCGTGCGGTGGCCGGGGGAGAGGGACTCGACCCGAGCGGAGGTGGCGATTCCGGCGGCGTCGACGATTTCCTTTGCGTACGCATCGTCCCACTGCGAGTTGGTGTTTCGGCCGAATCGCAACAGTTCGGCGACGGTGAAGTGTGGGTAGAGGGGCTTGTGCTGCGCCAGATACGACAGGCCGGGCGAGATTCCGCGTTGGGTCACGCTTTCACCCAGAACCCGAATGGTTCCGCTGTCCGGTGTCAGCAGGCCGACGGCCAGCGACAGCAGCGTCGACTTTCCGGCGCCGTTGGAGCCGACCAACGCTGTGACGCTTCCTCTTTCGACTGCGAACGAGCATCCGTCGAGGACGGTCTTCCTGCGAAACGATTTGGCCACCTCGTCCATGGTGAGCACCGCGTCGGTCATGTGTCGTCTCTTTCGGTTCGGTCGAATTGCTTGTCGAGGGCGGCGGTGACGATGGCCTCGAGGTCGGGTCGGTCCAGTCCTGCGGCCGTGCAGTGTCGGATCCAGCGGTCGAGTTCGGTTTCGAGCGCCGATCGTTCGGCCATGCCGGGTTTTGCCAGCGAGGCGACGACGAACGTCCCGGAACCGGTCCGAGGTTGAACCAGCCCGTCGCGTTCGAGTTCTCGGTACGCCTTGAGGACGGTGTTCGGGTTGATGGCGAGGGCCGTGACCACTTCTTTTGCTGTCGGTAGTCGGTCACCGACGGTGAGTGTTCCCAGTCTCAGGGCCTGTTTGGTCTGCAGTATCAGTTGGACATAGGTGGGAATGCCGGACTGACGATCGATACGGTAGGCGATCACCAGAAGCCTTTCACTAGTTGATTAGTGCAAGACGTCAATACGTACCCCTCGGTTTGTCCATGCTCTGTTCGGATCTCGATATTCGGAGGGTGATCAGCGCGGTGACAGTGGCTGCGCGGGAACGAGTCGTAGCGTTCTACGACATGACACCCGACACCGAAACGATCGACCAATTCTTCGCTCGCTACACCGCCTGCTTGTCGGCCGGTGATCTGGACGGGCTGGCCGATATCTACAACTACCCGGCGTTGGCCGTCACGGCTGGGGGATGCGCCGCCATCTCCGACCCGCAGCAGACCCGAGACTTCTTCGCCCAGGGCCAGTCCTACTATCGCTCGCGTGGAATCGAGGGCGTTCGCGCACGTGACATCGTCACCGAGATCGAGACGCCCGGTGTGTGGGTCGGGCATCTGCTGTTGGAGAACCTCGACGCCGACGGCTCGCCCGTGGGAACCGAGCGCAACGCCTACCAGGTGGTGACGTCGGCAGACGGCACGCGAAGAATTGCAGTGACAACGCCGCTCGACGCGGGGTAGTGGGCAATCGGCACTCGGTACTGTGGGAAAGAAGATCACGTATTTTCTCGAGTAGGGATGACAGATGGCTGTGGGCTCCGACCGATTCTGGCGTGTACTCGGCCGCTCCGCGCAGAAGGCACAGAGTGCGTCGCGTCGGCGGGTCGAGCAGGCCGGAAACCATGTGAGCTGGGCATCGGCCCTGTCGGACGCCGAATTGGCCACCGAGGCCGCTGCGTTGCGGGCCCCGAGCGCGTCGAAACTCGACGTACCGCGGTACCTGGCATTGACGCGTGAGGCGAGCGACCGCACGCTCGGCATGCGACCGTTCGACGTACAACTTTTCGGAGCCGAGCGACTTCTCGCCGGTGACGTGGTGGAAATGGCGACCGGCGAAGGAAAGACGTTGTCCGGGGCCGTGGCGGCGGTGGGATACGTTCTGTCCGGTCGCAGGGTTCACGTCATCTCGGTCAACGACTTTCTCGCACAACGTGATGCGCGGTGGATGGCCCCACTGTTCGAGGCTCTGGGTATCACCGTCGGTTCCATCGCCGAGTCGTCCTCCGCGCAGGAACGTCGTGACGCCTATGCGTGCGATATCACCTACGCGTCGGTCAACGAGGTCGGATTCGATGTTCTCCGTGACCATTTGGTCGACGACCGTACCGATCTGGTGTCGCCCGTCCCTGATGTCGCGCTGATCGACGAGGCCGACTCGGTGTTGGTCGACGAAGCGTTGGTGCCGTTGGTGTTGGCGGGCTCGGTATCGGGTGATGTGTCGACCTCGACGGTGATGGACGCAGTCCGCCTGTTGGACAAGGGGATCGACTTCGATACCGATGCCGAGGGACGCAACGTGTTCCTCACCGACGAGGGCGCGCTTCGGCTCGAGAAGGAACTCGGCGGAATCGATCTCTACTCCGAACAGCACGTCGGATCGACCCTCGTTGCGGTCAACGTCGCGCTGCACGCCCAGGTGCTGGTGCAACGCGATGTCGACTACATCGTGCGTGACGGACGTGTTCAGCTGATCAACGCCTCCCGCGGCCGAGTGGCGGACCTGCAGCGTTGGCCGGACGGGTTACAGGCGGCCGTGGAGATCAAGGAGGGGCTCGAGCCCACCGAGACCGGCGAGATTCTCGACACGATCACGGTGCAGGCGCTGATCAACCGGTACGCCACCGTATGCGGAATGACCGGCACGGCAATGGCTGCGGGGGAGCAGCTGCGTACGTTCTACGGTCTCGGTGTCTCGGTCATCGAGCCGAACGTACCGACGGTGCGGGTCGACGAGGTCGACCGGGTGTACGACACGGTCGAGCACAAGAATGCCGCAATTGCGCAGCAGGTGAAGGAAATTCACGAGACCGGGCAACCGATACTCGTCGGCACCCACGATGTCGCGGAGTCGGAGACGCTGGCGACGATCCTCGCGGAATCCGGTGTGGAGGCCGTCGTACTCAACGCCAAGAACGACGCCGAGGAGGCCGCGGTCATCGCTGCCGCCGGAGTGCACGGCGCGGTCACCGTCTCGACGCAGATCGCCGGGCGCGGAACCGACATCAAGCTCGGGGGACCGGAGGGGACCGACCGCGACCGCATCGCCGAGTTGGGTGGGCTGTTCGTCGTCGGTACCGGCCGCCACACCACCGAGCGGCTCGACAATCAATTGCGAGGACGTGCGGGCAGGCAGGGCGACCCGGGCCGTTCGGTGTTCTTCGGCAGTTGGGAGGACGACGTCGTCAAGAACAACATCGGTGACAAGGACGCACCGAAAGGCGTCGACGACAGCGGCCTGTTCACCTCTGCCGCCGCGGCCGATCGAGTCGATCATGCCCAGCGCATCGCCGAAGGACAGATGCTCGAAATACACTCGCGTACCTGGCGCTACAACCAACTGACGGCGCAGCATCGGGAGATTCTGGACCGTCGTAGGGCAGCGTTGCTGGACACCGGAGAGGCGTTGGCTCTGCTCGAGGAGCAGTCGCCGACGCGATCGAAGGAACTTCGCGAGAACGTGTCGGAGGAAACCCTCGTGGTGGTCGCCCGCCGAATCGTTCTTCACCACCTCGACCGCGCGTGGTCGGACTACCTAGCGCACCTGGCCGACGTGCGCGAGAGCATCCACCTCCGTGCCCTGGGTCGCGAGAATCCACTCGACGAGTACCACCGAATTGCGGTCGAGGCCTTCAAGACTGTCTCCGCCAAAGCCGTGGATCTGTCCCACGCGACATTCGAGTCGGCCGAGATCACCTCCGACGGAATCGATCTCGACAATGCCGGTCTGCGCCGACCGACGTCGACGTGGACGTACATGGTGCACGACAACCCGTTTGCCTCCCGCGGAAATGCCGGTGCGGCCGGTCTGGGGCCGATCTTCGGTGGCTGACGCGCGCCGGGCACTGCTCGCTCTCGCCTGTGGCGTGAGCGTGTTGGCCTCGGGCTGCACCGATTCGTACGGGGAATTCCCGGCAGACAAGAATTACACCTCCGTCGATGCCGACGGTTCCTACACCCCGGTCTCGAGTACGACGATCCGGCTCGAGTTCGCCGACGACCGCATCTCGGCCGAAGCCGGATGCAACAGGTTGTTCGGCACCGTCGACACTTCGCTGGGGACGCTCACCGTCGATTCCCTGGGTGCCACGCGGATGGGGTGCCCGGCCGAGCTCATGGAGCAGGATCGGTGGCTGTCGGAGTTTCTGTCCTCGAAGCCGAAATGGTCCAGAGAAGACGACACGATGACTCTGGACAACGGACGCGACCGAATCGTGTTCACCGAATCCTGACGGAGCGTGGTTCGGACGCGGCGTGGCGCACGCCGTCCAGAAAGAGCCGGAGACCGAAGTCGAATTTGCTGGTGGGATCGGGGCGCTCGAACATCGGGGACGCGTCGGCGGTCAGCGCCCCGGCCGAGTCCATCTGGAGCCGAGCCTGTTCGTCCACGGTATGGCCGAGCACGTAGTACAGCAGCGTATCGGCGGTCAGTTCGGCGTCGACTCTGGGCAACCCGGCACGAATGCAGACCGCGGCCATGCGTTCACGGATGCGGTTGGTGGTGAGCCGCGAGGCGTAGGTGGAGGCGACCAGTTCGGCTCCGTCGCGCCGGGAGAGCAGCGCGTCGCGAAGTCGATGTGCGATCTGCGAGATCTGCGCGTCCCACAGTTCTTCTGTCGACGGTGCGTCGGCACCGGACAGTATGTGATCTGCGATCGCTCCCAGCAGCGTCTGCTTGTTGGGGAAGTGCCAGTACAGCGCTCCGGGTTGGACGTGCAGTGAGGTCGCCAGGCGGCGCATGGTCAGATCCGCGAGGCCGTACTCGTCGAGAATGGCTATTGCACCGTCCAGGACGTCCTGCCTGCGTAGCTGCACTTCCTACCCCTGCCGTTCGACGCGGTGTTTCGCTTTGACAGTAGCCGAGTGCGGTGCCTAACGTGAACGCCGTTCAACTTGAACGGTGTTCAATTCCGAGACCGTTCGACGACGAGGGGACCGGTATGGACATATTGCGTACGGCGCGCCTGCAGGTGCTCGACAACGGCATCGCGCTCGATCGATCCCAGGTGCTCGAGGTACTCGAGCTCGGAGAGGACCGTCTCGAAGAGACGATGCAACTGGCGCACGAGGTTCGGATGCGATGGTGCGGACCGGAAGTGGAGGTCGAGGGGATCGTCAGCCTCAAGACCGGAGGCTGCCCCGAGGACTGCCACTTCTGCTCGCAGTCGGGCCTGTTCGCGTCTCCGGTGCGGGCGGCCTGGCTCGATATTCCGTCGTTGGTCGAGGCGGCGAAACAGACCGCGAAGACCGGAGCCACGGAGTTCTGCATCGTGGCCGCAGTGCGGGGTCCGGACGCTCGACTGCTCGCGCAGGTCGCCGCGGGAATCGAGGCCATTCGCGGCGAGGTCGACATCGACATCGCTTGTTCGCTGGGCATGCTGGACCAGGATCAGGTCGACCAACTCGCGGCAATGGGTGTGCATCGCTACAACCACAACCTCGAGACCTCGCGGTCCTACTTTCCGAACGTGGTGACCACCCATACCTGGGAGGAACGCTGGAACACACTGCGGATGGTCCGCGAGGCCGGCATGGAGGTCTGTTGCGGAGGCATCCTCGGTATGGGCGAGACGCTGGAGCAGCGAGCCGAGTTCGCAGCCGATCTCGGCGCTCTCGAACCCGACGAGGTCCCCCTGAATTTCTTGAACCCACGTCCCGGAACGCCGTTCGGAGATCTGGACGTGCTGCCTGCATCGGATGCGTTGCGGGCCGTTGCCGCCTTCCGGCTGGCCCTGCCGCGGACGATTCTCCGATTCGCGGGCGGCCGCGAGATCACTCTCGGTGATCTCGGAGCTCAGCAGGGAATTCTGGGCGGCATCAACGCGATCATCGTCGGAAACTACTTGACGACGCTCGGTCGTCCCGCCGAGGAGGATCTCGATCTTCTCGGGGAACTGCAGATGCCGATCAAAGCGTTGAACTCGACGATCTGATGCGCGTATTAAGGTGGGTCGAATGACGAGCGAGAGCCGGTACGACCCGCACACCGGTCGGCCTGTCGAGGTCGGTACGGATGCGGGGGCACCGTCGTTCTCGGTTGCCGTCGGTCTCGGGCTGGAGCCGCCGAGGTACTGCGACCGGTGCGGTCGCAGGATGGTGGTGCAGATCGTGCCCGACGGATGGACGTCGGTGTGCTCGCGGCACGGCCTGATCGATTCCGCCGCGACGGGTAGGCGTTAGGTGACGACCTCGTCTGCCGTCGAGACTCCGGAGCGGCGTCGAACGCTTCGCTTCGTGGCTCTGGTCGGCGGTGTGACGATCGCGCTGTCCGCCGTCGGCGGCCTGCTGTGGGGATTCCTGGCACCGAGCCAGCAATTGCTCGTCGTCGCGCAGGACAGAGGAGCAACACTGACCGGGGAGAGTCTGCATAGATTCGACGCTCTCGCCCTGTTCGTCCTCGTCTCGTTCGCTCTCGGCATTCTCGTGCCGATCGGGTGGTGGCTGTGGATTTCCCAGCGGGGTCCACGGCTGTTCGTGGCCGTGTTCGTCGGGTCGTTCGTCGGCTCGATCGCAGCGGTGCTGGTGGGCAACGGCGTTGCGGCGCTGCGATTCCCGAGGGCGGACGAGCCGGCCGTCGGATCGATCGTCCGGGTTGCACCGAGTATCGACACGCCGACGGCACTGATCGTGCAGGCGCTGACGGCGTCGTTGGTGATACTGCTGCTCGCGGCGATGAATCCCAACGACGATCTGCAGCACCCCGATTCCGATCCCGAGCTCGACGAGATCGAATTCGACGTCGCTCCGCCGCCGCCGTCGTTCGACTCGCGGGTGCCCGACTGACGGCGGATCTCGTTCATCCCTGTGGTGGCCGCAATGCCGCGAACTCGTCGGTTACGCGAATGCTGTTGTCGGCGAACCGGAACAATGCTGGAGGCCGTCCACCCGCTCGACCCGACGGTGCCCGCCGTCCGGTGGGTTCGATGACGCCGCGGCGGCTCAGTACCCGTTGCAGATTGGTGGCGTCGACCTGATAGCCGAGGGCTGCGCCGTAGATTTCGCGAAGCGTCGAAATCGCGAATTCTGCGGGAGCGAGGGCAAATCCGATGTTGGTGTATGACAGCTTGGCGACCAGTCGATGCCGTGCGTGCTCGACAACCGTTCCGTGATCGAACGACATGGCGGGCAGCTCCGACACCGGGTACCAGGTCGTATCCGCGGGCAGGGTCGGCTCGGCCGCGATCGGCACGAGGCCCAGAAACGTCGACGCGATTCGGCGATCTCCCGGCACCCTGTCCGGCTCGCTGAAGATGGACAGCTGCTCGAGGTGTGCCACCGTGCGTACGTCGACCTTCTCGGCGAGCTGTCTCCGCGCGGACGTGGCCAGGTTCTCGTCGTCGCGCAGGGTGCCCCCGGGGAGTGACCAGGTGCCCGCCTCGGGGTCGAGTGCACGCTGCCACAGCAGGACCGCCAGTTCGGGAGTGTCGGGGTCGGAAAAGACCCGAACTTGGAACACCGCAATGAGTACTTCGTGGACGGTGCTACGATGAATCATGTTTTCGATCATAAGTCGAAAACTCCCTCGGAGGAAATTCGGTCACCGACGACCGGATGATCGGTGAAGGAGAACCGTCATGACCAGCAGCGCTACCCAGGTGAACTTCCTGGACTCGGCTTTCGCCGGAGTCCGCGACATCGTCGATGGAGCCGGTGGTTACGGGGGAGTCGACGCGTCGGCGGAATGGGCCGCGGAAGTGCGACGGCTCGCAGATCTGCGAGGTGCGACCCTGCTGGCGCACAACTACCAGCTGCCTGCGATTCAGGATGTTGCCGATCACGTGGGTGATTCGCTCGCTCTCTCGCGCATGGCCGCCGAGGTATCCGAGGACACCATCGTGTTCTGCGGCGTGCACTTCATGGCCGAGACCGCCAAGATCCTGAGCCCGCAGAAGACGATCCTGATCCCGGACCAGCGTGCGGGTTGCTCGCTCGCGGACTCGATCACTGCCGAGCAGTTACGCGAGTGGAAAGCAGACTTCCCGGATGCTGTCGTCGTCTCCTACGTCAACACGACTGCTGAGATCAAAGCGCTCACCGACATCTGCTGCACCTCGTCCAACGCGGTCGAGGTCGTGCAATCGATCGATCCGAGCCGCGACATCCTCTTCCTGCCCGACCAGTTCCTCGGGGCTCATGTCAAACGCGTGACCGGGCGCGAGAATCTGCACATCTGGGCCGGTGAATGCCACGTCCACGCAGGCATCAACGGCGACGAGCTTGCCGAGAAGTCTCGAACCCACCCCGATGCGGAGCTCTACGTGCATCCCGAATGCGGTTGCGCCACCTCGGCTCTCTACCTCGCCGGCGAAGGATTCGTGCCCGCCGACAAGGTCAAGATCCTCTCCACCGGCGGCATGCTCGACGCGGCCCGCGCCACCGAATCCAAGCAGGTTCTGGTCGCCACCGAGATCGGGATGCTGCATCAACTCCGCAGGGCTGCACCCGATGTCGACTTCTTGGCCGTCAACGACCGCGCGTCGTGCGGATACATGAAGATGATCACGCCCGCCGCGCTGTTGCGCTGCCTCGTCGAAGGGCGCGACGAGGTCCACGTCGACCTCGAAACGGCGAACATCGCCAGCAAGTCGGTGCAACGCATGATCGAGATCGGCACACCCGGCGGCGGCGAGTGAACCCGTCGGTCGCCTGGGAAACCGCGGCCGACCTCGTCGTCGTCGGCGGCGGAATCGCCGGACTGACCGCGGCTCGCACGGCCGCCGCACGCGGTCTGCGCGTGCTGACGGTCAGCAAGGGCAGTTCGGTCGACACCGCGACCAAGTATGCGCAGGGCGGAATCGCAGTCGTCGGCACCGATCTCGGCGACTCGATCGATGCGCACGTGTCGGATACCTGCGCAGCAGGCGCGGGCCTGTGCGACGAGGATGCGGTGCGTTCCATCGTGTCGGGCGGCCGCGCGGCGATAGCGTCGCTCGAAGTCGCCGGCGCACATTTCGATCGTGCGCCCGACGGTTCGGTTTCCCGCACCCGAGAGGGTGGCCACAGTGTTCGCCGAATCATCCATTCCGGCGGCGATGCCACCGGAGCGGAGGTACAACGCACACTGGACTCCGCAGCGCCTTCGGTGGAATTCGACACCACCGCGCTCCGTGTACTGACCACCGACGGCGAGGTGGCCGGACTCCTCGTGCGCGGGCCTCGCGGTGTCGGCGTCGTTCGCACTCCGACGGTGTTGCTCGCGACGGGCGGTCTGGGACAACTGTTCTCGTGCAGTACCAACCCGGCCGGTGCCACGGCCGACGGCATTGCACTGGCTCTGGATGCGGGCGCACGGGTTGCGGATCTGGAGTTCGTTCAGTTCCACCCGACCGTGCTGTTCGCCGCAGGGTCGACGGGCCGTCGCCCGTTGATCAGCGAAGCGGTGCGCGGAGAGGGTGCACGCTTGGTCGATGCCACCGGCCGCGCATTCATGGACGGTGTTCACCCCATGGGCGACCTCGCACCACGCGACGTGGTCTCGCGTGCCATCGCCGAGTTGCTGCACCGCAGCGGCGACGACCACGTGTTGCTGGACGCCCGTCGCATCGAGCACGTACGCGAGCGTTTCCCGACCGTGACGGCATCGTGCCTGGACGCCGGCATCGATCCCGCAACGGATCTCATCCCCGTGGCACCCGCCGCGCACTACTCGTGCGGAGGGATCGTGACCGACACGTTCGGACGGACTTCCGTCTCGGGATTGCTTGCCGCGGGCGAGGTGGCGCGCACCGGGCTGCACGGTGCCAACCGGTTGGCGTCGAACAGTCTGCTCGAGGGTCTGGTGGTCGGCGCACGCGCTGCGCTCGTCGCCGCGGAGCGGGTCGGAACCACCGTCGCCGTGTCCGATACCGCACTGCCTGTCTACCGGCGGATCGATCGCGCGGTACTGCAGCGAACCATGACCACGCATGTCGGTGTCGTCCGCGATGCGTCCGGTCTTGCGGCGGCACAGAATGTGCTGGCACACGGCGTGGTGTCGGAACCGCCGGTCGACGGCGTAGCGGTCGAGGATGCCGCCCTGACGGCAGCGGCAGACGTGATCGTGCTGGCTGCGGCGCACCGCCGAGAGAGCCGAGGGTGTCACACCCGACGGGATTTCCCGGACAGTATGTCCGAGTACCGACGGAGCCTGTATGTCGAACGCGACGACGAGGGGCGACTGACGATCGTGAACGATGACGTGATGACGGGAGCAAGCTGACATGACCGGTACTGCCGACGAAGTGAACCCGGGAGTCGATCGCGGCGAGGTTCTCGCCCTCATCCGCACCGCGCTGGACGAGGATCTCCGGTACGGGCCGGATATCACCACCGTGGCAACGGTTCCCGAGGACGCCGTGGCCACGGCGTCGGTGGTGTCTCGACAGTTCGGCACCCTCGCGGGCCTCGATGTCGGACTGCTGGTTCTCGACGAGGTGATCGGTTCGGGCGCGTACTCGATCCGCCACAGGACTGCCGACGGATCGAATGTCGAACCCGGACAGGCTGTTCTGACGGTCGATGCTCCCACCCGTGGCTTGCTCACCGCCGAGCGCACCATGCTCAATATCGTCTGTCACCTGTCGGGTATCGCAACCGCCACGGCCGGCTGGGTCGCCGAGGTCGCAGAGACCGAGTGTCGCATTCGAGACAGTCGAAAGACGTTGCCCGGACTGCGATCGCTGCAGAAATACGCGGTACGGGCGGGCGGCGGGGTCAACCATCGGATGGGTCTCGGTGACGCCGCGCTGATCAAGGACAACCACGTCGCGGCGGCCGGCTCCGTCGTCGCTGCCCTGCGAGCCGTACGTGCCGCCGCGCCGAACATCGCCTGCGAGGTAGAGGTCGACAGTCTCGAACAACTCGACGAGGTGCTCGCCGAGAACGTCGAACTCGTTCTGCTGGACAACTTCGCGCTGTGGCAGACACAGATGGCGGTGCAGCGCCGCGACAAGTTCGCGCCGGACACCAAGTTGGAATCCTCGGGTGGACTGACCGTCGACGTGGCTCGGGATTACGCGCGTACGGGGGTCGACTTCCTGGCGGTGGGCGGTCTGACACACTCGGTGACAGTGCTCGACCTCGGCCTGGACATGTAGCCGAGCCTCACGATTCGAGGAAGACGTTCGAAGATGGAATTGCAGAGTGCCCGTCTGGACAGCTGGATCTGGGCGGTGCGACTGTTCAAGACGCGGTCGGCCGCTGCCGCAGCCTGTCGCGGTGGGCATGTCCGCGTCAATGGCACCCCCGCAAAGCCCGGCCAGCGCATCGGGCCGGACGACGAGATCCGGCTGCGCGTGGAGGGCGTGGAGAAGATCGTCGTCGTCGTACGTGCCATCACCAAACGCGTCGGCGCGTCGGTGGTACCCGAGTGTCTGATCGATCGCAGTCCGCCGCCGCCACCGAAAGAGGTTCTGGCCTCGGTTCCCCGGCGTGACCGCGGAACGGGCCGTCCGACCAAGCGGGATCGACGGGACATCGATCGGCTCCGGCTGCGCCCCTCGTGAGCGTTGTGCGTACCTCTGGGGGCGCACAACGCGCACGAGGGCGATGCCCGGCTAGCGTCTCTTTCCGCTGCGGCGTGCGTTCGTTTTGGTCTTGACGACCGGTCGAGCCGGTTTGGAGGGCTGCGCCTTCTTCTTCTTGACGGGCGCGTCGTCCGAAGATCCGCGTGAACTTCGCGTGGACCGGCCACGCACGATGCCGATGAATTCTTCGATGCGGTCGTCTTCCCGCTCCGCCACCCAGGCCAGTGCGATCTGTGTCTGCTCGACGTCGGTGACCGGGCGGTACACGAGATCTTTGCGAGCGTTGAATCTCGCAACCGAGTGCGGGACGATCGCCACGCCCAGCCCGGCGGCCACGTATTCGAAAGTCTCCGCAGTGCTGTTCATCGGTGGCAGTGCGGGACGATCGCCGGTGCGCAGTTCTGTTGCAACAGCAGCCCATTCGGGCACCGTGGTCGGATCGGCGAGCAGGTGTTCGTCGGCGAGGTCGAGAGCGGTGACCGAGTCGAATGCTGCGACCGCATGGTCTTTGGGTACCACCACGACCTGGATTTCCTGGTACAGCCCGATGGCGTTCAGACCTTCACGATCGATCGGCGGCCTGACGAAGCCGACGTCGACCGTTCCATCACGCAGATGAGACACCTGCGTGTCCGGAGTCGTTGTTACGACGGACAAGGCGACATCGGGAAACCGATCGGCCCAGATTCGCGTCCACTTGGTCAGCGTCACGCCCTCGGCGTATCCGATGGTGAAACTGCTCGGCTCCCCGGCAGCAGCCTGTGCACGCTCCGAACGCCGATCGTCCTCGGCGATCTCGACCAACGCGCGTTCGAGCAGATCGCGTCCGTCGGCGGTGAGTTCGGTGGGGGAGGCACCCGGCACGAACAGGTCGACGCCGAGCAACTCTTCGAGTTCCACCACGGTCTTGCTGAGGCGGATTCGGGAGATTCCGAGCGACTGAGCAGCGCGGGCGAAATGCAGTTGTTGCGCCACTGCCGCATACCAGCGCAGTGTCTGCACATCGATGTTCACGGAGTCGAGCCTATGGGACGGTGCACGAAGCGCGGGACGGTGGCGTCGGGACCGCCGATTGCCGGATAAGCTGGTCCGGTGAGCCCGGAGAACAAACAGCAGACCCTGAAGCCATTGACCGCGGCGAACAAGCTCGGCATCTATCTACCCGCAGCGCCGGAAGAGTTCCAGAACTCGATGATCAGCAGATCGGAGCTGGACGCTCTGCGCAGCGATCCGCCGCAGTGGCTGACCGACTTGCAGACCGACGGACCGTTCCCCCGCGACGTGATCGCGAAGAAGCTCGGTGTGTCCATCGCCGGATTGGCACGCGGCGGAGTCACCGAAGCGTTGACCAGCGTGGAGATCGAGGAACTGATCGCCAGCCCACCGCAGTGGCTGGTACGCGAGCGTCGGACTCAGATCCAGGTTCGCAAGGATGCCGAGCGCATCAAGGAGAAGCAGGAAGCGCGTCGCACCGCGGGCAATCGGCCCACGAAACTGCGCAACCTCTAGGGAGCGACGACTCCGTCGAGGTATCGCCACCGGCCGTCGACCCGGACGAAACGGCTGATCTCCGACATCGTGCCGGCACCGTCGGGATGCTTGTACCGTGCCTCGAACTGCACGGTGCCTGTCTCGTCGAAAAGTCCGCCTGCGTCGGCAGCAAGGATGTCGAGTCGATACCACCGTTGGTCGGGGTCCAACTCCAGGTCGGCCGGTGCGGTGTCGGGATGCCAGGACGTCCGCAGGTAGGCAACGTCACCGACGGCGAACGCGCTGAAGCGCGAGCGCATCAGCTTCTCGGCCGTCGGCGCATCGACGGGGCCCGTCAGGTACGGCTCGCAACAGGCATCGAACGTGTCGCCGCTCGAACACGGACACCGCCTGCTCACTTGTCGACAACCTGCTGTTCACCTGGTCGTTCCGCAGGCTCCACTCCGACTGTGTAGGTGCCGAGTTCGTGCTCGTCCCGCTTTCCCACGTCCTGAATCCAGGTGTTGGCTTCGAGCAGAGTGTCGAAGAGCCCCAACGGAATCGGCTCCCCGCCGAGCGCATTCTTCATGATCACGCGGTATTTCCTCATGGGGTCACCCTTCGTACCGTGGCCAGAAATGTTGCGGCGGCGAAGAACAGGCCGGCGAACGTGCGGTTCATGGTCTTCTGCTGACGCTGCGACCGCATCATGCGCAGGACTCGTGATGCCAGCGAGGTGTAACCGGTCATCACCAGCATGTCGACGACGACCATGGTCGCCGCGATGGCGAGATACTGGGTGATCAGCGGTCGCGTCGGGTCGAGAAACTGGGGCAGCACAGCGACCATGAACACGACGGCTTTCGGGTTGCTCGCGTTGACGAGAAATCCTCGCGCGAGCATCGTCGTGCCTCGATCCGCCACCGCGGGAGCGTCCGCTACTTCGGATGGAGCCGACCGCCACTGGCGGATGCCGAGGTAGACCAGATAGGCGACACCGAACCACTTGATCGCGGTGAAGGCCAGGGCCGAATTGGCCAGGACGGCACCGAGTCCGACTGCGACGATGCCGATCTGGACCAGCAGGCCGATCTGCAGCCCGAAGATGTTCCAGTACCCGCGGCGCAGGCCGTAGCGCAGACCTGTGGACATCGACGCGATGGCTCCGGCTCCGGGAGACAGACTGATGACGATGCTCGCACCGAGGAAGGCGAGCCACACTGACCAGGACATGTGTTCATTGAACTACGCCCGTCAATTCGCATTCTGCGCGGTGGCCGGGTGTCGATACGGTCATTGTGGGGTAGACGCTGCAGATGGCAGACATCAGAACCATCGACACCGGTCCCCAGCAGGTCACGAGACAGACCGAGGTTCGAGCGCCGGCCGCCGAACTGTTCGACATCGTGGCCGATCCCACCCGGCACGGCGAACTGGACGGATCCGGCACAGTGAAGGACACCGTCCGGGGCCCCGAGAGGCTGAGCAGCGGCGCGAAATTCTCCGTCGGTATGAAGCAGTACGGCGTTCCGTACAAGATCACCAGCACCGTGACCGAATTCGTGGATGCGGATCGGCACAAGATCATCGAGTGGCAGCACCCGATGGGCCACAGCTGGCGCTGGGAATTCGAGGAGACGCAGCCCGGCCTGACCACAGTCACCGAGAGCTTCGTCTACGGCACCGCGAAGGTTCCCAAAATGCTCGAGCTGTTCAAGATGCCGCAGAAGAATGCGCAGGGGATCAAGAGCACACTGCACAATCTGGCTGCTCGTTACGCCTGACGAATCGAACGACAGCACTGTCCACAATTCACGCCTGGGAACGGCTTCGCCGTTCGGGGACGTGGATTGTGGACAGTGTCGTCAGCGGGCCCTGCTCTACAGTGACCCGCATGCCGATCGAACCCGATACCAAGAACTGGACGTGGGTCCTCACCAGTGCCTGCCCCGACTGCGGGTTCGACTCGAGCGCCGTCGACTACGACGCCGTGCCCGGGTTGATTCGCGCCGACGTGGACCGATGGATCGCTGTGCTCCATCGCGACGACGCGGCAGTGCGACCCGACGATTCGACGTGGTCGGCGCTCGAATACGGCGCACATGTTCGGGACGCACACCGGATCTTCCGCACTCGGTTGGCGCTGGTACTCACCGAGGACGATCCCGAGTTCGACAACTGGGACCAGGACGCCACGGCCGTGGCCGAGAACTACAACGCACAGAATCCGGCGACGGTGGCGTCGGAACTCGGGGAGGCGGCACATGCTTTGGCCGACGCCTTCTCGGCTGTGCCGCCGGAAGACCGTGATCGCAGAGGGCGACGCAGCGACGGTTCCCATTTCACCGTCGAGACTCTGGCGGCCTACTACATTCACGACCCCATCCACCATCTGTGGGACGTGCGGGGCTGAGCCGAATTCGGTGGAACTATCCTGGTGGTTCGGACAACACTGATTCGACCGAACCCCGGCACCGAACCGACTCCACGAAGGGGCCCACTATGCCTGCCCGCATCGAGCTCGCCCGCGTCGATCTACGCGGACGAACTCCATCCACTGCCGAACTACGCGGCGCTCTTCCCCGAGGCGGAGTGGATGTCGATTCGGTGCTGCATCAGGTTCGGCCCGTCGTCGACGCCGTCAAGGAGCGTGGGGCCGACGCGGCCCTCGAGTTCAGCGAGAAGTTCGACGGAGTCCGACCGGACCGCGTTCGAGTTCCCCAGCAGGAATTGGTTCGAGCCCTCGACGAGCTGGACCCGGCCGTCCGGGCCGCCCTCGAGGTCGCGATCGAGCGAACCCGACTGGTGCACTCGGATCAACGCCGAACCGACCACACCACCCAGGTGGTACCCGGCGGCACGGTGACCGAGCGCTGGATTCCGGTCGATCGTGTGGGTCTCTACGTGCCCGGTGGCAACGCGGTGTACCCGTCGTCGGTCGTGATGAACGTGGTGCCTGCGCAGATCGCGGGCGTCGGGTCGCTGGTGGTGGCATCGCCGCCGCAGAAGAACTTCGGTGGTCTACCACACCCGACGATCCTGGCGGCCGCGCAGCTCCTCGGAGTCGACGAGGTCTGGGCCGTCGGCGGCGGTCAGGGGATCGCTCTGCTCACGTACGGCGGTGTCGACACCGACGGCGAAGAACTGGCACCGGTCGATCTGATCACCGGCCCGGGCAACATCTACGTCACGGCGGCCAAGCGACTGTGTCGTTCGCTCATCGGAATCGACTCCGAGGCAGGCCCTACCGAGATCGCGATTCTTGCCGACGCCACCGCGGATCCGCTGCACGTGGCAGCAGACCTGATCAGTCAAGCCGAGCACGACGTGATGGCCGCCAGTGTGCTGGTGACCGACAGCCTCGAGCTCGCCGATGCCGTCGACGAGGCTGTCAATGCGCAGATCCCGTCCACCCGGCACGCGGAACGCGTCACCACGGCGCTGAGCGGTAGCCAGTCCGGAATCGTTCTGGTGGACGACGTCACCCAGGGGCTGGCCGTGGTCAATGCCTATGCGGCCGAACACCTGGAGATTCAGACGAAGGACGCGTCCGACGTCGCAGCCCGGGTGCGAAGCGCCGGTGCCGTGTTCGTCGGAGCGTGGTCTCCAGTGAGCCTCGGTGACTACTGCGCCGGGTCCAATCACGTACTGCCGACGGCCGGGTGCGCTCGGCATTCGTCAGGCCTGAGTGTGCAGACGTTCCTGCGTGGGATCCACGTGGTGGACTACAGTGAGGCCGCGCTGAAAGACGTTGCTGCGCACGTCATCGCGCTGGCCAACGCAGAAGATCTCCCGGCTCACGGTGAGGCCGTTCGGCTACGCTTCGAGGGGTTGCGTACTGGTGGTACGTCATGACCGATGCTCTGGGGCAAGCGATTTCGCTCGACGACCTGCCGCTGCGCGAGGCGCTGATCGGCAAGTCGCCGTACGGCGCGCCGCAGCTCACCGTGCCGGTCCAGTTGAACACCAACGAGAATCCACACCCGCCGACGCAGGCACTGATCGACGACGTCGCCGAATCGGTGCGCATCGCCGCGGCGCAGCTGCACCGGTATCCGGATCGCGACGCAGAGGACCTGCGAGCCGACCTGGCGCGTTATCTCACCGGGCAAACCGGCTTTGCGGTCGATACTGCCAACGTGTGGGCGGCCAACGGCTCCAACGAGATTCTGCAGCAACTCCTCCAGGCCTTCGGTGGGCCGGACCGTACCGCGCTGGGTTTCGTGCCGTCGTACTCGATGCACCCGATCATTTCGTCGGGGACTCAGACCGAGTGGATTCCGGCGCAGCGTCGGGCGGATTTCTCTCTCGACGTCGACTACGCAGTGCAGGCGATCGAGGAGCGTAAGCCGGACGTCGTGTTCGTGACCAGCCCCAACAATCCGACCGGGCACAGTATCGACGAGGCAGATCTACGTCGAATCCTCGACGCCGCACCGGGAATCGTCGTGGTCGACGAGGCGTACGCCGAATTTTCGTCGGCGGCAAGCGCAATCGGATTGATCGAGAGCTACCCCAGCAAGATCGTCGTCAGTCGAACCATGAGCAAGGCATTCGCGTTCGCCGGCGGACGGCTGGGATACCTCGTTGCGGCCCCGGCCGTGATCGACGCAATGCTGTTGGTGCGCTTGCCATATCACCTCTCGGTGGTCACACAAGCCGCCGCTCGAGCCGCGTTGCGGCATGCCGACGACACCCTCGCGAGCGTGGCCGAATTGTCGGCCGAACGCGATCGTGTTGCCGAAACGCTCGCCGACCAGGGATACGACGTGATCCCGTCCGATGCCAACTTCCTGCTCTTCGGCCGATTCGCCGATGCCGCCCGGACGTGGCAGCGATATCTCGACGACGGCGTCCTTATCCGCGACGTCGGAATCACCGGGTATCTGCGTGTCACCATCGGACTCGCTCACGAGAATGACCGATTCCTCACCGTCAGCTCGGAACTCGCATCGACCGAAAGAGCAGAGGCAC
Source organism: Rhodococcus sp. IEGM 1354 (assembly GCF_030056855.1). Lineage (NCBI taxonomy): Bacteria > Bacillati > Actinomycetota > Actinomycetes > Mycobacteriales > Nocardiaceae > Rhodococcus > Rhodococcus sp. IEGM 1354. Next base: position 496,456 of record NZ_JASHKT010000002.1, read on the forward strand.
TGCAGTGACCACACCCGCTCCCCGTATCGCCAAGATCGAGCGCACCACCAAGGAATCCGACATTTCCGTCGAGCTGAACCTCGACGGCACCGGCATCGTGGATATCTCCACCGGCGTGCCCTTCTACGACCACATGCTCACTGCCCTCGGCACCCATGCCCGCTTCGATCTCACTGTTCGGGCCAAGGGCGACATCGAGATCGAGGCGCATCACACGGTCGAGGACACTGCGATCGTGCTCGGGCAAGCCCTCGGCCAAGCCCTCGGCGACAAGTCCGGCATCACCCGCTTCGGCGACTCGTTCATTCCGATGGACGAGACGCTCGTGCATGCGGCAGTCGACGTGTCCGGCCGTCCCTACTGCGTGCACACCGGCGAGCCGGACTACATGGTGCACTCGGTGATCGGCGGCTACCCGGGTGTTCCGTACTCCACCGTGATCAACAAGCACGTGTTCGAGACCTTGGCGTCCAACGCTCGCATCGCGTTGCATGTCCGCGTCATCTACGGCCGCGACCAGCATCACATCACCGAGGCGGAGTTCAAGGCCGTCGCTCGGGCGCTGCGTCAGGCAACCGAATACGACCCTCGGGTCACCGGAATTCTCTCCACCAAGGGCAGTCTGTGATCGGTCGAGCGGTGCTCGTGCGTTGAGTGGTCTGAGTTCGATTCGTGGCCTCCCGGCCGCGATGGCCATGGGTGCGGCCGCGTTCGGAGGCTGGGGCCTGTTGCTCCCGGTGGTTCCGCTCGCGGTGTCGCAATCGGGTTCGTCCGATGCGGTGGCGGCAGCCAGCACCGCGATATTCATGGCCACCACGGTCATCACCCAACTGTTCGTACCCTCGATGCTGGTTCGCGTCGGCCATCGGCCCGTGCTCGCGGCCGGTTGCCTGCTTCTGGGTGTTCCCGCGTTGCTGTTCATCGTGTCGGTGCAGGCCGTACCGGCACTCGCCGTGTCGGCGCTACGGGGCACGGGTTTCGGAATGTTGACGGTCGCCGGGGCCGCCATCGTCGCCGAGTTGGCACCGACCCACTTGCTCGGCCGCGCGACGGGAGCACAGGGAATCGCGGTCGCGCTGTCGCAGATGGTGACGTTGCCGCTGGGTCTGGTGATCTTCGCGGCCTGCCCGACGGCGGTGTTCGTCCTGGGGGCTCTGGTTCCCGCTGCGGGCTTGATCGGGGTGGCTCTGTTACCGCCGACCCGCCCCGCACCGCAACCGGCTCGGGTCGACCGGGTCCGTCTCGACGCCCGGCGGTTCCTGGTGCCGTGCCTCGTCGTTGCGTCTGTGTCGGCGTCGTACGGCGGCATCACCAGTCTGCTGCCGATCGCCGAATCCGACCGAGCGGCGATGATCGGCGTGGCCCTCGCCGTGGTCAGTGCCGCGATGTTGGTCGGTCGATATGCCGCCGGTTCGGTTGCGGACCGCATCGGAATCGGCCGGTCGGTGGTGCCTGCGCTCATCTCCGCGGCCCTCGGCGTCGGTCTGTTCGCCGTTGCCGCCGCAGGTGCCATGCCGGCCGCACTGTTCTTCGTCGCTGCGGTGTTGTTCGGAATCGGTTACGGCGCATGCCAGAACGACAGTCTGGTGATGGCCTTCGATGCGGCGGGGCCGGCTCGCTACAGCAGCGCCAGCGCCGTGTGGAACATCAGCTTCGATGCCGGTACCGGCGCCGGGGCGCTCGCCCTCGGTGTGGTCGCGACGAGTGTGGACTACACCGCCGGGTTCACCGCAGGTGCAGCCACCGTTGCCGTTGTCGCGGCGGTGGCACTGATCGCGAGTCCACGTCCCCGATAGACTCGTTCCATGACTTCTGTGGTGTTGCTCGACTACGGCTCGGGCAATCTGCACTCGGCGAAAAGGGCGTTGGCCCGCGTCGGTGCCGACGTGACGGTGACCTCCGACTTCGACGAAGCCCTGAATGCAGAAGCGCTGGTGGTTCCCGGGGTCGGTGCATTCGCCGCCTGCATGGAGGGTCTGACTGCCGTTCGAGGTGAGCGCATCATCGGGCGTCGTCTCGCGGGTGGCCGCCCGGTACTGGGAATTTGCGTCGGCATGCAGATCCTCTTCGATCGCGGTGTCGAGTTCGGCGTCGAGGCGGACGGGTGCGGCGAATGGCCGGGCACTGTCGAACGCCTGCAGGCGGACGTGCTCCCGCACATGGGTTGGAACACCGTCGAGTCTCCGGAGAAGAGCGTGCTGTTCGACGGCATCGACCCCGAGACACGGTTCTATTTCGTCCATTCCTACGCCGCGCAGCAGTGGGAGCTCGAACCGAGCGAGACCATCGCCGCGCCGTTGCTCACGTGGGCCGATCACGGTGGCCGCTTCCTCGCTGCCGTGGAGAACGGCGCGCTCTCGGCCACGCAGTTCCACCCGGAGAAGTCCGGCGACGCCGGTGCCGCGTTGCTCGAGAACTGGGTTCGATCGGTGTGAGTGATCGCGAGTTCTCCATCGGCCGGTTGGCGTTTCGAGCGCTCGGGGCCGCAGTTGCGGTACTCGCACTCGCGACCGTGTCGATCGCTGTGTGGCAGCCCACCGCCGGCGTTGCTCTGCTCATCGCGTTGGCCGGAGTTGTCGGGGCGATCACGGCCATGGGCGTCGTGTCCACGCGCATGACGCGCAAGGAACTCGGTCCCGACAGCTGACGGTCCGTCCCGGCGGCCTGCGGATCCGCGCAGCGCTGACCCGTTTTGAATTCGACGCGAGTCGGCCCGTAGCATAACCGCACGTGAGCCTGGTCTTATTGCCTGCTGTCGATGTCGCAGGCGGCGAAGCTGTCCGTCTCGTTCAAGGGGAAGCCGGTAGCGAAACGAAGTACGGTTCGCCCCGTGATGCCGCCCTGGCGTGGCAGAACGACGGTGCCGAGTGGGTCCATCTGGTGGATCTCGATGCCGCGTTCGGGCGCGGGTCCAACCGTGAATTGTTGGCCTCGGTCGTCGGTGAGCTCGATGTGAAGGTCGAGCTCTCGGGCGGAATTCGCGACGACGATTCCCTGCGCGCTGCCCTCGCAACCGGATGCGCACGCGTCAACCTGGGTACCGCGGCTCTGGAAGACCCCGAGTGGTGCGCTCGGGCGATCGGCGAATTCGGCGATCGTGTCGCGGTCGGCCTCGACGTGCTGATGGTGGACGGCGCGCCACGTCTGCGTGGCCGCGGTTGGGTCAGCGACGGCGGTGGCCTGTGGGAGGTACTCGAGCGGCTCGAACGCGACGGCTGCTCGCGGTACGTCGTCACCGACGTCACCAAGGACGGCACCCTGACCGGCCCGAACCTCGAACTCCTCGCCGACGTGTGCGACAGGACCGACAAGCCGGTCATCGCGTCCGGCGGCGTGTCGACGATCGCCGACCTCGAAGCGATCGCCGGACTGGTCGACCGTGGCGTGGAGGGATCCATCGTCGGAAAAGCCTTGTACGCCGGGCGTTTCACACTGCCCGATGCCCTCGCGGCAGTGTCTCGGTAACGACGGATGACCCTTCCCGAGGAACCGAGTCGTCTGCTCGAAATCGCTGGTGGGTTGCTCGACGGCATCCATGATCGGTTCCTCGCGGGCGTCGGCGCACCGAGTGCCGTGCAGAAGGGCCCCGACGACTTCGCCACCGCGGTGGATCTCGAACTCGAGCGTCGTCTGGGCGCGGAACTGTACGACGCCACCGGAATCGCCGTCCACGGTGAAGAGTTCGGCGGTCCCGACCTGAACTCCGGTCTCGTATGGGTACTCGACCCGATCGACGGCACATTCAACTACTCCTCCGGATTGCCCTCTGCCGGAACGTTGTTGGCGTTGCTCGACGACGGCGTGCCGGTCCTCGGGCTCACATGGCTACCGCTGGTGAACCAGCGATTCTCTGCCGTGGCAGGCGGCCCGTTGCTTCTGAACGGGGCCCCACTACCCGCACTGCAACCGAAATCGTTGCGCGAGTCGATGATCGGGTTCGGTGCGTTCAACGTAGCCAGTCGTGGATCCATCCCCGGCCGCTTCCGGTTTCGCATTCTGGAAGAACTGTCGATGCACTCCTCGCGACTGCGGATGCACGGTGCCACCGGTGTCGACCTGGCGTACACCGCCAGCGGAGTACTGGGCGGCGCGGTGGTGTTCGGATACCGCGCCTGGGACAACGCGGCCGGAGCCCTGCTGGTTCGTGCTGCGGGCGGAATCGTCACCGACCTCGCAGGCCGACCATGGACCATCGATTCGAAGTCGGTGCTCGCGGCCGGCCCCGGAGTACACGGCGAACTGCTCAAAGTGATCACCGAACTCGGTGCACCCGGCGACTACCTGGAAGGACCGGTGCGATGAGCGTTGCGGTCAGAGTGATCCCGTGCCTCGACGTCGATGCCGGACGCGTCGTCAAGGGCGTGAACTTCGAAAACCTCCGCGACGCAGGAGATCCCGTCGAGCTCGCGGCAGCCTACGACGCACAGGGAGCCGACGAGCTGACGTTCCTCGACGTCACGGCGTCCACATCCGATCGAGGAACCATGCTCGACGTCGTCAGCCGCACCGCCGAGCAGGTGTTCATTCCCCTCACCGTCGGTGGGGGAGTGCGCACTGTCGCCGACGTCGACTTGCTGCTGCGGGCCGGTGCCGACAAGGTCAGCGTCAACACCGCGGCCATCGCTCGGCCGGAGTTGCTGCGCGAGCTCAGTGAGCGGTTCGGGTCCCAGTGCATCGTCCTGTCGGTCGATGCACGCACCGTCCCGCAGGGGCAACAGGACACCCCGTCGGGCTGGGAAGTCACCACCCACGGCGGCAAGCGTGGAACCGGTATCGACGCCGTCGAATGGGCAGTTCGTGGTGCCGAACTGGGAGTCGGTGAGATCCTTCTCAATTCGATGGATGCCGACGGCACGAAGGCCGGATTCGATCTGCCGATGATCGCGGCGGTCCGGTCCGCCGTGCACGTTCCCGTCATCGCCAGCGGAGGAGCAGGGCGCGTCGAACATTTCGCGCCCGCCGTCCACGCCGGAGCCGACGCCGTCCTCGCCGCAAGTGTGTTCCACTTCGGGGACCTCACCATCGGCCAGGTCAAAGAATCGATGCGCGCCGAGCGCATCGTCGTCCGCTAGCGAAGAGGTTTTCGATGACTCTCGACCCGACGCTGTCCGCCCGGCTGAAGCGAAACGAGGCCGGGCTGTTCAGTGCTGTGGTGCAGGAGCGCTCGACCGGCCAGGTACTGATGGTCGCCTGGATGGACGACGAAGCGTTGTCGCGAACGCTCGCGACGCGCAAGGGCACCTACTACTCCAGGTCCAGGCAGCAGTACTGGGTCAAGGGCGAGACCTCGGGGCACACGCAGTACGTGCACGAGGTGCGGCTCGATTGTGATGGGGACACAGTGCTGTTGGTCGTCGACCAGATCGGCGCGGCATGCCACACCGGTACCCACACCTGCTTCGACTCCGACGTGCTGTTGGGGCCCGCGACTCAGGCGTGACCGGTTCCTGCGGCAATTCCTTTGTCCAGCTGAGTGAGTAGCGTCGTGCTCAGAGTGGACAGTTGACCTACCTCTGCGTCGGACAATCCGTCGAATATCAGAGCCTGCACTGTCTCGACGTGTCCTGGTGCCGATGCCACGACCTTCTCCATGCCGGCGTCGGTCAGCACCGCATAGGAACCGCGGCTCCCCGGAATACTTTCGCGGCGAACCCATCCCGCCTTCTCGAGCTTGGTGACCACGTGCGACAGACGTGACAGTGACGCGTTGGCGTACTCCGCGAGATCGCGCAGTTGTATTCGTCGCTGTGGGTTCTCGCTGACGACCGCGAGGACGAAGTAATCGAAGTGGGTCAACTGCGAATCGCGTTGCAGCTGGGCGTCCAATGCTGCGGGCAGTCGGGTGACCAGGGCGACGAGCGCACGCCACGCCTCTTGCTGGCTTTCGGTGAGCCAGCGGGGATCCACCGCATCATTCGGTGTCGCCGACGTGTCCATCGCGGGTACCTCTCGATCGAGACAGTTGTGTTCTGCACATGATGCCTCGAGCATCCCCGGGGCCGAGGCATCGCGTCGAACAATCGACCTAGCTGCGGTGCGCGCGCAGGTATTCCAGCGCCTTGTCCGCGTGGGCCTCGAATCGCACCTCACTGGAGAAACTCTCGAGGACCTTGCGGTCGGTACCGATGACGAACGTCGCGCGCTTGACCGGGGAGAGCTTGGCGAGCAGGCCGCGCTTGACCCCGAATGCCGTCGCGACGGCACCGTCCTCGTCGGAGAGCAACGGGTAGTCGAACGATTTGGCGGCGGCGAACTCGGCCTGTTTGGCGACCGCGTCGGCGCTGATGCCGACCCGGGTGGCACCCACCTCGGCGAATTCGCCTGCGAGGTCGCGAAAATGGCAGGCTTCGGCGGTGCAACCGGGGGTGAATGCAGCCGGGTAGAAGAACAGCACTATCGGACCGTCGGTCAGCAATTCGGTCAGCGTTCGCAGCTTTCCGGTCTGGTCCGGCAGGGAAAAATCGGGAACGAGCTCGCCTGGTTTCATGGTCGGCAGGTTACCGCGCGCGAGGGTGTCGCCGCCGAACCTGGGAGGATGGGGTCATGCACGGCGAGACGACTCCCCACACGAGCCCCACCGAGACCGCACCGATGAACGCCCAACCCACCGATCCCGCGGACTCGACCACGTCCCGGGAGGTGTTCCGCCAGCTCGCCGCCGAGCATCGAGTGGTGCCGGTGACGCGAAAGGTGCTCGCCGACTCCGAAACTCCGTTGTCGGCCTACCGCAAGCTTGCCGCCGACCGACCCGGAACGTTCTTGCTCGAATCGGCGGAGAACGGGCGGTCGTGGTCGAGATGGTCGTTCATCGGTGCAGGTGCGCCCGCGGCGCTGACGGTGGTCGACGGCGAAGCCGCGTGGCGCGGCAACGTGCCCGCAGGTGTCCCGAGCGGCGGTGACCCCCTCGACGTGTTGGCACGAACCTTGGAGCTACTGCATTCCGAGCGTGTGCCGGGCCTTCCGCCGTTGACCGGCGGGATGGTCGGGTATCTCGGATACGACTCGGTGCGGCGCATCGAGAAGTTGCCCGAGCATGCGCAGGACGACCTCGGCATTCCCGAGATGGTCATGTTGCTGGCCACCGATCTGGCGGCCGTGGACCATCACGAGGGATCGATCACCCTGATCGCGAACGCGGTCAACTGGAACGGCACCGACGAGCACGTCGACCGGGCCTACGACGACGCGGTGAGTCGCTTGGACCGGATGTGTGCGGATCTGTCCGAGCCTGCCGCGTCGACGGTGTCGGTCTTCTCCAAGTCCGCGCCCCGTTTCCGCAGGCAGCGAACATCGGAGGGATTCGGTGCCGATGTCGAGCGGCTGGTCGAGGAGATCGAGGCCGGTGAAGCATTTCAGGTGGTGCTCTCGCAGCGCTTCGAGATGGACACCGAGGCTTCTCCTCTCGACGTCTATCGCATGCTGCGGGCCTCGAATCCCAGCCCGTACATGTATCTGATGCACGTACCGGGGGAGAACGACGAGACTGCGTTCTCGATCGTCGGATCCAGCCCCGAAGCTCTCGTGACGGTGAAGGACGGTCTCGCGACCACGCACCCGATCGCCGGTACGCGCTGGCGCGGTGCCTCCGAGGAGGACGACGTGCTGCTGGAGAAGGATCTGCTGGCCGACGAGAAGGAGAACGCGGAGCATCTGATGCTCGTCGATCTCGGTCGCAACGATCTCGGCCGAGTGTGTGCTCCCGGGACGGTGCGCGTCGGCGATTACCGCCATATCGAGCGCTACAGCCACGTCATGCACCTGGTGTCGACGGTGACGGGACGGCTCGCCGAGGGAAAGCGGGCTCTGGACGCAGTCAAGGCGTGCTTCCCCGCGGGCACGCTGTCGGGTGCACCGAAGGTGCGAGCGATGGAACTGATCGACGAGCTCGAGCCGACGCGGCGCGGCATCTACGGCGGCATCGTCGGTTACCTCGACTTCGCCGGGGACGCCGATACCGCCATCTCGATTCGCACCGCGCTCATCAAGGACGGCACGGCGTACGTGCAGGCCGGTGCCGGAGTCGTGGCCGACTCGGTAGCGGAGTACGAGGACGACGAAGCGCGTAACAAGGCCATGGCCGTGCTCAGTGCCGTCGCAGCAGCCGAAACGCTGCGTGAGGTCGGTGGCCGATGACCGAACGCTCCGGCGGCCGCGGATCGGCCGTTCTGCCTGTCGTGCTGCTCGTGGTTGCGGCCGCATGCCTGTGGGGTGCGTCCAGAATGACGTGGGTGAGCGTGACGTCCTCCGATGGTCTCGGCGAGAGCCGGACCGACGATCTCGTCGGCAGTACCTGGGCCGCGGCGACGACTCCTCTCGCCTTGGTGCTGGTCGCTGCCGTGGCGGCCTCGTTCGCGGTGCGCGGGTGGGCATCTCGGGTTCTCGCGTTGCTCATCGCGGTGGTTGCGATCGCTGCGGCGATTCCGGCCGTTCGGCTACTCGCCGCGGGGGCTTCGGACTCGGAGGCGGCCGCGCTCGCCGAGCTCCCGGCTCGTGCCGAGGTGACGATGACGACGGCGTCGACACTGCCCGCGCTGATCACGCTCGCAGGGGCCCTGTGTGCGTTCGCGGCGGCTGCCCTGTCGATTCGGAAATCTTTTGGCCCACAGGTACTCTCGTCCAAGTACGCAGCTCCGGCTGTGCGGCGCGACGAAGTGGCTCGCCGGGCCGCTGGAACCACGTCCGCCGTGGGTGCACAGGACGAGGGTGAAGACCTGACCGAGCGCATGATGTGGGACGCGCTCGATGCCGGTGAAGACCCTACCGACGAGTCCGGTACCCGGCGTTCGTCGGATTGATTCGGCCCTCTACGCTAGGTTCCGACCTCGATGAGATTCCTCACATCGAATGTCGACGCTCAGAAAGGACTGGGGCACCATGACTGTTCTCGACTCGATTCTCGACGGTGTACGAGCCGACGTGGCCGCGCGCGAATCGGTGATCGATTTCGCTGCGGTGAAGGCGGCAGCGAAGCTGGCCCCGGCACCTCTCGACGCGGCGGCTGCCCTCCGCGAGGACGGTATCGGCGTCATTGCCGAGGTCAAGCGCGCGAGCCCGTCCAAGGGCGCGTTGGCCGACATCGGTGATCCCGCAGTGCTCGCTCGTGCCTACGAGCAGGGTGGCGCTCGTATCATCAGCGTGTTGACCGAGGAGCGTCGATTCCGGGGATCGCTCGCCGATCTCGACGCGGTGCGAGCCGCAGTCTCGATTCCTGTGCTGCGCAAGGATTTCATCGTCGGTCCCTACCAGATCCACGAGGCCCGAGCTCACGGCGCGGACGTCATCCTGCTGATCGTCGCGGCCCTGGAGCAGGACGCACTCACGTCTCTTCTCGATCGCACGGAGTCGCTCGGCATGACGGCCCTCGTCGAGGTCCACACCGAGGCCGAGGCCGATCGCGCACTCGAGGCGGGTGCCACCGTCATCGGTATCAACGCCCGCAACCTCAAGACCCTCGAGATCGATCGCGACAGTTTCGGCCGTATCGCGCCCGGTCTGCCCAGTGAGATCATTCGCGTTGCCGAGTCGGGAGTGCGGGGCACCGCCGATCTTCTCGCGTACGCCGGAGCAGGTGCCGACGCAGTGTTGGTCGGCGAAGGTCTGGTCACCGCGGGCGATCCGCGCACTGCGGTCTCGGACCTGGTGACGGCGGGCACGCACCCGTCGTGCCCCAAACCCGCACGCTGAACCGGCACCCCACCCGAACGCGGCGACGGTCCGCCTTTGGGGCACACTGGAGCGGTGAGCACCAGCCAAACTTCTTCCGCCGCGGACGCCCCTCAGGTAGTCCGCTTCAAGGGCGCTGATCTGCCGCAGAGCAGCATCGGCCTCACCGATCGCAGCGCACACGAGCCCGACGTGGGCGGTCACTTCGGCGTGTACGGGGGCAGGTTCGTGCCCGAGGCGTTGATGGGTGTGATCGAGGAAGTCACCGCCGAGTACGAGAAAGTGCGCAGCGACAACGAGTTCCTCGGTGAGCTGGATCGGCTGCAGCGCGATTACACCGGTCGCCCATCGCCGGTGTTCGAGGCGACCCGGTTGTCCGAGCATGCCGGTGGCGCTCGGATCCTGCTCAAGCGAGAAGATCTGAATCACACCGGTTCTCACAAAATCAACAACGTGCTCGGACAAGTTCTGCTCGCCAAGCGAATGGGCAAGACTCGGGTCATCGCCGAGACCGGTGCCGGTCAACACGGCGTCGCGACTGCCACGGCCTGTGCCCTGATGGGTCTCGACTGCGTCGTCTACATGGGCGAGGTCGACACCGAGCGTCAGGCTCTGAACGTCGCCCGGATGCGTTTGCTCGGGTCGGAAGTGGTCGCAGTGAAGTCCGGTTCACGCACCCTCAAGGACGCCATCAACGAGGCGCTGCGCGACTGGGTCACCCACGCCGACAACACCTATTACTGCTTCGGAACCGTCGCGGGGCCGCACCCGTTCCCGGTGATGGTCCGCGACTTCCAGCGCATCATCGGCCTCGAAGCGCGGCAGCAGGTCCTCGCGTCCACCGGCCGCCTGCCCGACGCCATCGCGGCCTGCGTCGGCGGCGGGTCCAACGCCATCGGCATCTTCCACGCATTCATCGACGACGCCGATGTCCGTCTCGTCGGGTTCGAGGCTGCCGGCGACGGAGTCGAGACCGGTCGCCACGCTGCGACCATCAGCGGTGGTACTCCCGGAGCCCTGCACGGTGCCTACTCGTACCTGCTGCAGAACGAGGACGGTCAGACCGTCGATTCCCATTCGATCTCAGCAGGATTGGACTATCCCGGGGTCGGACCCGAGCATTCGTACCTGCACGACATCGGGCGCGCCGAGTACCGCGGCGTGACGGACACCGAGGCGATGAACGCCTTCAAGTTGCTGTGCCGCACCGAGGGCATCATCCCGGCCATCGAATCGTCGCACGCAATCGCCGGCGCACTCACCCTCGGCAAAGAACTGGGTGAAGGTGCCATCATCCTGGTCAACCTGTCCGGCCGCGGCGACAAGGACGTCGACACCGCAGCCGAGTGGTTCGGCCTGATCGACGGAGACGGCGAAGCGAACGTGGACGACGAAGCAGGTATCAAGCCATGAGCAACAACGACTCTCGCCTCTCGGGGACGTTCGCCCAGTGCCGTGCCGAAGGGCGCGCTGCACTCGTCGGATATTTGCCCGCAGGCTTTCCTACCGTGCCCCGGTCGATCGAGGTCTTCAAGACGATGGTCGACGCCGGGTGCGACATCGTCGAGGTCGGCATCCCGTACTCCGATCCGGTGATGGACGGCCCCACGATCCAAGCTGCCGCAGACGTGGCGCTGCGAGCTGGTGCCCGGGTCAAGGACGTCTTCGCCGTCACCGAGCAGGTCGCAGCCGCGGGTGGCAAAGCGGTCGTCATGACCTACTGGAACCTGGTGCTCAAATACGGCATCGAGAATTTCGCCCGGAGCCTCGCCGATGCGGGTGGACTCGGAATCATCACTCCCGACCTGATCCCCGACGAGGCTCAGGAATGGATCGAGGTCTCGGATCGGTACGGACTCGACCGAATCTTCCTCGTCGCACCGTCGACGACGGAGGAGCGCCTCGTCAGCACCGTCGAAGCCAGCAGCGGCTTCGTCTACGCCGCCTCGACGATGGGCGTGACCGGTGCCCGCGACGCGGTGTCCTCGATGGCACCGGCGCTGTCGGCGCGTATCCGCGAGCACTCCGATATTCCGATCGGTGTCGGTCTCGGCGTTCGGTCGGGCGCGCAGGCTGCCGAGATCGCGAAGTATGCCGATGCGGTCATCGTCGGCTCGGCCTTGGTGACGGCTGTCGACAACGGTCTCGACGCGGTTCGTGACCTGACGACAGAACTCGCCGAGGGTGTCCGCTCCGCTAACGTAGCGTCGTGACTTCGACCGCCTTCCTGGCCTACATTCCCAGTCCCGCGCAGGGGGTGTGGCACGTCGGACCGCTCGCGCTCCGTGCCTACGCCCTGTTCATCATCATCGGCATCGTGGTGGCCGTGGTGTGGGGAGATCGCCGGTGGGTCGCTCGCGGCGGAACCAAGGGCACGGTTCTCGATGTCGCTGTGTGGGCAGTACCTTTCGGGCTTCTCGGTGGCCGGCTCTACCACGTGGCCACCGACTGGAAGACGTACTTCGGTGCCGGCGGTCGGCCGATCGAGGCGCTGTACGTGTGGAACGGCGGCCTCGGAATCTGGGGCGCGGTGTTCCTCGGCGGAGTCGGCGCGTGGATCGCGTGTCGTCGACGCGGCATCCCACTGCCGGCATTCGGTGACGCTGTCGGCCCGCCGATCCTGCTGGCCCAGGCAATCGGCCGCATCGGCAACTACTTCAACCAGGAGCTCTACGGTCGCGAAACCACGCAACCGTGGGGTCTCGAGATCTACGAGCGACTCGACGCGAACGGCCGGCTCGATCCTCTGAACGGCGTCTCCACCGGAATGGTCGAGAAGGTCGTCCACCCCACGTTTCTCTATGAACTGCTGTGGAGCGTCCTCGTCGTCGTCCTCCTGGTACTCGTCGATCGGAAGTACACGATCGGCCACGGTCGATTGTTCGCGCTCTACGTGGCCGGATACTGCGTCGGTCGGTTCTGGGTGGAACTCATGCGAGACGACTTCGCCACGAAGATCGCCGGCATTCGCGTGAACACTTTCACCTCGGCAATCATCTTCGTGCTGGCCGTCGCCTACTTCGTTCTCGCCACCAAGGGTCGCGAAGACCCGGTGACGTTGAAGTCGAACGACGACGACAGTCGCGACAGCGAAGACTCGACGGATGGCGAGTCCGCCGACGGCGATGCGCATGCAGGTACGGGCGAGACATCGTCCGAGAAGAAAGCCGAGGAAGAAGGCAGTACCCGTGGTTGATTTCGAGAAGAGGGCACACCCCGACCCTGCTGATTCGGGCGGCGGCACCGACAAGTCCGCCGGCTCCTTCGGTACACCGTTCGACTACGACGCAACCGCCGAGGCGTCACTCTCCGAGCCGCCCGCGACGTCCGAATCTGCACCCTCGCACGGTCCCGCCGGCTCTACCGGACCGGGATGGGACACCTATTCGGGTATCGGCAACGGGCCCGGCTGGTCCAGTACGCCCAGCTATCCGGCCCCCAGCCCGGACGGCGGTATCGACAATCCGATCGGCGGCCTTCCGCCGTCCGCCGGATACCCGACACCGGGATCCGAGTACCAGGGATACGGTCAGCCGGGATACGGCCAACAGTCGCCGTACGGCCCACCGCAGGGATACGGCCAGACTCCGGGATACGGCCAGAATCCGGGGTACGGCCAGCAGGGTTATTACCAGCAGGGGTACGGCCAGCAACAGGGGTACGGCCAGCAACAGGGGTACGGCCAGCAACAGGGGTACGGCCAGCAGGGTTATGGCCAGCAGAATTACGGCCAAGCACAGGGCTTTTCGGCCGGGCCCGGTTTCGGTGTCGGTGCCGACGCGCCGTACGGCCGCGATCCGGTCACCGGTGAACCGTTGTCGGACAAATCGAAGATCGTCGGCGGATTGCTGCAGCTGTTCCTCGGCTGGCTCGGCGTGGGTCGTTTCTACATCGGTAGCACCGGAATCGGTGTGGCGCAGTTGCTGCTGTTCTTCTTCGGCGTGCTGCTGACCGTGGTGTTCGGTCTCGGCCTGATTCTGTTGTTCGGACTGTTCGTGTGGCACGTCGTGGACGCCGTACTAATTCTCGTCGGCAATGTTCCCGACAGTCGCGGGCTGAAGCTGCGAGACTGATCGACCTACCCGTATCGCGTCGTCGAGGGAGTTCGTTGTGAGTGATTCAGGTACATCGTCATCGGACGGATCGACACCGGGCGGATCGGCGGGAGACGGCTCGGGCTCGGAGCCCACCATCTCGTTCGAGAAAAACGCGGCGCCGGGGCCGGTGTACGGCGCACCCGACCCCACGTACGGTCCGCCGAATTGGGGCAGTGAACCATACGGCGCGTCCGGAGGTGACGACCGTAGCTCCGGTGCACCGGACGGTCCACCGCCCGGTACCGGTTACCCGCCGCCCCCGTTTCCGGGCGGCGGTCCCCAGTACGGGGGACCCCAGTACGGAGGTCCCCAGTACGGAGGACCCCACTACCCAGGACCCCAGTACGCCGGTGCTCCCGGGTGGGTCGATCCGAGCGCTCCCTACGGACGGCATCCCGTCACCGGGGAACCGTTCTCGGACAAGCAGAAGCTCACTGCCGGGCTGCTGAATATCCTGCTGGGTGTTTTCGGCGCAGGACGCTTCTATTTGAATCAGCCGGGAATTGCGGTGGCGCAGATCGCGGTCACGTGGCTCACGTGCGGCATCGGCGGTATCTGGCCGCTGATCGACGGGATCATGATGCTCACGGGTAGCGTGCGCGATGAACACGGCCGCCCCCTGCGCGACTGAGCCCAGGGCCGTTCGCGATTACATCGTTGCGATTGGCAACTGATACGATTCCGCCATCCGAGAGCGATCTCGGATTCTTTCGCGGGCCAGAGCTGTCCCGGTGAATTCCCGATAGGCATCGAATTCGGTCGATCCGGCACTCTGTGTCGGTTCGGGCGACCAGCCGGTGGGGTAGCCGAGGCTCACAGTGCAGCGTGTCGACACTGCGCCATCCGAAGCACCCACCGGTCTACGTGGAGGTGATCGTGGTGTTGTTTTCTCGGATGCCTGCCGAGCAAGGACTGTACGACCCGAGCGCGGAGAAGGACTCCTGCGGCGTCGCGATGATCGCGGACATCGCCGGACGCCGCTCGCACTCCATAGTGTCCGACGGTGTTCTGGCACTGGAGAATCTGGAACATCGTGGTGCTGCCGGTGCCGAGCCCAACAGCGGTGACGGCGCGGGCATTCTGATTCAGCTGCCTGTCGAACTTCTCGATTCGTTGTCGTCGTTCGCGCTTCCGTCCGCCAACGGTGACGGCGAGAACACCTTCGCAGCGGGTGTCTGCTTTCTGCCGCAGGGCATCCGCGAGCGCGGGTCGGCCGTGCAGCGTGTCGAATCCATCGCAGCCGAGGAGGGTCTCGACGTGCTCGGCTGGGTCCCGGTCGAGGTCGATCCCGATCGCGCCGACGTCGGGCTGACCGCGCTCGGATGCATGCCGTACATGAGCTATCTCTTCGTCGCGGCCCCCGAGGTCGACGGTTCACGTCCGGCCGGTCTCGAACTCGACCGATTGGTGTACGGGCTGCGCAAGCGGTCGGAGCGCGTCACCCCGGAGATCGAGGCCGAGGGCTCGGGCCTGTTCTTCCCTTCGCTGTCCGCACGCACCATCGTCTACAAGGGCATGCTCACCACCATGCAGCTGCCCCTGTTCTTCCCGGAACTGCGTAACCCGTTGTGTACGAGTGCAATTGCCATCGTTCACAGTCGCTTTTCCACCAATACCTTCCCGTCGTGGCCGTTGGCGCACCCGCACCGCTACGTCGCGCACAACGGAGAGATCAACACGGTCAAGGGCAACAGAAACCGGATGCGAGCTCGGGAAGCAATGCTGTCCAGCGATCTCATCCCCGGCGATCTGGAGCGTCTTTTCCCCATCTGCAATCCCGATGCATCCGATTCGGTGTCACTCGACGAGGTGCTCGAACTGCTGCACCTGGGCGGCCGGAGCGTTCCCCACGTCGTGATGATGATGGTGCCGGAGCCGTGGGAGAACCATCGCACGATGGATCCGCGGGTACGAGCGTTCTATCAATTCCATTCGTCGATGATGGAAGCGTGGGACGGTCCGGCCTGCGTCACGTTCACCGACGGTAGCTACGTCGGAGCCGTCCTCGATCGCAACGGTCTGCGCCCCGGTCGGTGGTGGCAGACGGCCGACGGTCGGGTGATCCTGGCCAGCGAGGCGGGTGTCCTGGACGTGCCGCAATCGCAGGTCGTCGCCAAGGGGCGCCTCGAACCGGGCAAGATGTTTCTGGTCGACACCGTCGCCGGGCGTCTCGTTCCCGACGAAGAGATCAAACTGCAACTGGCGCAGGAACACCCGTACCAGGAGTGGCTGCACGCCGGCTTGCTGGAAATCAAGAGCCTGCCCGAGCGCGCCCACATTCAGTACAACCACGAGTCCGTGATTCGCAGACAGATCGCGTTCGGCTACACCGAGGAAGATCTCCGCGTTGTGCTCACCCCGATGGCCGCCTCCGGGGGCGAGCCACTGGGGTCGATGGGGACCGATACCCCGTCCGCGGTGATGTCCCAGCGATCTCGTCAGCTGTACGACTACTTCATCGAACTGTTCGCGCAGGTCACGAACCCGCCACTCGACTCCATCCGAGAAGAGATCGTGACGTCGTTGTCGCGCGTGATGGGACCGGAGCAGAATCTGCTCGAGCCCACTGCCGCGTCGTGCAGGCAGATCGTGTTGCCGTGGCCGGTGCTCGACAACGACGAACTCAACAAGATCATCCACATCGACGACGACGGTGATCATCCCGGTCTGTCGGCGATCGTGCTGCGCGCACTGTACGAGGTGGAGCGTGGTGGGGAAGGTCTGGCCGAGGCCATCGAAGAACTGCGCATGCGGGCATCGAAAGCCATCGCCGCCGGCTACCGCACGCTGATCATCTCCGATCGCGATTCGGACCACACTCGGGCACCGATTCCGTCCCTGCTGGCCACCTCTGCCGTGCACCACCATTTGGTGCGTACCAAGGAACGCACCAAGGTCGCCCTCGTCGTCGAGTCCGGCGATGCACGAGAAGTGCACCACCTGGCCCTGCTGATCGGATTCGGTGCTGCGGCGGTCAACCCGTACCTGGCCATGGAGTCGATCGAGGACCTGGTCGGCGAAGGCGAGCTCACCGGGGTCGAAACCACTGTCGCGGTGCGCAACTACCTGTACGGGCTCGGCAAAGGCGTGCTCAAGGTCATGTCCAAGATGGGCATCTCGACCGTCGGCTCCTACACCGGCGCACAGGTTTTCGAGGCGGTCGGTCTCGATCGCGAGGTCGTGCGCGAGTACTTCAAGGGCACCGTCAGCAAGCTCGGCGGAGTCGGTCTCGACGTCCTTGCCGAAGAGGTCAAACTGCGTCACCGGAAGGCATACCCGGAGAACCCCACCGACCGTGTTCACCGCCGCCTCGAGATCGGCGGCGAGTACCAGTTCCGGCGTGAGGGCGAACTCCACCTGTTCACTCCCGAGACGGTGTTCCTGTTGCAGCACGCAACACGCACCGGTCGCTACGACGTGTTCCAGAAATACAGCGACGAAGTGAACCGGCTCGCCCGCGAAGGGGGTGCACTCCGCGGCTTGTTCGAGTTCAAAGACCATGTGCGGACGCCTGTTCCACTCGACGAGGTGGAGTCGGTGGAGTCCATCGTCACTCGGTTCAACACCGGCGCGATGAGCTACGGATCCATCTCTGCCGAGGCACACGAGACCATGGCCGTTGCGATGAACAATCTGGGTGGGCGCTCCAACTCCGGTGAGGGCGGAGAGGACGTCGATCGCCTCTACGATCCGAGCCGCCGCAGTGCCGTCAAGCAGGTCGCGAGTGGACGGTTCGGGGTGACCAGCGATTATCTGGTCAACGCCACCGACATACAGATCAAGATGGCGCAGGGGGCCAAACCCGGTGAGGGCGGGCAGCTGCCCGGCTACAAGGTGTACCCGTGGGTGGCCAAGACTCGGCACTCGACGCCCGGTGTCGGACTGATCTCCCCGCCTCCGCACCATGACATCTATTCCATCGAGGATCTCGCGCAGTTGATCCACGATCTCAAGAACGCCAACGAGAACGCTCGCGTCCACGTCAAACTCGTCAGCTCGGTGGGAGTGGGCACGGTGGCGACGGGAGTGAGCAAGGCGCACGCCGACGTCGTGCTGATCTCGGGATACGACGGTGGAACGGGCGCGGCTCCGTTGACGTCTCTCAAGCATGCCGGTGCGCCCTGGGAGATCGGGCTGGCCGATGCCCAACAAACGTTGGTGCTCAACGGTCTTCGCGATCGCATCACGGTTCAGTGCGACGGTGGCATGCGCACCGGCCGTGATGTGATCGTCGCGGCGCTGCTCGGTGCCGAGGAATTCGGGTTCTCCACGGCGCCTCTGATCGTCGCGGGGTGCATCATGATGCGGGTCTGCCATCTCGACACCTGCCCGGTGGGTGTCGCGACTCAGAACCCCGAACTGCGCAAGCGGTTCACCGGTAAGCCCGAGTTCCTCGAGGACTTCTTCAGGTTCGTCGCCGAGGATGTGCGAAAGTACCTCGCGCAACTCGGTTTCCGCAGTATCGACGAGGCCGTCGGCCACGCCGACGTGCTCGAGACCGCTGCGGGCGTCGCACATTGGAAGAGCAAGGGACTCGACCTCACGCCGATCTTCGCGATGCCGGTGGATCGACACGGCGCGCCCATGACACAGCGTCGACGCCTACGCGATCAGGACCACGGCCTCGATTTCGCGCTGGATCGCACGCTGATCCAGCTTGCCGAGGGCGCACTGGAGGACGCGCATCCGGTGACGCTGGAGCTGCCCGTGCGCAACGTCAACCGCACGGTCGGAACACTTCTGGGGTCCGAGGTCACGCGGCGCTACGGCGCGGCCGGGCTACCGGACGACACCATTCGCGTGTCGTTCACCGGCTCCGCCGGGCAATCGCTCGGTGCATTCCTACCACCCGGAATCACGATCGATCTCGTCGGTGACGCGAACGACTACGTGGGCAAGGGCCTGTCGGGAGGACGCATCGTCGTCCGACCGGCCGAGGACGCACCCTTCGTTGCCGAGGACAACGTCATTGCCGGAAACACCATTCTGTACGGAGCCACGTCGGGGGAGGTGTACCTGCGCGGTAAGGCGGGGGAGCGATTCGCCGTGCGCAACTCCGGTGCCGTTGCCGTCAACGAGGGCGTGGGAGATCACGCTTTCGAGTACATGACGGGCGGACGGGTGGTGGTGCTCGGGCCGACCGGACGCAACATGGCGGCCGGCATGTCGGGCGGTATCGCCTTCGTTCTGGGTCTCGACCCCGCGGACGTGAACACGGCGATGGTCGAGTTGCAGGTTCCCGATCCGGACGATCTGGTGTGGCTGCGCGAGACGGTCGAGAACCACGAGCGCTGGACCGGCTCCACCGTCGCGGCATCGCTGCTCGCCGACTGGCCCCGCCGGTCCGCTCTGTTCACCAAAGTCATGCCCGTCGACTACCAGCGAGTGCTGGAGGCGACCCGAATGGCGCGCGCCGAGGGGCGCGACGTCGACGCTGCGATCATGGAGGCTGCACGTGGCTGATCCACAGGGATTTCTGAAGGTCGTCAAGCGTGAGGCCGCCAAGCGTCCTATCGACGAACGGGTCAGAGACTGGAACGAGGTGTACTCGGATCAGCCCAGCAGTGAACGCGCAGCCGAGGTCTCGGAACAAGCGCGCCGCTGCATGGATTGCGGAATTCCGTTCTGCCACTCCGGAACTGCAGGATGCCCGTTGGGCAACCTGATCCCGGAATGGAACGATCTGGTGCGCCGCGATCGGTGGGACGCGGCCAGTGATCGGTTGCACGCCACCAACAACTTCCCGGAGTTCACCGGCCGAGTGTGTCCGGCCCCGTGTGAATCCGCTTGTGTGCTGTCCATTTCCGAGGCCGCCACCGGCGGAAGTGTGACGATCAAGCGGGTCGAGCAGACCATCGCAGACCTGGCCTGGGAACAGGGCAGCGTCGTCCCGCAGCCGCCGACGATCACCACCGGTAAGCGAGTTGCCGTCGTGGGTTCGGGTCCGGCGGGACTGGCTGCGGCGCAACAGCTCACCAGGGCCGGGCACGATGTCACCGTGTACGAGCGCGACGATCGGCTCGGTGGATTGCTTCGATACGGAATCCCCGAATTCAAGTTGGAGAAGTCGGTGCTGGATCAGCGGCTGATGCAGATGCGGGCCGAGGGCACGCATTTCGTCACCGAGTGCGAGGTCGGTATCGACTTCACCGTCGAGCAACTGCGCGCGAGCTTCGATGCGGTGGTGCTCGCCGTCGGTGCATTGCGGGCTCGCGACAACACCGAGGTGATCGGCCGCGAACTCGACGGCATCCACCTGGCGATGGAGCACCTGGTGCCGTCGAACAAGGAATGCGAGGGCGACGGCCCGACGTCGATATCCGCTGCGGGCAAGCACGTGGTGATCATCGGCGGCGGAGACACCGGGGCCGACTGTCTGGGCACGGCTCACCGTCAGGGTGCCGCGTCCGTCACTCAGCTCGACTACAACCCTGCTCTTCCCGGTGCCCGTGACGACGGTCTTTCGCCGTGGCCGTCGTGGCCGCTGGTGCTTCGGACGTCGCCTGCACATGCGGAGGGTGGCGTCGTGCGTCATCAGGTTGCCGTGCAGCGATTCCTCGGCGACGAGCGCGGGCATGTGCGCGCCATGGTGCTCGCCGAGGTCGAGGTGCAGCGAGACGCGGACGGTCGACGCATCGTCACGCCCATCGGCGAAGAGGTCGAACTACCCTGTGATCTGGCGTTGTTCGCCATCGGATTCGAGGGTGTCGAACACGGACCGCTGCTCGACGACTACGGCCTGACGCTGACCAAGCGCGGTGCGCTGTCGTGTGGTCCCGATTGGCAGACGACGGCACCGGGTGTGTTCGTCTGCGGGGATGCGCACCGCGGTGCGTCGTTGGTCGTATGGGCTATCGCAGAGGGTCGTTCGGCAGCCAACGGGGTCGACGCTTTCCTCACCGGACACTCGGAATTGCCGTCTCCGGTGCACCCCACGGCACTGCCTCTCGCGGTGGTGTGACGCTCGTCTCTGAACCGGTACAGGTGCTTCCAGCAGCGGCCCAGCGAGGCTACCTGTCGGTAACATCTGCGCGGGTTCCTCTGCGATAGAGAACGAGGCGTGCAGCGGCTACGCTCGCAACCGTGAGCCGACGTACGAAGATTGTCTGCACCCTTGGACCCGCAACCGCAACTACAGAGCGCATCCGCGAACTCGTCGAGAGTGGAATGGATGTTGCACGACTGAACTTCAGCCATGGCGATCACCCCGATCACCAGGCCAACTACGAGAGAGTTCGCGCCGCATCGGACGCCACCGGCAAAGCCGTGGGCATCCTGGCCGACCTGCAGGGACCGAAGATTCGACTCGGCCGATTCGCCGAGGGCTCCACCACCTGGGCCGCCGGTGAACTCATCCGCATCACCGTCGAGGAGTGCGAGGGCACCCACGATCGCGTGTCGACCACGTACAAGGAGCTGGCTCAGGACGCCAAGGAAGGCGACCGCCTGCTCGTCGACGACGGCAAGGTCGGCCTCGTCGTCACCGGCGTCGAAGGCAACGACGTGCTGTGTCGGGTCACCGAAGGTGGTCCGGTCAGCAACAACAAGGGCGTCTCCCTGCCCGGCATGGACGTATCTGTTCCTGCCATGAGCGAGAAGGACATTGCGGACCTCGAGTTCGCCCTCGCGCTCGGATGCGACTTCATCGCGCTCTCGTTCGTGCGCTCTCCCGCCGATGTCGAACTCGTCCACGCGGTCATGGACCGTGTCGGCCGTCGAGTGCCCGTCATTGCCAAGCTCGAGAAGCCCGAAGCCGTCGACAACCTCGAAGCCATCGTGCTCGCGTTCGATGCGATCATGGTCGCTCGCGGTGACCTCGGTGTCGAGCTTCCGCTCGAGCAGGTACCGCTGGTGCAGAAGCGCGCCATCCAGATCGCCCGCGCCAACGCCAAGCCCGTCATCGTTGCGACGCAGATGCTCGAATCGATGATCGAGAACTCCCGCCCGACCCGCGCCGAGGCGTCCGACGTCGCCAATGCGGTGCTCGACGGCACCGACGCGGTCATGCTGTCCGGCGAGACCTCGGTCGGCAAGTACGTCATGGAGACGGTGCGGACGATGGCTCGGATCGTCGAGACCGTGGAAACCGAAGGCGACAGCGTTCCTCCACTGACCCACGTTCCTCGTACCAAGCGCGGTGTCATTTCCTACGCCGCGCGCGACATCGGCGAGCGGCTGGACGCGAAGGCACTCGTGGCCTTCACCCAGTCTGGCGACACCGTGCGACGGTTGGCTCGCCTGCACACCAAGCTCCCGTTGCTCGCATTCACCTCGATCTCCGAGGTCCGCAGTCAGCTGTCCCTGAGCTGGGGCACCGAGACGTTCCTGGTTCCCGATGTGGGCTCGACGGACGCGATGGTCAAAGAGGTCGACAAGGCGTTGCTCGAACTCGGTCGCTACAACCGAGGCGATCAGGTCGTGATCGTCGCCGGTGCCCCTCCCGGCACAGTAGGCTCGACCAACTTGATCCATGTGCACCGAATCGGAGAAGAGGACCGGTAAGTGGTCGAAGCGGGGGGAACCGGCGTCAGCGAGAGCGCGCCGAGCAGTACAGCAGTACGCGGAACCGATCTCGAAACCCTTCTCGGTCTCCTCGCCCTCGAGGAGACCGAGGAGGATGTGTTCATCGGACAGCATCCGGAGCAGGTGGGGAGCCGGACGTTCGGTGGGCAGCTCGTCGCTCAGGCGCTCATCGCCGCCGGCCGGACCGTGTCCGGAACGTCCCGGGACGTTCATGCGATCAATGCGCACTTCATCCGCGGTGGTGACGTCAAGAAGCCCATCGAATACCGGGTGAGTCGTCAGCGCGACGGCCGGGCGTTCGCCAACCGGCAGGTCACTGCGCTGCAGGACGGTAACGAGCTGTTCGTGATGCTCGCTGCTTTCCAGGATTTCGGTAAGGGCCTCGAGCACAGCGTCGAGGTTCCCGAGGTTCCGTATCCCGACGCCCTGCCGCCTCTCGGCGACCACTTCGTGGGGTTCGAGGACCGACTGCAGATGTTCGTCGACGCACTCAAACCGATCGACATGCGGTACGCGAACGATCCGGCATGGATCATGCACGGCACCGGTGAGAAACTCAACCACAATCGAGTGTGGATGAAAGCGGACGGCGATCTGCCGGACGAGTCGATCTTTCACGCCGCGACCATGGGCTACGCGTCGGACACCACGGTGCTCGATTCGATCATCACCACCCATGGACTGTCCTGGGGACTCGACCGCATCGTGGCGGCGACGGTCAATCACTCCATCTGGTTCCACCGACCGTTCCGATTCGACGAGTGGGCTCTGTATGCGACCGAATCGCCGGTCGCGGCCGGATCGCGGGGACTCGCCACCGGCCGATTCTTCTCGATGGACGGTCAGTTGCTCGCAACCGTCGTTCAGGAGGGCCTCATTCGCCACTTTCCGAAACGCGTTCGCGCCTGAGCGCTGCCGACCACACTCGACTCTTGGCTTCGAGGGTCAGTGAGGCGTGCGCCGGACTGGTGGACGGCAGACGGATGCACTCGATGTCTCGCTGCACCGCGTTCGCGACGTATCTGCGATAGCTGTCGGCAGCTTTGGCTCCGTTGAACAGCACGGTGTCCATGCCGGGATGGCCTGCGATGAGGCTCGCGACATCGTTTGCCACGATGGATGATTCGACTATGGCCGAGTCCAGGCTCCCGGTCCGAGTACACAGCTTCAGTACGTCCCATACGGCAATCCCGCTGCGCGCCAGTCTCTCTGTTCGCGCGTTGTACGGAAGTTCGGGCCCGGCACCGAACACCGCGCCCATGATCGGCCAGAACGCATTTCGGGGATGGGCGTAATACTGCTGAGCAGCAAGCGATGCAACACCGGGCATCGAACCGAGTATCAGCGTGTGAGCATGCTCGTCGACTATCGGTTCGAAGCTGTGCACGACGTTCATGTCGCGATTACAGCAAACAGCGCGCGCAGGCACTCGGGTGGGACCACAATGGAGAGATGTTGGATCCCCGCGTACTCGACAACAACGAACTCGAAGCCGAACTCGCCGCCCTGCGCAGAGGACGCGACGCCGCGATGGACGAAGGCGCGCGAGATGTGTCCACTGCCGATACCGATCATCTGATCGCCCGCTTCGAGGAAGAGATCCGCAGGCGTCACCAGGACGGTGAGTCCGATCAGCCCAGCGCAGATCTACCCTGACCGAGGATCAGCACGGCGCACGCCGCAGTCGAAGCAAGAATCCGCACGGTGTTCCACCGCGTCCAGTTCGACGTGAACGTCCGCCACATGTCGGCTCCCGCCGGGCCTACCGGATCCACCGCTGCCAATGCATCGTTGAGTGGGACGTTGAACGCCACCGTGACCACGAAGCAGCCCACCACGTAGAGCGCTGCTCCCGCGCCGACCCAGGCCGATCGCCCACCTCCCGTGGTGATCGCGAGAACGGTTGCGAGAGAGCAGGTCGCCGCGGTGCCGACGAACAGCGTCAGAAACAGCGGATTGAGGATCGCGGCGTTCGATTTCTGCATCGCGGCGATCGCGTCGGGGACCGGTAACGACGCCAGGCCAGGAACAACACTGACCGAGAACGCGAGCATGACGCCCGCGACGAGGCCGCATCCGACTGCCGCGACCAGGGTGGCGATCGAGGAGATCTTGTCGATCATCGGTGCTTCCTTCCCGTGGATTCGTCGTACGCTTCCGACCTTTCCGCGTCGCGACTGGATGAACAATGCGCGCAGAGCTCGATTTCATGTCCGATCGTCCCGGCCGTGGGTGACAATTGATCGGTGCGTGGAGCCGACCCCTGGAAATCATCCGATCCGCTCGGTGAGGCTCTGCACTTTCTCCGAATGACCGGGTCCTTCTACGTGCGTTCCGAGATGAGTGGCTCGTGGGGGCTCGCCCTGCCCGCGATGGACGACGCCGTGTGGTTCCACACCGTGGTCGACGGGTCGTGTGTGCTGTCGGTCCCCGGGGAGTCGACGCGTGAGCTTCTTCCCGGCGACTTCGCGTTGGTTCCCCACGGGCGTGGGCACGTGTTGGCAGCCGACATCGAGTCTGTTGCCGACGCGACCAGCGTGTACGAGGTGCCACACGATTACGTCAGCGACCGGTACGCGGTGATCGCCCAGCGGGATACGAGCGGACCCGCCGCCGTGTTGGTCTGCGGGGCCGTCCGGATGGATCATCCTGCGGCGCAGCAGCTTCTTCGCCTGTTACCGGCGCTGATGGTGATCGACGCAGACAGCGAACCGCGGCGCACACGTATGCAGACCGTCCTCGCCATGGTGGCCGACGAGGCGCGATCGCTCGAGCCCGGGGGAGAGGCGGTGATCACCAGGCTGTCCGACGTTCTGGTGATTCAGGCGTTGCGGTCATGGATTGCGGACACCCCGAGCGCGCAGTCCGGTTGGCTGGGAGCGTTGCAGGACGAGCGAATCGGAGGCGCGCTGGCTCGCATTCACCGAAATCCCCACGAGCGGTGGACCGTTGCGGCACTGGCGTCGAGTGCACACATGTCACGTTCGGCGTTCTCGGCTCGGTTCACCGCATTGGTCGGCGATTCGGTGATGAACTACCTGGCGACCTGGCGGATGCAGGTCGCGTACGACACGCTGCGGTCCGAGGACGTGGTGCTGGCCGAATTGGCCCGGCGCACTGGGTATTCGTCGGAGGCAGCATTCGGCAAAGCGTTCAAACGGGCAATGGGGGTGTCTCCGGGACGTGTGCGTCGTCGTCGGGACGTACCGTTGGTGCCGGTTCAATCGAGCAAGTGACGGAGGTACACGTTCGGATCGTCGAGATATCGCCGCCAGTGCTGGACCAATTCGAGTTCGTCCCAGGTGCTTCGACGCAGACCGTGTTCACCCACTTCGACGATGTCCGCGCCGGGTGTCGAAGCAAGAATCGGTGAATGCGTGGCGCAGACGAGCTGCGCCCCCTCCTCGCCCAATTGGGACATCAGCGCGACCAGGTGCAGGCACGCGGTGAACGACAGGGCCGACTCCGGTTCGTCCAGCACATAGAAGCCCGGTTCGGTCAGCATCGCACCGAACATGGCCAGAAAGCCCTCACCATGGCTCATCTCGGCGGTGTTCTCGTCCCAGAAACCCGGCATGCCGCCGAGGTTCTCGGCCATGTCGAACGCAGTCTCGGCCCGCAGGAAGAACCCACGCTTCTGCTCCCGCGGACCCCGCAGCATGCGCGCACCTCGTGGTGTGGTCTCGAGCTCGAGAATCTCGCCGAGGACGCTCGTCACCTCGTCGAGTCGACGAGACTTCTGCGCTGCCCGACCCCCGCGGGCGTCGATGCCGAATCGCTCTGCGATCGCCTCGACGAGAGTCGACTTACCGGAACCGTTGTCGCCCACCAGAATTGTGACCGGCGCGAGGAATTCGAGACCCTCACGCGCGAGGTCGGCAACTGCGGGAACGGTGAAGGGCCACTCCGATCCCGCATCGTCGGCGTGGACAAAGGCGCGTTCTACGAACATGATTCAGGCGGTGACCAGGCGGTCGACGTAACCGGTCTCGTGAGCGGAGTCCGCGCTGCAGGTGTAGTAGACCCACTGAGCGGATTGGTCCGCAGAATCTCCGAAACGGTGGTCGACCTTCTGCGCGCACAATTTGCCCGCGCTGGTGTCATGGCAACGAAGACTGCTGGGTATGTACATCACTCCACTGTAGGCGCGATCATAGGTGACCTTTACCGACATCGCGACTCGCGCGCATTGCTGTTGTGCCCTCGGTGAGACTCGAACTCACACTGGACGGGTTTTGAATCCGTTTCCTCTGCCAATTGGGATACGAGGGCTGGCGTCTTTCAAGCAACGATTGACGAGTCTAGAAGATGCGCTTTCGGCCCCGTGCACCGGTACCCTTCAGTTGCTCGATGCCCCTGAGGGGCGACGACTGTCGAAGGAGACCGGTACAGATGAATGCTCCTGATACGCACGGTACTGGCAAGCCTGCGCTGCGGGTGGTGGTTGCGGAAGACGAATCCCTGATTCGCCTCGACCTGGTGGAGATGCTCCGCGAAGAGGGGTACGACGTGGTCGGTGAGGCCGCGGACGGTCAGCAAGCCGTGGAACTGGCTGTCGAACTTCGACCGGATCTGGTGATCATGGACGTGAAGATGCCGCGTCGTGACGGCATCGACGCGGCCTCGGAGATCGCGGAGAAGCGGATCGCGCCGGTGGTGATTCTCACCGCATTCAGTCAGCGAGAGCTCGTGGAGAAGGCGCGCGATGCGGGTGCCATGGCCTATCTGGTCAAACCGTTCACCAAGGCCGATCTGATGCCTGCAGTCGAGTTGGCCGCGAGTCGGTTCGGCGAGATCTCTGCCCTCGAATCGGAGATCGCGGATCTTCAGGATCGGCTGGAGACTCGCAAGTTGATCGAAAAGGCCAAAGGCGTGCTGATGGAATCGCAATCGCTGACGGAACCACAGGCGTTCAAGTGGATTCAGCGTGCCGCGATGGACCGACGCACGACGATGAAGGCGGTAGCCGAGGTCGTGATCGAAACGCTCGGTACTCCGGCGAACAGCCCTGTGGCAGAGAGCTGATCAGCCCGCGGAAAGCTACGGCCACGTAAAACTTCGACCTCCAAGGTCACAGTCAGGTCACGAGCGTCGTTCTAGGCCTTGCGAACCGGCTCCGCGCATTAGCGTCTGGTTCACACGTGAGCCACATGTAACTCAGGTGAGCTTCAACGACGAGCAATTTCAAGGAGAACCTAGATGGCAATTCGGACCTATGTCCGCACGGCTGCAGTGCTGAGCGTCACCTCGCTCGCACTGTTCGGCTGTTCGTCGAGCGACGACTCGGGCTCGACCGACTCCACCAGTGCCAGCGGCGGCACTTCGGCCGCGGAAACGACCGTCTCCACCGACTGCACTCCCGAGCAGGCCACCGCCGGATCCACGCCCGACACGTCGCCGCTGGTGGTCGGAACCCTCCTTCCCGAGACCGGCACCCTGGCGTTCCTCGGACCACCCGAGGTCGCCGGTGTCCAGCTGGCCGTCAACGATGTCAACGGCGCGGGCGGGGTGCTGAACCAGCCCGTCACGCTCATCCCCGGTGACTCGGGCGACACCACCACCGACACCGCCAACACCACGGTCGACCGTCTGCTCGCCGGCGGCTCGAACGTCATCGTCGGTGCGGCATCGTCCTCGGTCTCGCTCAAGGTCATCGACAAGATCGCCAGCGCGGGTGTCGTGCAGTTCTCGCCTGCCAACACCTCCGACCAGTTCGTCTGCTACCCGGACAAGGGTCAGTACTTCCGTACTGCTCCCACCGATGTGCTGCAGGCACAGGCACTCTCGCAGCTGATTGCCGAGGATGGCGCGCAGCGCGTCGCCATCCTGGCTCTCAACGACCCCTATGGCACGGGCCTGGCCAAGAACACCGCCGACAACCTCGAAGAGGCCGGCATCGCGGCAGACCAGATCCAGACCACGATCTACGACCCGAACGCGCAGTCGTTCAACGCCGAGGTCGACGGTGTGAAGAACTTCAACCCGGATGCCGTCGCCATCATCGGCTTCGAGGAGTCCGCGAAGATCATCACCCGCATGCACGAGATCGGCATCGGACCGTCCGACGGCACGTTGGTCTACGGCGTCGACGGCAACATGGGCAACGCACTCGGTGAGTCGGTCGCTGCCGGCCTGCTCGACAAGATGCGCGGTACCACCCCGCTGACCGACGTCGGCACCGCGTTCCAGGACCGACTCAAGGGCGTGGATCCGGCATTGGTCGACTTCAACTACGCCGGTGAGTCCTACGACGCGGTCGTCATCTCGGCGCTGGCAGCCGAGCAGGCGAAGTCGACGGCAGGCACCGACATCGCTGCCAACATCAACAGCGTCACCAAAGACGGTACGAAGTGCACGACCTTCGCCGAGTGCCTCCCACTCGTCAAGGCCGGCACCGATATCGACTACGACGGAGTCACCGGTGCGCTGAACTTCAGTGACGCAGGCGAGCCCGCCACCGGTTCCTACGGCAACCTGGTCTTCGGACCGGACAACAAGCTGACGACGGACGGATACATCGTCGTCGGTGAGTGATCTGTAGCTGCTGCACAGCCTCCGGGCCCGAGTCCTGACATCAGGACTCGGGCCCGGAGTCGTTCGAATACACCACGTTGGGTACCTATGGCGCAGGTACGAGAAAGCCCCGACTCGAACGATGTCGAGTCGGGGCTTCCTGCCGAGCAGGTCAGGCCTTCTTTTCTTTGCTTCCCGCGAGAGTGCCGAGGTAGAGCTCGATCACCTTGGGATCGTTCATCAACGCCGGCCCGGTATCGGTGTAGGCGTTGCGACCTTGATCGAGAACATAGCCGCGGTCGCAGATCTGCAGGCAGCGGCGGGCATTCTGCTCGACCATGATGATCGAGACACCCGCCGCGTTGATCTTCTTGCAGCGGATGAAGACCTCGTCCTGGAACATCGGCGACAGTCCCGCCGACGGTTCGTCGAGCAGCAGGACCGACGGCTCCATCATCAATGCGCGTCCCATGGCCACCATCTGGCGCTCGCCGCCGGACAGTGCACCTGCCTTGACCTTCTTGCGCTCTCCGAGCAGGGGGAACAACTCGCTGACGAACTCGAAACGCTCACCGAACTTCTTGGGACGCAAATAGATTCCCATTTCGAGGTTCTCCTCGATGGTCAGCGACGGAAACACGTTCTGTGTCTGGGGCACGTACCCGACACCTTTGGTCACCAGGACGTGCGCCTCGGCAGAGGTGATGTTGTCACCGCGCAGCTTCACGCTGCCCTCGCGGACGGCGACGAGCCCGAAGAGCGTTTTGAGCAGAGTCGACTTACCGGCACCGTTGGGCCCGATGATGCCGACGATCTCGCCGTCGTTGAGGAAGAAGTTGCATTCACTGAGGATGTTGACGCCGGGGATGTACCCGGCAACCAGACCGTCGGCGCGCAACAGCGCACCCTCGGCCAGGCGAGCGTGCTCCTCGGGTGTGGCGGCGAATTCGGCCGGTGTCAATGTCTGTTCGCTCATCAGTTGTCCTCCTTGGCCCGGTGCGAGCCGCCCTCGGCGACGTCGGGCGTCACTGGGCTCACGAACTCCGGTTCCGAAAGATCGCCTCCCGCTTCGAGTTCTTCCTTCTCGGCCTGCTTCAGTGCCTCCGCCAGTTCGGCGGTCGCCCCGACAGGATTGCCGTCGGCGTCGAACTCTAGAGCCTGATCGTGATGGCTGCCGAGGTATGCGTCGACGACAGCACCGTTGTTGGAGAGTTCCTCCGGCGTGGACTCGGCGATGATGCTGCCCTGAGCCATCACCACCACCCAATCGCTGATGTCGCGGATGACGTCCATGTCGTGCTCGACGAACACCACGGTCATACCGTCGTCGCGCAGCGATTTGATGTGACCCAGAAGCGATTGCGTCAGAGCAGGATTGACCCCGGCCATCGGCTCGTCGAGCATGACCACCGACGGATCGGTCATCAGCGCACGGGCCATCTCCAGCAGTTTGCGCTGACCACCCGACAGTGAGCCGGCCAGGTCGTCGGCCTTGGCGTCGAGCTTGAAGCGGCTCAACAGTTCGTAGGCGCGTTCGGTGATCTGACGCTCCTGGGCTTTCCAGGTCCACGGCATGAACGTGTTGATCATCCGCTCACCCCGCTGACCCGTTGCGCCCAATCGAACATTGTCCAGCACGGTCAGTTTCGACAGCGCTTTGGTCAACTGGAACGTTCGCACCACACCTTTGCGGGCCACCTGGTGCGGATGCATACGACCCAGCTCCTGGCCATCCATCGACCATGTCCCGGTGTCGGGGCGATCGAATCCGGTGAGCAGGTTGAACAGCGTGGTCTTGCCTGCACCGTTCGGACCGATGAGACCGGTGATGCAGCCCCGCTGAATCTCGAGGTGCGCCACGTCGACGGCTTTGAGGCCGCCGAACGTGCGGGAGACTCCGTCGACCACCATGGTGGCGTCGGGTTTCGGCGCGCCGGGTTCGTTGGGTACACCAGCGAACAGGGAGGCGCGTTGATCGCTCGACAACGCCTGGGCAGCGCGAGATTCGAGCGTGCTGGCTTTCTTGCTCGGTGCGGCCGTTGCAGCCGCATCCTTGCTCGGGTCAGGCATTGAGTTGAACCTCTCGCTTGTTGCCGAGAATGCCCTGAGGTCTGAACACCATCAACACGGCGATCAGGATTCCCAGGAGCACGAATCGCGTGGCACCGACCTGGGCGCCGGTGAGGTTGAGCACCGGGTCGTCGCCGGAGATCAGCTGCCGCAGAATCGCATCGGGAATGGACAGCAGGAACCAGAAGAGCATCGCGCCGAGTACCGGGCCGAACACCGTTGCCGCCCCACCGAGAATCAGCGCGCCGAACGCGAAGAACGTCTGTGCGGTCGAGTAGAAATCGGGGTTGATCGACTGGGTCTGCAGTGCATTGAACACACCGCCCATACCGCCGATGACGCCGCCGAGAACCAGTGCCTGCATCTTGTAGACGAAGACGTTCTTGCCCAGTGAGCGGGCCGCGTCCTCGTCCTCACGGACGGCCTTGAGGACGCGTCCCCATGGGCTGTGAGTCAGCAGGTAGATCACGCCGCACAGCAACAGCACCAGCGTCCAGCCGACGAGCATGGCCCACAGGTCGTTGCCCAGGAAGCGCACGCCGAGGAAGCTGTACGACTTGCCGCCCTCGAACGGACTCATGCTGGTGAACGGGCCGGCGAAGCCGGTGATGCCGTTGGTGGACTTGGTTACCGAATCCGTTGCAGTCGAACGGAACACCAATCGCAGGATTTCCGAGGCCGCGATGGTGACGATCGCGAGATAGTCGGCTCGTAGTCGCAGAGTCGGTATACCGAGAACCAGAGCAAGCAGCCCTGCCGCGGCGAGACCGACCAGAATGCCGAGCCACAGCGGCTGCTCGTAGGTGATCGTGGTGATGCCGACTCCGTAGCCGCCGAGCAGCGCGAAGCCGATCTGGCCGAAGTTGAGCAGGCCGGCGTAGCCGAAGTGCAGGTTCAGGCCGATGGCGAGCAGTGCGTAGAAGATGGCCGACGGGCCGACCAGCTGAGCAAGAGAGATCTGAAGTGCGCCGATGATATCCATGTGCAGGTCACCCGATCCTTTGTCGCGAGCCGAGGATGCCCTGAGGACGGACGACGAGGATGAGAATCAAGACGAGCAACCCTCCGATGTATTTGAGGTCGGGATTGATGACCAACGTCGACCACTGCACGAGCAGGCCCACGATGACGCACCCGAGGAATGCGCCGTAAGCCGTGCCGAGTCCTCCGAGCGTGATTCCGGCGAACATGAGCAGCAAGAGTTTGAAGCCCATCTCCCATTGCACACGACCGCCGAGTTCGGAGAGCCCGAACAGCACGCCGCCGAGGGCAGCCAGGCCGCCACCGAGGCACCACACGAACGTCACGACGCGCTCGACGTTGATACCCGACGAGGCAGCCAGATCACGGTTGTCGGCCACCGCACGCATGGCTTTACCGATCTTGGTTCGCTGCAGCATCAGGGCGACGCCGATGAGGACGACGACGCTGATGACGATGCAGGCGAGGTTGACGTTGGTGATCGACAGTGGGCCCCAGTCGTTCTCGGTCTGGGCCTGGTAGTCGTCGAAGGGCTCCGAGCGGTCGGAGAAGAAGATCAGGATGAGGTAGCGCAGCGCAATGGCGAGTCCGATCGTCACCACCAGCTGAGCGATCAGGCCGGTTCGACGTTTGCGCAACGGTCGCCAGATCAGGGCGTTGTTGAGCCAGCCGATCGCGACTCCGACGATGATCGCCAGCACGGTGGCCGGAATCAGTTGTATCCCCAGGCTCACATTGAAGAACCACGCTGCGACGGCTCCGAGCGTCACGAGTTCGCCGTGTGCGAAGTTGGTCAAGCCCGTCGTTCCGAAAATCAAGCTCAGACCGACGGCTGCGAGTGCGATGACCAGACCGAAGCGGAAGCCGTCGACCGTGGTGCGCACGAACTTCTCGTAGAACGGGGTGCTGGTCGCAGTCCTTGCCTCACCGAAGGAGAAGATCACGGTGTTCGAGCGACCGGCCTGCACATCGCGCTCGACCTCGCCCTGCACGCTGACCCCGTCGGGGAGCGTTTCCTGCACCACCTGGAATGTGTATGTGCCAGGGGACAATTCGAGAGTCCAGCGTCCGCCGGTCTCGCTGGTGGTGCGGGCCACTTCGCTGCCCGACGCGTCGAGCGCCGCGACATCGACACCTTCGAGGCGTTCTCCACCGTTGTTGAGAGATCCCGCGACGCTGACGGCGTCTGCGGGCGGTGCCTGTTCGGCACTGGTTCCCGGCGCCGCCGGGGGAGTGGGGGTAGGTTCCTGCGCCAACGCAGGCGCACTGAACAGCAGCGCCGCAATGGAACTCAGGATGGCGAGTAGGAGTGTTCGCTGGAAGACGCGAACTGCAGATCTTGCGCGCAACCTCGGTGGTTGCACCTTTCTGGTCCATCGAACATTTGGAGCCACGCACGTCCTCCGGACGGTTGTCGTTGAGTCACGGGATGGGGATTACTGCAATTGTCGGACTCTATCCGTTGAAACGACGCAAAATCGGCAACTGAGATTTCCGGAAAGTATCGGTTGTGTTTCGCGCTGCGGAAGATCGGTGCCGCCGCGATTGCGTCGCGGTGCCCGCATCCGGCTACGTGATGTCGGACCCGCTACCTAGACTGGTCAACCGTGAGCCCAGTAACCGACAAAAGTGCAGCACCCGCAGCCCGGACCGATGCGAAGTCAGCCGAAGAGCGTCCGACGCTGCTCCTCATCGACGGTCACTCGATGGCCTTCCGCGCCTTCTTCGCGTTGCCGGCGGACAACTTCAAGACCACGAGCGGTCAGTCCACCAATGCCGTCTACGGGTTCACCTCGATGCTGATCAACCTGCTGCGGGACGAGAAGCCGACGCACATCGCCGCCGCCTTCGACGTGTCACGGCAAACGTTCCGAGCCGAGCGCTTCCCCGAGTACAAGGCGAATCGGAGCAAGACGCCGGACGAGTTCGCGGGCCAGGTGGACATCACCAAGGATGTGCTCGGTGCGATGGGCATTCCCGTGATGGCCGAGGCAGGATTCGAAGCCGACGACATCATCGCCACTCTGGTCACGCAGGCCGAAGCGCTGGGCTATCGCGTCCTCGTGGTCACCGGCGATCGTGACGCACTGCAGCTGGTCACCGACAACGTCACGGTGCTCTATCCCCGCAAGGGTGTCTCGGACCTGACGCGATTCACTCCGGACGAGGTCGCCACCAAGTACGGTCTGACGCCGTCGCAGTACCCGGACTTCGCTGCCCTGCGTGGAGATCCGAGCGACAACCTTCCCGGCATTCCCGGTGTCGGGGAGAAGACGGCGACCAAGTGGATCATCGAATACGGCTCGCTCACCGCCCTCGTCGACAATGTCGACAAGGTGAAGGGCAAGGTGGGCGACGCATTGCGGGCCAACCTGTCGAGTGTGGTGCTCAACCGCGAGCTCACCGAGATGGTGCGCGACGTGCCGCTGCCCTTCACGCCCGATCAACTCGAGCTGGCCCCGTGGGATCGCGAGAAGATCCACGCCCTGTTCGACGATCTGGAGTTTCGCATCCTGCGGGATCGACTGTTCGACACTCTGGCCTCGGTCGAGCCCGAGGCAGAAGAAGGGTTCGACGTTCGGGGTGGCATCGTCGCGCCCGGGGAATTGGCGGCGTGGCTCGAAGAGCACGCGTCCGACGGTCGGCGTAGCGGGGTATCCATCCTCGGGCCGCGCAGGCCGTACGACAGCGATGCGACCTCTGTGGCCATCGCGGCAGCAGACGGCGAGGGTGCCTTCGTCACCACGACGGCTCTCGACGAATCCGACGAACGCGCTCTGGCCGCCTGGTTCGCCGATGCGGATCGACCCAAAGCGCTCCACGAGGCGAAGTGGGCACTGCATGCCGTTCGTGGTCGGGGATGGACGCTCGGTGGGCTGACGACCGATACCGCGCTCGCGGCGTATCTCGTGCGGCCCGGTCAGCGGTCTTTCAACCTCGACGACCTGTCGCTGCGCTACCTCAAGCGTGA
The DNA here is from genome assembly GCF_030056855.1 of Rhodococcus sp. IEGM 1354. NCBI lineage: Bacteria > Bacillati > Actinomycetota > Actinomycetes > Mycobacteriales > Nocardiaceae > Rhodococcus > Rhodococcus sp. IEGM 1354. The sequence goes on from NZ_JASHKT010000002.1 coordinate 531,274, forward strand.
ACTCCGCGTCGAGGATGCGGGTGAGGGCCAGATGTCGTTGCTCGATGCCGAGGACACCGCTGATGCGGCATTCGCCGAGGGCGAGATCCTCAAGGCACGGGCCGTCATCGATCTGGCCGAGGCCCTGGACGCCGAACTTGCCGCTATCGAATCGACCACGTTGCTCTCCGAGATGGAGCTGCCGTTGCTGACGGTGCTGGCCGATGTCGAGGCGACCGGTATCGCCGTCGACAGTGATCACCTTCGTTCGCTGCAGTCGGGATTTGCCGCACAGGTCGACGAGGCAGCGAACTCCGCTTACGGCGTGATCGACAAGCAGATCAACCTCGGGTCACCGAAACAGCTGCAGGTGGTGCTCTTCGAGGAACTCGACATGCCCAAGACCAAGAAGACCAAGACCGGTTACACCACCGATGCCGATGCGCTGCAGGGGTTGTTCGAGAAGACCGAGCATCCCTTCCTGAAGTTCTTGCTCGATCACCGAGACGCGACACGGATGAAGGTGACGGTCGACGGGCTGCTCAAGTCCGTCGCCGACGACGGCCGCATTCACACCACGTTCAACCAGACGGTTGCGGCCACCGGACGACTGTCGTCCACCGAACCTAATCTGCAGAACATCCCGGTTCGCAACGAAGCGGGACGGCACATCCGAGACGGTTTCGTCGTCGGTGCCGGCTACGACACGCTGCTCACCGCCGACTACAGCCAGATCGAGATGCGCATCATGGCGCACGTATCCGGCGACGAGGGTCTGATCGAGGCGTTCAACACCGGCGAGGACCTCCACAGCTTCGTCGGTTCCCGCGCGTTCGGGGTGCCGATCGAGGAGGTCACCCCGGAACTACGCCGTCGGGTCAAGGCCATGTCGTACGGCCTCGCCTACGGACTCAGCGCGTTCGGCCTCGCCGCGCAACTGAAGATTTCCACCGACGAAGCCAAGCAACAGATGGAGGCGTACTTCGCGCGCTTCGGCGGCGTGCGCGACTACCTGCGCAATGCGGTCGAGGAAGCCCGAAAGGTGGGCTACACCTCGACGCTGTACGGCCGTCGTCGTTATCTGCCCGATCTCAACAGCGACAATCGTCAGCGTCGCGAGGTCGCCGAGCGTGCGGCACTCAACGCTCCGATCCAGGGCACTGCCGCAGACATCATCAAGGTCGCGATGATCGACGTGCACAAGTCTCTGGCGGAATCGACCTTGAAGTCGCGCATGCTGTTGCAGGTGCACGATGAGTTGGTACTCGAGGTCGTCGACTCCGAGCGCGAGGAAGTCGAGGCGCTGGTGCGGAACAAGATGTCGTCGGCCATCGAATTGTCGGTGCCCCTCGAGGTGTCGGTCGGTACCGGTCGCAGTTGGGATGCCGCAGCTCACTGAGTCGGGGCCGGCTCATGTACGAAACGAAGGGCCGCTCACCGGTTTCGGTGAGCGGCCCTTCGTTTCGTGTTGCTGGTGGAACTACTCCGCTGCGGGTGCCTGCTCGGCGATCTGCTGGCGGACGACGTCCATGTCGAGTGCCTTGATCTGGCCGACGAGGTCTTCGAGCGCCGGAGCGGGCAATGCGCCGGGCTGGGCGTAGACCAGGATGCCTTCGCGAAATGCCATGATCGTCGGGATCGACTGGATCTGCGCCGCAGCGGCCAAGCCTTGTTCGGCTTCGGTGTCGACCTTGGCGTGCACGATGTCCGGGTGCGCGTCGGAAGACTTCTCGAACGTCGGCGCGAACTGGCGGCACGGACCGCACCACGAGGCCCAGAAGTCGACCAACACCACATCGTTGTTGGTGACGATCTCGTCGAAATTCTGTTGAGTCAAAGTCTGAGTGGCCACGCGTACCCTTTCGATTGATTGCGCTTCTTGTTCGTCTCAACGCAGATGTTCTCTGGAATCATCCCGGCCCGACTTCCTTCGTGGCCCGTCACACGGGTTGCGGCGCGGCCCGAAATGTTCGGCGGTACGAGTTCGGCGTCGTGCAGCGAAGTCTGACGAAATGCTGGCGCAAGGCTGCGGCATTGCCGAAGCCGACGACTTCTGCGATTGAATCCATCGGCAGGTCGGAGTTCTCGAGGAGCTGCTGCGCAGCCAGTACGCGTTGGTCGTTGAGCCACCGCGCAGGCGTCGTGCCGGTCTCTGCTGCGAATTTGCGGGCGAACGTACGAGCCGACATGTTGACCCGCGCGGCCAGTCGACCGATCGTGAGTTCCGAATCGAGGTTTTCGGTCATCCAATCGAGCAACGGAGCCAAGGTTTCGGTTCGGATCGCGGGCAGGGGACTGGTGACGAACTGCGCTTGGCCGCCGTCGCGGTGCGGCGGTACGACCATTCTGCGCGCGATTCCGTTGGCCACGACACTGCCTTGGTACTTGCGCACGATGTGTAGGCACAGGTCGATACCGGCGGCCGTGCCCGCGCTGGTCAGGACGTTCCCGTCGTCCACGTAGAGAACGTTCGGATCGACCTGGGCCAACGGGTAGTTCGAGGCCAAGGAAGCCGAGTGTCGCCAGTGGGTCGTACACCGCCTGCCATCGAGTAGGCCCGCCGCGCCGAGTACGAACGCGCCGTTGCACAGGCTGGCGACCAGCGCGCCTCGATCCACCGCATCACGGAGTTTGTCGAGAAGTGGCTCGATCGAGGGGCTGTACTGGCTGCCGCACACATAGCTTCCGTCGTCGGCCGACTCGGTGCCGCCGGCCGGCACGATGATCAGATCGGCGCTGTCGAGACGGTCGAGATCGTGGGGCACATCGATGGTGTAACCAACCCTGGTGCGAATCGTGTCGGGTACCCCTGCGATCAACGAGAAGTCGTAGGTGGGCAGTCCTTCGTCGGATCGGTCGAATCCGAACACTTCGCAGGCCACGCCGAGCTCGAACTGTTCGGACAAGGGCAGCAGTACTGCGACCACCTTTTTCAGCATGACAGCAGTATGGCAGAAAATCGACGATACATGTCGTTACTGCCACTCGTGCGGCGAAGACGCAGCTAGGACGCTGGTGGCATGACAATTGTACTGGTGGTTGTGTTGGTGCTCCTGGCCCTCGATGCGTTGGTAGTTGTCGGCCGTACACCGGATACACACGCGGAGGTGACCCAATTCGGGGACTTCCGATTCTGACAGGCCCGACGGTCAGCCGATACGCCACTCGCACTTGTTGTCGCCGTCCCATCGACGCAGGGCAGCGGCAGAGCCGGTCAGGTCGTCCAGGTGCGGGCACAGCAGGCGCGTCGCGGCACCTGCTTCGTCGGGTGTCAACCGCCGGGCCAGTGTGACGTGCGGCGTCCACTGCCCGATGGCGACGTTGTCGAACGAGCCCGAGCCCACTGCGGCATGCATCCGAGCATGCAGGTCGAGCAGCTCGACGCTCGGCACGACCAGACGGGCCAGGGTGGCGGTCCGGCCACCGAACACGACGAGACCGCCGAGGCGAACATCGAACGGGTCGAAGTGCACGGCCGCACCGGAATCGACGGACGCGGGCATGGACGACGCCACCACGACGGTGATGTGCGGACGGTTCGACTCGCCCCGATGACGGTTCTGGCTCGGCAGGCCGGCATCGGAGAGTGCCGCCCACTCGCGGCGAACCGCAGTATCGAGCCCCGAGTCGAGGAGGAGTTCGGCGGACTGCACCATGTAGTCCATGATGTCGCAGATGGACGGACGAGATGCACCCACGTTGCGAATCGGGGCCATGACCGGCGACGGCATCGGTCACGAGATCGTGCCCGCCACGATCCGAGTGGTCGACGCGGCAATCGCGGCAGTCGGGGGATCGGCGGTCGAATGGGTGCACCTACCGCTCGGTCGCGGTGCCATCGACGAGTACGGCACACCGATGCCCGAGAGCACGCTGCAGAAGCTGGGCGAGCTCGAGTGTTGGATTCTGGGGCCGCACGACAGTGCCTCGTATCCGGAGCCGTTTCGTTCGCAGCTGACCCCGGGCGGGCGGATTCGGAAGGATTTCGACCTGTTCGCCAACATCAGGCCTGCGAAAGCCCTTGCCGGCGTGCGAGCGATGTCGCCGAACATGGACTTGGTAGTGGTGCGGGAGAACACCGAGGGGTTCTATGCCGATCGCAACATGTTCGTCGGCAGCGGAGAATTCATGCCGACTCCCGACGTGGCACTCGCGGTCGGGGTGTTCACCCGTCGGGCATGCGAACGCATTGCGCGCGAGGCATTTTTGCTGGCTGACAGACGCCGCCGCAAGCTCACCATCGTGCACAAGACCAACGTGCTGTCGATGACGACGGGATTGTTCCGCGATGCGTGCCGCAGCGTGGGCGAGCAGTTCCCGCACGTCGAGGTCACCGAAGAACATGTGGACGCCCTCGCAGCGCATCTGGTTCGACGCGGTGAGGACTACGACGTCATCGTGGCCGAAAACATGTTCGGTGACATCCTGTCGGATCTGACGGGAGAGTTGTCCGGCTCGCTCGGTACCGCCCCGTCGATCAATTCCTCGCAATCACAGGCCATGGCGCAGGCGTCACACGGTTCCGCCCCGGACATCGCCGGCAAGAATCGCGCCAATCCGACGGCGCTGTTCCTGTCGGCCGCGATGCTGCTCGAGTGGCTCGCCGATCGGCATGGGAACGACCGGCTCGCCGCAGCCGCCGGGCGGATCCGACACGCTGTCGACGACACCGTCGAATCCGGCGTAGCGACAGCAGACCTCGGCGGGCAGGCGTCGACCAGCGCCTTCACCGAGACCGTCGAGGCCCGGGTGCACCGGCGCTGAACCGTGTGCCGGAACCCGTGTTCAGAGCGGTTTACGGCTGCTGAAGATCGCGGTGCCGGGAAAGAGCTGGCCGCGCAGTGGGCTCCACTGACCCCACTCGCGGTCGAGCCACTCCGGCCAGTCCGGCTCGACGATGTCGCGCACCTCGAGACCTGCGGCGACCAGCTCGCGCACGCGGTCACCGATCGTGCGGTGATGCTCGACGTAGTTGGGGGTCCCGTCGGCGTCGTACTCGACGTACGGGGTTCGATCGAAGTACGGAATCGTTGCGGTCAGACCGCCCACCCCGGGATCGTCGGGGAACACCCAGCGCATCGGATGATTGACCGCGAACACCCAGATGCCGCCCGGCCGCAGTACCCGCGCCACTTCCTTCATCACATTGGCGGAGTCCGCGACGAACGGAACCGCACCGAAGGCCGAGCACACGATGTCGAACCGCTCGTCGGCGAACGGCAGGGACTCGGCACTGGCCTGAACCAGCGGAACTCTCGACCCACCCGCGGTCATGGCATCGACGCCGCGCTGCAACATGCCCATCGAGATGTCGAGTCCGATGGCGCGCGCGCCCTGGGTCCCGAGCCAGCGGGCGCACGGTGCGCTGCCGCAGCCCACCTCGAGGACGTCCTTGCCCGCGACGTCACCCAGCAGATGCACGTCGCCCTCGTGCAGTCCTTCCGGGCACCAGACGAACTCCCCGGATTCGGTCGCCACCCCGAGAAACGCGCCGTGCGTACGGTGGTAGTTGTCGGCGTCGGAATCCCACCAGAGTCTGCTGGCGCGGTCGCTCGCGGCCGAATCGACACGGCCGCGGCCGGGAGTGGACGATGGCACAGGAAGATCGTTCACACGCCGACTCTAACCGGGTTTGTGCTGGTACTGCGGCATCGCGTACCCTGATCACCGCGAGTGTGCTCGTGCTGCGCTCAGGTCGGGTTCGCCCGTCCTCTGCGTCCGCGGAGTCGGCAGGAATATAGCCGTCCTCACTCGTGCTGCACATGTTCTACAGGTCCGACCGAACATCCATCAACCGATACCCAACCCGTCCGGAGCAACTCAACACATGCCCTCAACCACAACCTCACCGCAGGTGGCCGTAAACGATATCGGCTCCGCAGAGGATTTTCTCGCAGCCATCGACGCGACGATCAAGTACTTCAACGATGGTGACATCGTCGAAGGCACCATCGTCAAGGTCGATCGCGACGAGGTTCTACTCGACATCGGTTACAAGACCGAAGGCGTCATCCCTTCTCGCGAGCTCTCCATCAAGCACGACGTCGACCCCAACGAGGTCGTCTCCGTGGGAGATGAGATCGAAGCACTCGTCCTCACCAAGGAGGACAAGGAAGGCCGCCTGATCCTGTCCAAGAAGCGAGCTCAGTACGAGCGCGCTTGGGGCACGATCGAGGAGCTCAAGGAGAAGGACGAGGCCGTCAAGGGCACCGTCATCGAGGTCGTCAAGGGTGGACTCATCCTGGACATCGGTCTCCGCGGCTTCCTGCCTGCCTCGCTCGTCGAGATGCGTCGCGTCCGCGACCTCCAGCCGTACGTCGGCAAGGAGATCGAGGCCAAGATCATCGAGCTCGACAAGAACCGCAACAACGTGGTCCTGTCGCGCCGCGCATGGCTCGAGCAGACCCAGTCCGAGGTCCGCAGCGAGTTCCTGCACCAGCTCCAGAAGGGCCAGGTCCGCAAGGGCGTCGTGTCCTCCATCGTCAACTTCGGTGCCTTCGTGGACCTGGGTGGCGTCGACGGACTCGTGCACGTCTCCGAGCTGTCCTGGAAGCACATCGATCACCCGTCCGAGGTCGTCGAGGTCGGCACCGAGGTCACCGTCGAGGTTCTCGACGTCGACCTGGACCGCGAGCGTGTTTCGCTGTCGCTCAAGGCAACTCAGGAAGATCCGTGGCGCCAGTTCGCTCGCACCCACGCGATCGGCCAGATCGTGCCCGGCAAGGTCACCAAGCTGGTTCCCTTCGGTGCATTCGTGCGCGTCGAAGAGGGCATCGAGGGCCTCGTGCACATCTCCGAGCTGGCCGAGCGCCACGTGGAGGTTCCGGACCAGGTCGTGGGTGTCGGCGACGACGCACTCGTCAAGGTCATCGACATCGATCTCGAGCGTCGCCGGATTTCGTTGAGCCTCAAGCAGGCCAACGAGGACTACGCAGAAGAGTTCGACCCGTCCAAGTACGGCATGGCCGACTCGTACGACGAGGGTGGCAACTACATCTTCCCCGAGGGCTTCGACTCCGAGACCAACGAATGGCTCGAAGGCTACGAGAAGCAGCGTGAAGAGTGGGAAGGTCGCTACGCCGAGGCCGAGCGTCGCCACAAGATGCACACCGCTCAGATGGAGAAGACGGCCAAGGACGAAGCTGCCGAAGCCGCCAACACCAACTACTCCTCCGAGTCGGGTCAGGCTCCCGCCGATGCAGAAGGCGATGCTCCCGCAGCGTCGGCTCCGGCCTCGACCGGTGGATCGCTGGCCAGCGATGCGCAGCTCGCTGCACTTCGCGAGAAGCTGTCGGGCAACGCCTGATAGATGTAGTCCACCCGTGAGGGTGTGACCTCAGCCCCGGTTCTCCCTGCGAGAGCCGGGGCTTTCTCGTTCGAAGGCGCAGATGTGCAGCAGGAACGACAACGGACCCGGTTCTGGTGAACCGGGTCCAAGGGTGAGGGGGAGTGCGAACTACGCGGCGGTGGCTGGGCTCCACTGGCCGACGCTCGCCGTGCGCTTACGCATCGTGGCGAAGCTGTGGCGGGCGGGGGTCAGCAGGTTGGTGAACCAGTTACGCCGGTGGTCGGCCAGCGCCGAGGCAACTTCTGGAATGAGAATGCAGTGAACGCCTGCATCCATGCCGAGGCGGTGCCGACCCGGTTGGATCTGATTGCTTCGCATGGGTGTCCTTTTCGCTGGCAGTGGGTCGGCACATCGAGGTTGCGCTCGTCGAAGATAACCGACAGGCTCGCAAAACCGGTGCATTTGAGGCTGGTGTGCTTCGGCGTGTTCGAGTGTCAGACTGGACGCATGCTGAGACTGGGACTGACCGGCGGAATTGGTGCCGGCAAATCGACCGTGGCGAAAGTGCTGACCGAACTCGGGGGAGTGCTCGTCGACTCGGACGTACTCGCACGTGAAGTCGTGGAGCCGGCAACGCCTGGACTGCAACAACTGACGGACACCTTCGGTACCGAGATACTGGCACCCGACGGGTCGCTCGATCGGCCAGCCTTGGCGGCCAAGGCATTCGGCGACGAGGAATCCCGCAAGAAACTCAACGCGATCGTGCATCCGTTGGTCGGTGAGCGCACCGCCGAGATCATCGACGGGGCAGCACCGGATGCCGTAGTGGTGCAGGACATTCCGCTCCTCGTCGAAGGCTCGATGGGTCCGTTCTTCCATCTGGTCGTCGTCGTCTGGGTCGACGCAGAGGAACGAGTCCGCAGGCTGACCGGCCAACGACACATGCCCGAGGCCGATGCCCGCGCGCGTATCGCCGCGCAGGCGACCGACGACGCGCGCCGAGCTGCGGCAGATGTGTGGATCGACAACACGGGTGCGCCCGGCAGCGTCGACGATCAGGTACGAAACTTGTGGAACGAGCGCGTGATTCCCTTCGAGCGCAACCTCAGAGAGGGGATCGTCGCCCGGACACATCCGGAACTGGTGACTGCAGACCCGGCCTGGGAATTACAGGCGCGGCGGATGATCGCGCGCCTGGCTCTCGCGTGTGGGGACAAGGCTGTGCGGATCGACCACGTCGGATCGACGGCGGTACCCGGACTCGATGCCAAGGACGTGCTCGATATTCAGGTCACGGTGCGTTCGCTGGCCGACGCAGATTCCGTCGGCGAACAGTTGCGCGTCGCCGGGTTCCCCGGCGTCGAGTCGAGTGACTTCGACGATCCGAAGCCCGCGTACGGAGTGGGCGGTGAGGCCGATCCGGCCGTGTGGGGCAAGCGTTTTCACGGTAACGCAGATCCCGGCCGTCCGGCCAACGTTCATGTTCGGGTCGACGGTTGGCCGAACCAGACGTTCGCGTTGTTGTTCCGCGACTGGCTCCGGGCGGACGCGGCTGTCGCGACGGAATACGCCGCTATCAAGCGGCGTGCGTCAGAAGCCGCCGCCGGGATCGCCGAATACCAACCGGCGATCGATGCCTACATAGACGCGAAGGCGCCGTGGTTCGACGTGGCGTATCGGCGGGCGTGGCAGTGGGCGGAGGAGACGAACTGGACTGCCTGAGGCAGAGCTGCGCGGTTCAGGCCGGTTTGCCGTTCCATTCCGTCGGCATTCCGATCGACGCGAGCCAGGCGTTCAGGTCGTATTCGTGCCGCGTCAGTCCTTCGATGGCCGCGATCGATCGGGACAGCGCCCGCTCGGCTGTCGGGGTGTCCAGATGCTGTGCCACGCGCGCGTCGAACAGCTCGTCGACATCCAGCAGGTCGTAATCGCGGCCGGTGCGAACACTGAGGTCGAGATAGTGATCGACCGAGGTCCATCGGCTGGCCCCGGCCGTGTACTCGCCGATGTCGACGTAGTAGTCCTGGTCCCTCGCGTGTGCGGGCAGGTAATGGAATACCGAGGCCCGGAGCCCGAGAGCAGGCAGTAGCCAGGACTCCAGATAATCGAAGTGGGCATGGTCGGAAGGCCGGGCCATGTACAGCCCCCATGGCTCCACGCGGTATTCGTCGACCACGCGAACGAACCCCTTGGGATCGACGTTGGTCTTGGCGACCAGGTCGAACGTCTCGTGTTTCGGGGCATGAACGACGGTGTGCGCACCGGCTGACGTGTGAGCGACCATGCCTGTAGAAGCTACCGGGAACAGACCTCCGAGGTCTCTCCGACGGAACTTGTCGGTGGTCGCGTCTACGCTTGTGTAATGGCGTTTGCATCCGAACATCCCGTTGTCGCGCACTCCGAACACCGTCCGGTGGGAGCGATCGAGCGCACCGGACCGGCGTTCGAGGTCGTCAGCGAACACGTTCCGGCCGGTGATCAGCCGACCGCCATCGCCGAACTCGAACGTCGGATCAAGGCGGACGAGAAGGACGTCGTGCTTCTCGGTGCCACCGGTACCGGTAAGTCGGCCACCACCGCCTGGCTGATCGAGAAACTGCAGCGCCCCACCCTGGTGATGGCACCGAACAAGACTCTCGCAGCGCAGTTGGCGAACGAGCTGCGAGACATGTTGCCCAACAACGCCGTCGAGTACTTCGTCTCGTACTACGACTACTACCAGCCCGAGGCGTACATCGCGCAGACCGATACCTACATCGAGAAGGACTCGTCCGTCAACGACGACGTCGAGCGTCTGCGGCACTCGGCGACGGCATCCCTGCTCTCCCGCCGAGACGTGGTCGTGGTGGCCTCGGTGTCGTGCATCTACGGTCTCGGCACCCCGCAGTCGTACGTCGATCGGTCGATCGAGCTCGAGGTCAACGTCGAGGTCCAGCGCGATGCGCTGCTCCGGCTTCTGGTCGACGTGCAGTACACGCGCAACGACATGGCCTTCACCCGGGGATCGTTCCGAGTCCGCGGCGATACTGTCGAGATCATTCCGTCGTACGAGGAATTGGCGATTCGCATCGAGTTCTTCGGCGACGAGATCGAAGCTCTGTACTACCTCCATCCGCTGACGGGCGACATCGTTCGCCAAGTCGATTCGGTACGCATCTTCCCGGCCACCCACTACGTCGCTGGACCGGAGCGGATGGAACGGGCGGTCAAGGACATCGAGGCCGAGCTCGAAGCTCGCCTGGCCGAGCTCGAAGGCAAGGGCAAGCTGCTCGAGGCGCAGCGGCTTCGGATGCGCACGCAATACGACTTGGAGATGATCAAGCAGGTCGGCTTCTGCTCCGGCATCGAGAACTACTCGCGGCACATCGACGGTCGCGGGGCCGGCACCGCACCCGCGACCCTGATCGACTACTTCCCCGAGGACTTCCTACTCGTCATCGACGAATCCCATGTCACCGTCCCGCAGATCGGCGCGATGTACGAGGGCGACATGTCGCGCAAACGGAACCTGGTCGATTTCGGGTTCCGGTTGCCTTCCGCAACGGACAACCGGCCGCTGACGTGGGAAGAGTTCACACAGAGGATCGGCCAGACGGTCTACCTCTCGGCCACCCCGGGAAAGTACGAGCTCGGCCAGACCGGAGGGGAGTTCGTCGAGCAGGTCATCAGGCCCACCGGACTTGTCGATCCCCAGGTGGTCATCAAGCCCACCAAGGGACAGATCGACGACCTGGTGCACCAGATCCGGGAGCGCGCGGAGAAAGACGAGCGCGTGCTGGTCACCACTCTGACCAAGAAGATGTCGGAGGATCTCACCGATTACCTACTCGAGCTGGGTATTCGCGTCCGGTACCTGCACTCCGACATCGACACATTGCGCCGAGTCGAGCTGCTGCGTCAGCTCCGGCTGGGTGAATACGACGTCCTGGTCGGCATCAACCTGCTACGTGAGGGCCTCGACCTTCCAGAAGTGTCGCTCGTGGCGATTCTCGACGCTGACAAGGAAGGCTTCCTCCGCAGCGGTACGAGCCTCATCCAGACCATCGGTCGCGCCGCTCGAAACGTCTCCGGTGAAGTGCACATGTACGCCGACAAGATGACCGATTCCATGACGTACGCGATCGAAGAGACGGAACGTCGGCGCGAGAAGCAGATTGCCTACAACAAGGAGCGGGGAGTCGATCCGCAACCGCTGCGCAAGAAGATCGCCGACATTCTCGATCAGGTGTATCAGGAAGCGGAGGACACCGACACTGCTGTCGAAGTGGGCGGCTCGGGTCGGAACGCCAGCCGCGGTCGGCGAGCGCAGGGCGAAGCGGGCAGGTCGGTCAGCTCCGGGGTGTACGAGGGGCAGGATGTCTCGTCGATGCCGCGCGCCGAGCTGGCGGACCTGATCAAGAACATGACCGATCAGATGATGAACGCGGCTCGCGAGTTGAAGTTCGAGTTGGCCGGTCGCCTGCGCGACGAGATCCAGGACCTTAAGAAGGAGCTCCGGGGCATGGACGCGGCCGGCCTCAAGTAGGTCCGGCGGGTGGTGCGGGTCGAGCCTGCGGAACGATCCGAAATGGTTCGGTTACGGTTCAGAGATGGACGCAACCACTGCCGGCCGCACCTCTCGTGCACTCGAACTCATCCATTCGATGACCTATTTCCTGCCGGAGACGCAGGACGCTCTCGTTGCTGCTGGCTTACCGCCACGGGCCTGCTATTTCGCCGGCCGTGCAGCACCCCTCGGGCCGGTCGGTGCAGGTGTCGTCGCAGCCACGTTCTACAACTTCAACCGCGACCTCATCAGCCCGCTGGTTCCGGCGGCCTGGGCCATCGCCTCGCCCGACGAGATCATGGCAATCCGTTACGCCACACTCGACGCCGCATTCCAGCGTCTGTTGGGCTCCGAGACGCTGTCGTCCCCGGACATGGCCGAAGCTGCCGACCTCGCATCGATCGCTGCGCGTGGAATCCCAGGAGACGACGGTCGGCCGCTGTATGCCGCCTACGCCGAACTCGAGTGGCCGCAAGCGCCGCACCTCGTGTTGTGGCACGCGCTCACCCTGATCCGCGAATACCGCGGAGACGGTCACATCGCCGCGCTGCAGACGGCAGGGTTGAACGGCCTGGACGCGCTGATCACCCACACCGCCACCGGGTACGGCTTCGAGAAGGAATTCGCGCGCAAGCGTCGTGGCTGGTCGAACGAGCAGTGGAACGGAGCTGTGGCGTCCTTGGCCGATCGTGAACTACTGACGGCCGAAGGCGCGTTGACTCAGGACGGCAAGGATCTCCGCACTCTGGTCGAGGACATCACGAACGACCTCGCGCTGGCCCCGTGGGCCGCCCTCGGCGAAGACGGCGCGGCTCGGCTGGTCTCGCTCGCGACGCCGTGGCGTGAGGCCATCGTGGGCCAAGGCGTCATACCCGCGGGAGTGTTCGGCCCGGCGATCACCAAGAAGTAGCTCGGGTCAACTGGTGATGTCTTTCGTGGCGAAACGTCGCCACGCGATCAACCCGAATACCGCCGCGTAGGTGATGGCCGAGAACGATCCGACCACCATGTCGTTCCAGTCGATATTCGTGCCGAAGGCGTCGATCCACGAGTTCGCGTAGTGCCCGGGCAAGTAGTTGCGTAGCGATCCCAATGCCGTGATCTGATCGAGGATCTGCATCAGAATCGACGTCATGACCGCGCCGCCGACGGCCCCGAGAGGGGCGTCGGTGAGCACCGACAGCAACATCGCCAGACCTGCCACCCACAGCAGATTGACGCCGATGTAGGCGACCGCGATCAGCAATCGCATCAGGGAAGTGCCGTACGAGAGTCCTTCACCCAGCGGCGTGACCAGTGATTCGGCACCGTACATCACCGTCCCGATCAGCAGGGACACTCCGACCAGCACCAGAATGGCGGCGCTGGACAACGTGGCCGAGACGAGTGCCTTCTGGGTCAACAGTCGGCTTCGAGGGACCGGGATGGCGAGCAGGTAGCGCAGGCTCGACCACGATGCCTCGCTCGCAACGGAGTCGCCGAAGAACAGCGCCACCACGACGATGAGCAGAAATCCGACGGACATGAACAGTGCGAAGACGGTGAAGTTCATGCCGCCCCGCGTGCCGAGCTCGATCAGCCCGCCGGCATCGGAGTCGGCGCTGGAACTGCCCACGGTGAAGGCGACGACCAGGATCACCGGTAGCAGGGCAAGGAAACCGATGGCGAGCTGAGTGCGTCGCCGGCCCAGCTGTCGGCGCAGTTCGGTACGAAACGGCAGGGTGCGCCCGCCGGTGTAGCCCGCTGCGCGGCCGTCTGCGTGCGTTGTACTCATGAGCGATCCTCGCTGGAGTCGGTCTCGTGAACGACCGGGCCTGGGGTATCTCGATGAACGAGGTCGAGGAACACGTCCTCGAGTCGGGTGGACTGGGAGAAGCCGCGGACCGACACTCCCGCGGTGACGAGTTCCCTGATGACAACAGCGGAATCGGCGTCGGTCAGGTCGACGGTCACCGTGCCGTCGTCGACGATCACCGCGCCGTCATGGCCGGCGGCGTCGAGTACCGACCGGGCGCGGCCGGCGTCGTCGACCCTGATCTCGGTCTGCCCACCGGCTGCTGTCAGCTCGCGGACGGTGCCCGAGCTGATCACGGAGCCACGGTTCATGACCACTACGTGCGTGCACGTCTGTTCGACTTCGGCGAGGAGGTGGCTCGACACCAACACGGTGCGTCCCGTCTTGGCGTAGTTGATCAGCACGTCACGCATGGTTCGGATCTGTGGCGGGTCGAGGCCGTTGGTCGGTTCGTCCAACACCATGAGATCCGGTAGACCCAGCATGGCCTGTGCAATGGCGAGGCGCTGACGCATGCCTTGGCTGTAGGACTTGACCTTGCGTTCGATGGCTGCGCCGAGGTCTGCGATCTCGAGTGCCTCGTCGAGGTGAGCGTCTTCGATCGGTCGCCCAGTCGCCTCCCAGTACAGCCGCAGATTCTGGGTGCCGGTCAGATGCGGAAGGAAGCCGGAACCCTCGACGAAGGAGCCGAGCCGCGACAACACCGGGGCACCGGGTGTGACCTTGTGACCGAAGACCCGGATGTCGCCGCCGGTGGGGGTGATCAGGCCCATCAGCATGCGCAACGTGGTGGTCTTTCCGGCACCGTTCGGTCCTAGCAGTCCGAGTACCTGCCCCTGTTTCACCTCGAAGCTGACGCCGTCCACGGCGCGGAACCCGTTCGAGTACGTCTTGGCCAGGTCGGTGATCACCAGGGGAGTGTCGATGAGAGCCTCGTCGACCTCGGCCACCGTGCGGCGTCTGGTTCGCACGATCGTCGCCACGACGATGCATCCGACGACCAGGACGACCACGCCGATTCCGATCAGTGGAGCGACGGGGACGGTGCTGTTCGCGCTCGCCACCGCGGGAACGGTCGGCAACGCGACGGACGTGGTCGCCATGGTCACGCTGAATTGTGCGGGCTCCAGCGGGACGGCGTATGCCTGGTCGGTGGTGGAGACGCTCAGTTCGAGTCGATGCCCTTGCTGGACGGTGTAGCTGATTCCAGGGAGGGCGACAGTGACGTCGACGGGGTCGATGCTCCCGGTGTCGGGCAGTCGGATGGCCGACACTGCACCGCCGGGAAGGGTGCGTGTGCCGTTCGGGGCGACGTCGTACAGTTTCGCGAACAGGACGGCCTGGCCGGGCCCGGCCAGGGACGCCACCCGGAGATCGACTCTCGGCGCGCCGGTGATGGTCAGTGACGAGTCGACGGGCTCGCTCGTGAAAATCGCGGACTGGCCCGGAAGGTCCGCAGTCAGCGCTGCACCGGCTTCGGTCGATCCGAGTGTCGACAACACCGAACCCAGACCGGGGACGGACGAGATGGCCGACGGTGACGCGCCGGGCGGACGAATGATCGTCCCGTCCTCGGAGGCGGGGGTGAAGGTCACCGTATTCGTCTGTGTGGGTTCGGAGTTCGGGGTCAGGCCTGGGTAGTCGGGAGCCGTCATCCGACGATTGCGTTCGCCTCCTCGTTCATCGGCTGCGCGCTGCGTCGAATACACGAACGGCGCGCTGTCGGAGGGCGCGGGATCGGGGGTGCCGCGCAGAGTCCGGTCGAAGAAGTCGGCGACGGCTCGATCCGACGCACCGTTCGTTCCACCGGCATCGTGCCCACCGTCGAACCACCGGACAGTCACGTCACCGCCTGCGGCTGCGATCTGCCGAGCCGTCGCGTCGGCCTGGTCGAGACCGAACAGAGTGTCTTGGGTGCCCTGTAGGAGAAGCGTCGGAGCCGTGATGTTCGACGCGACCGCGACGGGCGAGTGGGCAGTCAACAGATCGAGTAGCGGCTGGCTGGGAATGCCGGTGACTGCGGATTGTGCGTAGGCGTCGCAGAATTCCTGCGCGAATCTGCCGCACGCGGATGCGCCCCCGCCACTGTCACCGTCCCCGGAACTACTGGGCGCAGCGCTGGAGGCACCCGCTCCGAAGAAGACGCCGGCCCATCCACGTTTGAGGACGCCGGGTCCGCCGTATTCGGCACCGGCCGGGGAGTCGATGTTTCCGAGCGTTTCTCGACCTGCGGACGAGGTGACGCCGAAGTTGGGGAACAGGGCCTGGCCCAGGTCGTTCCAGGTGATTGCAGCGGCCACCGAGTCCACGCGGGGGTCTGTTCCGCCGGCACTGAGGGCCAGTGCCCCGCCGTACGATCCGCCTGCCACGCCGACGTGGGGATCACCGGGCGCATCGAGTTGTACTTCCGGCTGTTCGGCCAGCCAGTCGATCAGGCCGCGGGCATCGGCGACCTCGCGATCGGGGTCGTTGATGGAGATGGAACCCGTGCTGTCACCGAAGCCGCGCGCGGTGTAGGCGAGAACCACGTATCCGCGGGCGGCGAGATCACGAGCTTCGCCGTCGACCGAGTCCTTGCTGCCGCCGAAGCCGTGCGCGAGCAACACAGCCGGAGCGGGGGTCGATTCGGGAATGTAGAGCCGGGTGTCGAGGTCGACGGTCTCCGTCGAACCGGGGCTGTCCGGTAGCGTGATGCGCGCGTCACGCGTTGCAGTGTCGGCTTCGCGTCCCTGGGGGAGGAATGCGAATGCGAGGGCGGCCACGATCACGATCGAGATCGCGACGGCACCGAGAGCGAGGGCCCGTCTCGACAACGGCGGGCGGGGGATCGGCATGCAAACCAATGTATGTGAGTGGCGCGGATCGTGTTGTTCCCCAAGTTCACGTGCCGATCGTCGACTTCCGGCTACTGTCAGCGCATCAGTCCCCGGACCACGTCTTCAGGTCCTGTGACTTGCACCAATCCAGTTCGACCAGAAGTGTCACATCTGTGTGTGACCGACAAATGGAGGAATGAATGAGCGCCTACCGCACCGTCGTCGTCGGAACCGATGGCTCCGAATCGTCACTGCGGGCAGTGGAGAAGGCCGCGGCTCTGGCGGGAGATGCCGATGCCACCCTGGTGATCGCGTGTGCTTACTACCCGGCCGATCCGAAAGACACCTCTGCCGCCGCCGACGCACTCCGCGAGGACGCCTACCAGATCACCGGTTCGGCACCGACGCGCGAAATCCTGCGCACCGCCCGAGAGCACGCCACCAAGGCCGGCGCGAAGAACATCGAGGAGAAGCCGATCGTCGGAGCGCCCGTCGAGTCTCTCCTGGCGCTCGTGGACGAGGTCAAGGGCGATCTACTCGTCGTCGGCAACCGTGGGCTGAACTCGTTGACCGGTCGCTTGCTCGGTTCGGTTCCGTCCGACGCGGCCCGCAAGTCGACCTGTGACGTACTGATCGTGCATACCGTCCGCTGATTCTCTCGTAGTACGACAATCGGCCCGCTCCGTCGAAGATGACGGGGCGGGCCGACTGTTCTCGTCAGGCTTCGGCGTCGAAGGGCTGCAGGGCACCGAGTTCCAGGGGCAGAGGGTCCACATGGACGACTCCGAGTCGCTGGGTTGCTCGGGTCAGGGCCACGTAGAGGTCGTTCATACCCTTGACGGACTCCGCAACGATGGCGCTCGGCTCGACGATGAGCACCGAGTCGAATTCGAGCCCTTTCGCGTCCTTGACCGTCGACACGGTCACCACATCCGATGCCAGGTGCCGGAGTTGGGAGACGAGCTCGGAGGGAACCAGCACTGCGCTCAGGCCGGGGCGAGGGTGATCGGCCACTCGCTTCTCGACCGCCGTCACCAGATCTGCTGCGGCTACTCGTTGAGCCCACGGCTCGACGCCGGTGCTGCGAATGGATCGCGGTTCGGACTGCTCCGGATCGATCGCCGCGAGCACGTCGTGCGCCACCGTCATGATCTCCGACGGCGTTCGGTAGTTGACCGTCAGTTCGGTGAGCTTCCAGCGTTGAGCCACATACGGTTCGAGAACCGATCCCCAGGACGAGGTTCCGGCCGGGTCTCCGGTCTGCGCGGTGTCACCCACCAGTGTCATCCACCGATTGGGGATGCGCCGCATCACCATTCGCCACGCCATCGCCGACAGCTCTTGCGCCTCGTCCACGATCACGTGCCCGTAGGTCCAGGTACGGTCGCCGGCTGCGCGTTCCGCGGTGGTGAGTCGCTGACCCGAATTCTGGCGTCGCGCAAGCTGATCGGCGTCGATCAGGTCGTACGCCATCAGAATCTCCGGGTCCAGTTCGTCCTCGAGGTCCTGCGGTGCAGACCCGGTCAGGATGTCCAGCGCGCCCTGGGCATCGGCGATCTGGCCACGCCATTGACGCTGAGCCTGTTCACGTTCGGCAGCATCGTCGACGCCGAGTAGCTCGGCGAGCTCGTCGAGAAGCGGGGCGTCCGCGGACGAGAAGCCGTGGCCGCGGCGCAGCAGCGATACGCGCTCCGACTCGTCGAGCGCAGGTGCGGCCGATGCGATTTTCTCCGGCGACGCGAACAGGTCTCGAAGAACCTGCTGGGGCGACAGATCCGGCCACAACTCGTCTATCGCAGCCATCACGTCGTGGTCCTCGCGCATCTCGTCCCGCATGTCCGCAATGTCGTCGGCGCTGAGCAAGCTCGATCCGTCCACCACGTTCTGGCCGAGTTTCGCGGCCAGCTGATTGGCCAACTGGTCGATGACCGAGGACACGAACAGAGGCCGAGCCAAGTTGTGTGGTCGCCGGGAGGACCGGGCGCGGCCGCGGGCACGCGTGACTATCTTTCGATCGAGGGTGATGTCGTAGGTGTCGAATTTCAGCCGGCGCGGCTGTGCGGGCACCTCCTGGCGATCACGCACCGCCTGCGTCAGTACGTCGACCATCGACAGTCTTCCCTTGACCTCGGTGGCCAGAGCCGAATCCTCGCGCTGCGCACGGACTCCGGGGTACAGATCGCCGATGGTCGACAGCAATACCCCGGTTTCGCCCAGCGACGGCAGCACCTGGCCGATGTAGTCGAGGAACGTGGCATTGGGCCCGATGATCAGGACACCGCTCTTGCCGAGCTGTTGACGGTACGTGTACAGCAGATACGCAGCTCGGTGCAGTGCCACCGCCGTCTTGCCGGTGCCCGGTCCGCCCTGCACCACCAGCACACTGCGATGCTGTGAGCGGATGATTGCGTCCTGCTCGCTCTGGATCGTCTCGACGATGTCGTTCATCTGACCGGTTCGCGCTGCATCGAGAGCGGACAGCAGCGCACCCTCGCTGGCGACGCCACCCGCAACAGCGGCATCGTTGGACGACTGCGCGGAATCGAGGTCCAGGAACTCGTCGGCGATGGCGGTCACCTTGCGTCCGCGGGTACGGATGTGCCTGCGGCGCAACACGTTTTCGGGAGCTGCCGGTGTCGCCAGATAGAACGGACGGGCCATGGGAGCTCGCCAGTCCAGCAGTAGTGTCTCGTAATCGTTCTTGTCGTCGAGGATTCCGACACGGCCGATGTAACGCTCGGGGCGGTCGTCGACTTTCGGATCGAGGGTGTCCGGATCGAGGTCGATGCGTCCGAAGCAGAGTCCGTTCTCGGCTGCGTCGTACTTGGCGATGTCCTCGGTGTACATCTGGTTGAAGGATTCGCGCTCGCTTCGGGCCTGCGGTGTTCCGCCGGTCTCGAGCAGCACGGCGCGAAGTCGGTTTGCGGCATACTCGCGCAGTGCATCGAGCTGCGTGTACAACCGCGTCAGATGCGCCTGTTCGAGGTCTTCCTCGATGGGTGCACCGGGATCGTTCGATGGGTGGCCGTCGTCCGGCAAAGGTTCTCCTCGGGAGTTCGGCCGAGGCGAAAATATCGCCTCGAAATCAGCCAGAGCAGTCTACGCCGCAGAACGGCCCTGTCGCAGAACCGCGAGTTCTGGGACAGGGCCGTGCGCGAACGACGTCGAGCGTCGTGGGTAGACCTACTTCGCGTACTGCTGGAGCTTCTTGTCCAAGTTCTTCTGCGCCTTGGCAACTCGCTTCTCGAGCTTGGCCCGAGCCTGCTCGGTTGCCTTTTCGAGTTCCTTGTTCTGCTTCTCGGCCCGCTTACGAGCGCGCTTGCCGAGGGTGTCGACCCGATCCGACGCGATGTCGGCCCACGTGGCGCCGCGCTTCTGAGCCTCTTCGGCCAGAACGGATCCCTTCTCGGCAGCGAGATCGGCGAGCTTTGCTCCGCGCTTCTGTGCCACCTCGGCCAGTTCACTGCGACGGTCGGCAGCGACGTCGACCAACTTCGAGCCCCGCTTCTGAGCGAGCTCGGCCCAATCCGAGCTGCGGTGCGCGGCCTTGTCGGCGAGCTTCGATCCACGCTTCTGCGCTTCTTCGGCCAGATCGCTTCCGCGGTCGGCAGCAAGCTCGGCCAGCTTCGAGCCCCGCTTCTGGGCTTCCTCGGCCAGCTCCGAACCCTTGTCGGCGGCGATGTGAGCCCACCGGTTCAGAGCGGGCTGCGCGACCTCTGCCAGCTCCGAGCCCTTCTCGCCGGCGATGTCGGCGAACTTGGCCAGCTTCGGCTGTGCAGCGTCGGCGAGCTTGGCCAGCTTCGGCTGTGCGGCGTCGGCCAGGTCGGCACCGCGGCTCGCTGCGATCGAGGCAATTTCCTTGACGCGTTCGCCGGTGTCGTGAGTGGTGTGACCGGGCAGCGCTGAGACCACAGATTCCTGTGCGCGGCGTGCCGCCCGCTTGCTGCGCCACGCGACGGAGGGCTTGCCCTCGGTGTCGACGGCCGCGATCAGCAATCCGCCGAGCAGGCTGAGGTTCTTGAAGAAGTGGATGCGTTGCGCAGCCTTGGTCTCCGGGTCGGTTTCGTTCCAGAACGCGTGTCCGGCCAGTGTCGTCGGAACGAGGCTTCCGGCCAGAGCGAGCGATGCGATGCGCGGTGCCTTGCCGGTGGCCAACAGAATGCCGCCGGCGACCTGGATACCGCCGTTGATCCGAACCAACGTCTCGGGATCGGTCGGCACGTTCGCGGTGACCTCGTTCGGCAGAGCATCCTTGCTCTGCTCGATCAGCGGAGCGGCTGCCTTCGCCCTGCCGGCGGGATTACGAAGTGCATCGACGCCCCCGGAGATGAAAATCGTAGACATCAGCGGACGGGCGATACGGCGGACCAGCATTGACAGCCTCCTGCGTAGTTTCTCGTGTCATGGCGGTTGTACGTGCGGACTCGCACCGAAAATAGTTCGAAGTCACCGGTGCGTGCACTTTTGTCACACTCTTCATACCCCGTGTTTCACGCTCTCAAGCACGCGCGGCGTCACCAGCCGCGTTCGCGCCATTCCGCCAGGTGCGGCCGCTCGTCACCGAGGGTGGTGTCCTTGCCGTGCCCGGGGTAGACGATGGTGTCGTCGGCGTAGCGGTCGAACAATTTGGCGCTCACGTCGTCGAGGAGGTGGGTGAAATCCTCGGGGCCGTTGGTTTTGCCGACGCCGCCGGGGAACAGAGAATCGCCGGTGAAGAGGTGCGTCGTCTTGCCCTCGGCATCGGTCAGCGCGAGTGCTATCGAGCCCGGAGTGTGACCGGTCAGATGCACCACATCGAAGGTGAGCTCACCCACCGACACCGTGTCGTGGTCGGCCAGAAGACGGTCCGGAGCTACCGGCAGCGGTTCTGCGTCCAGCTCGTGGGCCGCGGTGGGCGAGTCGGTGCCACCGGCGATATCGGCCAGCGCCTGCCAGTGGTCGGCATGCTGATGGGTGGTGACGATCAGAGACAGGGTCGGTGCGTTCTCGTCGAGAAGCAGTGAGATGCGGTCCGCCTCGTTGGCGGCGTCTATCAGCAGGGAATGGCCCGTTGCGGAACAGACGACCAGGTAAGTGTTGTTGTCCATGGGGCCGACCGACATCTTGGTGATCGTGGCTCCGGGGATCGTCCGCCGCTGCGGGGGTGAACCCTGTGCAACGACGCCGGTGTAATTGTCGTCGATGACCATGAGGTGCTCGTCCATTTCGAGGACGCTACCGTCGGCAGCAACGACGGGAGCGCCGGGGTCACGCTCGTGGAAAAGTGTGTCGGTACCTGGACCTACCATTGCTACGAGGTGAGGTTCGTCGCTCACCTCGACAGGTTTTCGACGTGGAGTCCTCGGCTACACGGCGTGTGATCGGTGCATCGGCACCACGCGTCATCATCGACTCGACGTCGGACAATGCTGCGTCGAGCAGCAACACGGCTCGACGTGCTCGTGAGAAAAGAAGGGAACACAGTGGCGGATCGCCTGATAGTGCGAGGTGCACGGGAGCACAACTTGAGGGGGGTCGATATCGACCTGCCCCGGGACGCGCTGATCGTGTTCACCGGTTTGTCCGGTTCGGGCAAGTCGTCTCTCGCCTTCGACACGATCTTCGCCGAAGGCCAGCGTCGCTACGTGGAGTCGCTGTCCGCATACGCACGGCAGTTCCTCGGTCAGATGGACAAGCCCGACGTCGACTTCATCGAAGGCCTGTCGCCCGCGGTCTCGATCGACCAGAAGTCGACCAACCGCAACCCACGCTCGACCGTGGGCACCATCACCGAGGTCTACGACTACCTACGGTTGCTGTACGCCAGGGCGGGCACTGCGCACTGCCCGGTGTGCGGCGAGCAGATCGCCAAGCAGACTCCACAGCAGATCGTCGATCAGGTTCTCGACATGGAGGAGGGCCTGAAATTCCAGGTCCTAGCGCCGGTGGTCCGAACCCGTAAGGGCGAGTTCGTCGACCTGTTCGACTCGCTCAACACTCAGGGCTACTCACGTGTGCGCGTCGACGGTGTCGTCCACCAGCTCAGTAGCCCACCGGTGTTGAAGAAGCAGGAAAAGCACGACATCGAGGTCGTCGTCGACCGGCTCACCGTCAAGTCCAGTTCGAAGCAGCGGCTCACCGACTCGGTGGAAACCGCACTGCGGCTGGCAGACGGGATCGTGGTTCTCGACTTCGTCGACCGTGAGGAGAACGCCCCCGATCGGGAGCGTCGTTTCTCGGAGAAGCTCGCGTGTCCCAACGGCCACCCGCTGTCCATCGACGACCTCGAACCGCGATCGTTCTCGTTCAACTCGCCTTACGGTGCCTGCCCCGACTGTGTCGGGCTCGGCGTGCGCAAGGAGGTCGATCCCGAGCTGGTGGTGCCCGACGGTGATCTGAGTCTGGCCGACGGGGCCATCGCGCCGTGGTCCATGGGCCAGACGTCGGAGTACTTCGGCCGCTTGCTGTCCGGACTCGCCGACGCCATGGGCTTCGATCTGCACGCTCCGTGGAACAAGCTGCCGGCAAAGGTCAAGCGAGCTGTCCTGGAGGGCAGCGACCACCAGGTGCACGTGAAGTACAAGAACCGGTACGGCCGCACCCGGTCGTACTACGCCGAGTTCGAGGGCGTCATGCCCTTCCTGCACCGCCGCCTCGAGCAGACCGAATCCGAACAGATGAAGGAACGGTACGACGGCTACATGCGCGACGTTCCGTGTCCTACCTGCAACGGAGCCAGGCTGCGTCCAGAAATTCTGTCGGTCACCATCGCGGCAGGTGATTTCGGGCCGAAGTCGATCGCCGAGGTGTGTGAACTGTCCATCGCCGACACGGCCGACTTCCTCAACAGCCTCACTCTGGGGCGACGCGAGGAAGCGATTGCGGGCCAGGTCCTCAAGGAGGTTCAGGCTCGACTCGGCTTCCTGCTGGACGTGGGTCTCGAATACCTGTCGTTGGCGCGCACCGCGGGCTCGCTGTCCGGCGGCGAGGCGCAACGTATCCGGCTCGCCACGCAGATCGGCTCCGGCCTCGTCGGCGTGCTCTACGTACTGGACGAGCCGTCCATCGGACTGCATCAACGGGACAACCGCCGGCTCATCGACACGCTGACGAGACTGCGCGATCTCGGCAACACATTGATCGTCGTCGAGCACGACGAGGACACCATCCGTACCTCGGACTGGGTCGTCGATATCGGACCGTTGGCCGGTGAGCACGGCGGACGCGTCGTGCACAGCGGTTCCTACGCGGACCTCCTCACCAACGACGAATCGCTCACGGGTGCGTATCTGTCGGGTCGCATGGAGATCCCGCTGCCGGACACCCGTCGGGTGGTCGACAAGAAGCGACAGGTCACCGTCGTGGGTGCCCGTGAACACAACCTCCAGGGAATCGACGTCAGCTTCCCCCTCGGTGTTCTGACGTCGGTCACCGGTGTCTCCGGCTCGGGCAAGTCGACTCTGGTCAACGACATCCTTGCGACCGTGATGGCCAACAAGCTCAACGGTGCCCGGCAGGTTCCCGGTCGGCACACCCGGATCAACGGTCTGGACCAACTGGACAAGCTGGTTCGCGTCGACCAGTCGCCGATCGGCCGCACGCCCCGGTCCAATGCTGCGACGTACACCGGGGTCTTCGACAAGATCCGTACGTTGTTCGCGGCCACCACCGAGGCCAAGGTTCGTGGGTATCAACCCGGACGATTCTCGTTCAACGTCAAGGGTGGTCGGTGCGAGGCGTGCTCGGGAGACGGCACGTTGAAGATCGAGATGAACTTCCTGCCCGACGTCTACGTCCCGTGCGAGGTGTGCGAGGGCGCTCGCTACAACCGTGAGACGCTCGAGGTGCATTACAAGGGCAAGACCATCGCCGAGGTTCTGGACATGCCGATCGAGGAGGCTGCCGACTTCTTCGAGGCCATCACGTCGATTCACCGGTATCTCAAGACCCTCGTCGAGGTCGGCCTCGGCTACGTCCGCCTGGGGCAACCGGCAACGACCTTGTCCGGCGGCGAAGCTCAGCGTGTGAAACTCGCAGCCGAGTTGCAGAAGCGATCGACCGGCCGCACGGTCTACATCCTCGACGAGCCGACCACGGGCCTGCACTTCGAGGACATCCGGAAATTGCTCGGCGTGGTGAACGGACTGGTCGACAAGGGGAACACCGTCATCGTCATCGAGCACAATCTCGATGTCATCAAGGTCTCCGACTGGGTAATCGACATGGGGCCCGAAGGCGGTTCGGGCGGCGGAACGGTTGTGGCACAGGGTAATCCGGAAGCCGTAGCAGCGGTGCCCGAAAGCTACACCGGAAAATTCCTGCAGGAGGCGCTCTCCCGTGAGGTAGTGGCGTCCACGCCGAAGGCGGCCCCGAAGAAGCGTCGGGCTCGTAAGGTCGCTGCGGTCTGACGCGAACACGTCGACGACGAAGCCGCATCCGGATTGCCGGATGCGGCTTCGTCGTCTGTCGGTGGGGGTGGGGTGCGCTCGTTCAGTGCACCGGGCCGGTGTACTTCTCACCGGGGCCGAGTCCCGGCTCGTCCGGGTGTGCGGAGGCTTCCCGGAACGCGCGTTGCAATGCCTGCAGGCCGTCGCGAATCGGTCCGGCGTGCGGACCGAGATACTCGACCGACGCGGTGACCAAGCCGGCGAGTGCGGTGATGACGCGTCGGGCCTCGTCGAGATCGAGGTAGGGGCTCTCCGCGGGATCGGGCTCGGACAGACCCAGCTTCTCGGCCGCAGAACTCATCAGCATCACCGCTGCGCGGCTGATGACCTCGACCGCGGGAACCTCGGCGAGTTCCCGGACTTCTTGCTCGATACCGGTGGGGTCGGTGCCTGCGGGTTCGGCGGGCGTGGATGAACTGGTCATACCTACGAGAATCCCACGCCGCGGGTGTTGTCAGTGGGATCGGGTGTCGACTCGGCGCGATCGATCGACGCGATTGTCGGTTTCGGGCTTCTGCTGGTAGTCTGACTCGACGACCGTCTTCGGCGTGCGCTCCTCGATGGAGTTCACCGCATGAAGGCAGCAAGTGGAGCCCGACTCCCACCGGTATGTGATCCGAAAGGATGGCTTCCGGTCCGGTCGCACGACGGTCTCCCAGTTGGGATTCCCCAGTGCTTCCTCCTCGTGAGGAGACTGTACGACGCGCTATGTCGTACGGATCGACCGGTCGACATCGGGCCCTGCTGTCGGTACAGACCGGCTGCAGGGTTTTTTCGTTTTCGGTGTTGGTTCGCCGAGCGTGATGTCGAGGTTCGAGGGCGACGGGCTGTGTAAGTGGCAGGCGGTCGGGTTACACACCACACCGCACTACCTAGGAGGCCCCATCAGCACTGAGACCCGCATCAACGATCGCATCCGAGTTCCCGAGGTCCGTCTTGTCGGACCAGGCGGTGAACAGGTGGGGATCGTGCGTGTTGAAGATGCACTCCGCTTGGCTCTCGAAGCCGACCTCGATCTTGTCGAAGTAGCTCCCGACGCACGTCCGCCGGTCTGCAAGATCATGGACTACGGGAAGTTCAAGTACGAGGCTGCGCAGAAGGCGCGCGAATCGCGCAAGAACCAAACGCTCACCGTCATCAAGGAGCAGAAGCTCCGCCCCAAGATCGACGCGCACGACTACGAGACCAAGAAGCGCAACGTGGTTCGCTTCCTCGAAGCCGGCTCGAAGGTCAAGGTCACCATCATGTTCCGTGGTCGCGAGCAGTCGCGCCCCGAGCTCGGTTTCCGTTTGTTGCAGCGCCTGGGTGCCGACGTCGCGGAACTCGGTTTCGTGGAGACGTCGGCCAAGCAGGACGGCCGCAACATGACCATGGTCCTGGCTCCGCACAAGGGTGCCAAGACTCGCGTGAAGGCTCAGGAAAGCGCTGCCGCGCCGCCTGCGCAACGCGCACCGGCCCCCGCGCCGGAACAGCCCGCCGCTGCAGCTCCGGCTGCCGAAGCACCGGCCGCAGCAGCTCCGGCTACTCCGGCCCAGACCAACTGAGCTTCGCGCTCTACCAGTAAGACAGTCCCGCACCCGCCTCGGTGCGCAGTCCGTGCCGAGGCGCTGCGTGTCTGTGCCATGCATCACCGAAGAGCTAATACAGAACAGAGGATTTCATGCCCAAGCAGAAGACGCACAGTGGTGCCAAGAAGCGATTCAAGGTGTCCGGCAGCGGCAAGATCCTGCGCCAGAAGGCCGGCCGTCGCCACCTGCTCGAGCACAAGCCCACCAAGGTGACTCGTCGCCTCGATGGCGTCGCCGTTGTCAAGAAGGCCGACGTGCCTCGGATCAAGCGCCTGCTCGGCATCTGATCCGGCCCGCCGCCGACTGATTTCGGTCGGCTTCATCCCATTACCATTCGGGGTTTCACACGCCCCCAGATCGACAGGATTCACCAGTGGCACGCGTAAAAAGGGCCGTCAACGCCCAGAAGAAGCGCCGTTCGATTCTCGAAGCGTCCAAGGGCTACCGCGGACAGCGCTCACGTCTGTACACCAAGGCCAAGGAGCAGCAGCTCCACTCGCTCACCTACGCCTACCGGGACCGCCGCGCGCGCAAGGGTGACTTCCGCAAGCTGTGGATCACGCGAATCAACGCTGCAGCGCGGGCCAACGACATCACCTACAACCGCTTCGTCCAGGGCCTGAAGGCCGCGGGCGTCGAGGTGGACCGCAAGATCCTCGCCGAGCTCGCTGTGTCCGATGCCGAGGCATTCGCCGGCTTGGTCGCCATCGCCAAGGCTGCATTGCCTGCCGATGTCAACGCTCCTGCTGGAGAAGCAGCCTGAGCGAGTCGCCGCACGACGATTCAACTCCGAAACGACCCGTGGATTCGCTGACCGAGCGAACTCCGCGGGTCGTTTCGGCCGTCAAGCTCGCTCGCGCTGCAGAGCGCAAGAAGACGGGACTGTTCCTTGCCGAGGGCTTCAATGCTGTGTCCGAGGCTGCGCGGTTCGGTTCGGTCCGAGAGCTGTTCTTCACCGCGGACGCCTTCGACCGACACGAGAGCCTCATCGCCTCCGTCGAGGCCGCTGGAGCACGGGTGTTTCCGATCACCGATCGGGCCGCGAAGGCGTTGTCCGACACTGTCACTCCGCAGGGCCTGATCGCAGTCACCGAGTTGGTCGACGTCCCGATCGGCCGTGCGTTGGCCGGGACACCGCGGCTGGTGGCCGTTCCTGTGGAAATGGCCGAGCCTGGTAATGCCGGCACGATCATTCGTGTTGCCGACGCCGCGGGGGCCGATTCGGTGGTCCTGCTCGGCGACTCCGTCGATCCTCACAACGGCAAATGCGTGCGGGCCTCGGCCGGCAGCGTCTTCCATCTCCCCATCGCGCGGGAGCGCTCGATCGAGGGCGGCGTCGACGCACTGCGCCGTGCAGGACTGACGGTCGTGGCGACCGCCGCCGACGGCGAAGTCGACCTGGACGACGCAGACGAGCTGCTCGAGCAGCCGACTGCGTGGTTGTTCGGCAACGAGGCCCACGGTTTGTCCCTCCCCGTTGCCCAAGCTGCCGATCACCGGATCAGAATTCCCATCCACGGTCGGGCGGAGAGTCTGAACCTGGCGACCGCCGCGGCACTGTGTCTCTACGCGAGCGCCCGTGTTCGACGACGGTCGGCGAACCCGTGAATACGGTCGCCTAGGATCGTTACCACTCTGCCTCGTGCAGACCGACCATTATTCGAGGAGTGCATCTGTCGTGGCGAAGAAAGAGTCCGGGCCCGAGCCGGTAGATCCGAGCGTTCTCGAAGAGTCCGCACTCGACGCTGCGGTGGACTCGGCCGAGCAGGCGTTCGCCGACGCGTCGGACCTCGATGCGCTCACGAAGGTCAAAATCGATCACGTGGGTGGAAAGGCGCCACTGGCGTTGGCTCAGCGCGCCCTCGGAGCTCTTCCCGGTGACCAGAAGGCGGACGCGGGCAAGCGCGTCAAGGTGGCACGAGACCGGGTGCAGAAGTCCTTCGACGAGCGCCGCGCAGTGCTGTCGGCGGAGCGCGATGCGGCAATTCTCGTGGCCGAGACGATCGACGTGACGCTGCCGACCGACCGGGCACCCGTCGGAGCGCGCCATCCCATCACGATCATCTCCGAGCAGGTTGCCGACGTCTTCGTCGGAATGGGCTGGGAGGTCGAAGAGGGCCCCGAGGTGGAAACCGAGCACTTCAACTTCGACGCGTTGAACTTCCTGCCCGATCACCCGGCTCGCACGATGCAGGACACGTTCCACATCGCGCCGGAGGGCTCGCGGCAGGTACTGCGTACGCACACGTCGCCGGTGCAGGTGCGATCGATGCTCTCTCGGGAGGTGCCGATCTACGTCGTCTGTCCTGGCCGAACGTTCCGTACCGACGAGCTCGACACGACGCACACTCCGGTCTTTCATCAGGTCGAGGGGCTCGCGATCGACAAGGGCCTGACGATGGCGCATCTGCGCGGAACGCTGGACGCGTTCGCGCAGGCTCTGTTCGGCAGCGATACGCGTACTCGGATGCGGCCCAACTACTTTCCGTTCACCGAACCCTCTGCGGAGGTCGATGTGTGGTTCCCCAAGAAGAAGGGTGGAGCCGGTTGGGTCGAATGGGGTGGCTGCGGAATGGTCAACCCGAAGGTGTTGCAGGCCAGCGGCATCGACCCGGAGGTGTACACCGGTTTCGCGTTCGGCATGGGTCTCGAGCGAACTCTGCAGTTCCGCAACGACATCCCGGACATGCGGGACATCGTCGAGGGGGACATCAGGTTCACTCTGCCCTTCGGTGTTCAGGCCTGACGCCGCTACTCTCCAGCCCCACTTCATCTCGGATACAAGAAAGAGCTGAGCACACGTGCGAGTCCCACATTCCTGGTTGACCGAGGTCCTGCACGCGGGTACTCCCGACTGGTCCGTCTCGCCCGACGAGCTCGACGAGGGTTTCGTACGCGTCGGTTTCGAGGTCGAGGAGCTGGTCTCGTTGGACAACGTGACGGGGCCACTCGTGGTGGGTCGGGTCGAGTCGATCGAGGAACTGACCGAATTCAAGAAGCCCATTCGGTTCTGCCTCGTGAACGTGGGGGCCGACGAGCCTCAGGAGATCGTCTGTGGAGCACGCAATTTCGCCGAGGGGGACCTGATCGTCGCGGCTCTGCCCGGCAGCGTTCTGCCCGGTGGATTCGCCATCGCGTCGCGCAAGACGTACGGCCGCAACTCCAACGGAATGATCTGCTCGACGCTCGAGCTCGGTCTCGGCCGGGACCACTCCGGGATCCTGGTACTACCTGAAGGTACTGCGCAGCCCGGAGACAATGCCAAAGTCGTTCTGGGCCTGGATGACTCGGTGATCGAGCTGAACGTGACACCGGATCGCGGATACGCCTTCTCGGTGCGCGGCCTGGCCCGTGAGTTGGCGTGCAGCTTCGATCTTCCGTATGTGGATCCGGCGCGCACGATGCCCACCGAGGTCACCGGCGACGCCTGGCCCGTGACTGTCGAGCCAGAGTCCGGTACTTCTCGGTTCGCTCTGCGGAAGGTCGTGGGTATCGATTCTGCTGCCGTCACTCCCTGGTGGATGCAGCGGAGACTGCTGCTGGCCGGGGTGCGACCGATCTCGGTGGCCGTGGACGTGACCAACTACGTGCTCCACGAGCTCGGCCAGCCGTTGCATGCTTTCGACGCGAGCAAGCTCGACGGTGATCTCGTCGTGCGGCGCGCGAATGCGGGGGAGACGCTCACGACGCTCGACGGCGTCGAGCGCTCGCTCGATGCGGAAGACGTGGTCATCGCCGACGGAACGGGAGCCATCTCGTTGGCCGGCGTCATGGGCGGGGCGTCCACCGAGGTCGACGACTCGACCAGCGACGTCGTTCTCGAAGCAGCATCGTTCGATCCGCTCGCGGTGTTCCGAACCGGCCGTCGCCACAAGCTGTCGAGCGAGGCGAGCAAGCGATTCGAGCGGACTGTGGATTCGGCGCTCCCGGTTGCGGCGCTCGATCGGGCCGCACAGTTGCTCGTCGAGATCGCCGGTGGCCGTATCGAGCCGGTGCTGACCGACATCGGCGAGGCTGCCCGGTTCCCGTCGGTGACGATGGACTTCGACCTGCCCGATCGGATCGCGGGTGTGCAGTACCCCGACGGGACCGCTGCTCGACGGCTCGCTCAGATCGGCTGCACCGTCGAGGTGGATGTCGACGGTGGCGGCCACGGACAACTGGTCGTCGATCCTCCCTCGTGGCGACCCGACTTGGTGCAGCGCGCCGATCTGGTCGAAGAGGTGCTGCGGCTCGAAGGGCTCGAGAAGATCCCGTCGATTCTGCCGTCCGCTCCCGGTGGGCGCGGCCTCACCGTCGAGCAGAAGCGCCGGCGGGCAGTCGGCAAGGCCCTTGCGTTCGCCGGCTACGTCGAGGTTCTTCCGCCGGTGTTCCTGCCCAAGGGAATCTTCGACACGTGGGGCCTCGACGCGGACGACCCGCGCCGAGCGACGACGTCGGTGTTGAACCCGCTCGAGGCCGACCGCCCCGAGCTTGCGACGACCGTGCTTCCCGGTCTGCTCGAAATGCTGAGCAGGAATATCGCCCGCGGTCAGCGGGACGTGTCTTTGTTCGGAATCGCCCAGGTCGTTCTCCGGCACGACGCCACCGCTGCAGTGGACGCGTTGCCGGTCGATCGGCGACCGACCGACGATCAGATCGCGATGCTCCGTGGGTCCCTCCCCGCACAGCCGGTACACGTGGGCGTGGTGCTCGCCGGTCAGCGTGAGCCCTCAGGGCCCTGGGGACCGGGCCGAGCAGCCGAGGCCGCGGACGCGTTCGCCGCTGTGCGCACGGTTGCCGCGGCGTCCGGTGTGCACGTCGATCTTCGTGCCGCACAACACCTTCCCTGGCATCCGGGCCGGTGCGCCGAGGTTCTTCTCGACGGTGAGGTCGTCGGGCATGCAGGCGAACTGCATCCGGCCGTGCTCGAGCGAGCCGGTTTGCCGCCGCGTACGTGCGCGGTGGAGCTGAGTTTGAGTGCTCTGCCCGTCGTCGAATCGCTTCCGGCCCCCGAGGTATCGCCGTACCCGGCCGTGTTGCAGGACGTCGCTGTCGTGGTCGACGCGTCCGTGCCCGCTGCGTCCGTCGAGGCTGCGCTGACGATCGGCGGTGGAGAACTGCTCGAGTCCATCCGACTGTTCGACGTCTACGAGGGTGAGCAGGTCGGCGAGGGGCGCAAGTCGTTGGCGTTCGCCCTCCGGTTCCGCGGTACGGACGGCACCCTGACCGAGGATCAGGCGACGGCGGCTCGCGACGCAGCCGTGGCTGCGGCGTCCACAGCGGTCGGTGCCCAGCTGCGTAGCTGAACCGTCGACGGCGCGGCCGGTGTTGTGCGTAGCGTGGTGTCATGACGGGTACGACGACGGGAGCGGCCGATGAGTGAATCCGACACGCAGGGCACGGCCTCGGATCTGCAGGTGTTGAACGAGGTTCTCGCGGCGGTTGTCGGCCGACCTCGGTTGGCTCCGGTGGCAGCGGCGGCATCTGCTCTGGCGGCCGAGTTGGGGACGGCGGAACCCGAGCCCGCCGGGCCGGATCGCGGCGTCCCGCCGGGAACCGTTCCCGATGTGGATGTTCCGCAGGTGACGAAACCTCGTATCGACCAGCCGCTCGGCGATCCACCACCGGGAGCTCCGTTGGGCGGAACGGTGCCGGGCGTCATCGATGCGGAATTGGTCGACGACCTGCCAGTCGGCGGGGGTGGGGGTTATGTCGGCGGTGCTATTACGGGCGACTTCACCGACTCCGGGGTGCCGACCTGGGACGGGGTGCGAGAAAAGGTGGAGCACCGCTCGGGTACGGCTGTCGGGGCGGAGGAGCTGGACCGGGAATCGAGAGCCGGTCAGGACCTGGACAAACAGTGGAACGATCGGCAGGAAGCCGGCCGAAAGAAGCTCGACGAAATCCGTAGATCGATGGGTAACAGCTAGCGTTTCCGGCCCGCCGATGAATGAGCTTGCATGATGCTGCATAATAAACCGCATGACTATTTCGGAGGCAACGCCGAAGCGCATCGCGGTGGCAGGTGCCAGTGGCTACGCCGGTGGTGAGATCCTTCGCCTGCTGCTCGGCCACCCGGCCGTACGCGACGGCTCGTTGGTCATCGGAGCGCTGACTGCGGGCGGCAATGCAGGCGCGACACTGGGTGAGTTCCATCCCCACCTGTTGCCGCTTGCCGACCGTGTTCTCGGCCCCACGACGGTCGACGAACTTGCCGGGCACGACGTGATCTTCCTCGGGTTGCCGCACGGTAAATCCGCCGAACTCGCGCTTCGGTTGCCCGAATCCGTGGTGATCATCGACTGCGGTGCCGATTTTCGCCTCAACGACTCGGCAGCCTGGGAGAAGTACTACAAGTCTCCGCATGCGGGGACTTGGCCGTACGGGCTCCCAGAGCTACCGGGGCACCGCGAGCTCCTGGTCGGGGCCACGCGTATCGCCGTGCCCGGGTGCTATCCGACGGTGTCGAGTCTTGCCCTGGCCCCGGCAGTTGCCGCCGGAATCATCGAGCCACGGGTCAACATCGTTGCGGTCACCGGCACGTCCGGTGCGGGCCGGGCACCCAAGGCCGACCTGCTGGGCTCCGAGGTGATGGGCTCGGTTCGCGCATACGCGGTAGCAGGCGCGCACCGGCACACTCCGGAGATCGTGCAGAATCTGTCGGCGGTGGCCGGTACCGACGTGTCGGTGTCGTTCACTCCGGTACTCGCGCCGATGCCGCGTGGCATTCTGGCCACCTGTACGGCCGTGACCACCGCTACCGAGGCTCAGGCCGTCGAGGTGTACGAGAAGGCCTATGCCGCGGAGCCCTTCGTTCATGTTCTTCCGGCCGGGCGGCTGCCGCAGACCGGTTCGGTCATCGGATCGAACGCTGTGCAGATGAGTGTGTCCGTCGATGCAGACGCCGGTTTGCTGGTCGTCATCGCGGCCATCGACAACCTGGCCAAGGGAACAGCCGGTGCAGCAGTGCAATCGATGAATCTGGCGTTGGGAATCGACGAGACCGACGGTCTCTCTACCGTAGGAGTTGCTCCATGACCGGCCTGAAGAGCGAGACGGACGCGGTCGCCTCGATCGCGGGGAAGCTGGTGCGTTCCCAGGGCGTGACGTCTCCCGCCGGATTCCGTGCGGCCGGGATTCCCGCGGGTATCAAGGCAAGTGGCAGGTCCGATCTGGCTCTGGTGTTCAACGAGGGCCCGGACTTCACGGCAGCGGGCGTCTTCACCCGCAACAAGGTCAAGGCCGCGCCGGTGCTGTGGTCGCAGCAGGTGCTCACCACCGGTCGGCTTCGCGCGGTGGTGTTGAACTCGGGCGGTGCCAACGCTTGTACCGGTGCACCCGGTTTCCAGGACGCGCATCGGACGGCGGAGGAGGTCGCGTGCGTGTTGAGCAACTGGGGTTCGGAAACAGGGGCGATCGAGGTTGCCGTGTGCTCGACGGGTCTCATCGGCGACCGGTTGCCGATGGACAAGCTGCTGCCCGGGGTGACCGAGGTGGTGCACGAACTGGCCGGCGGTATCTCCGGAGGCACCGATGCCGCCTACGCGATCATGACCACCGATACCGTGCCGAAGCAGGCCGCGATTCATCACGCAGACAAGTGGAATGTGGGTGGGATGGCCAAGGGCGCGGGCATGCTCGCACCGTCGCTGGCCACGATGCTCAGTGTCATCACCACCGACGCCGTCGCGACCGCAGAGCAACTCGACACCGCGCTTCGTGCGGCCACCCGGATGTCCTACGACCGGCTCGACGTCGACGGTGCGTCCTCCACGAACGACACGGTACTGCTGCTCTCCTCTGGGGCGAGCGGTGTGAGCCCGTCGCAGGAGGACCTCGACGCTGCTGTCCTGGCGGTGTGTGACGACCTCGCCGACCAGATGATGGCCGATGCCGAGGGCGTCACCAAGCGAGTGAAGATCACCGTCTCCGGTGCAGTGTCCGAGGACGAGGCTCTCGTCGGTGCGAGGACGGTCGCCAGGGACAGTCTCACCAAGACAGCTCTGTTCGGTTCGGATCCCAACTGGGGTCGTGTACTGGCGGCAATCGGTATCGCTCCGATCGAACTCGATCCGGATCGGATTGCCGTGTCGTTCAACGGCAATCCGGTGTGCATCGACGGCGTCGGCGCTCCGGGTGCGCGCGAGGTCGACCTGTCCGGAGTCGATATTGCCGTGACCATCGACCTCGGACTCGGGTCCGGTACGGCCACGATCAGAACGACGGATCTCTCCCACGCCTACGTCGAAGAGAACTCGGCGTACTCGTCATGACTGCTGCTGCAACGCAATTGACGGCAGCGCAGAAGGCGTTCACGCTCGCCGAGGCACTGCCCTGGCTCCAGCGCTTCTCGGGCAAGATCGTCGTGGTGAAGTACGGCGGGAACGCCATGATCGACGACGATCTCAAACGAGCGTTCGCCGCCGACATGGTGTTTCTACGCACCGTCGGAATTCACCCCGTCGTCGTGCACGGTGGAGGCCCGCAGATTTCGGCCATGCTCACCAGGCTGGGCCTGACGGGTGAGTTCCGCGGCGGATTCCGGGTCACCACACCGGAAGTCATGGACGTCGTTCGGATGGTGCTGTTCGGGCAGGTCGGCCGTGAACTCGTCGGCTTGATCAACAGTCACGGGCCGTATGCCGTCGGAATCTCGGGGGAGGACGCGCACCTGTTCACCGCGACGCGTCGTTCGGTCCTGGTCGACGGCGTCGATACCGATATCGGTCTGGTGGGCGACGTCACCTCGGTAGATCCGAAGGCGATCTTCGATCTGATTGCCGCAGGCCGCATTCCGGTGGTCTCCACCATCGCACCCGACAGTGACGGCGTGGTGCACAACATCAACGCCGATACCGCTGCTGCTGCTCTCGCCAGTGCGATCGGGGCAGAGAAGTTGGTCGTGCTCACCGATGTCGAGGGTCTCTACACGGCGTGGCCCGATCGCAGTTCCCTGACCTCTCGAATCGACGCGTCGGAACTCGACGCATTGCTGCCCACGCTCGATGCGGGAATGGTTCCGAAGATGGAAGCGTGCCTGCGGGCCGTTCGTGCCGGTGTGCCGTCGGCGCACGTCATCGACGGTCGCGTCGAACATTCGGTTCTGGTGGAGCTGTTCACCGGAGAGGGGATCGGCACCATGGTCACCCCCGATCACTCGTCTACGTCAGGAGTCACGTCATGACCGGCACGCAGTCCACGGTCGATCTACAGCAGCGGTGGTCCACGTCGCTGATGGACAACTACGGTGTGCCGCGCGTAGCGCTCGTCCGAGGCGAAGGCGCTGTGGTGACCGACGCCGACGGCAAGCAGTACCTCGACCTGCTGGCCGGTATCGCCGTCAATATCCTGGGCCACGCTCATCCTGCGGTGATCGAGGCGGTCACTGCTCAGCTCTCCACTCTGGGTCATACGTCGAATCTGTATGCGACAGAACCGGGTATCGAACTGGCCGAGCAATTGCTCGCACATCTGGGTGCGGGTGCGACGGGACGAGTGTTCTTCTGCAACTCGGGTACCGAGGCCAACGAGGCGGCGTTCAAGATCGCGCGTCTGACCGGTCGTCCCCACATCATTGCCGCCGAGAAGGCCTTTCACGGACGGACGATGGGTGCACTGGCGCTCACCGGACAAGCCGACAAGCGAATTCCGTTCGAACCCATGCCTGCCGGTGTCCAGCACGTGCCCTACGGAGACATCGCCGCGCTCGAGGCAGCCGTCGATTCCGACACCGCCGCAGTGTTTCTCGAACCCATCATGGGGGAGGGCGGCGTGGTCGTTCCTCCCGACGGGTATCTCGTTGCCGCACGTGAGATCACGGCGAAGCACGGCGCGCTGTTGGTCCTCGACGAGGTGCAGACCGGTATCGGCCGCACGGGCTGGTTCTACGCCCACCAGTCGGTCGGCATCGTGCCCGACGTGATCACCTTGGCCAAAGGACTGGGCGGGGGTCTGCCCATCGGAGCCTGCATCGGTATCGGGGCGGCGGGGGAGTTGTTGCATCCGGGCAAGCACGGCACCACCTTCGGCGGCAACCCGGTCTGCGCCGCTGCTGCGTTGGCTGTGTTGCGGACCATTGCCGCCGACGACCTCGTTTCGCACGCCGACAGTCTCGGCAAGACCATCGCTCATTCCATCGAGGCTCTCGAACACCCTCTCGTCAGCCATGTTCGGGGCTCCGGGCTTCTGCTCGGAGTGGTGCTCACGGCCGCAGTTGCGCCTGCGGCCGAGGCGGCGGCCCGTGACGCAGGCTTCCTGATCAATGCAGCGCAACCAGACGTATTGCGGCTCGCACCGCCGCTGATCATCACCGAAGAGCAGGCCGCGTCGTTCGTCTCGGCACTACCGGCAATTCTCGACGCAGCACAGGAGGCACACCAGCCATGACCGTTCAGCACTTCCTTCGCGACGACGACATCACCCCGCAGCAGCAGGGAGAAATCCTGGCGCTCGCGGCCGAGATCAAGCGGGCTCCGTTCTCCAAGCGGCCGCTCGAGGGGCCGAAGGGCGTCGGTGTGATCTTCGAGAAGAATTCCACCAGAACTCGGTTCTCGTTCGAGTTGGGCATTGCGCAGTTGGGCGGCCACGCCGTTGTGGTCACCGGAAGCGACACTCAACTGGGACGCGAGGAGACTCTGCAGGACACCGGCCGCGTGCTGTCCCGCTACGTCGAGGCGGTCGTCTGGCGTACGTTCGGCCAGAAGCGACTGGAGCAGATGGCAACGGGTGCAACGATTCCCATCGTCAATGCGCTGTCCAACGAATTCCATCCCTGCCAGGTCCTCGCCGATCTGCAGACGCTGATCGAGCACAAGGGAAACCTGACCGGGAGGACGCTGGCGTACTTCGGCGACGGTGCCAACAACATGGCACATTCGCTTCTCATCGGCGGAGTGACCGCGGGACTCGATGTCAGGATCGCCGCTCCGAAGGAATTCGCACCACTCGGTTACGTCCTCGATGCCGCACGTGCGCGCGCCGAGGAGACCGGAGCGTCCATCACGGTGACCGAAGACCCCGACGAGGCCGCCGACGGTGCCGACGCTCTCGTCACCGATACCTGGACATCGATGGGTCAGGAGAACGACGGACTCGATCGAGTCGCTCCGTTCCGGCCCTACCGCATCGACTCCGAGCTGCTGTCGAAGGCGAAATCCGACGCCGTCGTGCTGCATTGCCTTCCTGCCCACCGCGGCGAGGAAATCACCGACGAGGTGCTCGACGGTCCGCACAGTGTCGTCTGGGACGAGGCCGAGAACCGTCTGCACGCGCAGAAAGCACTGCTGGTCTGGCTCCTCGAGCAGGCTCGGCGACCGTGAGTGACGACGTCACTGCGGTTCCGCTGACCGCGTCGACCCGCGCGGGCAGACAGGCGCGGATCATCGCGTTGCTGGCCACGCATCAGGTGCGCAGTCAACCACAGCTGGCGTCGTTGCTCGCCGCCGAGGGGATCGACACCACCCAGGCGACGCTGTCGCGTGACCTCGAAGAGTTGGGTGCGGTGAAGTTGCGCGCTCCCGACGGCGGCGTCGGGGTGTACGTGGTCCCCGAGGACGGCAGCCCGGTGCGCGGGGTGTCGGGCGGAACCGACCGTCTCCTGCGGCTGTTGGGGGAGCTGTTGGTGTCCACCGATCACAGCGGAAACCAGGCAGTTCTGCGGACACCGCCCGGAGCTGCGCATTACCTGGCCAGCGCCCTCGATCGTGCTGCATTGCCGGAAGTCGTGGGAACGATCGCCGGGGACGACACGATCCTGCTCATCGCCCGTGAACCGACCACCGGCGGCGAGATCGCCGACAAGATAGAAAAGCTCGCTCGACGCGGAAACTGAGATCCGGTCACTCCGCACTGCACCACACGAACCACGAAGGAGCGTCATCACCATGGCCGAACGCGTCATCCTCGCCTACTCCGGCGGACTCGACACCTCTGTCGCCATCAGCTGGATCGGACGGGAGACCGGCAAGGAGGTCGTCGCTGTTGCCATCGACCTCGGCCAGGGCGGTGAGGACATGAATGTCGTCCGCCAGCGCGCATTGGACTGCGGCGCAGTCGAATCGGTCGTCGTCGACGCCAGGGACGAGTTCGCCGACGAGTACTGCCTGCCGACGGTGCAATCCAACGCGCTGTACATGGATCGGTATCCGTTGGTTTCGGCCATCAGCCGCCCGCTGATCGTCAAGCATCTGGTGGAGAACGCACGTGCGCACGGCGGAACCGTCGTCGCGCACGGATGCACGGGGAAGGGCAACGATCAGGTCCGGTTCGAGGTCGGTTTCAACACGCTCGCTCCGGAGCTCGAAGTGCTGGCACCGGTACGCGATTACGCGTGGACCCGGGAGAAGGCGATCGCGTTCGCCGAGGAGAACGACATTCCGATCAACGTCACCACCAAGTCACCGTTCTCCATCGACCAGAACGTGTGGGGACGAGCAGTGGAGACCGGCTTCCTGGAAGATCTGTGGAACGCGCCGACGAAGGATGTGTACGACTACACCGAGGATCCGACGGTCAACTTCCAGGCACCCGACGAACTGATACTCACGTTCGACAAGGGTCGCCCGGTCGCCATCGACGGCCGTCCGGTGTCGGTGCTCGGTGCGATCCAAGAACTCAACACCCGTGCGGGCGCTCAGGGTGTCGGCCGATTGGACGTCGTCGAGGATCGGCTCGTCGGCATCAAGAGCCGTGAAATCTACGAGGCCCCCGGTGCGATGGTCCTGATCCGTGCGCACGAAGAACTCGAGCACGTGACCCTCGAGCGCGAACTCGGCCGCTACAAGCGTCATACCGACCAGAAGTGGGCCGAGCTGGTCTACGACGGCCTGTGGTACTCGCCGCTCAAGGGTGCGCTCGACACGTTCGTTCAGCACACGCAGGAACACGTCTCGGGCGACATCCGCTTGGTGCTGCACGCGGGCGGAATCATCGTCAACGGCCGTCGCAGCGGGGAGTCGTTGTACGACTTCAATCTCGCCACCTACGACGAGGGCGACACGTTCGACCAGTCCGCGGCCAAGGGATTCGTGCAGCTGCACGGGCTCTCCTCCAAGATCGCAGCGAAGCGGGACCTGGGCCTGTGACCACGTCGAGCAACGCACACGGAACCAACGAAGGCTCGCTGTGGGGCGGGCGCTTCGCCTCCGGACCGGCGGCTGCCATGGCAGCCCTGAGCAAATCGACACACTTCGACTGGGTTCTCGCGCCCTACGACATTCGCGCGTCCATGGCCCACGCCCGGGTTCTGAACGGTGCCGGACTGTTGACCCCGCAGGATCTCGAGACCATGCTCGACGGTTTGCAGCGGCTGGCCGACGACGTGGCGTCCGGTGAGTTCGTCGCGGCCGAGTCGGACGAGGATGTGCACGGCGCTCTCGAACGCGGATTGATCGATCGGGTCGGACCCGAGGTGGGTGGCCGCCTGCGTGCCGGCCGCTCACGCAACGACCAGGTCGCGACTCTGTTTCGAATGTGGTTGCGCGACGCCGTCCGTCGGGTGGCGGTCGGTGTTCTCAACGTCGTGGACGCACTGGCGACCCAGGCCGCGGCTCACCCCACCGCGGTCATGCCAGGCAAGACTCATTCGCAGGCGGCGCAGCCGGTGTTGTTGGCGCATCATCTGCTCGCACATACTCATCCGCTGCTGCGTGATGTCCAGCGGTTCGCGGACTTCGACAGGCGAGCGGCGGTGTCGCCCTACGGTTCCGGCGCTCTGGCCGGCTCCTCGCTCGGTCTGAGCCCCGAGAAG
This sequence comes from Rhodococcus sp. IEGM 1354, assembly GCF_030056855.1. NCBI lineage: Bacteria > Bacillati > Actinomycetota > Actinomycetes > Mycobacteriales > Nocardiaceae > Rhodococcus > Rhodococcus sp. IEGM 1354. The sequence goes on from NZ_JASHKT010000002.1 coordinate 571,424, forward strand.
ATCGCCGCCGAACTCGGCTTCGATTCGTCCGCCGAGAACTCGATCGACGCCACGTCCTCGCGTGATTTCGCGGCGGAAGCCGCGTTCGTGTTGGCGATGACGGCGGTGGACCTGTCTCGGTTCGCCGAGGAGGTCATCTCGTGGAGCACACCCGAATACGGTTACGTGACTCTTGCAGATGCATGGTCGACGGGCAGCTCGATCATGCCGCAGAAGAAGAATCCCGACGTCGCCGAATTGACTCGTGGCAAGACGGGCCGCCTGATCGGAAATCTGACCGGCCTGTTGGCCACCCTCAAGGCACAACCGTTGGCGTACAACCGAGATCTTCAGGAAGATAAGGAGCCGGTCTTCGATTCGGTTGCACAGCTCGAGTTGCTGCTCCCGGCTCTCACCGGTTTGACGGCGACATTGGAGTTCCACACCGATCGCATGGCCGAGCTCGCGCCGGCCGGGTTCACACTCGCGACCGATATCGCCGAATGGATGGTGCGGCAAGGGATTGCGTTCCGGGTCGCCCACGAGGCAGCGGGAGCCTGCGTGCGCGCGGCAGAAGCGCGGGGCGTGGGGCTGGTGGATCTGACCGACGACGAGCTCGCGTCGATTGATCCGGCGCTCACTCCGGCAGTACGCGAGGTGCTCACCGTGGAGGGTTCCATTTCGTCGCGTGATGCTCGCGGCGGCACCGCGGCAGTTCAGGTGGCGCATCAACTCGGTGGTGTGCGGGCGACTGCGTCGACGTTGCGCGCGTGGGCCGAGGTGCCGGTGTTGCGGCACTAGTCGACATCCTCGCCGTATTCCACGAGTGTGATGTGAGAAGCTTTCGTCACGCGAAGACCGATGTCGGTCGTTCCGTCGGGGCCGAACGCAGGAGTGTATTTGTGGGACTGAATGCAGACGCGGTACGTGGTCCACTGCGGCGTGCTATCGCAACGGCCCAGAACGGGCTCGAGGTCATCCGACTGGGTGGTCTCGAGACCGAGGTGGATCCGTCACCTTTTCGGGTGATGGACCGTGAACCGATGTATCGGTTGCGGCGTTACTTCCCCGACGACGTTCCCGTGGACAGTCCTCCGGTGGTGCTGATTCCGCCGATGATGGTCTCCGCGGACGTGTACGACGTCACCACCGATCAAGGTGCGGCCGGCATCCTGCACGGCATGGGCATGGACCCGTGGGTGGTCGATTTCGGTTCGCCCGATACCGAAGAGGGCGGGTGGAGCCGTACTCTGGCCGATCACGTCGTCGCCATCAGCGAGGTCGTGGACAAGGTGCACGAGCACACCGGCCGCGACGTTCACCTCGGCGGATACTCGCAGGGAGGCATGTTCTGCTACCAAGCTGCCGCCTATCGAGGTGGACGAAACCTGGCCAGCCTCATCACGTTCGGGGCTCCGGTCGACACCTTGGCCGGCTTGCCGTTGGGTATCCCGGCGGGTGTCGCCACTCGGGGCGCGGAGTTTCTCGCCGATCATGTATTCACGCGCTTGGCCGTGTCGGGGTGGATGGCGCGGACGGGATTCCAGCTACTCGACCCGGCGAAGACCGTGCGGTCTCGTTTGGATTTCCTGCGACAGTTGCACGATCGGGAAGCACTGTTGCCTCGGGAGCCGCAGCGCCGCTTCCTGGCGATGGACGGCTGGGTGGCGTGGTCCGGGCCCGCCGTGGCCGAGTTGCTCAAGCAATTCGTCGTGCACAACCGCATGATGACCGGCGGCTTCGTCATCAAGGACAGGCTGTTGACGCTTGCCGAGTTGACGGTGCCGGTGCTGGCGTTCGTCGGCGAGGTGGACGACATCGGACAGCCGTTGGCGGTCCGCGGAATCCGGCGTGCCGCACCTCGTGCTCAGGTATTCGAAACCACTTTGCGTGCAGGTCATTTCGGTCTCGTGGTGGGTAGTACGGCAGCTGCGCAGACATGGCCGACCACCGGAAACTGGATTCGGTGGCGCGAGAACCTCGGACCGAAGCCCGAGGCAGTTCGCGTCATGGAACACGAGGAGCACTCGGACAGCGACAGCGGAGTGTCGATCACCAACAGGCTCATCCATACCGCTGCCTCCATCGCCGAAGTGGGAGTCGGTGTGGGACGCGGATTGGCCTCGGCTGCGACCGGTGCTGTGCGCGGCACTCGTGAGATCTCGACCGAGGCCGTGCGCACCCTTCCGCGACTGGCGCGGCTGGGGCAGATGCAGCCGCACAGTCGGGTCTCGTTGGGCCGCTTGATCGCTGAGCAGGGAAGAAAGTCCCCGCTCGGCGAGTGCTTCCTCTTCGACGACCGTGTGCACACCTACGACGCCGTCAACGTGCGTATCGACAACGTGGTTCGAGGTCTGATCAGTGTCGGTGTACGGCCGGCATCGCGCATCGGTGTGCTGATGGAGACCAGGCCGAGTGCCCTCGCCGCCATCGCGGCTCTGTCGCGCATCGGCGCTGTTCCGGTGTTGCTGCAGCCGGGTAGCGACCTCACTGCCGCGTTACGCACCGTGGACGTCGACACTGTGATCGCCGATCCGGAGAATGCCGCAGCGGCCGTTCCGGTTGCGCCCAACGTGCTAGTGCTCGGCGGTGGTGAGACGCGGCGACTCGAGGTTCCGGACGGCTACGAGGTGATCGACCTCGAAGCCATCGACCCCGACGCCGTCCGACTCCCCGCCTGGTTCGAGCCGGATCCCGGTCGCGCTCGCGAACTGGCGATGATTCTGTTCACTACGACCGATCGTGGTCTCGAACCGCGATACATCACCAACCACCGCTGGGCGCTGTCCGCCTTCGGTACCGCGACAACGGCCGCTCTCGGTCCCGGCGATACCGTGTATTGCCTTGCACCGCTGCATCATTCGGCGGGCATACTCGTGACCATCGGCGGCGCGCTTGCCGGCGGATCGAGGATCGCTCTTTCCCGTGGTCTCGATCCCGAGCGCTTCAGGGAAGAGGTGTACCGCTACGGCGTTACCGTCGTCAGCTACACGTGGACGATGATGCAGCAGATCGTCGACGAGGGGCGCTTCCCGGTCGACACCGGTCACCCGGTTCGGCTGTTCATCGGCTCCGGTATGCCGGTGGGATTGTGGCGTCGCACGCTGGCGAAGTTCACCCCGGCGCGAGTCCTCGAGTTCTATGCCTCCACCGAGAACGATGTCATTCTGGCCAATGTCGCCGGGACGAAGATCGGATCGAAGGGACGTCCTCTGCCCGGCAGTGCGCGAGTGGCTCTGGCGGCGTACGACCCGATCACCGGTCGACTCGAAGAGGACGACGACGGATTCGTGCGGCAGTGCCGCGACAACGAGATCGGACTGCTCCTGGGCCGCCCGAGCGGTGACGGAGAGGCGACCAGCCATGTCATGCGTGGGGTCTTCGAGCCCACCGACGCGTGGATACCCACCGAGAACCTGTTCCGGCGTGATTCCGACGGCGATTACTGGCTCATCGATCGTAAGGACACTGTGGTGCGCTCGGCGCGGGGGCCGGTGTACACCCAGCCGATCGTCGACGCCGTCGGCGATCTCGACCAGGTCGGTTCGGCCGTGGTCTACGGGGTTCGTGTTGCCGTCGACGGGCCACGGTCGATCCGCATGGAAGCGTCGGCTACCGAGGTCGCAGTGTGCGCTGTGTCCCTGCAGCCGGAAGCGGTGATCACCGCTCGCGCTCTCACCGATGCTCTGGGAGTTCTTCTGCCGGACGAGCGTCCGGCAATCGTCCATGTGGTGTCGGACATCCCGGTCGGTCGTGCCTATCGACCCAACGCGACCGCATTGAAACAAGCCGGAATCCCTACGCCGAGCGCACGCTCGTGGTACTACGATCCGGAATCGAACAGCTACCGTCGATTGACGAAAGCTGTTGTGGCAGAACGCTTCGTGGGACGTCAAGGCACCGCCGAGAAGTCGTCCTGACAGGAGAGGGCAGCCAGCGGCCCCGACGACGGAGACAACCGGCGTTCGGTAGCGTGAACGAAGACCATCACTCCGACTCGATCGGAGCAGACAGAAGGACACCTGTGGCAATCGACTCGACACTGCTCTCCATCCTCGCGTGCCCCGTGGACAAGGGCCCGCTCCTGCTCGTCGAGGACGAACTGCTCTACAACCCGCGACTGCGTCGCGCATATCCGATAGAGAACGGCATTCCGGTGTTGCTGGCCGACGATGCGCGCGATGTCGACGACGCCGAGCACGAGTCGATTCTGGCGCGCGCCACGTCCTAGACCATCGCGTTCCGGGCGACAACCAGGTAGCTCAGCGGCAATGCGCTGCCTGACGTCCCGTTCGCCACAGCACGCACGGTGCTCCAGCACAGCGAGCATCGGGGCGCAGTCGATCGATCCATCGATGCCCCGTCGACGCCTGGAGGTCGAGGGCGCAGCATCATGGGATGCGTGAACGCTGTCGACTTGGAAATCGGAGAGCCGGACGACGGAGCCCGACGCATCCTCGGAGCCACCATCCATGCAGGCGCGGTGTCGGTGCGCATCGTGGAAGTCGAGGCGTACGGCGGTCCGATCGACGGTCCGTGGCCCGATCCCGCTGCGCATTCTTTCCGTGGCCCGACACCCCGAAATGCCGTGATGTTCGGTCCGGCGGGTCGGCTGTACGTCTATCTGAGTTACGGCATGCACCTGTGCATGAACGTCAGTTGCGGGCCGGACGGGACGGCTGCTGCCGTCCTGCTTCGAGCCGGACAGGTAGTTGCAGGTCACGACGTCGTCGACGGCAGACGCGGTGGCGGAAAGTCGCGAACAGCGCGGGTCGAGGCCGGGTGGGCTCGGGGGCCCGGCAATCTCGGTCGAGCACTCGGAGTGGGACTCGCCGACAACGGAACCGATCTGTTCGACGCGTCGTCACCGATCACCCTCGAGCTGCCCCGACATCCGTTGGGCGAAGACGCGGTGAAAGCCGGTCCACGCGTGGGTGTGAGCGTGGCCGCCGACAGACCGTGGCGTTTCTGGCTACCGGCCTCGCCTGCAGTGTCGAACTACCGGCGCAGTCCCCGGGCTCCCCAGCCTGGCTTGCGTGAGGGCTGAACGAGGCGGCGACAAGTGCATGCGGGAAGATCGACGTCGTGAGCGAGAACATCATCGACGAATTGACCTGGCGCGGGCTGATCGCGCAGTCCACCGACGTGGAAGCACTGAAGAAGGCCACCTCGGACGGGCCGATCACGTTGTACTCCGGTTTCGACCCGACCGGACCCTCGCTCCACGCCGGCCACCTGGTTCCACTACTTGCCTTGAAGCGCTTCCAGCGGGCCGGTCATCGGCCGATCATTCTTGCGGGCGGCGCAACCGGACTGATCGGTGATCCTCGCGATGTGGGGGAGCGAACCATGAATTCCCGTGAGGTTGTCACCGAATGGGCATCGCGTATCCGGGGTCAGCTCGAACGGTTCGTAGACCTGGACGACGGACCTACCGGTGGCGTGGTGGTGAACAACCTGTCCTGGACGGGGGAGTTGTCCACCATCGACTTCCTCCGAGACGTCGGCAAACACTTCTCGATCAACGTCATGCTCGCGCGCGAGACGGTCAAGACTCGGCTCGAGGGCGACGGCATGTCGTACACCGAGTTCAGCTACATGCTGTTGCAGGCCAACGATTACGTCCAGTTGCGCCGGGAGTACGGCTGCAGTCTGCAGATCGGTGGATCGGATCAGTGGGGCAACATCATCGCCGGCGTGGAACTGAATCGTCGGCAGGACGCCGAACAAGTTCACGCGCTGACCGTTCCCCTGGTCACGTCGTCGGACGGCAAGAAGTTCGGTAAGTCCACCGGTGGAGGCAGTCTCTGGTTGGACCCCGAGATGACCAGCCCGTACGCCTGGTACCAGTACTTCGTGAATACCGGTGACGCCGATGTGGTCAAGTACTTGCGCTGGTTCACCTTCCTCTCCCAGGACGAACTGGCCGAATTGGAGACCGCAACCGAGGAACGACCGCACGCCCGAGAAGCGCAGAAGCGACTGGCAGCGGAGATGACGACTCTGGTTCACGGTGAAGAGGCGACTCGCTCGGTCGAGCTCGCCAGCCAAGCGCTGTTCGGGCGGGCAGAGCTCACCGACCTCGACGAGAAGACTCTGGCAGCGGCGTTGCACGAGGCATCGGTGGCCGACATCGAGGTGGGTGCTCCGAACACGATCGTCGACCTTCTTGTCGCGACGGGGTTGAGCGAGAGCAAGGGTGCTGCTCGCCGGGCGGTCAAAGAGGGCGGGGCAGCGGTGAACAACGTCAAGATCGCCGACGAGAACTGGACACCGTCGAGCGACGATCTCCTGCACGGGCAATGGTTGGTCGTTCGGCGCGGGAAGCGAAACTTCGCGGGAGCACGAGTGGCTCGCTGAATCCGGAATCGGCCAGTGGCCGGAGTCACATTGATGTAATTTGGTTTGGACATCCGCACGAGGGGCAATTCACCGAGCGCGACCAGGCTGTTCACATCGATTGTGTCCGAACGACCTGGGGATTTGACGCGTTGTTATCCGGGGCGTAACTTTGTCCAAGTCAGAGCGACACGGACGCCAGCGCAGACCGCAAGGCCTGAGCGAAGCGGACACGCGCTCTACACAATCTGGTTCGGACACGACCACGGTCAGGTCGGAGCCGCGGATGGAAGGCCAGTTTGACTGAGGCTGAACATCCGATCTAAGCTGGAACGGTTGCCCCGGACACCGACGAGATCATCTCGGAGGTGAATGGTGTGTGCGTGTTCTTTGAGAACTCAACAGTGTGTCGATGAATGTCAGTGCC